>DATBZA010000043.1:0-2319 GCA_036513415.1 Myxococcales bacterium | reverse complement strand
CGCCGACCGCCCATACGTGGCGGTGCTGAAGGGGATCTATCCGGAGGTGCTGCCCTACGAGACCGGCCTCACGAGCCGGCTTCTTCGCCTTCAAGCGCGGTGGGAGCGCGCCGCCGCCCGGACCGCGGCCGCCGTGATCGTCCCCTCCAGCTATTCCGCCGCCGCGGTGCAACGCCACTACGAGGTCCCGGCGGCGCGCCTGCGCGTCGTCCCGGAGCCCTTCGACCTCGACGCCTGGCGCGGGCGCCTTGGGAGCGGCTTGCCCGGCGACGAGACCGTCCTCTGCGTGGCTCACCTCTACCCGCGCAAGCGAGTGAGCGATCTCCTGCAGGCCTGGCCGCTCGTCCTCCGGGCGCGGCCGGGCGCGACGCTCAGGGTGCTGGGGCACGGACCGCAGCTGGAGGAGACTCGGCGGCTGGGCAGCGGGCTGGCCGGCGTGTCTGTGGAGGGCCACGTGCCGCGTGCAGAGCTGATGCGCGCGTTCGCCGCCAGCGCGGTCTTCTGCCTGCCCAGCGCGCAGGAGAACTTCGGGATCGCCGCGCTGGAGGGGATGGCCAGCGGCCTGGTGGTGGTGCTCGGTGACGCGGGCGCCCTGCCCGAGACGAGCGCAGGCGCGGTCCGCCGGCTGGTCCCCATCGGCGACGTGGGGCTGCTCGCCGCGGCGATCCTGGAGGCGCTCGACCCGGTGGAGCGCCGGCGAGCGCAGGCGGTGAACCCGGAGCTCACCAGGCGCTACGATCCCGCGCTGGTGAGCGAGCGACTGGAAGCCGTGTTGAACGAGGTGATCCGGTGACGGCGGGCGTTGCCGTGGTGACCGGCGCTTCGGGTGGCATCGGCGGGGCGGTCGCCGCCGAGATGCGCAGGCGGGGCTGGGAGGTGATCTCCTGGAGCCGGCAGGACGGGGTGGACGCCTCAGACGAGTCGGCCGTCGAGGCGGCGGCAGAACGGCTTCAAGGCTGGGGTGCCCTCGTCAACAACGCCGCCGTGCTGATCCCCCGGCTGCTGACCGAGATGAGCGCCGCCGAATGGGATGAGACGCTGGCTGCGGGCCTGCGCAGCGCCTTCCTCTGCAGCCGGGCGGCCTTCCGCCGCATGCGTCCGGGGGGCGCCATCGTGAATGTCTCCAGCCTCTCCGGCGTCGCCGGTGCCGAGAAGTTTCCTCGAATGTCTGCCTACGTAGCCGCCAAGTCGGGCCTGGCCGGCCTCACCGAGGCCATGGCCGTCGAGGGCCGTGCGCTTGGGATCCGCGTCAACGCCGTCAGCCCCGGCTCGGTCGACACGCCCATGCTGGCGCTGAGCGGTGCGCCGAAGGAACCGTCGCTGCGGCCCCAAGAGGTCGCCCGGGTGGTCGCCTGGCTCGCCAGCGCCGATTCGGAGCCCCTCTCGGGCGCTAACCTGCGTCTCGACCCGCGCTGAGACGCCAGGCGTCGGAGTCGGTCTAGCTGGTCTTCTCGGCGGAAGCCTTGCCTGGCTTGATCTGGTCCACCAGACGAGCGACGACCGCGCTCGCGGCGGCCGTGGCGGCGGTTCGGGCGACGTTCACGGCGATCCGCTCCCACTGAGAGGACGGCTTCTCCTCACCGAGCTGCTTGTCGCCGACGTAGAGGCGCATCGGCGGGACCTGCCGGCGGAGGCCCAGCTCAAGCGTCTGACGGGCGCGGCGCAGGTCTTTCATGACCCCCCGCGGTATCACACGCTCGACCCGCTCGCGGGCGGTGGGGGGCCGCGTGACCCGGTAGACGATCAGAGCGCCGACGACGGCGACGCCGACCGCCGCCCCCACGCCGACGGCGATGACCAGCGTTCGTGAGAGCCGGCGCACCTGAGTGCGGCTGCGCTCGCGCAGCTCGATGATCTTGGATTCCATCGAGCCGCGAATCTCGACTATTTGTTGTTCGAGCTGATCTGACGAAGCGCCCATTCCCTGGTCTCCTTCAGGCTGCGGATGGTCTTTTGCGGGGGCTGAATCTGCAGTCGGAACCTGCCAAAGAGAGCGAGGCCCAGCGCGATGACTAGGTAAAGAGCAAGCCAGATGATTGCGACGAGCGTGTGGTTGTCGATCCAGACCACGAGCAGGACGGGCAGCGCCACCAGGATGGCAAGAAGCGCGAAAACGCCCGCCACCACAAACGCGCCGATCGCGATCCCATTGCGGATCGCGAGCTCCTTGACTTCTTGCTTGGCGAGCTCGATCTCGAGTCTGACGAGTTGCTGTGCGCTCTCCACGATGTCGGAGGCAAGCTGGGCGGAGGACTCGTCGTATTTCTTCGCCTGCACTGCCGAAATCATACGCACGCGGGGGAACCCGAGGTTCCCCCG
>DATBZA010000042.1:0-2864 GCA_036513415.1 Myxococcales bacterium | reverse complement strand
GGGGTTGAGGAAGGCATGCGTCGGGTCGACGTGGTTGGTGCGCACGGTCAGCTCGAAGCAGGCCAGCCGATAGCCGACTTGCACGCGCGCGGCGCCGCCGCAGTCGATGCGCCAGGTCTGCTTGTCGGATTTGCGCACCGGCAGCCGCCGGCCGCGGTCGTCGGTGGCCCAGAAGCCATCGACGTGTCGCTGGTGCTCGCGCACCAGGTAGCTTCCCGGCGTCCAGACCGGGAAGCGGACCTCGAGCGCGGCGGAGCCGCGGGCCTCCAACGTCAGCTCGATCTCGGCCCTGCGGGCCTCCGGCTCCCGGACGCGGATGGTGTAGGCGGTGGGCATTGGCCGCGCAGTTTACGGATCAGCAGGCGGGCACACCAGCTTCCGTTTCAGGGAACCCCGGCGAGGAGCACGCCCTGGCCGTCCCTGCGGTGCTCAGTCCGCCTCACCAACCGGGTGTACTCGCGCATCACCCGGCGCGGGTAGTCCTTGAGGGAGTCGGGAATCTCTCCCCTGCGTACGTATTGCTGGTAGCGGCGCGGACCCGCATTGTAGGCCATCAGCGCCGCGTCGCGGCCGTGGAAGCGGGTCTCCAGCCAGCGCAGATAGCGGACCGCGAGACGCACGTCCACGATCGGGTCCGTGCCCTGCTCCGGGTCGTCGCCGGCGACGTCGGGCTCCCGGGCGCTGATCCACTCGAAGGTGCTCGGCTTGAGCTGCAGCAGGCCGCGCGCGCCGCGCTCGCTCGAGACGCTGAGCCGGAACCCGCTCTCTACGCTGATCACTGCCAGCAGGAACAGCGGGTCATACCCAGCCCGGGCGGCCTCGATCAGCAGGGCGTTGCCCAAGGAACCGCGAACCGCAACGGGAAGCGCCGGAGCCACCTGCGCTAGGATTGCGTCCATCTGCGCCGGCGACATGGCGTTTGCCGGCTTCTCCTTCAGCGGCATCTCCGGACCGGGCAGCGCGCGGGGGAGGAGCCACACCTCCGCCGCCCCACCCGCCAGGACCAGTCCGCCGCACACGGCGAGGATGACTCGCATCCGCAGCTTCATCCGTGAGGATCTCCGGGGAACCCGTCCCCTGCAGCCGGACCCGGCGGGTGGGCGAGTTACACCCATACCGCACCAATCCAGCGCCGCGGGGAAAGCTAACAGCGGCGATCCGCCCCCCGCAAGGTTCCTTTCACCCTACATTGGGTGCCCAATGTGCGCTAATTTACATCGACTTTTGAACAACCCGAGCCGCCCCCGGGAAGCTTTGCCGACTAGTTGACGGACCGGCCGTCCGACTTCCTGCCGTCCTGGTTCGCGGCGTCCGAAGGGCGGGCGGCAGCCTTCCACGACTTGGACAGTTCCTGCAGGTGGTTGCCGAGCTTCACCAGCTCCGCACCCAGTTGGCCCACCTGCTCCTTGCTCAGGCCCTGCGCCTGGTGAAGCAGGACCTTCAACTCCGCCTGCGCCCGGTCGCTCAGGGTATCGAGCACCTTGCGCGCCTCGGCCTCGAACTCCTTCGCCCGCGCCTGCGCCCGCTTCTGCGCCGCCGCGAACGTCTCGGTGAACCGCGCCTGGAACTGGTTGATCTGTTCTGCGAACATGGTGGTCTCTCCCCTGTTTACATTTGGTTGGCTTTCTCCACCCAAGACTATAATGCGACGCGTCATCAGGTCAAGGCTGGGTTGACTCAGGGTTGCTGGCGGGGTGGCTTCGCGCCGTGTAGATTGACGGACAGCCATGGATCCCGCAGTGACGACCTTTTCACCCGTTCCGGCGCCCAAGCCGGACGCCGGGCAGGCGCCGGCAGCGCCGCTTTCCGCGTCTTTGACCGTGGTTCCGGCCACCGACGTCCCCCTCATCCAGCACGCGGCGAGCGACGCTCGCCTCTTCATCAACCGCGAGCTCTCCTGGTTGGCCTTCAACGAGCGCGTCCTCGAGGAGGCGATCGACCCCCAGGTTCCGGCCCTGGAGCGCTTCAAGTTCCTCTCGATCGTGGCTTCCAACCTGGACGAGTTCTTCATGATCCGGGTGGCCGGCCTCAAGCAGCAGCTCTCGGGCCATGTCGAGGAGACCGGTCCGGACGCGATGAGCCCGAGCGAGCAGCTCCAGGCGATCGCGGCGCGGGTGCATGACACGGTCGCCCGCCAGTACCGCGCGCTCAACACCGAGCTGCTGCCGATCATCGACCGCGCGGGAGCCCGCCTGGTCTCCACCGGCCAGCTCAGCCCGGCGATGGACGCTTTCGTGAGCGAGTACTTCGCCCGCGAGGTGTTCCCGGTGCTGACGCCGATCGCGATCGATCCGGGACACCCCTTCCCCCACCTGCGCAACAAGTCGCTCAACCTGGCCGTGCGCTTCGCCGCCCAGAGCCTCGGCACCCGCCTGCGCTACGGAATGGTACCGGTGCCCGCGGTGCTCCCTCGCCTGGTCGAGCTGCCCGAGGGCGCCTCCGGAAAACAGCGAAGCTACGTGCTGCTCGAGGACGTGATCGCTCGCCACGTCGCCCAGCTCTTCCCGGGCATGCCCATCGACGGGTGCTACGCGCTGCGCGTGACCCGCAACTGGGACCTCACCATCGACGAGGAGGAGGCGGAGGACCTGCTCGTCACCATCGAGCGCGAGGTCCGGCGGCGCGACCGCGGCGGCGCGGTGCGGCTGGAGATCGCCGCGTCGGCCGAGCCCGCACTGGTCGACTACCTGGTCCGGTCGCTCAAGCTGGGCAGTCAGGACGTCTACAAGATCGAGGGCCCGCTCAACATCCCGGACCTGATGCCGCTGCACGCGCGCATCGAGCAGAAGGAGCTTCGCGACGAGCCGTTCACGCCGGTGATCCCGCCGTCGCTCGGCGACGGCGAGCGCGATCTGTTCCGCCTC
>DATBZA010000041.1:0-2254 GCA_036513415.1 Myxococcales bacterium | reverse complement strand
GGCGCGGTCCATCGGCTCTTCGGCGAGACGGTCCTTGCGGCGCCAGGCGCCGCCGTGCAGATCGAGCACCGTCGGGAACGGCCCTGGGCCCTGTGGCTGATAGATGCGGGCCATCAGCTGCCGCCCGGCCGGCGTGCGCCGGAACTCCACCTCGCTGACCTTGAGCTCGAATTTGGCCGCCGGATCGTAGGACATCTTCGTTCCCGACCTTTCTGGCCCCGTGCCGGCGTGCCCGAGGCCAGGCCGCGCGCCAGCGATGACGCCAGCCACGCCGACTGCAGTGACCTGCTTCAGAAAATCGCGGCGATCGGTGCGATGCTCGTCCATGCCGATCTCCTTGCATCCGGGTGAGCCGCCTCCGGGTGAGCCTCCAGTGGAGGGTAGCATAGGCGGGAATTGCCGCTGCCGCCCGGAAAATTCCGGAACGTCCGACGCTTCCCGTGTAATGTGATCCCCGCGGCGCGAGACCCTGGAGCGGGACAAGGAGCGACGAGATGCGATTCGGACTCTTCGGCAGCGCGCAGGCGAAGCGAGGGGGCCCCGATGTGGATAGCGGCGTGGGGTTCCGGGAGTTCGTCGACTACAACGTCGAAGCGGAGTCGCTCGGCTTCTGCAGCACGTTCCTCGTCGAGCACCACTTCACCGGGTTCGGCCAGATCTCGGCGACGCTGAGTCTCCTCACATTCATCGCCGCGCGCACGAAGACACTTCGGCTGGGCACGGCGGTGATCGTCCTGCCCTGGCACAATCCCGTGCTGCTGGCCGAGCAAGCCGCCACGCTCGATTTGCTGTCGCAGGGCAGGCTCGATTTCGGGATCGGCATGGGCTATCGCTACCGGGAGTTCGCCGGCTTCTGCATGCCCATGGAGGAGGCCGCGGAGCGCTTCGACGAATCCCTGGAAGTCATTCTCAAGGCCTGGACGTCGGACGCGCCGTGGTCGCATCGAGGCAAGTACTGGCAGTTCGAGGAGGTGGTCGTCGAGCCGCCGACGGCGCAGAAGCCCCATCCGCCATTGTGGATGGGCGCCGGGAGCCCCGAGTCCATCAAGAAGGTTGCGGAACAGGGCCACAAGCTCCTGCTCGACCAGTATGCCTCCATCGAAGAGATCGGCGAGCGGATCGCGCTGTTCAAGTCAGAGGTGGAGAAGCAGGGGCGCACGTTCGATCCGATGAGCGTCGCGGTCACCCGGTCCATCAACGTGGTGGGGACGCCCGCCGAGCTGCAGAAAGCGTTCGAGACGCGCATCGCCGCGCGCCGGCGTATCGACCGGCTGACGCTGCGCCCGGACGGGAAGAATCAGAAGCGCGTGATCTCGGACGAGGCCATCTGCGCCGGCGCGCTCTACGGCACGCCCAACGCGATCGCGGTCAAGCTCGAGGTCCTGCACGAGGCAGGCGCGGAGTACGTGCTGCTCAATAGCGCGGGCGGTCCGCTGTCCCTGCGGCGCTTCGCGCACGAGGTGCGCCCGGCGTTCGCGGACGCCTCCACGCTCGAGCCGGCCTGACGCGCCGCTCACTCCGCTCGACGATCAAGCGGCGGCCCGGCGATCAGGCCGCGGGCCGCTTCCAGCCGAGCCAGTCGACGATGGCTCCCCCCATCACTCGCTCGAGGTCGCGGCCTCGGAGCCACGGCAGCTCCTCGGTGAACATCGTCACGCATTGTCGATACGAGCACGGCATGCGAGTGATGTCGGTGCCCCAGAACGAGCGGTCCGGCCCGAACGCCTCGAAGATCTGGCGCAGATAGCCGTGGATGTTCCGGTACGGGTAGGGCTGGCTCGAATAGCTCGGCGCGCCCGACATCTTGACCGCGACGTTGGGGAACCGGGCGAGCGCGAGCATGTCCGGAAGGTCGGCGAAGACCTCGTCGTCGGTTTGCCCGGTGCCGCCGCCGGGCCGCCCGAGGTGATCGATGTGCAGCTTCAGAGCGGGATGCCGCTCGGCGATCTTCTTCAACGCCGCCATGTTCCCGCCGGCCAAGAGCCCAACGGGCAGTCCCGCCTTCTGGCACGCCGCCCAGAACCAGTCGAGCGAGCCATCGGTCCACCACGCCTTCTGATGCGGCTGGTTGAAGGTGAACCGGAACCCGAGCATGCCCGGCCGCTCGCGCCAGTGGGCGACGCTGTTCTCGCGATCCGCGCTCTGGAGGTCGAAATGCCCGAGGATGCAGAACTTGGCCGGGTGTCGGCGCACCGCCTCGACGGCGAGCACGTTGACCGCCTCGCCGAGCGCGCTGGGCGGATGGATCACCGCG
>DATBZA010000040.1:0-6323 GCA_036513415.1 Myxococcales bacterium | reverse complement strand
CCGCCGCCGAGGGAAAGACGATCCGCATGGTCCGCTGAACCCGCGTTCTACCCGATCGCCCGCAGCACGGTCCGGCGGACCAACACCGGCAGGATGTCCCGGCGCCATTCCGGATCGACGCCGATGTTGGTCAAGGGTTTGCACTGCTTGTGGGCGCGGCGGCCCAGCTCCTCGGCGAACAGCGCGTCCGCCGGGCGGCCGTGCAGGTCCTCGAGGCCCTTGATCAGCGCCGGGCGCCCCGCCAGCGCGCTGACGGCGAGCGAGACCGAGCGGACGGAGCTCCCCTCCAGATCGAGGGCGACCGCGAGGTTGAGCGCGGGAAAATCGATCGCTGCGCGCATGCGCAGCTTCGCGAACGCCTGCTTGCGGGAGGTCGCTGCCGCGGGTATGCGCACTTCGGTGAGCAGCTCGTCCGGCAAAAGGACGGTGTTGTGGATGCCGTCCGCGAGATAGAAGTCGCGCAGCGGGAGCACGCGCTCTCCGCGGGGCGAGACCGTCTTCACGCTGGCGCCGAGCGCGAGCAAGACCGGCGCGGTGTCGTTCGAGGCCGCCGCCACGCAGCGCTTTCCTCCGGCCACCACGTGGCAGACCGTGCCGTCCTTCTTCAGGCAGTACCCGAGCGCGCTCCGCCAGAAGTGGCTCTGGTTGACGTAGACGCAGCGCGTGTCCAGGCAGAGGTTCCCGCCCAGCGTTCCCATGCGGCGCAGCTGCGGTCCCGCGATCTGGCTGCAGGCGTCCGCCAGCGCCGGGAGACGCGCTTTCATCACTTCGCTGCGCGCCAGCTCGTCGATGCTGCAGAGGGCGCCCAGCAGCAGATCTCCCTGCACCTCGCGCAGGTAGCGCAGCTCGCTGGACAGCCCGCGCAGGGCGACCAGGTGCTGCGTGTCGTACATGCCGTACTTGAGGTTGGGAACGATGTCCGTCCCTCCCGCCAGGACGCGCGCGCCCGGATTCGCGCGCAGCGCCTCCACCGCCTCGGCGACCGAGCCTGGACGCAGCACGTTCAGATCGGGCAGCGTCATCATGAGGCGGCCCGCTCCTCGCCCCGGCCGGCCCGCCCGCGCAAGAGCTTGAGCACGCGCTGCGGGTAGAACGGCAGCTCGCGGATGCGGATCCCGCAGGCGTCGTGGATGGCGTTCGCGATGGCGGGGATCGCCGGATGCAGGGGCCCTTCTCCAGCCTCCTTGGCGCCGTACGGTCCGGCGGGGTCGTTGCTCTCGACGATGTACGACTCCAGATCCGGCGTGTCGAGCGAGGTGGGGATCCGGTAATCGAGGAGCGAGGGCCCGAAAAGCAGGCCCTTGTCGTCGTAGATCATCTCCTCCATCTGCGCTTCCGCCGCGCCCATGTAGACGCTGCCTTCGATCTGGCCCTCCACCAGCGTCGGATTGAGGGCCTTGCCGCAGTCGTGCGCGGCCCAGATCCGCTCCACCTTCCAGATCCCGGTCTCCTCGTCGACCGAGACTTCCGCCACGTGCGCGGTGAAGGAGTACGCCGGCGATGCGCCGATGGTGCCGCCGCGATAGCCGCCGCCCAGCTTCTGCGTCCTGTACCCGCCCGTCGCGGCCAGCGGCGCACCCTCCGCGGCCTCCGCCCGCTGGCAGGCCTCGGCGAACGTGGCCCCTCCGGCGGCGCGCAGCTTATCGGCCAGCTTCTGGCAGGCTTCGCGCGCGGCCAGTCCGACCATGAACGTGACCCGGCTGGAGTACGCGCCGAGATCGACTGGAGTCAGGTCGGTGTCCGCCGCCACCACCGTGACGTCGCGCGGATCGCAGTGCATCTCCTCCGCCGCGATCTGGCAAAGCAGCGTGTTGACGCCCTGGCCGATGTCGGAAGCGCCGCTGTAGACCACCACGCGTCCGGATCGATCGAGCTTCACCAGCACGCCGCTCTGCGGCATCTCGTTCGGGTAGACCGGATAGGCCGTGCCGCTGATGTACATCGACCCGGCGACGCCCAGGCCGCGCCCCGGACCGAGCCTGCCGTGCCGGTCCTTCCACCCCGAGGCCTTCTCCACCAGCTCCAGGCACTTGAGGAACCCGTTCGAGGTGATCTTCTGCCCGTTCACCGTCTCCACGAACTCGCCGATGAAGTTGCGCCGGCGCACCTCGATCGGATCCAGCCCCAGCTTCTCCGCCGCCTCGTCCAACGCCACCTCGAAGGCGAAGCGCGGCTGCACCGACCCGTGCCCGCGCTTGGGACCGCAGGGCGGCTTGTTGGTGTACATGCGGTAGCTGTCGAACCGGTACGTCCCGAAGCGGTAGGGCCCGGTGAGGAGCTGCCCTGCGTAGTATGCGGTGACCAGCCCGAACGAGGCGTAGGCGCCGCCGTCGATCAGGATCTTGTTGTCCACGGCGGCGATGCGCCCGTCCCCGTCCAGTGCGACGGTCACGTCCATCTTCATCGGGTGGCGGCCGCGGTGCGCGTAGAAGACCTCCTCGCGCGTGTAGAGGATCTTCACCGGCCGGCCGGTCTTCATCGCCAGCTTGGCCACGCAGAACTCCAGCGCGAACGGATCGCTCTTGCCGCCGAACGCGCCGCCGAGGAGCGGCTGGATCACGCGCACCTTGCTCTGCGGCAGGCCCAGGACCCGCGACAGCTCGCGCTGGACGTAGTGCGGGATCTGCGTCGAGCTCCAGACCGTCAGGTTGCCGTCGGCGTCGATGCGGGCCACCGCGCAGTGCGGCTCGATGGGCACGTGGGTGGAGCCCGCGTACCGGTACGTCTCGCGGGCGACCGCCTTGGCCCCCGCGACCGCCCCGTCCACATCCCCGAACTGGAGGTTGACGTGCTTGGTGATGTTCCCGACCTTGGCCTTCTCGTTGACCTTGATCTCCGGATGGGCGAGCGCGTCCTCGGGGGTGAGCACCGCGGGGAGCACCTCGTAGTCCACCTCGATGAGCCGCAGCGCCTCCTCCGCCGTCCGCTCGTCCAGCGCCGCCACGCAGGCCACCGCGTCGCCGACGTGGCGGACCTTCTCCACCGCCAGGGCCGTCTCGTCCTGCGTCCAGGGAATCACGCCGTACTTCACCGGCAGCTCGGCGCCGACCAGCGTCGCGATCACGCCCGGGAACGCCTCGGCCGCCTTCACGTCGATGCCGCGGACCCGGGCGTGCGCGTGCGGGGAGCGCAGGATCTTCGCGTGCAACATGCGCGGGAAGGCGAGGTCGTCGGTATACAGGCCGGAGCCGTCCGCCTTGACGACGCCGTCCGACTTGGGGAATCGCGCCCCGATGCTCACGGAACGATCTCCGTCACCGCCTGCGCCTTCGAATCGCTCGGGGCCGCGCGCTCGGACTGGACCGGCGCCCGCTGCGCGGGCCCGCGAAGGCCGGCCGCCACCTGCACCGCTTCGTAGATCTTGGTGTAGCCCGTGCAGCGGCAGAGATTGCCGCTCAGGGCCTCCTGGATCTGCACCAGCGTAGGCGTGGGGTTCTTGTCGAGCAGCGCCCGCGCCGAGAGCATCATGCCCGGCTGGCAGAATCCGCACTGCAGGGCACCGCAGTCGGCAAAGGCGCGCTGCACGGGATCGAGCCCTTGCGCGCCCGCCAGCCCCTCGATGGTGACGATCTCGAGATCCTGGGCGTCGTGGGCCAGGGTGATGCAGGACAGGATCGCCTCGCCCCGGCCGGGGGCGCCTCGGGGCCGCGCCAGGACAGTGCAGGCGCCGCAATCGCCCTTGTCGCAGCCCTGCTTCGAGCCGATGAGCCCCAGGTCGTACCGCAGGGCCTCGAGCAAGGTGCGCTGCGCGGGCACGGCCAGCGCATGGTCCTCGCCGTTGACGGAAAGACGGATGAGAGCGGACGACCTCACGCCGGGTCTTTAAGCCAAAGGCCGCGGCAACTCAACCTTCTGGCGAGAGCGGCGGTCCACCATCCACAGTCCCGCCGGCAAGGCGGTGAAGTCGGCGATCAACCCGAGCAGGAAGGCTGCGCTGGTTACGAGCCCGAATTGCCGCAGCGGCGGGAAGGTGGCGAGCGAGAGTGCCAGGAACCCCGCCGCGTTGATCAGGGTGGAGAAGACGATGGCGCGGCCGGAGACGCGCAGCGCGTGCAACAGCGCCTCATCCAGCGGCGCGCCGTCGCGCTCCTGAAGGTGGTGGAAGAAATGGATCTGATCGTTTTCGGTGGTGCCCAGCACGGTGGTGGCGATGAGGATCGTGGCGACGTTCAGCGAGGCGCCGAAGAGCCGCATGCCCAGGAAGGTGGCGAGAATGGCGAAGAGCGAGGGGATCATCGCCAGGAGCCGCGCCGTCGGGCTGCGGAAGACGAAGAGGAAGACCACGAAGATCAGCGCGGCGGTGAGGGCGAAGCTCTGCGCCAGCGTGGGGACGAGGCTCGCGCCGACCTTCACTTGCAGGAGCGACTCGCCCGCGACCCGCATCTTCGCGCCATCGAGCGGCGGTGCTCGCAGTCCCTCCCACGCCCGCCCGATGCTCCCGGCCAGGGCCGCGTAGCCTTCCACGTCGCCTTCGCGGAACAGCACCGTGATCTGCAGATCCTTCAGCCCTTTGACGTCGATGTACCCGCGCAGTCCCGGTTCGGACAGCAGCATCTGCTCGAGGTCGGCGGCCGTGCGCGCGAACTCCGCCGGATCCTGCGGCAGCCGCTCGCCCTGTCCGGCGAAGTAGCGCCGCAGGCGCAGGAAGGTGGTGGGCCCGATCGCTGCAATGACCTCGGGATTGGATTCGATCGTGTCCTGGAAGCGATCGACCGCGCGCAGCACCTCGGGGTCGGTCGCCGCCGGACGCGGCAGGTCGATCCAGACGTGCGCGACGTTGAGATCGGCGACGTTCTTGCGGAACCAGGCGAGATCCTGGTGCAGGGGCAGCGAGGGATCGATGTACGTGAGCGTATCGGTCCCGACGGACATGGCGGGCAGGAGGCCGGGAATACCGAAGAGCGCGGCGGCGCCGGCGACGCAGAGCAGGAGCGCGGTGACGACGAGCCCCCGCCGGTACCGGAAGGTGAAGGCGGGCAGCCGGACAGCGACGCGCTCGTAGAGCCCATCGCGGGCGGCGCCTCGGGTCCCCGTCGGCGTGCGCAGGGCAACCTGCAGCGCTGGAAAGAGCGTGAAGGCCACCACCCAGGAGATGGCCAGTCCCAACGCGGTCCAGAGCCCCATCTCCCGGATCGGCCGCACCTTGGAGACGGACAGCGCCGCGAAGCCCAGCACGGCCGCGAAGGTGGACGCGGTCACCGGCAGGAGCTTGCTGCGAAGCGCTGTGAGGTGGTGCTCGGGCACCGGCACCTCGGCGGGCCGATCGACGAAGCGCGAGTGCAGGTACACCAGGCTCGAGAGCGTGGTGACCAGCACCGTGAGAGGCACCAGCGCCGAGATGACGGTGAAGGTGAAGCCGAGCAGCCCGCCCGCCGCCACGCCCAGCGCCATGGCGGAAGCGAGCGACAGCACGAAGGCGAGCAGCGTGCGCACCGAGCGGTAGAGGAGGAGCGTGACAACCACCACCAGCGCGCCGAAGAACGGGAAGTACCGGGCAGCGGCCGCGCCCGACTGGTGCTCGATCCACGACTCCACGTACGGCACCCCGACCCGGCGCACCTGGCCAGCCCCTGCCCGCTCCAGCGCCGCGTCGATGCCGGCGAGCGCGGCGTCGCGATCCCGCGGCTCCTTGACGTCAAGGTCGGCGACCACGGTGAGGAACCGATCGCCGAGAAGCCCTTGCTTGCGGAAGAACGACGTGCCGGTCGCCAGCCGCCTCAGCTCCTCGGGCTTGGCTCCCGGGCGAGCCCTGCGGACCGCGTCGAGCACAGAAAAGGCGGAGACGTGCGGCACTGCGCGCAGCTCCCGCACGGCGGCATCGACGCGGGCGAGGTTCGCGGACGACCAGGGATCGTCCGACTCGAAGACCAGCACGACGGAGGGCTTGTCCGGGAAGATGCGTTGGAAAGCGCGGGTGGTGGCGAAGTCCGGATCGCTCGGCACGATCAGCCGGTCGAGCCCCCCTTCCGAGGGGATGCGCCCGGCCAGGACCGCCGCCAAGGGAACGAGCAGCGCGTAGACCACCAGGATGGGCGCGCGGAGGGAAACGATGCGCGCGAGGATGCGGGAGGGGAGGTCGTTCACGCTGGAACCCTAGCGCGGTTTTGCGTACAGAAGCGGGATGCTCGCGCTCGCGGCAGCAACGCTGGTGGTCTGTGCACCCGGATCTCCCGGCAACACGGCGGAGGCGCAACCCTCCATGGACGCGCTCGCCCGGTCCCTGGAGAAGGCCGCGCACCCGTCCGACGGCGAGGTGGCCGCGGTGTACGAGGAGACGGAGGCAGGCTGCTCGCGCCGGCTCGCGAACAAGAACGCGGTGATGA
>DATBZA010000039.1:0-74748 GCA_036513415.1 Myxococcales bacterium | reverse complement strand
TCGAGTTTTTGAAAGCTGAGCATGAACGCTGTGTACCAGGCACACCCGACATGCCCGGTCGTCCACCGCCACGTCGCCGTCGCCGTCGCCGTCCACGCACACGACAACGTCAACGACGACGACCACGTCAATCGCTTAACTCAGCGGCATTGCGGCTAGACCACTTCGACTTCCGCGGCCTTGCCCGCGAAGAGCTCCTGGTTGCCGGCAGGTCGGACGCCGCGGATGCTCACCTCGAAGAAGAGGCGCTCTCCCGCGAGCGGGTGGTTGAGGTCCACCACCACCATGTCCTCCTTCACGTCCCTGACCGTGATGGGGTAGCTCTGCCCGCCGCTCGCGCGGGCATACAGGCACAAACCCTTCTCCAGCTTCACGTCGCTCGGAAACAGGGCGCGCGGCAGCGAGACGACGTTGTCGTCCTTGCGCTGGCCGTACGCATCCTCCGCCGGGATGCTGAAGGCAGCTTGGTCACCCTCGCGCAAACCCTCGAGGGCGCGCTCCAGCGCGGGCAGGATCTGCCCGGCGCCGTGGAGATACTCGATCGGCGCCTTTCCCGCGCTGCTCTCCACCACCTGCCCCGTCCCGATGCGGACCATGTAGTCGAGCAGGATCACACGGCCCATCTTCACGCGCATGAGAGGAAGCTGGCCACAGCGGAACCGGCCCGCAGCTAGACGGCAGGCGCCCGCCCGGCCGGGCCCGCGCCCGCGGCGAGCACGGCGCTGGCGGCCACCGCCAACCCCGCTCCGAGCAGCAGCGCCGCCGCCGGAGAGACCCGCTGCCAGACCTCCCCCGCGATCACCGACGCGGCGAGCAGGCCTGCGCCGCTGATCAGGTTGTACAGCCCGAGCGCCCGGCCGCGCTCCCCGGCGGGCACCGCGTCCGCGATCAGCGCGCGCTCAGTGCCTTCGGTGAGCGCCGCGACGAGGCCGTACGCGCCGAACAGCATCCAAGCGTGCCATGGCGCGCGGGCGAGCGCGAAGCCGGCGTAGCAGATCGCGTACCAGAGCCATCCCGCGAGCAGGGAGCGGCGCCGGCCCAGCTTGTCGGCTGCCCGGCCCGCTGGCCAGGAGAGGAGCGTGCGCACCAGGTGGAGCAGCGCCCAGAGCAGGGGAAGCTGCACGGTCGGGACTCCCAGCATCCGCGCGCGGAGGATCAGCAGCGCGTCGGTCGAGTTGCCGAGCGTGAACAGCGCGATCGCGCTGAGCAGCGGCACGGGCACCCGGCCCCCTGCCGGCGCCTCCCGCGGGACATCCGCGCTCTCGCGGGGCGGCTCGCGCACGGCGAAGAGCGCCAGGACCGCCAACGTCCCCGGGATCGCAGCCATCAGGAAGACCCGCCGAACGTCCTCGGGCCAGAGGAGCAGCAGTCCCGCAGCGAGCAGCGGTCCGATGGCCGCGCCGGCGTGGTCCATGCCGCGGTGGAACGCAAATGCCTCGGCCAGGCGCTCGCGCGGCACGCTCGCCGCGAGCAGCTTGTCCCGCGGCGAGGTCCGGATGCCCTTTCCTACCCGGTCGAGACTGCGGATCACGAGCACCTGCCAGGGCGCCCGGGCGATGGCGAGGAACGGCCTGGCGAGGACGGCGAGAGCATATCCGGCGATCGCGAGCGGCAGCAGGCGCCGGACGCGATCCGCCCAGCGCCCCGACGCGTACTTGAGCAGCGCCGCGGTCCCTTCCGCGACTCCCTCGACCACCCCGATGAACGCCGCATCCGCCCCCAGGGTCAGAAGGAACGCGGGCAAGAGCGGCATCACCATGTCGCTCGACACGTCCGCGAGCAGCGACACCACGCCGAGCAGGACGACGTTGCGGGAGATCCCGGCAGCGCGCGTCATGCCTGCGCTCCTAGGCTCGCTTGAGCTCGGGCTCCAGCACGCGCAGGCGCGGTGCGGCGGGCGGCGCGTCGCTGCGGGCGGTGTAGATCCGCTCCAGCGACAGCGCGAAGCTCCGGGCGATCTGCTCCAGATCGCGGAGCGTGATCTCGCACTGGTCCAGTTGCCCCTCCGCCACCACCGCCTGGATGGCGCGGTCGACCAGCGCGCGCAGCTTCTCAGCGGTGGGGTCCGCCAGGTTCCGGGAGGTGGCGACCACCATCCCCGCGATCATCACCATCGCCGCCTCGCGGGTCTGGGGCTTGGGTCCGAAGTAGCGGAACTCCTCCTCGCGCGGCGACGGCGCGCCGGCGCGCTCGGCGTCCTCGCGGGCCCGGTGGAAGAAATAGGCGATCAGACGGGTGCCATGGTGCTGCTCGATGAAGTCGACCACCTGCCTGGGCAGCTTGGCCTGGCGCGCGAGCTCGACTCCCTCGCGCACGTGGCGCCGGATGATCTCAGCGCTGGCGTGCGGCGTCAGCCCCTCCAAGCGGTTCTCGCCCTTCTGGTTCTCGCCGAAACAGAGCGGGTTCTTCCCCTTGCCGATGTCGTGGTAGTACGCGCCGACGCGCGCGAGCAGCGGGTTGGCGCCGATCTCCCGCGCAGCCGCCTCGACGAGCTGCCCGATCAGGATGGCATGGTGGTAGGTCCCGGGCGCCTGCACGATCAGGTCCTTGAGCACGGGATGGTTGAAGTTGGCCAGCTTGAGGAGCTCGACGTCGGTGACGTAGCCGAACAACGCCTCCAGCAAGGGGGAGAGGATCAGCGCGAGCATGGGGAGGATGAGCGCGCCTCCCAGCACGGCGCCGAGCACCGTCGCCAGCGTGTCCCAGGTCCAGAAGTGGCCTTGGAACATGGCGAAGGTGGCGAAGACGATGGCAGTGGCGAGCCCGGTGGACGCGCCGGCGCGGAACACCGCGCTCTTGCTGCCCGCATGTCCGATGCGGTCCGCGGCGACCACGCCGCCGACCAGCGTCGCCACCGCGACCTGCAGCGACCCGCCGGCGAGGAGGCCGCACAGCGGAGCGAAGGCGGCAGTCCAGAGCAGCGCCGCCTCGCTGGTGAGCAGGAAGCGCACCAGCAACGATCCGAGGGCGAGCGGCACAGCCGCGGGGAGCGCCTGGGTGGCGTAGGCGGAAACCTGGACCGGGAGCTGATCGCGGACGATGTCGTGCAGGGCATCCGCGCCGGAAAGCCCGCCCTTGACGACGAAGAGCTGGCCGACCATCAGGGCCGCGAGCAGGAAGACGTCGCGGCTGCGCGGCCGGAACTTGCGCAGGTTGCGCCGGCCGAACTCGAAGACTGCCGCGCAGAGCAGCGCGGCGAAGAGCCCACCGCCCCAGCGCACCTGGTCCGCCTCGCTGGCCCGGCCGGCGGCGCGCAGCGCATGGAAGATGAGCAGGTGCGTCTTGGTGACCTGCTCGCCGTCGCCGATGATCTTCTCGCCCTTGCGGACCTGGAGCAGGACGTCCTTCACCTGCGCCCGCTTGGCCTCCAGGAGGCGCCGCGTCTCCGCGTCGTCGTAAGCCAGATTCGGCCGGAGCGCGCGCCGGACGAGCTGCGCGACCGCGCGAGCCAGCCTCGGGGGCAGATCGCCGAGCTGCTCCCCCCCGATGCGGTCGACGTCCTCGCGCGCCCGCTGCAGGTCCTGGATGCGATCGATGTCGCGCACCACCTGCTCGGCGCCCGCACCCCGTCGGCCCAGCGTGCGGACCACGATGCCGCGTTCCCGGTCGGCGGCGAGAAGTCCGCGCTCCTCCACCACGAAACCCGCCCCGGCAAGTCCGGCAAGCCGCAGCGCGGCGCGCTCGACCGCCGGGTCGAACCCGGCGCGCGACAGCTCGAGGTAGGCATCGTCGTCGAGCACCGCCTGCAGCGCTTTCCAGAACTCGTCGCGCTGGGAGAGCAGGAAACGCGCGCTCTCCGCGTCGAGCCTGCGGTCGGACTGAAGCCGCGCCGCCCGGGCCGGGTTCTGCTGCCTCCAGACCGCGATCGCCTCGCGGCCGCGGGCGAAGGCATCCGAGACGCGCCGCTGCAGCGTCTCCGCGGCAGTTCCGTCGAAGTCGTACACCGGCCAGGCCGACCGCGCCGCTTCCTCGCGCTTGGCCGCCGTGGTGTCGGGATCCGCGACGTCGTAATCGCGGTTCGCTTTCAGCGTGCCGGAAAAGAGCGTCCCGAGCGCCTCGTCGCCGGGGATCGCCGGCGTGAAGCGGGAGGGCGTGAGCAGGAAGGCGGCGCTCACGGCCACGCCCGCGAGGAGCGCGAGGGCGAGCGCCAGGCGCACTCTCCGGAACCGAAGGATGCGCGATGTAAGCGAAGGTGCGCCTGCCTGCATGCCGGGGGGCACTATGCCAGCAAACACGGAACCTTCATAGGTTTCAGCGGCTGGCGGTCCCCAGCTTGCGCTCGATCTCCGCCTCCTGCTCGGGCCGCCTCTGGGTCTTGGGCAAGGAGCGCAGCACGTCGAGCTGCTCGCGCAGCACCGCGGCCGTGCTCTTCTCTTCCGCCTGGAGGATCTTCGCCTTCAGCCCGAGCACGGCGACGCGCCGCTGGCCGCGTTCCATCTTTGCCAGGGCCCGGTCGACGGCCGCTTCCGCCTCGGCCAGCTTCTTCTCCTCGAACAGCACCCGGGCGAGCCGCGCCGGCGGGTTGTAGTCGTGCGGCATCTCCTTCTCGCGCTGCGCGAGGAGCTGCTCGGCCTTGCCCGGCTGCTTGAGATAGAGCCAGGTGTCCACGCGATGCGCGTCGAAGGTGGACGCCAGGGTCGCGTCCGGCGCGGCCGCGGCGGCCTTGTCCAGCATTCGCGCCCGCTCCTGCATGGCTGCGACCGCCTCGGCGTGCTTGCCCCCGACGTCCAGCATCTCGGCCAGGTTGGCGAGCGCGTCGCTCCGGTCGTCGGCGGCGAGCGGCGCGTCGGGCTTCGCCAGGATCTCGCGCAGCCGGGCGGTCCCGACCTCCCGCATGCGCACGGCCTCGGCATCTCCCTGGGGAAGGTTCTCCGCGCAGGCGAACGCGTAGCCCTGGAAATCGGTGCCGAGCGCCGTGTCCGGCGTCCCGCGGGCTTCCCGAAGCCCCGTCTGCACGCAGGTCCGGTAGTCCTTCCGCTTCAGCAAGGCCGACAGGTACAGGTTCAGCCGCTCCGGCCGCTGCGGATCGTCCGCCTGGCTCAGCTGGACCGCGCGCCCGTAGGCGTCGGCAGTCGTCTTTAGATCTCCGCGGTTCCGCGCGGCATCCGCCTCGCGTTGCGCTGCCCATGCCGGGTCGCTCGGCCTGCCCTTCTCGCGGTACGCGCGCACCCCGTCCTGCACGAACGCCCGCAAGTCCTGTACGGTCCCTGACCCGAGAAAGCGTCCCAGGACGACGCCGGAGTCGGGGTCGACGATCAGGAACGTCGGCCAGGCGTCGACGGGATAGTTCTCCACCACCGCTTTGTTCGGCTCCCGTTCGGTTTCGACGGAGCTCCAGACCACCGCCTCGGCGACCGGCTTCATCCCCGGATCGCTGAGCACGAACCGTTGCATCGAGAGGCACGAGTGGCACCAGGTCGCCCAGAAGTCGATGAACAGCGGCTTGTGCTGCGCGCGCGCCTCCGCCAGCGCCTTGGGGTAGTCGTCCTCGATGAAGCTCAACGGACCGTGGGCGGCGGCGATCAGCAGCAGGGCGGGCAGCATGCGCCCTTTTAACCCGGCAGCGCCTTCTTCGCAGCGGCCTGGTCGGCCTCGCGGCGGGCCTGCGCCGCATCGTAGGCGCGCACCACCTCCTGGACCAGCGGGTGGCGCACGACGTCGCGGTCGGTGAACTCGCAGAAGCGGATCCCCTCGACGTCCTGGAGGATCTGCGTGGCGTCCATCATGCCGGACGCCTTGCCGGAAGGCAGGTCCACCTGCGTGCGGTCGCCGGTGATCACCGCCTTGGAGCCGAAGCCCAGGCGGGTGAGGAACATCTTCATCTGTTCGGTGGTGGTGTTCTGCGCCTCGTCGAGGATCACGAAGGCATCGTTGAGCGTGCGCCCGCGCATGAAGGCGAGCGGCGCCACCTCGACCGTGCCGCGCTCGATCAGGTCCTGCGCGCGATCGATGTCCATCAGGTCGTGCAGGGCGTCGTAGAGCGGCCGCAGATAGGGGCTGACCTTCTCGGCCAGGTCGCCGGGCAAAAATCCCAGCTTCTCACCCGCCTCCACGGCGGGCCGGCAGAGCACGATCCGCTTCACGCGCCGCTCCACCAGCGCCGCCACCGCCATCGCCATCGCCAGGTAGGTCTTGCCGGTGCCGGCGGGCCCGATCCCGAAGACGATATCGTGCTTGCGGATCGCGTCGATGTACGCCTTCTGGTTGAAGCCCTTCGGCGTCACCGGCCGGTTGCGGTTCGTGACGTAGACGGTGTCGAGGAAGATGTCCTTCAGGTCGGCGTTGGCGTCGGCGAGCAGCACCTTGCTCGCCTGCTCCACGTCCTCGAGCCCCAGCGGGTACTTGCGCTGGATCAGCTCGGTCAGGCCCGCGAGGAGCTTCTCCGCGAGCTCCACCCTTCCCGGCTCGCCCGAGATGAGGAAGACGTTTCCGCGTTGTCCGATATGGACTCCGAACCTCTGCTCGATCAGCTTGAGGTTCTCGCTCCGCCCGCCGGCGAGCGTCCGTGCACCATCGTTGTCGAGCAGCTCCAGTCGCGCGGAAGGTTCTGCCAATGACACCTCACCCAAGGTCGGGGACACCAATCAATGGTGTCCCCAAGTGTGTACAGCTGATCTAATCAAGCGGCGGCAACAAGACAAACCCCTGCTGGGTCCGGCGGTAGTAATACGGCTCTTTCCACGGGTACCGGAGATCGTGGTCGGTGACGAGCTGTCCCTCGACCAGGGCGCGGAGCGCCGCCGGGTATTCGCCGTGCTCGGTCCTGTACAGTTCGAGCGCGCTCTCCAGCCGGGCCACCTGGTCGCGCGCGATCAGGCGTGCCACCGAGCCGCGCCGGGCCGGGGTGTCCCCCCGCGGCGCGCCGAGACGCGGCGCCACCATCCGCACCAGAACCAGCGTGGCGCCGAAAAACGCGAGCGAGAACGCCAGCCTGACGAATGCCTTCGCCCAGGAGATCGTGGTCCGCCGTCCCTGCCGCAGGCCTTCGGCCAAAGCGGCGGCGCCGCGCGCCGGCGGGACGAGCTTCAGGTATTCCCACTCGACCAGCTGTTGCAGCGCCTTGAGCGCCTCGAACTCCCCCATCCGGGAGGCATCCGCGATCTGCTGCACGGTCTTGACCGCCATCGCGAGCTTGTAGACGAGCTTGTGGCGGGCGGCGGGATGACCCTCATCGCCCTCGCCGTCCTTGAGGATCTCGCCGGTGGAGGGCAGATCGCCGAGCTCCAGCTCCTTGAGCCTTTCGAAGGTGGCCGCGGTCCACGGGATCTTCTTCTTGAGGGCCGGCCACTCGTCCATGCGCCGGAAGCCTTCGAGGAGGACGCTCTCGGCCCGGATGGGCTCGAAGGTGCTCTTGGAAGGGTCTACGTCCTCCTGCGAGAACTCGTAGGAGCCGTTCTTCCAGGCGAAGAGCTTGTAAAGGGTCTCCGTGGTCTGCAGCCGCATCATCTGCGCGAACCGCGCCTTCGTCACCGCGCCGCTCTCGATCAGGATGTCGCCCAGGCGCTTGAGCGTGCGCTGCTGCGTGGCCAGCGCTTCGTCGAGCTTGTCCTTGCCGATCAGCTCCGCGCGCAGCAGCAGGCTGCCGAGAAGGTCCTTGGAATCGCGCGCCTTCTCACTGGCGAACACGACGTTGCCTTCGACGAAGAACACCTCCACCTCGTGCGCGCCGGTCTTCAACGTCAGCCGCCCGGTCTTGGTCTGGTGTCCGATGAGCTGGAGGATGTCGGCGATGCCGAAGTCCTTGAGCGTCCCCGAGAGGGCCATTCAGGCCCCCTCCTCTGCGCGTTGGCGGGCGAGCAGGTCCCGCAGGCAGATTGCGTACACCCCGATCAGGACCGCCGACGTCAACCCGACCCGCGCGAAGGAGATGCCGCTGTTCACGGCCAGCGGATCGTGCGCGATCCCGCGCCAGAACACCATGCTCGCCAAGAGCGACGCCGTCGCCGCCATGAAGACGAACCCGCGGATGGGATATCCCATCATCACCTGGCCGGCGCCTGAAAGCACCGCGAAGGCCCGTTCCAGCAATCGCCTGCGGCGGTGGTAGGCCTCGACCGCGAATTCCTTGCGCACGCGCTCGGCGGGATCCACCCCGGTGCGGCGGATGAAGACGTTCACGCACTGCGCGCACAAGCCTTCGGACGGGCGGGCGTCCGAATCGCAGCGCTTGCAGACTTCCCTGCCGCACCGGTCGCAGCGGCCGCTGGGCCGGATCCTGCCGCGCGCCATGTGCAGTCCCAGCAACAGGATCGCCGCGGCGACCGGCATCGCGCTTCCGAGGGGATCCGGAAGGCCGCCGGCGACCTGCACGCGGACCTCATCGCCCACCGCGGCGGCCGCCCGCTGCTCCGCCTCGATGAGGGGTTCCAGCTGAGCGGCATCGAGCGGAACGTCCATCACGAACTTGTTGGACTTGCGATTCGCCTGGAGCTGCCCGCCGGTAAAGGCCTCGACCCCGGCGCGATCCAGCGCGAGGGCGCGCCCCTGTTCGGCCTGCACCTTCTCCAGGGTCTCCACGCCGCCCATCGCCAGCGCGCGGCTGACGTTGAAGTGGGGTGCGGCGAGATCCTCCTTCAGGTCGACCGCCTGCTGGTATTGCGCGATCGCCTTCGCGGTATCCCCTTGCAGCAGGTAGACGTTGCCGAGGTTGTTGCGCACCATCGCCAGGCCCGCGGAGCTGGCGCCCTGGACTTCCAGCGCGCGCAGGTAGAGCTTCTCCGCGGCCGCCAGATCGCCGTCGCGCTTCGCCTTGCGCGCCAGCGCGAAGTCCACCGCCAGCTCGTTTCCCGACTCGAAGCGCTTTTGCAACCGCCCGATCTCGGATCCCGTGCCTTCGCCGTGCTCGACCAGCCAGACGTCCAGCGCCGGGCCACCGAACGCCGCCACCCGGCCGATCTGCTCGGCGGCGTAAGGCGAAGCCGCCAGGCAACCGAGCAGGAGGATGGAGATGGCCACCTCCGCCGTGCTCGCGTAGAGGGCGAAGGCGAGCATGGTGGTGAACAGGAGTGGGATCGGACCCATCTGGAGAAGGACGGGCAGGAGCAGCAGCAGGGCGGCGAGCATGCGCGTCTGCCAGCCCCTGACGCCGCCCGGAAAGAGGTGGTGGACGTCGTGCGCGTAGAGATTCGCGTACCGGAGGAACACCACCACGGCGAACCCGAGCGTCGTCACCAGCAGGCCGACGAAGACCATCGAAAGGAGATTGGCGAGCGCCGCCCGGGAAGCGCGGGGGTCGCTGAGCGCGGCCGTCGCCGCCGCCACCAGCGCCAGCACCGCCGGTTTGACGGCGATGATGCTGTCCGCCATCAGCGCCCGCGCGAGGCAGGTGTGCGCCGCCACCAGCGCGGGAGCGACCTCGACGGCGAGCTTGCAGCGCTGCAGGGCGAGGGCGGGAGCGCCGGCCGCGAGGGCGGCCTGGCTTTCGCGCACCAGGGCCGAGCCGATGGAGAAGAGGTTCTCGATCGCGAGGTCTTCCCGGAGCGTGCGGACCCGCTGCTCCTCGTCGTCCGCCCGCCGCTCGTCGCGGTCGCGGACATGCTCGCGCCGGGCCGCCCAGTGTACCTGGATGTCGGCGCTTCTCTCCGAAGGCATGACGACGATCCGGTTGGTCCCCGATGCAGGCGCTGCCAGCGGGGACATCCCCGGGAGCGGAGGGGCCGGAACGTCCTCGGCCGACGCGGGGGCGGACGCGGCGAGCGCAGCCGCGGCACAGACGATCAGCACGCTGCGCGCGCGCAGGAAACGCCCCCGGCAAGTCACCTTGCCATCCTAGACGGTGGCTGTTCGGACCAGCAAGGATTCCGTCGGGAATTCCGCGGCGTGGATGTGGTATGCCGCCGCCCATGTCCGAGCCAGAAAGGGCTGTTCGGCGGCTGCTCGAGATCATGGACAAGCTCCGCGATCCGGGCGGCTGCCCTTGGGACCGCGAGCAGACCCTGCGCACCCTCACGCCCTACCTCCTGGAAGAGGCCCACGAGGTGATCGAGGCCATCGAGGCCGGCGACGTCAGCCATCACAAGGAAGAGCTGGGCGACCTCTTGTTCCAGGTCGTCTTCCAGGCCCGCATCGCGCGCGAGGAGGGGAAGTTCGACTTCGCGCAGGTGTGCGACGCCATCTCCGACAAGCTCACACGCCGCCATCCCCATGTGTTCGGTGACGTCGCCGTCTCCGGATCCCGCGAGGTGGTCAAGAACTGGGAGCGGATCAAGGCGGACGAGCGCAAGCAGAAGGGCGAGTCACCGCGATCCGCCATCGGGGGCGTTCCGGTCTCCCTGCCGGCGCTGGTCCGGGCGGAGCGGCTGACCGAGAAGGCCGGCGCCGTCGGCTTCGATTGGCCCGACGCCGGGTCCGTGCTCGCCAAGGTTCGCGAGGAGCTGGACGAGCTGGCGGAGGCGATGGAAGGCGGCGTGCCCGAGCGGGTCGAGCAGGAGCTGGGGGATCTGCTGTTCGCGGTGGCGAACCTCGGCAGGTGGGTGAAAGCGCACCCGGAGGAAGCCCTGCGCGGGGCGCTGCGGCGATTCGAATCCCGCTTCCAGCACATCGAGCGCGAGCTGGCGGAGCGCGGGAAGTCGCCGCGCGAGTCCACCCTCGCTGAAATGGACGCTCTCTGGGACGAAGCCAAGGAGCGCGAAAAGTCCGCGAATTGAGGCGCCCTCCCGACCCTTGCCCACAGCTCTCGGCGCCGCTGTGAAGAACCTGTGGATTTCACGCCGGCTGAAGGAAGAAAATGATCCTGCGGGCGGCAGCCATCGATTTGACATATTTGGCGCCGTTGAAAAACACCTGCTCTGACAAGAGCTTGAGTCACCGCGAAAACAGGGTGGCGCCCCATTGTGACAGTCCGCGGCCAATGGCCGCATGCGTTGAACACCCCAGTGGAAAACCTGTGTCCCTCGGCAAATTTCCTCAGCGTCGTCCTGCGTTGACAGTGCACGGCCCGGGTGCTATCCGACTCGGCCTTTCCGCAGAAAGAAAATCATTTTTTTCCTGGAGTCCCCGGTGGCCAATACCCGTTCGGCAGAGAAGCAGAACCGGCAGGCGCAGAAGCACCGAATCCGCAACGCGCACGTCCTTTCCACCCTGCGCACCAGCGTCCGCAAATTCCGCGAGGCGGCGGCCTCCGGCGATCCGGCGAAGACCAAGCAGGAGCTCGCCGCCGCGGTCCGCCAGATCGCCAAGGCGGCGTCCAAGGGCGTCATCCACAAGGGTCAGGCCGCGCGGCGCATCTCGCGGTTGACGAGGGCCGCCTCGCAGCAGGCGACCCCGGCTCAGTAAACGCGTCTCATGACCTGGTTTGTAGCCGCGGCTAGCGGCTGAAGCGCTCGTTGACCTCGTAGCGTTCGATCGCCTCGGCAGCCAGAGCCCTCGCCAGCCTGCGCAGCGCAGCGCGGCGATTCGCTTCCGTGCCGAGGACGTCCACGCCGGTCAAATAGTCCTCGCCACCGACCACCGCATCCTCGTACCCGGGGGCCCGCACCCGCAGCTCGGCGTCCACCCGGTACGACGCGGCTCCCCCTTCCGCACCCACCCCGCTGGGCAGTGACCGCAGCGCGACCAGCTCCGCCGCCAGCTCCGGCGCGCTGGATCCTTCCGGCTCCAGGCGGCCTCGTCCGGCCAGCTCGCGCCGCAGCTCGGAGGCGAAGATGCCCCCGGCCTCGGCCTGAGCGGTGTTGTTCTTGACGGGAGCGACGCGCAGCCCCTGCGCCGCCTTGCCGCGCACGGGCGCGTAACCGCAGCCCAGCGCGGCCGCGAGCAGCAGCCCGATTGCCGGGCGGTGCCGCCTCCTCTCAAGCGACGACAAAGTTCACCAGCCGCTTGGGGACCACGACCACCTTCTTCACGGTCTTCCCTTGCAGCCAGCCCGCCACCTTGGGATCTCGCGCGGCCATGTCGCGAATCTCGGCGTCGTCGGCGCTCGCCGCCACCTGCACCTCGCCGCGCAGCTTGCCGTTCACCTGGACCGCCATCTGGTAGGCGTCATCGATCACCAGGGCAGGATCGGCCACCGGCCACGGCGACACCCCCAGCTCCACCCCGTCGGCTTCGTGTCCTAGCTCGCGCCACAGCTCCTCGGCGACGTGCGGAGCAAGCGGCGAGAGCAGCTGCACGAGCACCTCGAGGGACTCTCGCAGGGAGCCCGGCTCGCCCGTCCAGTCCATCGCCGCGTTCGACAGCTCCATCAAGGACGAGATCGCCGTGTTGAACTGAAGCCGCTCGAGCTGCTGCGTCACCTTCAGGATCGTCTTGTGGGTCCTTCGCCTCAGTTCGTCCGGCGCTCCGCCCGCCTTCACGCCCGCGATCCTGGGGAGGCTGGCCTGGACGAGCCGCCAGACGCGGCCGAGGAAGCGGTGCTGCCCCTGCACTTGCTCGTCGGACCAGTCCATGTCCTTCTCCGCCGGCGCGGCGAAGAGGATGAACAGGCGCGCGGTGTCGGCGCCGAACTCCTCGATGATCTCGCGGGGCGAGACCACGTTGCCCTTGCTCTTCGACATCTTCTCGCCGTCGCGCCCCTTGACGATCCCCTGGGTGACGAGCTTCTGCGCCGGCTCGTCGATCCCGCACAGCCCGAGCTCCTGCATCACCTTGGTCCAGAAGCGGAAGTAGAGCAGGTGCAACACGGCGTGCTCGGGCCCGCCGACGTACACGTCCACCGGCAGCCAGCGGTCCGCTTTCGCCCGCGAGAACGGCTCGCGCGAGTTGTGCGGGTCGAGATAGCGCGCCCAGTACCAGGCCGAATCGACGAAGGTGTCCATCGTCTCGGCCTCCCGGCGCGCCGGGCCACCGCAGATGGGACACTCCGTGTTCACCCACGAGGCCACCTTCGCGAGCGGCGGGTCCCCCATGCCGGTGAGCACCTCCTTGACGTCGATGTCCGGCAGCTCCACCGGCAGCTGCGAGTCCGGGACCGGGATGCCCTTTCCCTCCGGGTCGTCCTTCGGGCAGTACACGATCGGGATCGGCGTTCCCCAGTAGCGCTGCCGGGACACGCCCCAGTCGCGCAGATGGTAGTTCACCGCCGGCTTTCCGATTCCCCGCCGCTGCGCCTCCGCGGCGATGGCGAGTCGGGCCTGCTCCGAAGGCATGCCGGAGAACTCGCCCGAATCGAAGAGCACGCCGTAGTCGGTGTACGCCTTGTCCTTGGGCGGCTCGGACTCGTCGGCGGGCCGCACCACCGGGACGATCGGCAGCCCGTACTTCTGCGCGAACTCATGGTCGCGCTGGTCGTGCGCGGGCACCGCCATCACCGCGCCGGTGCCGTAGCCCGAGAGCACGAAGTTGGCGACCCAGACGGGGATCTCCTTGCCGGTGAACGGGTTCTTCGCCCGGATACCGGTGTCGAGGCCCTCCTTCTCCGCCGCCTGGGCGCCCTCCCCCACCTCCTTGGTGGCGCGGCGCACCTTCTCGGCGAACGCCTGCAACTCGGCTTTCTTGGCCTCCGGCGCCAGATCCATCACCAGCGGGTGGTCGGGAGCGGCCGCGATGTACGTCGCGCCGTAGATCGTGTCCGCCCGGGTGGTGAAGACGCGGAAGGTCTTCCTCCGGGCGCCCTTCACGGCGAAGTCGATCTCCAGGCCGTCGGAGCGCCCGATCCAGTTGCGCTGCATGGCGACGACGCGCTCAGGCCAGTCGATGCGGTTCAGCCCCTCGAGCAGCTTGTCCGCGTAGGCGGTGATGCGGAAGGCCCACTCCGGGATCTCCCGCTCGACGACCACGCTCCCGCAGCGCCAGCAGCGGCCCTCTTCCACCTGCTCGTTGGCGAGGACGGTGTTGCAGCTCGGGCAGAAGTTGACCTTCGCCCGCCGCCGGTAGACCAGGCCGCGCTCGAGCATGCGGAGGAAGAACCACTGGTTCCAGCGGTAGTACTCGGGATCGGAGGTGGAGAGCTCGGTGGACCAGTCGATCGAGATGCCGAGCGAGATCACGTCACTCTTGAACGAGGCGATGTTGCGCGGAGTCCGCTCCGCCGGATGGACCCCTTCCTTGATGGCGGCGTTCTCCGCGGGCAGGCCGAAAGAGTCCCAACCGAACGGATGCAGGACGTCGAAGCCCCGCTTGCGCGCATAGCGGGCGAGCACGTCGGTGATGCAGTACACGCGCGCGTGCCCCATGTGCATTTCGCCCGACGGGTACGGCAGCATCGCAAGGACGTACTTCTTCGGGGCGCCGGGGCGCGCCCCCGCGCGAAAGAGGTCTTTCTTTGCCCAGTGTTCCTGCCAGCGTGGCTCGATCGACTTCGGGTCGTACCGGTCCTGCACGGTGAGGTTCTCCTTGCGAGGGACCGATTCTAGCGCGGTGCGGCAGATCGGGGGGGCTCGAGTGCGGAAAGGGTCGTCGAATGTACCACCTCGTGCTCGACGCGCGAGCAGCGTGGCAATAGTATCCGCCGCCCTATGGAGCAGCAGGTCTACATCCGCGAGATCGCCGCGCACGATGGCCGCGAGGTGCTCTTGCGCGGCTGGCTCCAAGGCAAGCGCTCGAGCGGCAAGCTCCACTTCCTCCAGGTCCGCGACGGCAGCGGAACCATCCAGGCCGTGGTCTCGAAGAAGGACGTGCCCGAGGCGGTATTCGCGGCCGGAGAGAGAGCGCCGCAGGAGGCCTCCGTCGAGCTGCGGGGCAAGGTGGCGAAGGACCCGCGCAGTCCCGCGGGGTACGAGCTGCACGTCACGGACTTCCGCGTGCTCCAGGGCGAGCCCGGGTATCCCATCCAACCGAAGGAGCACGGCGTCGGCTTTCTTCAGGAGCAGCGACACCTCTGGCTCCGCTCCTCGCGCCAGCGGGTGATCCTCGGGGTGCGGCACACCATCGTCAAGGCCATCCGCGACTACTTCGACTCGCGAGGCTTCACCCTGGTGGACTCCCCCATCCTCACTCCGGCCGCTTGCGAGGGGACCTCCACCCTGTTCGAGGTGCCGTACTTCGACCTCGGCAAGGCCTACCTGACGCAGTCGGGGCAGCTGTACGGCGAGGCGGCGGCCATGGCCGTGGGCAAGGCTTACGTGTTCGGCCCCACCTTCCGGGCGGAGAAGAGCAAGACGCGCCGGCACCTGACCGAGTTCTGGATGGTGGAGCCGGAGGTCGCCTACATGGATCTCGAGGGCGACATGGACCTCGCCGAGGACTTCATCGTGGAGATCGTGGCGGCGGTGCTGTCCAAGCATGCGCAGGAGCTGAAGACCGTCCTGGAGCGCGACGTCGAGGCGCTCCGGCGCGTGCAGAAGCCGTTCCCCCGCATCACCTACACGCAAGCGATCGAGTCCATCCAGAAGGCGGGTCACCCGATCCGCTGGGGCGACGACCTCGGCGGCGACGAGGAGACGATCCTCTGCAAGCAGTTCGACCGCCCGGTGATGGTGCACCGCTACCCGGCGGAGATGAAGGCCTTCTACTTCAAGAAGGACCCGAAGGATCCCAAGGTCGCGCTCGGAGTGGACGTGCTCGCGCCCGAGGGCTACGGCGAGATCGTCGGCGGCGGGCAACGCGAGGACGACTACGACACCCTGAAGAAAGGCATCCTCGAGCACAAGCTGCCGCTCGAGGCCTTCGAGTGGTACCTGGACCTGCGCAAGTACGGCAGCGTCCCGCACGCCGGCTTCGGCCTCGGGGTGGAGCGGACGGTGGGGTGGATCTGCGGGCTGCACCACGTTCGCGAGACCATCCCGTTCCCGCGGATGATGGAGCGGCTCACGCCTTGAGGCTGCTGCTGGGGCTCTCCGCGCTGATGCTCGCGATCGGGTTCGCCACCCTCTGGTTCTGGCGCAGCGCGCCCGCGCCCGCGGAGTGCGAGTCGCGCGACGTCGGGCAGTCCCGTTCGCCCGATGGCCATTCGCAGGCGGACGTCTTCGAAGTCCGCTGCGGCCTGACGGTCGCGACCCATGTCGCGCTGCGACCCTCGGGCTCCCCCCTCGAGGCGCGCTTCGACGTCTTCATCGCCGCAGGCTCGGTGCCGGTGCGCACGGTGTGGACCGGGGAGCGCGAGCTCCTGGTCGAGTCTTCCGCCGGGCGCGTGCTGGCCGAGGAGACCCGCTGGCGCAACATCGCCATCCGCATCCGCCGCGGGCCGTGATCACCTCTTTTTCTTCTTGAACACGTTCTGCTTCGCCGGCATCGGCACGTACCGCTGCGGCGGCGGCACCGCCGGCTTTCGTTCCCCTGCTTCGGCATCCGGCGCCTCGGAATCGATGGCAGGGGCGATGGGGATCTCCCGCGCCGCGCCCGACGCGGGGGCGGGAGGCTGGACCTTCACGGTGCGCTGCTCGATCCGGGCCTGGCCGCGCGACACCTTGGAGAGGGCCGCGATCATCCTCTGCGGCTCGGCCGCGAACACCACCGCCCGGCCGGGTCCCTGCATCTCCTCGACCAGGGTGCGGACGCCCGCGTCCGGCGAGAGCCGCGGTGGCAGCTGCAGGGCGGCGTCCCTGACGCCGGCGTCCGCGAGCTTGCGCAGCCCCTGCGCCACGCGCTGCTGGAGCTGCTCCTCGGTCTGCCCGGAAGGTCCGATGCCGAAGAGGAACATCTTGCGGAAGGCCAGGCGCGCTCCGGGCGAGGTGAGAACGGCCTCGCCGGTGTCGCCGGTGATCTGGCCGCCGCGCAGCAGGCGTGACAGCCGCGCCAGGAGCCGCCAGTCGACCAGGCCGGCCAGACCGGTGAGCGGCCGCTCGTCGGCGCCCACGAACAGGCAGAGCGATTCCGCCGCGGCCTGGTCGATGGCGTCGAGCGTGAGGGGAAAGAAGGTGAGTTCCATCAGGCCTTTTTCTCCAGCTTGGGGGTGGCGTTGGGGAGCTCGAGGTGGGCGATCCGATCCAGCACGCCGTTGACGAAGGCGGAGGATTCCTCGGACCCGAACTTCTTGCCCAGCTCGATCGCCTCGTTCAGGGTGACGCGCAGGGGGATGTCGGCGCGGCGGAGGATCTCGTAGACCGCCAGCCGGAGGATGTTGCGGTCCACCCGCGCCATGCGCTCCAGCTTCCAATGGGTGCTGCTCTGCTGGATGATCGCGTCGATCTGGCCGCGCTCCGACTGGACACCGCGCACCAGCTCATCGGCGAAGCGCCCGGTGACCTCATCGGCGTCCTCGAAGTGCGCGAGCACGCCCCGGACGGCGTCGCGCGGGTCCCCGCCGCTCAGGTCGAGCTGGTACAGCGCCTGCAGGGCACATTCGCGCGCTTTGGTCCGCGATCCCACTCAGTCCTTTCCAGCGGCCCGCAACGCATGGACCTGCTCGATGCACGCCAGCGCGGCCTCGCCGCCCTTGTCCGCGCCGCGTGGATCCGCGCGCTCCTGCGCCTGCTGCAGCGTCTCGCAGGTGAGCACGCCGAAGGCGACCGCCAGGGGGCGGGGGTTGGTTCCACCCTCCATCGCCAGCGCTCCGAGCGCGCGCGCCACCTCGTCGCTGAGCACGCGGTAGTGGTCGGTCCCGCCGCGGATCAGGCATCCGAGCGCGACGATCCCGTCGATGCCGCCCTTTCGGGCGACGCGCGCCGCCAGCGGACCCAGCTCGAACGCGCCCGGGCATCGGTGGACCTCGACGCCGTCCGCCTTGCGCTGGGAGAGCGCCAGCTGCGCCCCCTGCAGGAGCTGGTCGACGATCTCCGGATTCCAGCGGGTGGCCACGATCGCGAACCGCATTCCCTGCGCGGACAATTCCCGATCGGGCGGCGTTCCCAGGCTCATGCGGGGTACATCTTACTTCTTCGTCAGCGAGAGCAGGTGCCCCATCTTGTCCCGCTTCGACATGAGGTACCCCTCGTTTTCCCGCGACAGCCCAGCCTCGATGGGCACCCGCTCGACTACTTCAAGGTCGTACAGCTTCTTCAGGCCGTCGATCTTCTTCGGGTTGTTGGTCATCAGCCTCAGCTTCCGCACGCCGACGTCCCTGAGGATCTGCGCTCCGATGCCGTAGTCCCGCAGGTCGGCCTTGAAGCCGAGCTTCACGTTGGCTTCGACCGTGTCGTGCCCCTCGTCCTGCAGGTTGTACGCGCGCAGCTTGTTGACCAGGCCGATGCCGCGCCCCTCCTGGTCCAGATAGACGAGCACGCCCTTGCCCGCTTCGTCGATCATCTGCAGGGCCCGGTGCAGCTGCGGACCGCAGTCGCAACGGCGGCTTCCGAAGACGTCGCCCGTCAGGCACTTGGAGTGGACCCGCACCAGCACCGGCTCGTCGGGCTCCCAGGCCCCCTTCACGAAGGCGACGTGCTGGGCGCTGTCCACGTCGTTCTCGTAGGCGATGCAGCGCATCTCGCCGCCGAACTCGGTGGGGACGCGCGCCTCCGCTCCGCGCCGGACCAGCGACTCGCGCTGCATCCGGTAGTGGATCACGTCGGCGACGCCGAGGATGTGCAGGCCGTGCTGGGCGCCGAATCGCTCGAGGTCGGGCATCCGCGCCATGGTGCCGTCGTCGTTCATCACCTCGCAGATGACCCCGGCGGGCGTGAGGCCGGCGAGCCGGCACAGATCCACGCTGCCCTCGGTCTGGCCGGCGCGCACCAGGACGCCGCCCTTGCGGGCCCGGAGGGGAAACACGTGGCCGGGGCGCACCAGGTCCTCCGGCCGGGCGTCGGGATTGATGGCGGCGCGCACGGTGACCGCGCGGTCTTGCGCGCTGATCCCGGTGGTGACGCCCTCGGCGGCCTCGACGCTGACGGTGAAAGCGGTGCTGTACGTGCTCTGGTTCTCGTTCACCATCATGGTCAGCCCGAGCTGCTTCACCTGCTGCTCGGTGAGCGACAGGCAGATCAGCCCCCGCGCGTGCTTGGCCATGAAGTTGATGGCCTCCGGGGTGACGAACTGGGCCGCAAGCACGAGGTCGCCTTCGTTCTCGCGGTCGGCGTCGTCGACCAGGATCACCATGCGGCCGCGGCGAAGCTCCTCGAGGGCTTTCTCGACGCGGGCGATGTTCTCTTCCACAGCGTTGCTCCTCAGGTCCGGAACTGCATCAGGCGTGCGACGTGCTTGCCCAGGATGTCCGCCTCGACGTTCACCTTGGCCCCAGCGGGTTTGATGCCCCAGGTGGTCGAGCGCAGCGTCTCGGGAATGAGGAAGAGCGCCACCTGGTCGGGGTCGAGCAGCTCGTTGACCGTGAGCGAGGTGCCGTCGAGCGCGATCGAGCCCTTCGAAACCACGAGCGGAGCGAGCCCTTGGGGAAGCCGCAGCTCGATCCGGACTCCTTCGCCCGCACCCGTTCGCCGGACCAGCTCCCCGACGCCGTCCACGTGGCCGAGGACGAGGTGCCCCCCCAGCCGATCGCCGAGCGCCAGCGGACGCTCGAGGTTGACCCGGTCGCCGGCCTTCCGCTCGCCCAGGGTGGTTCGGTCCAATGTTTCGGGACTGACGTCGGCCGTGAAGCGGTCGCCTTTGAGCTCCAGCGCGGTCAGGCACACCCCGTCGACGGCGATACTGGCCCCGTGCCTGAGGCCGTCCAGGCGAGTCCGCACCGACAGGCGCACACCTTCGGGCACCTGCTCGACCGCGGCGACCGTCCCGAGGTCCTCGATCAGCCCAGTGAACATCCAGGGCGGTATACACCGGCGCCGAGGGTGCCGCTTGCTTGAATCTCCGCCGGGCGCCAACATCCAACGAGCATGAAGCTCGCCACCCGGATGCCCCTCCTGCTCGCCGCCCTGATCGCGCTGGCGGTCCCCCTCCGAACCGCGCACGCCCAGGACGAAATGACCGGCTTCGAGCCGCCGCCGCCTCCCCCCGAAGACGACCTGGAGGCCGTCCCACTGTCCGCGGAGCCGCCTCCACGGGCGCCCGATCAGCGGGCGTTCGAACAGGAGCTTTCGCCGTACGGCCGGTGGGTGGACGCGCCGGAGTATGGCCGGGTCTGGGTCCCCGCCGGCGTCGGACCGGACTGGCAGCCCTACGCGGATGGCCGGTGGGTCAACACCGGCTGGGGTTGGTCCTTTGCCGCACCCGTTCCTTGGGGCTGGGCGGTCTACCACTACGGCCGCTGGGGATGGCGCGGAGGCTTCGGCTGGTTCTGGGTGCCGGGCTACGTCTGGGGGCCGGCATGGGTCTCCTGGCGGTGGGTGAACGGGTACGCCTGCTGGTCTCCTCTCGGGCCCCGCGGATACGTCTACGGGCGCCGCTGGCCCGGCTGGGTGGTGGTGCCGTACGCGCACTTCACCCACCCGATCCGCCGCTGGGCCGTGCCGACCGCCCAGAATCGGTTCATCGTGCGATCGGCGCAACCCGTGCGCGCGTTCCCGACCGGGCAGGCGCGCCATTTCGAGGGGCACGGCGGCGGGCACCGGGGCCACGGCGGCCGCCACTAAGAGGCCGCAGCATCAGGAGCGCGTCGACGCCGACGCGCTCGACCGACCGGACCTCCAGGTCCTCGATCGAGCCGCGGACGCCGTCCACCCAGGAAAGGGCCCGCGGGCCGAAGACTTTCGGCGCCACGAACAGGCGCAGCTCGTCCCAGAGCCCGCCGGCGAGGAACTGTCCGTACACGCGGGCGCCACCCTCGACCAGGACGCTGGTGATCCCGCGACGGCTCAGCCGGCGGAGCACCGCGCGCAGCGGGCCTTCCTCGGCGAGGGTCTCACCGGGCTGGCGCAGGATCCGGGCGCGCCGCGGCACCTTGCCTAACACGACCCGGAGCGGGTTTCTCCCGTTCGCCACGCCCCGGACCGTGAGCGAGGGATCGTCGGCGCGCACCGTCCCCGCTCCGACCAGCACGGCATCCAGCTCGTTGCGCCAGCGATGGACGAGCCGCCGCGAGCGCTCCGAGCTGATCCATTGCCGGACACCGCTCCGGGGGGCCAGCTTTCCGTCGAGGGTCACGGCCGCCTTGAGCACCACCCAGGGGATCCCGGTGGTGATGAACTTGAACCAGGGTTCGTTGGAAGCGTCGCATGCCGCCTGGAGCACCCCGGAGCGCACCTCGATTCCCGCGCGCCGCAGCCGGCGCGCCCCGTGTCCGTCCACCCGGGGGTTCGGGTCGCGGCTCCCGAAGAACACGCGGCCCACGCCGGCGGCGATCAGCGCCTCGGTGCAGGGAGGCGTGCGCCCTTGGTGGTTGCAGGGCTCGAGGCTCACGTACACGTCGGCGCCGCGGGCGCGTTCACCGGCCCTGCGCAGCGCGTTCACTTCCGCATGGGGGAGGCCGGCCCTCTCGTGATGGCCGCGGGCGATCACGCGGCCCCTGCGCACCACCAGCGCGCCGACCACCGGGTTGGGGTGCGTGCGCCCGCGGCCCTTCTCCGCCTCGGCCAGCGCGAGGCGCATGAAGTCCTCGGACGTCACTTCTTCGGCGCGCTCTTGCGCTCGGAGATCAGCTCCTTCAGCTCGCTCATGAACTCCCCGAGGTCCTTGAACGAACGGTACACGCTGGCGAACCGCACGTAGGCGACTTCGTCGAGCCGCGCCAGCTCGCGCATCACCGATTCGCCGATCACCGAGCTGGGCACCTCCTTCTCGCCCATCTCTTGCAGCCGCCGCTCGATGCCGTCCACCACCGCCTCGAGCTGCTCGGCGCCGACGGGGCGCTTCTGGCAGGCGAGCTTCAGGCCGTCGAGCACCTTCTGCCGGTCGAACGCCTCGCGCCGCCCGTCCTTCTTCACCACCATGGGGAGGATCTCCTCCACCCGCTCGTAGGTGGTGAAGCGCCGCTGGCAGCGCAGGCATTCCCTCCGGCGCCGGATGACCGCGCCCTGGTTGGAGAGGCGCGAGTCGATGACCTTGTTCTCCGGCTCGGCGCAAAACGGACACTTCACGGGTCAGGCGAGCCTCTTCGCGTAGAGCGGGAATTGGCGGGCGAGCTCGTGCACCTCGCCGCGGACGCGCCCGATCTCCGCCTCGTCGTCCGGCCGGTCCAGGATGCGGACGATCAGCCGCGCGACCTGCTTCATGTCGCGGACGCGCATGCCGCGGGTGGTCAGCGCGGGCGTGCCCAGCCGCAGTCCGCTGGTGACGAACGGCTTCTCCGGGTCTCCCGGGATCATGTTCTTGTTGGTGGTGATGTGCGCCCTCTGCAGCGCCGCTTCCGCCACCTTGCCGGTGAGCTTCTTGGAGCGGAGATCGCAGAGGATGAGGTGCGTGTCCGTCCCGCCGGCCACCAGGCGCAGCCCGCCCTCGATCAGGCCGGCGGCCAGCGCCTGCGCGTTGTCGAGGATGCGCTGCTGGTAGTCCTTGAAGTCCGCCTTGAGGGCCTCGCCGAACGCGACCGCCTTGGCGGCGATGATGTGCTCGAGCGGGCCTCCCTGGATGCCGGGGAACACGTTGGAATCGACGGCCTTGGCGTGCTGCTGCTTGCAGAGGATCAGCCCGCTGCGCGGACCGCGCAGCGTCTTGTGGGTGGTGGTGGTCACCGCGTCGGCGAGCGGCACCGGCGAAGGATGCAGCCCGACCGCGACCATTCCGGCGATGTGCGCGATGTCGCAGATCATCAGGGCGCCGGCCTCTTCGGCGATCTCGCGCAGCTTCACGAAATCGAGCGTTCGCGGATAGGCGGAGGCCCCGCAGAGCACCGCCCGCGGCCGTACCTCACGGGCCATCTTCCGGGCGGCGTCGAAGTCGATCAGCTCGGTCCGGGGATCGAGACCGTAGTGGTGGATCTCGAAGAGCTTCCCGGAGAAGTTCACCGGCGATCCGTGCGTCAGGTGGCCGCCCTGCGCCAGCGAGAGCGACATGATCCGGTCGCCCGGCCTGAGCAGCGCGAAGTAGGTGGCCATGTTGGCCTGCGATCCGGCGTGCGGCTGCACGTTGGCGTGCTCGGCGCCGAACAGCGCCTTGGCGCGATCGATGGCCAGCTGCTCGACCTTGTCCACGACCTCGCAGCCGCCGTAGTAGCGCTTTCCCGGAAGGCCTTCGGCGTACTTGTTGGTGAGCGTCGAGCCCTGCGCTTCCAGTACCGCCTCGGAAACGAAGTTCTCGCTGGCGATCAGCTCCAGCCCTTCCGCCTGGCGCTTCGTCTCCTCCCGGATCAGTCGCGCGACTTCGGGGTCCACTTCCGAGAGGGGCCTGTCCATCGATGCGGGCGCCATTGGGCCCGCTCTTCTATCATCCGAAGCGCTGCAGCGCTACGACGGCATTGGTGCCGCCGAAACCGAACGAGTTCGAAACCGCGGTCTTGATCCGGATCTCGCGGGCCTGGTTCGGCACCACGTCGACGTCGCATTCCGGGTCCTGGTTGTCGACGTTGATCGTGGGCGGGATGATCCCGTGGTACAGCGCGAGCGCGCTGAACGCCGCCTCCACGCCGCCGGCGGCGCCGAGCAGGTGCCCGGTCATGCTCTTGGTGGAGCTGACCATCAGGCCTTTCTTCGCCCAGTCGCCGAACACCCTCTTGATGGCCTTGACCTCCGCAAGGTCGCCGACCGGCGTGGAGGTGCCGTGCGCGTTCACGTACTGCACGTCCTCCGGCCGGAGGTCCGCGTCCTGCAGGCAGAGCCTCATCGCCCGCTCCGCGCCGCTGCCGCTGGGCTGGGTGATGTGGAAAGCGTCGGCCGTGGCGGCATAGCCGGTCAGCTCGCAGTAGATGCGCGCGCCGCGCCGCTTGGCATGCTCGAGCTCTTCGAGAATGAGGATGCCCGCGCCCTCTCCGGGAACGAAGCCGTCGCGGTCCTTGTCGAACGGGCGCGAGGCCTTTTCGGGCTGGTCATTGCGCTCGCTGAGCGCGCGCGCGGAGGTGAAGCCGGAGATGCCGAGCAGCGTGATGGTCGCTTCCGCGCCGCCGCTGATCATCACGTCCACGTCGCCATGTTGCAGGTGCCGCATCGACTCGCCCAGCGCGTGGTTGCCGGTCGCGCAGGCGGAGACCGGCGCGTAGTTCACGCCCGCGGCGCCATAGCGGATGGAGATCTGGCCGCCGACGAGGTTGACGATGATGGAAGGGATGAAAAACGGGCTCACGCGCCGGTGGCCCTTCTGCACGGCCGTGAGGTGCGTCTCCTCGAGCGTCGCGAGACCGCCCATGCCGGAGCCGACGATCACCCCGACGCGTTCGCCCAGCGGCTTGTCGGTGGGGAGGCCGGCGTCCTTCAGAGCGAGCTCGGTGGCGGCCAGGCCGAACTGGATGAAGAGATCGTTCCTGCGCGCCTCTTTCTTGTCCATGAACTGCGCGGGATCGAAGCCCTTGACCTCGCCGGCGATCCGGCTGGGCAGGTCCTTGACGTCGAAACGCGTGATGGGGCCCACGCCGGACTTTCCCGCAATGGCCGCCTCCCACGACTCCTTGGTGCCGATCCCCAAGGGCGTGACGAGGCCGATCCCGGTGACCACCACTCTGCGTTCGACCCGCTGCATGATCTGCGACCTATTTCTTGTGCTCGTTGATGAAGTTCACCGCGTCCTGGACCGTCTTGATGTGCTCGGCCTCCTCATCGGGGATCTCGACCTCGAATTCCTCTTCCATCGCCATCACCAGCTCGACGATATCGAGGGAGTCGGCGCCGAGGTCTTCAATGAAGGCGGATTCCGCCTTGATCTCGTCTTCTCCGACCCCGAGCTGCTCCGCGATGATGCTCTTGACCTTCGCCTCGACGGACATGGGCGGATCCTTTCCTGGTCCCTGATCTAAAACTGGCGCGGCCTTGTAGCACGCTTTTGCATGCTCGCAAGCCCGCGCGCGTCACAACCTCTACTGGCATAAGCCATTGATGCACCGGTTCCCCACCGGGCAGTCCAGGTCGCTGCTGCAGCGCGTGGCGGGCGGGGGCGTCACGCACTGTCCGTAGTAGCAGGTTTCCGGGTAGATGCAGTCGCGGTTTTCATAGCAGCTCGCCACCGCGCCCCCCTTCTGGCAGATGCCGACCTTGCAGACTTCCCCTCCCCTGCAGTCTTTATGGCCGGCGCACTGCACGGTGCAATGGCCGTCCCGGCACTTGTACGAGTGCAGGCATTGCGGCTGCCCGTCGGGCCCCGGCTGCGTGCCGTCGCCCTCGCAGTCGCCGAAGGAGTGGAACTGGCAGGTGCGTCCAGCGCCGGCGACGGGCCCCCCGTCCGCGCCCGCCGCGGGCACGCACTCGAGGCCGTAGGCGCAATCGAGGTTCTTCGTGCAGGCGTCGTCCCGCATCTGCTTCTTCAGCTCGCCCTGGCCCTGGCATGCCGCCAACGCGAGCACCGCGGCGAGCGGGAACAGCCTCACTGGAACACCTCGCGGACCACCGCGGCGAGGCCTTCGGGATCTTCCACCGAGTAGGTGCGGAGGCCCTTGTCGATGCGCCGCGCGAGGCCGGAGAGGACCTTCCCCGGCCCAAGCTCGATCAGGGTGTCCACGCCGTTGAGCGCCATCTTCTGCACCGTCTCCACCCAGCGGACCGGAGAGGTGACCTGCGTCAAGAGCAGCGGCACGATCCGCGCCGGATCGGTGTTCGGCTCGGCGGTGGCGTTGGCGATCACCGGCGCGTTGGGCCGCCTGAACTGCACCCGCGCCAGCACCTCGGTGAGCCTGGGCTGCACCGGAGACATCAAGGAGCAGTGGAAGGGCGCGCTCACCGGAAGGGGCAGCGCCCGCTTCGCGCCCTTGGCCTTGCACGCCGCGATGGCGCGGTCCACCGCGGACGCGTGCCCCGCGATCACCGTCTGCTCGGGCGAGTTGTAATTGGCGGGCTCCACCACCCTGCCGGGCTCCTGCTCTCGCGCCTCGGCACAGGCCTCCTTCACGCGCTGCGGGTCCAGGCCGAGGATCGCGGCCATGGCCCCTTCGCCGGCGGGGACCGCCTCCTGCATGAAGGTCCCCCGCGCACGAACAGCGCGAACGCCGTCCTGCAACGACATCGCCCCGGCCGCGACCAGCGCCGAGTATTCGCCGAGGGAGTGCCCCGCGTAGAAGGCCGGGAGCTTGAAAGCGCCGCCCGCCTCCTTCACCAGCACGCGGTGGACGGCGATGGAGGCCGCCAGGATCGCCGGCTGCGTGTTCGCCGTCTTGCGCAACTCCTCTTCCGGTCCCTCGAACATCAGCTTGAGCAGGCCGCCGCCCAGGGCCGCATCGGCCTCGTCCAGCGCCCCCCGCGCGGCCGGAAAGGCCGCGGCGAGCGCCTGCCCCATGCCGACGTACTGCGACCCCTGTCCAGGGAACACGAATGCGAGCTTCATCGACTCACTCTCCAGATACCTTGCGCCACGAGGTTCCGCCCCTACCAGCGCATGAGCCCGCTTCCCCAGGCCATTCCGCCTCCGATGGCCATCATCAGGATCAGGTCGCCGTCCTTCAGCTTGCCGGCCCGGTTGGCCTGGTCGAGCGTGAGCGGGACCGAGGCGGACGAGGTGTTCCCCACCTGGTCGATGTTGATCTCGCACTTCTCCAGCGGGATCTCCAGCCGCTTCATCACCGACTCGAGAATGCGCAGGTTCGCCTGGTGCGCGATGACGTAGTCCACGTCGCGCGGTTTGTATCCGTTGCGCTCCAGGGCCTCGCGTGAAGCCGCCTCGAGCACCCGGACCGCCGTCTTGTACACCTCGCGGCCGTTCATCCGGATGAACTGCTCGCGCTTCTCCCACACCTCGGGGCTGAAGGGCTTCTTGCTGCCGCCGCCGGGGATGTTGAGGATGCCGGCCTGCGTCCCGTCGGTGTACAGGTGGGTGGAGAGGATGCCGCGATCCTTGCGCGTCTCGGGAGCGATCACCATCGCGCCCGCCGCGTCCCCGAAGAGCACGCAGGAAGCACGGTCCTTCCAGTCGGTGATGCGGGTGAGCAACTCGGCGCCGATCGCCAGCACGCGCTTTGCCTGGCCGGTGCGGATGAAGCTGTCGGCGATCGCGATCGCGTAGATGGAGCCCGCGCAGGCCGCGGTGACGTCGAAGCAGGCGGCCCTGGTCGCGCCCAGCTTCGCCTGCACCAACGTAGCGGCGGAGGGAAATGGCATGTCGGGCGTGACGGTCCCGATCACGATCATGTCCAGCTCCTCGGGCCGGACGCCGGCCATCTCCAGCGCCTTGCGCGCGGCGGCCGTGGCCATGTCGCTGGTGGCCTCGTCGGCCGCGGCGATGCGCCGCGCGCCGATGCCGGTCCGCTCCCGGATCCAAGCGTCGCTGGTGTCGATCCCGAACTCCTTCACGAGATCGTCGTTGGTGACCTTCCGGACGGGGAGGTAGGAGCCAGTTCCGATGATCCGCGAGCGTTGCATGTGCTTCTCCAGCGAAAAGGCGCCGGACAGTATAGCGGATGCGCGCCGCGTCAAGATGCAGCACGCTGCGCGAGGAGATCCTCTCCGCGCCGAGCAGCCGCGGTCAGGTCCTCCTCGAGATGCTGCCCGGCGAACGCCTCCGCCCCGGAAAGGGCGTTGAGGATGGCGCGATGGGTGGATCGACCGTGGGCAATCATCGCCACCCCGCGCACGCCGAGCAGCGGAGCGCCCCCCACCTCCTCGTAGTCGACGCGCCGCTTCACCTGCTCGAGCTGGGATTTCATCAGCAGAGCGGCGGCCGTCGCTACCCGGCTCGACTGGATCTGGCGCTTGAGCAGCTGGCCGAAGGCCCACACCGCGCCCTCGGCCGTCTTGAGGAGCACGTTGCCGGTGAACCCGTCGGTGGCGATGACGTCGAAGTCGCCGGAGAACACGTCCTTGCCTTCCACGTACCCCTGGAAGCGGACACCGCTCTCGGGCTTGCGCAAGGCAGCCGCGGCGGCGCGGGTGAGATCGGTGCCCTTTCCTTCTTCCTCGCCATTGGCCACCACGCCGACGCGGGGCTGCGGGACGCCGAGGACGCGGCGGGCATAGATCTCGCCCATCAGGGCGAACTGGACCAGCTGCAGCGGCGTGCAATCGACGTTCGCGCCCATGTCCACCAGCACCGCGCGTCCGGAGCCGCCGAGCGTGGGCAACGACCCGACGATGCAGGGGCGGTCCACGTGATCGAGCCGCCCGAGCACGAACAGCCCTCCGGCCAGGACCGCACCGGAGTTGCCGGCGGAGACCATGCCCGCCGCCGCGCCCGATTTGCAGAGGTCGAAGCAGACCCGGATCGAGCTGTCCTTCTTTCGCCGCAGCGCCTGGCCCGGATGCTCGGCCATCTCCACCACTTCCGAGGCGTGGTGGATCCGCAGCTCGTGGTCGCCGGCGCCGAGCCGGTTCAGCTCCGCGCGCAGGCGCTGCTCGCCGCCGACCAGGACGACCTCCAGCCCGCGCTCGCGATGCGCGCGCAGGGCGCCCTCGACCGTGGCTGCGGGAGCGAGATCGCCCCCCATGGCGTCGAGTGCGATCATGTGAACGCGAATGGTGACTTCACCAGCGCAGCCTGGGGCCGCCTGCGGTGGCCGCGGCTAGTCCTCCGCGCCGGGCTGCACCTGCTTGCCGCGGTACTGGCCGCACTTGGGGCACGCCCGGTGGGAGAGGACCGGCTCGCCGCAGTTGGGGCAGGTGCCGACGTTCGGCGCGGTCGCCTTCCAGTGGGCCCGCCGCTGGTCGCGCTTCTGGCGGCTGGTTCGCTTCTTCGGGACACCCATCTCACTTCTCCTTCTTCTTTTCGAGCTGGATGCCTTTCAGGGCCGCCCAGCGCGGGTCCATGACGGCGCGGTCGCAGCCGCACTCGCCTTCGTTGAGATCCTTGCCGCAGCTGGGGCAGAGACCGGGACAATCCTCGCGGCAGAGCGGCGAGGAAGGAATGTACAGGAGGATCTGCTCCCGGACCGCCGGCAGCAGATCGATCTCCTTGCCGGCGTAGGTGTCCTCGTCGACGAGCTCGGGATCGAAGCTGCCTTCGGAGGCGTCGCCCTTGTGCTCGGCGGTGGGATGCGCCTGCTTCTCCGGCACGTACGTCCGGGTCAGCTCGACAGCCTCTTCGAGCGGCACGGGCTTGAGGCAGCGCTTGCAGGGGCCGCTGAGCGGCACCCGGAATTTAGCGCGCACCAGCACTTCCCGTCCCATCTTGGTCGCCGCACCTCGCAAGTGCGAGGCGCCGCTGGCATGGAACTCGGTAGCCGGAGGAGCGCGGAGGACGCTGTCGAGAAACTCGCGCGTCAGGTCCGCCTCGAAGGGCTGGTTTGCCTCTTCGAGGGCATCGACGTTGAGGATGAGATCGTCCACGGCTGACTCTGCGAAAGCGGCGTATTAAAGGCGCACTCGCTCCGAAGTCAAGGTGATGCTTGCACGGCCGCCCGATTCTCGCCGCCTTCGCGCGCTTGCCACCGGGTCGCTGCCGCGGGTGCCCGCGGACTCGAAGCCGGATGAAAGTTGATAGGGTATGGGCATGAAACGAGTCACCATCTCATCGCTGGTCTGCGCGCTGATCTTCGGCCTCCTCGCCACCTGGCTTGGCCCCAAGATGATCTCGTATTGGTACACACCCCCGGTCCCCTCCGGCGCCGCCTCGGCCTTCAACTGCACCGACGCCGTGAACTGGGCGATGAACAAGCTCGTCGTGACCCAACTGGTGGGGACGGTGATCGGAGTTGTAGTGGGCCTCGCGCTGGGCATCGTCATGCGCCGGAAGCCCGTCCCGCCCCCCGCCATCCCACCTGCGACGAAAGTCGCATAGGACGGATTGACGCAGGCCCCCCAGTGCGTGGAACATGCTTGGAGTCAGCGCGCCCCAAGGGGGGAAGCGCGCACGGGCGGGCGGCGGAACCGCAAAGCATGACTATCGCGCGGTTCCCCCGCCCTCTCGTTCTTGTACGGCAAATTACGTACGACTGAGCGCAGATCGAGGCTCGTCCAGAAGTCGGACCCCTCGTGCCCTGCGTTATCGGTCGCGGCCCTTCCGCCCCAGCTTCTCGCCGAAGACGTCGCCGAGCGACGCGCGGCCGCCCTGCTGGTTGCGCATGTACTCCCGGTAGTCCTCGCCCTCGTGCAGCGCGGCCTTCACCGAGAGCGCGACCTTGCGCTCGTGCGGGTCCATGTCGATGACCTTCACGTCCAGCTCGTCGCCTTCCTTCACCACGTCGCGCGGGTTCTCCACCCGCTCGTCGCGCAACTCGCTGACGTGCACCAGGCCTTCGATGCCGGGCTCGATCTCCACGAACGCGCCGAAGTCGGCCACCTTGGTGACCTTGCCCTTCACGCGGCTGCCGATCGGGTACTTGGTCGGCAACTCCGTCCATGGATCCGGATGGAGCTGCTTGATGCCGAGCGAGAACCGCTCGTTCTCCACGTCGATGTTGAGCACCACCGCCTCGACCTCGTCGCCCTTCTTGTAGAGATCGCCCGGGTGCTTGATGCGCTGGGTCCAGGAGATGTCGCTCACGTGCACGAGGCCGTCGATCCCTTCCTGCACACCGACGAAGATGCCGAAGTCGGTGACGTTGCGCACCTGGCCGCGGATGACCGACCCGATGGGGTACTGCTCCTCGAGCAGCGTCCAGGGGTTCGGCTCGATCTGCTTCATCCCCAGGCTGATCCGCTTCGCCTTCGCGTCGACGTCGAGGACGACCGCGTTGACCTGGTCGCCGATGGCCATGACCTTGGAGGGGTGCTTGACCCGCTTGGTCCAGCTCATCTCGCTGATGTGGACCAGGCCTTCGACTCCTGGCTCCATCTCGATGAAGGCGCCGTAGTCGGTGAGGCTGACCACCTTGCCCCCGATCCGGGTGCCCGGCGGGTACTTGTCCGCCGCGTGCGCCCAGGGATCCTCCTGGATCTGCTTGAGGCCCAGGCTGACGCGCTCTGAGGCCGGGTCGAACTTGAGCACGATCACCCGCAGCTCATCGCCGACGTTGAGCATCTCGCTCGGGTGCCCGACGCGGCCCCAGCTCATGTCGGTGATGTGGAGCAGGCCGTCGATGCCGCCCAGGTCGATGAACGCGCCGTAGTCGGTCAGGTTCTTCACGATCCCGGTGAGGATGGCGCCCTCCTTGAGCTTCTGGAGGGTGTCCTTCTTCAGCGTCTCCCGCTCCTTCTCGAGCAGGACGCGCCGGCTGAGGACGATGTTGCCGCGCTTCTTGTTGAACTTGATGACCTTGAACTTGAACTTCTCGCCGATCAGCTTGTCGAGGTTGCGGATCGGCCGGAGGTCCACCTGGGAGCCGGGAAGGAACGCCTTCACGCCGATGTCGACGGAGAGACCGCCCTTCACCCGCCCGACGATGGTCCCCTCGACGAGCTCGTCGCGCTCGCACGCGGCGGAGATCTCGTCCCAGATGCGCATCTTGTCGGCCTTCTCCTTGGAGAGGACGACCATGCCCGTGTCGTTCTCGCGCGACTCGAGCAGCACTTCCACGGCGTCGCCCACCTTGACGTTGGGCTTGCCCTCGGCGAGGCCAAACTCCTGGATGGGGACCTGGCCCTCGCTCTTGTACCCGATGTCCACCACTGCGTAGTCCTTGGTGACCTGGACCACGGTGCCGCGGACGATCTCGTTCTCCTTCAGCTCGCCGCCTTTGGCGGTGCCCTTCCCCTTGAAGGACTCTTCGAGCATTGCGGCAAAGTCTTCCTCGCCGCCGATCAGTTCACTGTGCGGATTCGCCATTTAAAAGTTTGCCTGCGATTCTTGTCACGTCGCCCCCTGAAAACGACAGCGCCGCTTGCCACGGGGAGTGATGGCAAACGGCGGAAAAGAAACCTCCGCCTGGAAGCGGGGGCGGACCCTACAGAACGCCCCGAGCAGTGTCAAGGCTGCCCGGAAATCAGATGCTTCAAGCGGCTGGACGCTTCGTGAAAACAGCGCTCCACGACCTCGCCCAGATCGAGCCCGGTGGTGTCGACGCGGACGGCGTCGGGCGCCGGCCGCAGCGGAGCGATGGCCCGTTCGGTGTCGTCCTTGTCACGCCTCTGCTGATCGGCGAACACTTCCTCGAGCGGGACCTGGATTCCCTTCTCGGCCAGCTCCGCGTGCCGCCGTTGCGCCCGCGCCGCGTCCGATGCGGTGAGGAAGAATTTCACCTGCGCGTCCGGGAACACTACGGTCCCGATGTCGCGTCCCTCCAGGACTGCGCCTCGCGGCGCGGCGTGGCCGAGGTCCCGCTGGAGCTGCAGGAGCTTCTGGCGGACGACCGGCCGCGCGGAGACGACGCTGGCGCCGCGGCTGATCTCCGGCGCCCGGATGGCTTCGGTCACGTCCTCGCCGCGAAGCAGCACCCGCTCGCCGTCGAACGACAGCCCCAGCCCGGCGTCCAGCAAGCGGCGCAGGCCCTCGTCGTCGTCCCAGGCAATGCCCGCGCGGCGCGCGGCGAGAGCGACCGACCGGTAGATGGCGCCGGTGTCGATGATGGCGAACCCCAGCCGGCTGGCGAGCTGGCGGGCGACCGTGCTCTTGCCCGCGCCGGCGGGACCGTCGATGGCGACGATGGGCGCCGTCACCCGTGCGAGATAACCCGGGGCGGCACGCGCATCAAGCGCTCAAGCGTGCAACGTCAGCAGAAGCACCAGCCGGAGCGCCGCCACGGCGGCCACTCCCCAGGGCAGGATCGGCCGCGGCGCTCGGTCCGTCTCGGGAAGCTGCTCTTCCTCGTCGCCCGGAGCCGGGGTGGTCGGCCAGGGACTCGCGCTCGCCGCCAGCGGCACGGGCGAGAACACGCCAGGTCTGCGCAACAAGACGAGGAGTGCGAGAACGAACGCGATCGCCAGCGCCAATGGCTCCATGGTGGTCGGAAGCTGTGCGCTCCTCTCGTTGAGTGGCTAGTGCAGGAGGGCGGGCGGGGGAGCAAGCGTCCTGCTATGTTGCCGCGCCATGCGCGCATTCGCCCTGACGCTCCTCTTCGCCGCCGGCATCTCCGCCCAGCAGCAGGACTTCGCCAAGGTCGAGGTAAAGGCCACCAAGGTCGCCGGCAACGTCTACGTCCTGACGGGATCGGGCGGGAACATCGGCGCCACCGTCGGCGACGACGGCGTGGCCCTCATCGACGACCAGTTCGCGCCCCTCGCCCCGAAGATCCAGGCCGCGCTGAGGCAGCTCTCACCCAGGCCGGTGCGCTTCGTGATCAACACGCACTGGCACGGCGACCACACCGGCGGCAACCCCGTCTTCGCCGAAACCGCGACCATCATGGCCCACTTGAACGTGCGCAAGCGCCTCCTCTCCGGAGGCAAGACGCCGTTCATCGAATTCCCGCCGGTGACGGGCAAGGCGCTGCCGGTGGTGACGTTCGAGCAAGGGCTCTCGCTCTGGTGGAACGGAGAGGAGATCCGCGCCATCCATCCCGGCATCGGACACACCGACGGCGACAGCGTGATCTGGTTCATGCGGAGCAACGTCGTGCACATGGGCGACGACTACTTCGCCGGCATGTTCCCGTTCGTGGACCTGGGGAGCGGTGGGAGTGTCACGAAACTGATCGAATCACTCGACGTGATCCTCGGCCAGATTCCTGCCGACGCGAAGGTCATCCCGGGACACGGACCCGTGACCGGCGTCGCCGAGCTGCGAAGCTACCGCGGCATGCTGGACGGGGTCGTCGCCGCCGTGAGGAAGGGGCTCGCATCCGGCAAGACGGTCGAGCAGATGCAGAAGGAGAAGGTGCTCGCGCCCTGGGAGGACTGGGGCAAAGGGTTCGTGAACGCGGACACGTTCCTCGCGGTCGTCGCCGAGGACCTGGCGAAGAAGTAAAGGAGCGGGCTAGCCACTTCATATTCGCTCAGTTAAGCGATTGACGTGGTCGTCGTCGTTGACGTTGTCGTGTGCGTGGACGGCGACGGCGACGGCGACGTGGCGGTGGACGACCGGGCATGTCGGGTATGCCTGGTACACAGCGTTCATGCTCAGCTTTCAAAAACTCGACGTGTACAGGTGCGCCATCGAGTTCCTGGCACTGACCGCGCAAGCTGCCGAACAGATTCCAAGGGGAAACGCCACGTTGCTGGATCAGTTGCGCCGCGCGGCGAGTGCGATTTCCCTCCACATCGCGGAAGCGGCTGGCCGTACCGGTCAGGCCGATGCCGCGCGGACCTACCCAATCGCTCGCGGGTCTGCGATCGAGTGCGCGGCTGTGCTGGACGCATTGCTCGTGCTGAAGGTGATCGATGCCAGTACAAAACAACGCGGCGACGAGCTTCTCGAACGGATCGTGGGGATGCTCACGAGACTGTGTCGATGATGGCGCCCACGGCCACGTCGCCGTCGTCGTCGCCGTCGCCGTCCACGCTCACGACCACGGCCACGTCGACGTCGGCGTTACGTCGGCGTCGACGTAGCTCTGTTTCCATCGTCCTGCACTAACTGAGAAGCATTGACGCTAGCGGTCGTCTGGTCGTGGCCGAAGGAGGCTAGCCAGAGCGGGCCGGCGGTGCGACCCGGCGGAGCAGATGCGCGAGGAACTTGAGCACATCGAGGATCTGCATCGGGCCGCGTTCGTGCTGCGCGCGATCGAAGAACATCGGGCGTGCCTCTTGCTGACTGGTTTTCTCGGGAGACTCTTCCGCGCAGCACAAGGAGAAGTGCGACGGCTCGGATGAAACGATAGCCCTCGCCCGCGCGTGGAGTGTGTCCATTGCGCGTACAATCCTTCCCGAGCGGTATAGGAGAGGCGATGGCCTTCGACCGGCGTGTGTTGAACGGGATCGGCGTGCTCGCAGCAGTGATCGAGACCGGGACCTTCGTTCGCGCGGCGGCGGCCCTCGGCCTCACGCAGTCCGGAGTGAGTCGCGCGATCGCCCGGCTCGAGGAGCGCGTGGGCGTGCGCCTGCTGAACCGGAGCGCGCGCGCCGTGGGACTGACGGACGAAGGGCGGCGTTTCTACGATGCAATAGCGCCGCTGATGGCAGGTATCGAGGGCGCGGCGATCGCTGCCGCCGGGGCTTCGAAGAAGCCGGGAGGGCTCCTCCGCGTCGCGATCGATTCGCTGGTCGCGAGGGCGGTGATCGGTCCGCGAATCGCGGCGTTTCTCGCCGAGTATCCCGACCTCGTGGTCGATCTGGTCGTGCGCGACCAATTGGGCGACTTGATCGCCGACGGCTTCGACGTGGCGGTTCGCTTCGGCGAGCCGGAGCCTTCCACCCTCGTGGCGCGCAAGCTCCTCGACACGCGCGTCGTGACCTGCGCAGCCCCGGCGTACCTCGAGCGACACGGCCGTCCCTCACATCCACGCGAAATCGAGCAGCACCCGTGCATCCAGTTTTGCAACCCACGCACAGGTCGCCCCTACGAGTGGATCTTCCAAAGGGGCAAGAGGCAGTTGACGGTCAAGGCGCGGGGACACCTAATCGTCAATGACAGCGCCACTGCCACGGCCGCCTGCGCGGCAGGTCACGGGATCGCGCAGAAACTCGAGCTCGAGCTCCGAGGCGTGCGCGAGCTCGGACTCGTCGATCTCTTCCCCGACTGGGCGGACGAGCGCTTCCCGCTGTACGTCTACTATCCGTCGCGCCGCTTCGCGCCCGCAAAGGTCCGCGCGTTCGTCGACTTCGTCGTCGCGGCGTCCCGCTGACGGCAGAGAGCGATCGAGCATGACTGCCCGTCATGCTCGACCTGACCGGCACTCGTTCGAGATCCGGGAAAGCGCGACGCATGCTCGCCTCCACGAAAAGGAGGCTTCGCATGACGGCGACGCTGAAGGGCAAGAGGGTGGTCGTGCTCGGTGGTACGTCCGGTATCGGTTTCGCGATCGCCAAGGCGGCGGTTGGCTTGGGCGCTTCCCTGGTCGTGACGTCGAGTCGCCGGGAGAGAGTGGACGCCGCCGTCCACCAGCTCGGCGCTCTCGCATCGGGGCAGTTGGCCAATCTCGCTGACGAAGCGCAAACGCGCGCGCTGTTCGAGCGCATCGGCGCGCTCGATCATCTCGTCTTCACGGCCGGCGAGAGCCTCGCGCTGGGACGGCTCACGACGATGGATCTCGGGACTGTGCGCAAGGCCTTCGAGCTGCGCTTCTTCGGAGCGATGGCGGCCGCGAAGCACGCGGCGCCGCGGATTCGTAGCGGCGGTTCGATCGTGCTGACGCACGGCGTGGCCGGACGGCGTCCCCAGCCGGGTTGGACGGTGGCGGCGAGCATCTGCGGCGCAATGGAGTCGTTCACGCGCGCGCTCGCGATCGAGCTCGCTCCCGTGCGGGTCAACGCGGTGAGCCCGGGAGTCGTGCGAACGCCTTTGTGGGCAAACATTCCCGAGACGGAGCGGGAGGCCATGTATTGCGAGGTCAGCGCGCGGCTGCTCGTCGGCAAGGTGGGCGAGCCGGAGCAGGTCGCGGGCGCTTATCTCTACTTGATGCAGAACGGATTCAGCACGGGTCAAACGGTCGTCGTCGATGGCGGCAGTCTGCTCGTATGAGATCCTATCTGCGCGACCAAATGCGCTTAGGGAATTCTTAGGTCGCGGCTTCCTCACCTGCCCGTAATTTCTGTGACCGATAAGGGCTGTTTCGACAACTCGAGGGCCTGGGGATCCACACGGCCGAGAGTAGCAGGGGACGGCGCGGCCGCGCCGCTGCAGGGAGAATTCAAGGCATAAAGACGAGCAGTGTCGCGCCGGCGGCGTTCAGCGCGACGATTGCTGCAGCGTGGGGACGTCGTCCTGCCAGACCGCGTCCGGAGGTCCTTCCGAGCGCGAGGGCGAAACCGGAGGGCCGGTTGAAGCCAGGCCGAGGTGCTCGAGAATGGCCTTCACCGGCCCGGGCTGCGTGAGGTAGGCGAGCACCACGCGTCGGCCGCCGCAAGGGCAGCTGCATGCTAGGAAGATACGGCTCATGAGGACTCCTTCTTTGGGGACCCCCCCCGTCGAGCGTCGGTGCATGCCGAGCTGCGCCGGAACCATCGAGAGGGCGGAATAGCCGCGGATGAGCTAGAACCCGGTCGATCCGCGGATGCGAGAGCTCGGCGAGCGCATGTCCACGCCGCCCCCCACCGGGGGGTTTCGACTTTAGTCTCATTTCAGCAAGTGCTGTCGCGAGGTCTGGAGCAAGGCGGTCAGGTGGAGATCAGGATGGACTGGGACGAGCGGTTCTTGCGCGGCGACGAGCTGCACGGATACATGCCCTCACCGCCGCTGCCGCAGGCGGTCGGGGGAATCGCGCCCCGGCGTGCATTGGATCTCGCCTGCGGCGCGGGACGGCATGCCATCTTCCTCGCGGAGCGCGGGTGGACCGTGCACGCCATCGACGGCTCTCGGGTCGGCGTGCAGCGGATGCTGGACGAGGCGTACAAGCGCGGCGTCTCCCAACGAATCCTGGCGGAGGTTGCGGACATCGAGTCGCCCCGCTTCCGCATCGAGGGCGAGCACGACCTGGTGTGCGCCTTCTACTTCTTGCACCGGCCGCTGTTCGCGCAGATCCGGCCGGCGGTGCGGCCCGGTGGGCTGTTCGTCGCGGCCCTTCACGTCCGCACGGCTCCCGACGAGGAAGGCCGCTTCCTGCTCGAGCCCGGCGAGCTGCGCGGGCTGTTTTCGGACTGGGAGATCGTGCATTCCCTGGAGGGCGCCGCTGCGGAGTCCGACCACCGCCACGGCACCGCGGAGCTGATCGCCCGCAAGCCGGCGTTAGGCTAGTGGCTCGCCGGTCGTAGATTGCTTCCGTCACGCAGCCGGAGGGCCGGCTTGGACGCGGGCATCGTCATCTGACGATCTTTCTCCGCCACGACCAGTCCAAGACGCTTCCGGAGATCCGCGCCCAATTGGAGCGGACCGGCTTCATGGAAGCGTTCCCACCCGCCGGCGTCGAGGTCGTCTTCTGGTACGTGATGATGGGGATCGGGCAGGTGGTGACGTTGCGACTCCCGGCGGAGCGCTTGCGCGAGGTGAGCCGGATGATCGAGGAGAAAGCCTGCGCGCCTACCGCACCGATTTCTATCCGACCTACGATTACAAGGTCCGTAGCCGAGCAGGAGCACAAGAAGCCCGCGAAGTGAACGGGCGCGAGATGCTCGGTCACTTCGCTACGGGTCGCGAAGTCATTCCCTAACCCGCTCCGCGGACAAGTGAGCCTGGCTGAATGCGGGCTTTGCTTTGGCCTCGACGACTTGCACGGGCGCCGTGCGCGCCCGCCAGGCTGCGCTCGCCCGCGAGAGCAAGGCGAGGGTGTAGCCGGCGGTGAGGAGCCAGGCCAGAACCAGCACGATCGGGATCGCCCATCGCTTGAACGCGTCCATGCACCACCTCCTGCACCTTCCCGAGGGGTAGACGCGGTACCGGCAGCGGGGATTTCGTGGATGGCCGGATCCGTCCGGTCTTCGTCCCGCTCCGACCTTGCTCGCCATCCTGCGTAACGCTACCGTCTGTGTCGATGCCCACACCTTTGAGAGAGATGCGGTCCCTCCAAGCTCCCTCGAGACCGCGGCGGGTGCTCGTCCTCCTCTTGCCCGACGTGCACCTCCAGGACATGGCCGGTCCTGTCCAGGTGCTGTACGAGGCCTCCCGGCTCGGCGGCGCCTACCAGCTCTCCTACTGCGCGGCGAGACCGCAAGTGACGTCGGCGCAAGGCCTGGTGCTGTCGAACCTCCTGCACCCGCCGCCGGCGCGCCGGGGCGATCTGGTGCTCGTCCCGGGTGTCTCCTCCGATACGCTCGACCGCCTCGAGCACGTCCCGGCGGGCTGGTTGCGGGAGGCGCATGCCGCGGGCGCACGGGTCGCCTCAGTGTGCAGCGGCGCGTTCGCCCTGGCGCGCGCGGGCTTGCTGGATGGCCGGCGCTGCACCACGCACTGGAAGGTGACCGAGCGCCTGCGCGCCGAATACCCGCGGGCGATCGTGATCGAGAACCGGCTCTTCGTCGACGACGGTGGCGTGATCACCAGCGCGGGAATCACCTCCGGCATCGACATGGCGCTCGCCCTGGTCGAAGAGGACCACGGGCCGGTCGTCGTGTCGCGGGTCGCGCGCGAGATGATCGTGTACATGCGGCGCAACGGGGATCAGGAGCAGCGCAGCGTGTATCTCGATCACCGCACGCACCTGCACCCCGGCGTGCACCGGGTGCAGGACTGGCTGGTGGCGCACCCGGAGAAGAAACCGGCTCTTGCGCAGCTCGCGCGCATCGCCGCCTTGAGCCCGCGCCACCTCACGCGCGTCTTTCGCAGCGCCACCGGCATGACGCCCAAGCAGTTCGCCGCCAAGGTAAAGGTGCAGGTTGCGCGGGACCTGCTCGCCGATCCGCAGCGCACGGTGGAAGCGATCGCCGAGAGCTGCGGCTTCGAGGACGCGCGGCAGCTGCGGCGCATCTGGAGGCAGTCGTATGGAGTGTCCATCGCCACGTACCGCACCGGCCAGAGGCTCGCGGAGGGAACATGAAGCTGCAACTGCTGGCCGTCTCCGCGATCGCCTCGCAGGCAGCGTTCGGCGAGCAGGCGCGCAAGACCACTCCCCCAGCGGCAGGACCCATCCTGGTGGCGTTCGTCATCACCGAGGGCGCCACGATGATCGACTTCGCGGGACCCTGGGAGGTGTTCCAGGATGTCATGGTCGGCGAGGGGATGCCGTTCCGGCTTTACACCGTGTCGGACTCCAAGGCGCCGCTGCGAATCAGCGGCGGGATGCAGGTGGTTCCGGACTACACTTTCGAGGACGCGCCGCGGCCGCGCATCGTAGTTGTCGGCGCGCAATCGGGGAAGTCGCCGAAGATGCTGGGATGGATCCGGAGTATGACGGCGCAGGCCGACGTGGTGATGTCCGTCTGCACGGGGGCCTACCGGCTCGCGCAGGCGGGCGTGCTGAAAGAAAAGAAGGCCACCACCCACCACGACTTCTACGACGACTTCCAGAAGAAGTTCCCCGACGTGTAGCTGCAGCGGGGTGCGCGCTTCGTGGAAAGCGATCCGGTCGTCTTCACCGCGGGCGGTCTCAGCTCGGGAATCGACCTCGCGCTGCACGTCGTGGAGCTGTACTTCGGCCGCGACGTCGCCGACAAGACGGCGAAGTACATGGAATACGAGGGCAAGGGCTGGCTCCGCGACGCCGGCTGACCGCGCAGCTCGGCGAGGTGTTCGATCCTTCAGCGCCGCTGCGCGTCGATGGTCTTGCGCAGCTCGTTCTCTTGCTTGCGGAGCTCGCCCGTGGGGTCGGCCGCCGCGAAGACTTCCGTCTCGTAGAGAGGCCGGATCTCGATCTCGGAATCGGTGCCCGGCATGGGGTTGGGGCAGCGCTTCACCCACTCCACCGCCTCCTGCATGGACTTCACCTGCCAGAGCCAGTAGCCGGCCACGAGCTCCTTGGTCTCCGTGAACGGTCCGTCGATCACCGTTCGGTTCGCGCCCGAGAAGCGGACCCGCTTCCCCAGCTTGCTCGGCTTGAGTCCTTCGCCGGCTCACTCGTACGACGAACGAACCCATACGGAATCGACACCATGCGACGACGCCTGGCTAGGCGCCGAGTAGCCACGACGCGTAAACGGCGCTGCACGCCCCATCGAACAGAGCGGTGAGGCGCATCCCGCGGGTATGCGGCTCGCTCCATTGCCACCCGATCAGGGCAACGAGGCCGGCCTTCTCCACCAGCGCAGCCAGCACCACCGGAACGCGCACCGCCGGGTGGCCGGCGGCGTAAACCAGGAGCGCACCGATGGTGAATGCCAGGAGTCCCCAGTGCCGCGCCATGAACAAGCCGGCCCGGTCGGCGAGCTCCAGCTTGAACAGCAGCCGCAGCCCCGGCGCGGGCGCGATGAACAGGATGATGGGCAGTGCGGTGATCAGGCCGGTGACGGCGAGCACCGCCCCGATGTGCGCTGCGAGCATGGCGCCTCCAGGTCAGGGGGCGAAGTCTCGCCCAACGAGCTTCGCGCCGTCTACGGGAGGTCGGGCTGGGCCGCGCACAAAGGGATGCACTGGCTCATTCCTGCGCGGTTCGCACCGTTCCGTAGCGGTGTTCGACTTGATGGGCAGATAGACGACCCCAGAGGCTGAAGAATCCCCACCCCTTCATGTCGCTCATTCTCGATCCGAGGATGGCTGTCATTGCCGGCGCTGCCCAGGATCAAGCGGCGCTGTTCATGGCGACCCAGGGCTCAACGATCAGTAAACCGACACTCAAGACGAAGATCGGAGAGCCGTTGTTCGAAGTCCCCATCCCCCTGCCGTTGCCCGAGACGGTGAGCCCCATTCTCTAGGGGCGTTCTGCCAACTCAGTCACTTCTTGCTTCCGAGTCCTGAGCCGCTGTGTGATCTCTGCCCCCGGAGAACAAACGAGGAGTGGTCGATGAAGATCGGAATCATCGGTGCGGGAAGGATCGGACGCGCGATCGCCAAGCATCTGGCCCGCTCAGGGCACTACGTCATCGTCAGCAACAGCCGCGGTCCGGAGTCGCTCAGTTCATTGGTCGCAGAGCTTGGACAGACGGCCAAGGCGGGCGCACGAGGACCTCGTCGCCGTCACGAACATGTCGCGGTCGCCCGCGTGGCCCCAGCGCAGCACCCCCTCGCGATCCACGATGAACGTCGAGCGGTATGCGACATTGCGCTCCTCGTCGTGTACGCCATAGGCGCGGATGACCGCCCGGTGCACGTCGCTCCGATCGACAGAGAAGGCTCCTCGAATCAAAACGAGCGATGTGAATCCTGGCATTGCGGAACTCGGACTTGAGCCCTAGGGCTTGATCCCCTTCGAGAGCTCGAACCTCAGCGGCGGTTGATTCGGGAGTGCTGCGCCGGAGGCTTCGCGCGCGGGTGCGGTCTGGCCTGGGCTTCCGGCTTCGGGGGCCAAATCCGATCAGTGACACGCGCGGCATCGATCGCGGTGGGGGCCCACGCAACGAGCACATCGATGAACGCACGCACTTGCGGCGGCAGTAGCTCTCTCTCTTGATAGACGACGGCCACGCGCGATTCGGCGTGAATCAGCTCGGGCAGAACTCGAACCAGGGCGCCGCGTTCGAGCAGCGCCCCGACGAGCAACGCCGGCAACACCGCAATACCGAGCCCGCGCACCGCGGCGTCGACGAGCAGCGTGATGTCGTTGGACACGAACGAGCCCTCGACGGAGATCTTTCCGCCTCCCACTTTCGGCCAATGCGTTTGGGGCAGCCCGCTCGGCATGAACCCCAGCAGGCACTGGTGAGCGCGCAAATCCCGCGCTTTTCTCGGGGTGCCGTGGGCGGCGAGGTAGGCGGGGGCTGCGACGGCAACAGTGGAGGTGCGCGCCACGGTCCGCGCCACCAGCCCTGGCTCCAGTTCGGTGCCGGCGCGCAGGGCCACGTCATAGCCTTCGCGCAGCAGATCCACATGCCGCGACGAAGCGTCGACGTGGATCCGCACCTTCGGGTGGGCGCGCGCAAAGTCACAGACCAGCGCATTGAAACTTGGGTCCATCATCGGAGGTGTCGCGACCCGCAACGTCCCGCGGATGACCTTGTCGGACGTCCGCACGCTCGCCGCTGCCTGCTCAACGGCGTCGAGCACGATTCGTGCGTGCCGATAGAAAGCGTCACCTGCGTCCGTCAGGGCCAGGGCGCGCGTGGTACGTCGCAGCAGGCGCACGCCGAGCTTTTCCTCGAGCCGCGACAGGCGCCTTCCGATCGTCGCTCGCGGCGCGCCGAGCTCCGCGGCGGCGCGCGAGAGCGACTTCGCCTCCACGGTGCGCGTGAAGGCGAGCAGCTCCGAGGTTTCCATCGCGTCGCTCATTAGGTCGAAAAAGTAGCAGGTGATTCCCAGTAGTACAACTTGCTGACACCGGCTAAGCCCGCCCATAAGAGGCGGACTGGAGATCAGAACCATGAAGTCCAAGCCAAAAGTGATCGGATACTGGGTAACGACGGGCCTCCTCGCTGCCGCATTCCTGGCCGCCGGTGCCGCGGAGCTCGCCTCGGGATCGGCAGCGGTCGCGTCCACGCTCGCGCTCGGCTACCCAGCCTACTTCCTCACCATCCTGGGCGCCTGGAAGGTACTCAGCGTCCCCGCGTTGCTGGCCCCACGCCTCCCGCGCCTGAAAGAGTGGGCCTATGCCGGCATCTTCTTCGACTTGACTGGCGCCGCCGCGTCCCACGCCTTCTCCGGCGATCCCCCCGGAAGAATCGCGACGCCGCTCTTTCTCCTCCTCATCGCCGCCGCGTCCTGGGCTCTTCGCCCGCCATCGCGCACCTGGAAGTCGGACTCGACGCTTCCGAAGAGCGCGCAAGCCGTCGCTTCGCCCGAAGACGTCGCAGCGCACGAGCAAGGAGTAAACGCATGACCGTCATTTCCGTCATTGTCGGAAGCACCCGCGAGGGCCGTTTCTCGGAAAAGCCCGCGCGCTGGATTTTGCAACTCCTAAAGACGCGCGAGGGCGTCGACGCGCGGCTGCTCGATCTCCGCGACTTTCCGATGCCGTTCTCGTCGGACTTCGCGATGCCGAGGCGCGCATCTCGTCGATCAAGAAGCGCCTGGAACCGATGAGGGGAGCGGTCTCCCAGGAAACGGTCTTCCGAATCGAAAGCAGATTCGACCGCCTTGCGGCGCTCCGCCTGCGGAAGCGGGTGATGGCCGAGGAGACGCCGCGCACGATCCTCGACTTCTCACACGTCGAGAATCTTGATGATGCCGCGCTACCGTTCTTGGCCGTCATTCTCACGCTCCTGCTTCACAAGGGCCGAGACGTGGCCTTGCGTGGTTTACGCGGCCACCAGCTCCGCGTCCTGGAACATCTCGGGATCGAGGTGGCGGCCGGTGGTTCGGCGAAGATCGTGGAATGGGAACTGAAGCCGCGCTGGCGCTCGCCTGCTTGCCCGTCAGGGAAGTCTTCCGTCAGGCTTGCCGCCCGCCGTCCGAGTGTCAACGCTTCCAGGGATCCGTGGGGGAAGCAATGCGCGCATTCGTTCTGGTCTGCGTGGTGGCTGGATGTGGATCCAGCTCCGGTGGCGGATCCGGGCGCACGGACCCGACCAAGGTCAATCTGCGCCTGACGACGTCCGGCAACGGGCTCGTGCGCGGCGCAGGAGCCGATTGTCGTGGGAGCTGCAGCGCCCAGTACTCCACGGGCGCGCAGGTCCATCTGGTGGCAGTGCCGGACTCCGGAGCGTCCTTCATGACCTGGGCCGGCGCCTGCAGCGGCACGGGCGGGTGCGATCTCACGCTCGACGCGGACCGCGATGTGAGCGCCACGTTCGTCACCAGCACGCCTCCACCGGGCCAGCACCACCTCACCGTCATCGTCCAGGGGAAGGGCCGGGTGACCTCCTCGCCCTCCGGGGTGGACTGCGATTCTTCGACTTGCGCCGCCGACTTCGGCGCCGGAACCTCGGTGACGCTCACGGCCACCGCGGGCAGCGGTTTCAGATTCGACGGGTGGGGCGGCGCCTGCAGCGGAGGCGGTGCCTCTGGAAGCGGCGACTGCACCCTCAACCTCGGCGGCGACGCGACCGCGACCGCGACGTTCACCGCCTCGCCACCGCCGGACGAGTGCGCCGCCCTGCGGCCGCCTTCTCCGGGTGCAGCCCCGCGCAACCACTCCGTCAACCGCCAACACTCGGCCACCACCGACTTCTGCGGCCCCGGCGTGAGCGACGGCTCCGGCACGCTGGCCCTGATCCTCGGCTTTGGCGGCATGAACGGGCCGATGCAGATCGACTTCGTCAACTCCTCTTCGGCAGCTCTTCTCGCCCAGGGCAGCGGCGACAACCTGGAGCTCACCGGGCAGCTCGCTGGCTTCGAAGGCCAGCATTTCGCGGGCGGCGGCCAGTACTGGCTCGAGGCATGGGACACCGGCGGCCATTCGATCGGAAAGACCACTGCGCGCAGTTCCCCGCTCGGGATCGGCGAAGATCCGCTCGGCGGCATTGTTCTCGCGGTCGGCTCTCCCCTCGTCGCACTCGAGGCCTGGGACGATCACCTCAAACTGCGCTGGCGCACGGAGACTCCGCCCGAGTATTCCGCCGGATTCGCAGTCGACCGCGCCGGGCGGACGCTGGTGCTCTTCAACGGCGACGATCGCTACGGCGCGAACACGGTGGCGGGCATGTGGATCGATCACGACGGCGCCGCCGGACCCGTCTTCCAGGCGCTGGGCGCCCAATCCGAGCCGGCGCAGCAGGTCGGGTTCACGCTCACGCAACGCGTGGGGTCGGGCCTGTTCATCGGCGCCGGCGGCAAGTGGGTCGCGCAGATCGACAGCCTCGCCACTTCCACCGCGCCGGCGCCCGGCTGGCTCCAGGCGCGGCCGAGCACGCAGTTGCACATGGTGCACGGCGGCTCGGGCTACGCGGTGCTGCCGGTGCCCGCCACATCCGGCGACTGCTCACAGTCCATCGAGGTCGTCGCTCCGTCGGGGACGAGCTGCGGAACGGCGTCGTTCAGCGCCGGCTCCGGTAACTGCGACATGAAGAACATCGTCGTCGGCTACGACGGGACGGTGATGCAGACCTTCCCGGACGCGAAGGAGAAGCAGTGCTGGTTCGGGGCGTGCACCTGCACCTGGCAGTGGTGGCCTGGGTTCTTCCGCTGAGGAACCGCGCAAGGCCCGAGTGGAAAAAGAGCAGCTGTCCGCCGGCGGCAAACCTTTCGAACAAGGAGCAGGATCGGCGCCCGGCTCCTCGTTCCGCAATGCAATTCCGTGGGACTTTCCCGGTTCGCTCCGTCGCGGTACATTCGGGAGACGGCGAAGTCCGAGCGGACAACGCCGTGAGGCAGGCGTACCGTGGGCCCACGTCGAGACAACGATCTCAGCGCCGATCTGGACGACGAGTACCGTGACTGGTTCGAGCGAGTCTACGCCGACCGGCTACGCAGGTTCGAGGAGGAGCTGGGGTGGCTTACCCAGCCGGTGGGAAACCCTGCTTGCGTCCGTCCAGCCGCTCGCCGAAGAAGCGTATCGATCAGCTGTTTGAATCGAAGGCCGTCTAGCACCGCGGCATCCTGACGCGTCTCTCGAGGAAGGCTAAGCATGGCCGCGCCTGCGTCGATCATACCCACCGAGCCGATTGGCAGCATCCCAAGACCGGTCGATCTCATCGACAGAGTCGCAAGAGGCGACAGCGAGGATCCCGACCTCGCTCCTTTCTACGAAGTTGCCATTCGAGACACCATCGAGCGGTTCGAAGCTACGGGCTCTCCGGTGGTCACGGACGGCGAACAGAGAAAACATCACAATTTCGCGACGTACTCCGTGCACGGGCTTCCCAATATGGCCCCGGACGGTTTCACGATCCCCTTCTCAGACGGTCATACGCGTCGGATGTCGCGGCTGACACGCGGGCCGTTCCGTTATCGACGGTACGCAGACTCTTACCTGGATGTCGCCATGCGCTATGCGCACGCTCCGGTAAAGCAGGCGGTGATATCGCCTTCCTGCTTGAGCCTGATGTACCCATCCGAGGCGATTCCGGATTATTCGCGCGAGCAATTCATCCAGGACCTGCTGAACGAGCACGAAACCGAGATACGGCGGTGCTTGAAGAAGGGCGCGCACAAGGTTCAAGTGGACTTCACCGAAGGGCGGCTGGCCGTGAAGATCGATCCCTCCGGGCATCTCCTCAACAGCTTCATCGACCTGAACAATCTCGCGCTGTCGCGGTTCTCGCCGGAAGAGCGGAGGCGCATCGGGGTCCATACCTGCCCGGGGAACGATTTCGATTCGACGCACAGCGCAGACGTCGATTACGCAGAGTTGCTGCCCAGCTTGTTCGAGCTGAAGGCGGGGAACTTCTACATCGCGCTCGCGGGTGAGCGGGACCGCCAGCACGCCCTGAAAGTCATCCGCAAATACCGAAAACCGGATCAGCGGGTTTTCATCGGAGTCACTGCTCCCGCCGACCCACGCATCGAGACCCCGGAAGAAGTGCGCGACCGGGTACTCGAAGCCTGCGACTACATACCGGTCGAGCACCTGGGCACCACCGACGACTGCGGGTTCTCCCCTTTCAGCGACGACACTTCCACGAGCCGTGACACTGCTTTCGCCAAGATCCGGGCGCGTGTCCTGGGCACGGCGCTTGCGGAGAAACGCATCGGAGGCGACACGTGAGCGCGGAGGGCGACGAAGACGAGCTCCTGCGATCGGTTGCCCTGCAGAATGCGAACAGCATTCTCGCCGCGCGTCAGCGTGCCGAGCGGCGACGCGAGGCGTACCTGGCGGAAGCTCAAAGGCTCAGTCGCACTGGAAGCTTCGGCTGGACGGTTTCTACCGGCGAGATCAACTGGTCAGACGAAACCTATCGAATCTTCCAATACGACCGAGCGACGATACCGACCGTGGATCTCGTTCTACGACGGGTTCACCCGGAAGACGTCGTCCTGGTGAAGCAGACGATCGACCGTGCGTCGCACGATGCGAGGGATTTCGATCACCAGTATCGCTTGGTGATGCCCGATGGTTCCGTGAAACATGTCCATGTCGTCGCTCATGCCTTGAGCGACGAATCGGGTGCCACCGAGTTTGTCGGAGCGGTGATGGACGTCACCGCAGCGAAGCAGGCGGAAGGGAGGATCCGGCAGATCATCGACACGATTCCCGCGCATGCCTGGAGCGCCTTGCCTGACGGATCGGTTGATTTCGTCAATCAACGTTTCGTGGACTTCACGGGTCGACCCATTGGAGAGCTGTTGCGTTGGGGATGGGGTTCCACATGTCATCCCGATGATCTGCCCGGGTATCTCGATTTGTGGCGCGCAGCACTGGCCGCCGGGGAGCCGATGGAGAGTGAAGTCAGGGTCCGGGCAAGGGACGGTGACTATCGCTGGTTGCTGATCCGCAATGCGCCACTGCGCGACGAGATGGGAAACATCGTCAAATGGCACGGAACCGCTGTCGACATCGAAGATCGCAAGCGGGCCGAGGCGTTGTTGGCCGGCGAGAAACGACTTCTCGAGATGATCGCCAAGGGCGATTCTCGCGCCCTCATCCTCGACGCCCTATGCCGGCTCGTCGAAGAACTGGCCACCGGTTCTCTGTCTTCGATCCTCTTGTTGGAGGCGGACACCAACCGCCTTCGGCACGGCGCAGCGCCCAACCTGCCCAGACCCTACGTTGACGCAATCGATGGTGCCGTCATCGGCCCGGCTGCCGGATCTTGCGGAACGGCCGCTTACCGCGCGGAGCCCGTGATCGTCCGCGACATCGCCACGGATCCCCTGTGGGCCGACTACCGCGATCTGGCCTTGCCGCATCGACTGCGAGCATGTTGGTCGACGCCGATCCTATCCTCGGAAGGAAGGGTGTTGGGGACGTTCGCGGTCTACCATCGCGAACCGCGCAGCCCGACTCCGGAAGACCTTGGTGTCCTGGAGCAGATCACCCATCTTGCGAGTATCGCCATCGAGCGCGAGCAAGCGGAGGAGAAGTTGCGGCGGAGCGAGGCCCACTTGCATGACGCTCAGCGGCTAGGCCACATGGGCAGCTGGGCATCGAATGACTCCTCAGGAGCCTTCTTCGCCTCGCGCGAGTTGCTTCGAATCGTCGGCCGCGATCCTGACGAAAAGAGAACGACAAGGGAGATGCTTCGAGAGCACATTCATCCCGACGATCTTGCCCCGTTTCAGGAGGTAGCCAGCAAGGCCAGAACAGAGAAGATCGGTTACGAATTTGATTTTCGAATCGTTCTTCCTGACGGATCGATCAGGCACTGCCACAACGTGGCCCACCCCGTGTTCGACGATTCCGGCGCCCTCGTCGAGTATGTTGGCACTACCCTGGACGTGACCGAAGGCAAGCGGGCGGATGAAGAGCGCGAGCGCGCCGAAGAGAGGCTGCGTCAGGCGCAGGCGGATCTCGCTCGCATCAGCCGCGTGACCACCATGGGGGAGCTGACTGCCGCCCTGGCGCACGAAGTGAATCAACCGATTGCCGCCGCCGTCACCAATGCCAGTGCCTGCGTGCGCTGGCTGGCGGGCGAAGTCCCCAATCTCGAAGAGGCGCGCGCGGCTGCGAAGAGAGGCGTGAAAGATGGAGAGCGTGCTGCGGAAATCATCAGCCGGATCCGCCGGCTCTTCAAGAAGGGTACGCCGCAACGGGAGTTGGTTGATGTCAACGAAGTGATTCGAGAGATGATCGCCCTGCTCCGCAGCGAGGCAACGCGACACTCCATATCGGTCGGGACAGAGCTGTCCGCAGACCTTCCCCAGATCATGGGAGATCGCTTGCAATTGCAGCAGGTGCTGATGAACCTCATCATGAACAGCATCGATGCGATGAAGGATGTGGATGGGGCTCGGGAGCTCGTCATCAAGTCGCAGCGAGAAGAGAACGAGCAAGTCCTGGTGTCCGTCAGCGATACGGGCGTGGGGCTGCCCCCGCAGCAGACGAACCAGATTTTCAACGCATTCTTTACCACCAAACCTGACGGCACCGGGATGGGACTTAGCATCAGCCGATCGATCGTTGAATCGCATGGCGGACGCTTGTGGGCTGCGGGCAACTCTCCGTGCGGCGCAAATGTTTGCCTCACCCTACCCATCAACGTCGACGCATAGGACGGGGCCGAGGTGTCGGAGCTTGATCGACCAGATCGGCTTCGCGGCGGTCGATCTGGGCGGTCTGGTCGAAGGTGGCAAGATGCAGCAGGCCGGCGGCGCGCTCGCAGGCTTGAACCTCGTGCGCCTACCTTGATGCTGCGTCAGGCGGTGCCGCCCGCGCGGCGATGAGATCCAGCACGCGGAGGATCTCGTCGCCGTCGCGAACCATGTCGCGGTCGCCCGCCTGGCCCCAGCGCAGTACCCCCTCGCGATCCACGATGAACGTCGAGCGGTATGCGACATTGCGCTCCTCGTCGTGTACGCCATAGGCGCGGATGACCGCCCGGTGCACGTCGCTCAGCAGCGGGAAGGAGAACCCGCGGGCACGAGCGAACGCGTCATGACAGAACGGGCTGTCGCCGCTGATCGCGAGCAGGGCGGCGCCACGTGCGGCCACTTTCCGCGCGACCTCGTCCAGGTCGCCGAGCTCGGGCGTTCAGATCCGGCCGAAGTCGTAGCAGTAGAAGACCAGCACGACGTCGGCGCGCCCCCGGAAGTCGGCGAGGGAGATGGAGCGGCCGCCCGTGGCAGGCAGCGTGAATCCGGGAGCCGGCTGGCCGTACTTGACCGTCGTCATCGGGCGAAGCCTAACGCGAATCACCGCCCGGTGCCGCGACGGGCACGCTCGATCAGCAGCGGGCAGATTTCAGTGACGAGCATGGCGGCGTCGCGCTGATCGATTCTCGACAGACGATGTCGGGAACTTGAGCGCTCGGGGCCGATCCACCAACCGGCGGCTGGCGTCCCGACTGCCGCCGGTCTGGCACGATCCGTGGAAGGAGCGCGCAACAACCAGTACCCTCAGGAGGCCTGCACCATGAGAATCGTTACGCTGCTTGCAATTGCCGTGGTCTCACTCGCGCCATCGCTCGGCCGGGCCGACGACTCGCTCGCCAGATTCAAGGGCGGAATCGGGGTAGACGGCGTCTCCGGCGCCCCTGGGACAGGCCCTACCGCGGCGGTCGTCAACCGCAACATCGTCCGCGGCGTGCAACCCGCCGGCTCGGCGTGGGTGATCGCCCACTTGACCGCTGACGTGAAGGCCGATGGGCACATCACGGCTGACGGGCGGGGACTCATCTTCTCCGCGGGCAACACCATCGGGACTGCGCTTGTGCTGACACCCACCGGCGGAACGGCTACCCTCCAAGTCTTCGCCACGCTCATCTGTGAAAACGTGGCTCCATTCGTCGAGCGCAACACGAAGCCGGTTCCTCTCTCGGCGGACGGGGACTTCCGGATCAACGACGTGCTGTCGCCTGCCCCGCCGGTTACCTGCAATACGCCCGTGCTGCTGATTCGCGTTGCAGGGGGCGGAAGCTGGTTCGCCGCCGGCATCCAGAAATTCGACGAAGACGATTAGTTCGACGTCCCCGATGGTCCGCGGGAGCCGTCCGGAGCGGCCTCGGCTCGACCGCTGCATTCGATGCGCGGCTGCATTTCAGTATCGTGTCGGACCCAAACCGATCGGCGCGCTTCGGACTCTTCATGGCGAGGACGCCATGAAGACATTCGTCAAGCCGATTGCATTCACGTTGCTGCTGGCGCTGGCGCCTGGCTGTTACAGGCATGGCGCGCTGCTCGGCGCCGTGGTCGGGACGTCGATCATCACCGCGGCGATCGTCAGCTCACGTCCGCCTCCGCCGCCCCGTGTCGTCTACGCGCCGCCGCCCCAGCCCGGCTACGTCTGGGAGCCCGGTTACTGGTCGCTCGAGCACGACGAATGGGTGTGGGTCGAGGGTCGCTGGATTGCGCGCTACCCGGGATACGACTGGGAACCGTCGCGTTGGGTGGAAGATCCCGATGGCCACTGGCGGCTGATCCCGGGGCATTGGGTGGCCATTTCGCCACCGCCGCCGCGCGTGGGCACCAGTTTGCGCGGCCACGTCCACGAGCGCGCTGCGGGTGATCGTCGGCAGGATCCGACCGTTCGTCGGATCCACGCGCGAGCGCCGCCGCACCCTCCTTACGTTCACTCTCGCGAAATGGAGAGTGCGCATGCCTGAGCGGGCTGAAAGCGTCACTCCGGAGGGCCCTCCGCGCCCCGCTTCCGATCATGGGCGCGCCAAGGGGCGCGGCCGGTGGCGCTGGATTCTCGCCGTGGCGGTGGTCGGCGGTGGCGCGTCGTTCATCTGGCAACGGCACGCGCTCGCGCAATCGAAGGCACAGGCGCCTCGGGCGCCGCCGCCGCTCGCCGTGACCACCGCCACGGCTTCGCAAGGGGACATCGGCGTGCACCTCGACGCGCTCGGAACAGTGACGCCGCTCGCCACGGTCACCGTGAGGTCCCGGGTGGACGGGCAACTCATGGCCGTGAATTACCGCGAAGGCCAGATGGTGCATCAAGGCGACGTCCTGGCCGAGATCGATCCCAGGCCGTTCCAAGTGCAGCTCACGCAGGCACAAGGCCAGTATCAGCGCGACCTGGCCCTGCTCGAGAACGCGCGGATCGACCTCGATCGATACCACAGCCTGTTTTCGCGGGATGCGATCCCGAAACAGCTGCTCGATACGCAAGTGGCCCTCGTCCACCAGGACGAGGGCGTCCTCAAGAATGACCGCGGCCTGATCGACAGCGCGAAGCTGCAACTCGTCTATTCGCGAATCACCTCGCCCATCTCGGGCCGCGTCGGCCTGCGCCTCGTGGACCCCGGCAACATCGTGCACGCCACGGATACCGGGGGCCTGCTGATGATCACTCAGCTGCAGCCCATCACGGTGGTGTTCAGCATCGCCGAAGACTTCCTGCCCGAGATCCAGCAGCAGCTCCGCCTCGGCCACCGACTCACCGTGGACGCGCTCGATCGGGCACAGCAGAAGCGGATCGCGACGGGAGAGGTCATCACCTTCGACAACCAGATCGACACCACCACGGGCACGGTCAAGCTGAAGGCCGTCTTCCCCAACCAGGACGACGCCCTCTTTCCCAGCCAGTTCGTGAATGCGCGGTTGCTGGTGGACGTGCACCGGGAGGCGACCCTGGTTCCGTCAGCGGCCGTCCAGCGCAGCGCACAAGGCGCGTTCCTCTACCTCGTCAAATCCGACCAGACCGTCTCCGTGCAGGCGGTCTCCCTGGGCGCCACCGACGGTGACGTCGTCGAAATCGTCAAGGGGCTCAAGCCCGGGGACGTCATCGCCATCGACAATTTCGACAAGCTGCAGGACGGCATCCGCATCTCGCCGAGAGCAGCGGTCGCCGAGGGGATGGGCAGGAGCACGCGGTGAGTCTCTCCCGACCGTTCATCCTCCGGCCCGTCGCGACGTCCCTGCTCATGGCAGCCATCGTGCTCGCGGGCGCGGTTGCGTATCGGCAGCTGCCCGTCTCGGCGCTGCCCGAAGTGGACTACCCCACCATCCAGGTCCTCACCTTCTTCCCGGGCGCAAGCCCCGAGGTGATGGCTTCCGCCGTCACCGCGCCGCTCGAGCGGCAGTTCGGACAGGTGCCAGGCCTGAACCAGATGACCTCGACCAGCTCGGATGGTAGCTCGGTCATCACCCTGCAGTTCTCGCTGAGCCTCGACATCGACGTCGCGGAGCAGGAAGTCCAGGCGGCGATCAATTCCGCGCAGACGTTCCTGCCCAGCGACCTGCCGGCCCCGCCCGTCTACAGCAAATCCAATCCGGCGGATGCTCCCATCCTGACGCTGGCGCTGACGTCGAAGACGATGCCGCTCTCGAAGGTGCAGGATCTGGCGGACACGCGGCTGGCACAGAGGATCTCGCAGCTGCCCGGGGTCGGTCTCGTGAGCATCAGCGGCGGGCAGAAGCCCGCCGTCCGGATCGAGGCGAACCCCACCACGTTGTCGTCATACGGCCTCGACCTCGAGGCGGTCCGCAGCGCCGTCCAAGGCACCAGCATCGATCGGCCCAAGGGCAGCTTCGACGGTCCGCAGCAATCGTTCCAGATCGGCGCGAACGATCAGCTGCTGGCGGCTGACGACTACCGGTCCGTGGTGATCGCGTACCGGAACGGAGCGCCCGTGCGGCTCTCGGACGTCGCGACGGTCGTCGACGGCGTCGAGAACTCGAAGCAGGCGGCGTGGATGAACCACGTCCCGGCGATCATCCTCAACGTCCAGCGCCAGCCGGGCGCGAACATCATCCAGGTGGTCGACAGCATCACGAAGCTCCTGCCGCAGCTGGAGACCTCGCTCCCCTCGTCCATCCAGACGACGGTCCTGACCGATCGCACCGCGACCATCCGGGCCTCCGTCAGCGACGTGCAGTTCGAGCTCATGCTCACCATCGCGCTGGTGGTGACGGTGATCTTCCTGTTCTTGCGCAGTCCGTCCGCCACCATCATTCCCAGCGTCGCGGTTCCACTATCGCTGGTGGGGACGTTCGCGGCGATGTACCTGCTCGGGTACAGCCTCAACAATCTGACGCTGATGGCGCTGACGATCTCGACGGGCTTCGTCGTGGACGACGCGATCGTGATGATCGAGAACATCGTCCGCTACATCGAGGAGGGCGAGAAGCCGCTGCAGGCCGCGCTCAAAGGGGCCGAGCAGATCGGGTTCACGATCCTCTCGCTGACGGTATCGCTCGTCGCCGTGCTCATCCCGTTGCTGTTCATGGGCGACGTCGTCGGCCGGCTGTTCCGGGAATTCGCCGTCACGCTCGGGGTGACCATCCTCCTCTCCGCGGTCGTATCGCTGACGCTGACGCCGATGCTCTGCGCGAAGCTCCTGCGCGGCCGCTCGAACGCGAAAGAGCCCCGGCGGCCCGACGCCTCCGAGCGGATGTTCCAGCGCGTGGTCGCGTTCTACGGGAAGACCCTCGAGTGGGTGCTCGATCATCAAACCGCCACCCTCTGCGTCGCGGCCGGGACGCTGGCGCTGACGGTGGTGCTCTACTTGGCGGTGCCGAAGGGCTTCTTCCCGGTCCAGGACACGGGGGTCATCCAGGGCATCTCGGAAGCGCCCGGAGGGATCTCCTTCGCGGCGATGGCCGAGAAGCAGCAGGCGCTCGCCGACGTCATCCTCCGCGACCCGGCTGTCGAGAGCATGTCTTCGTTCATTGGCGTCGACGGAACGAACACCACGCTGAACAGCGGCCGCATGCTCATCAACCTGAAACCGCTCGCGGAGCGCAAGCTCGGCGCCACGCAGGTGATGCGCCGCCTCCAGGGCGAGCTCCATGGCGTGCAGGGCATCACGCTCTACCTGCTACCGGTGCAGGACCTCACCATCGAGGATCGAGTCAGCCGGACCCAGTACCAGTACACGCTGGAAGACCCCGACGCGAACGAGCTCGCCACCTGGACTGCGCGGCTCACGAACCGGCTGAAGCAGCTGCCGGAGCTGAGCGACGTCGCGAACGATCAGCAGACCCAGGGATTGCGGACCTCGCTCGTGGTCGATCGGGCGACGGCATCGCGCCTGGGGATCACGCCGCAGGCGATCGACGACGCGCTCTACGACGCCTTCGGCCAGCGCCAGGTATCGACGTTGTTCACGCAGATCAACCAGTACCACGTAGTGCTCGAGGCGGCGGCGGACTTCCAGAGCGCGCCCGCCAGGTTGCAAGACATCTACGTCCGGGGCTCCAGCGGACCGGTGCCCCTCAGCGCGTTCACCCATGTGCAGACCGGGGCGGCGCCGCTCGCGATCAGCCACCAGGGTCAGTTCCCGGTGGCGACGATTTCGTTCAACGTGGCGCCGGGGGCATCGCTCGGCGGCGCAACCGCCGCCGTCGAGCGCGCGCAGCGCGAGCTGGCGATGCCGCCGGCCATCCTGGCGACGTTCCAGGGCACCGCCCAGGCCTTCCACGGATCGCTCGGCAACGAGCCGCTCCTCATCCTCGCGGCCCTGGTGGTCGTCTACATCGTCCTGGGGGTGCTCTACGAGAGCTACATCCACCCCTTGACGATCCTCTCGACGCTCCCCTCCGCCGGGGTCGGCGCGATCCTCGCCCTGATGATCTGCCGGGCGGAGCTGGATGTGGTCGCGCTCATCGGCATCATCCTGCTGATCGGGATCGTGAAGAAGAACGGCATCATGATGGTCGACTTCGCGCTCGAGGCCGAGCGGAACACCGGCGTGAGCGCGCGCGAGGCCGTCCATCAGGCCGCGCTGCTGCGGTTCCGGCCGATCATGATGACGACGATGGCCGCGCTGCTCGGCGGACTTCCCCTAGCGCTAGGGACCGGACCGGGCTCGGAGCTGCGCCGGCCGCTCGGGATTGCAATCGTGGGCGGATTGACGCTCAGCCAGCTGCTCACGCTCTACACGACGCCCGTCATCTACGTCTTCTTCGATCGCATCGCGAAGAAGCTTTCCGCGGCGCGAGCCGCCCGCGCGCAGCGGACGGCGCCCGCGCCGGCGGGATCGCCTTGAGCCTCTCGTCCCCCTTCATCCGGCGGCCGGTGGCTACGGTCCTCTTGACGGCAGCCATCGCGCTCGCTGGCGGCGTCGCCTTTACCCAACTGCCGGTCTCCCCTCTCCCGCAGATCGATTTCCCCACCATCACCGTCCAGACGGCGCTGCCGGGCGCCAGTCCCGAGATCATGGCGTCGTCGGTCGCCACACCGCTCGAGCGCCAGTTCGGCCGCATCGCCGGGGTGACGGAGATGACGTCCACGAGCTATCTGGGCTCGAGCACCGTCACGTTGCAGTTCGACCTGGGCCGCAACATCGACGCCGCCGCGCGGGACGTCGAGGCTGCCATCAATGCTGCCCGCGGGAATCTTCCGGCCAACCTGCCCAGCAACCCGACGTATCGAAAAGTCAATCCGGCGGACTCGCCGATCCTGATCCTGGCCCTGACCTCGAAGGTCTACGACCGCGGACGATTGTACGACCTGGCGTCCACCATCTTGCAGCAGCGCCTCTCGCAGATTCCGGGGGTCGGTCAGGTCGTCGTCGGCGGCAGCTCACTGCCCGCCGTGCGCGTGGAGCTCAATCCCACCCAGCTCAACGCCTATGGCCTGGGGCTAGAGGACGTCCGCGCCATGCTGGGCGCGCAGAACGTCAATCGTCCCAAGGGTCAGCTCGCCGATGGCAGCTCAACGTCGGACGTGGCGGCCAACGACCAGCTCCTGCGGGCCGCGGATTACGCCCCGCTCGTCGTCAGCTATCACAGCGGCGCCGCCGTCAAGCTCTCGGACGTCGCTTCCGTGCAGGACGGGGTCGAGGACGTCCGGACGGCCGGCCTTATGAACGGAATGCCGGCGGTGCTCGTCATCGTCTCCCGCCAGCCGGGGGCGAACATCATCGACACCGTCGACCGCGTGCGGGCAGCGCTCCCGCAGCTTGCAGCCTCGATTCCCTCCGGCATCCAATCGACGGTCGTCCTCGACCAGACCACCACCATCCGGGCGTCCGTCCGGGAAGTGGAGCGCACGCTGCTAGTGTCGATCGCCCTGGTCGTCCTGGTGGTCTTCATCTTCCTGCGCAACGGGCGCGCGACCCTCATCCCGAGCGTGGCGGTCCCGGTGTCGCTGATCGGGACGTTCGCGATGATGTTCCTCTGCGGGTACACGTTGGACAACCTGTCGCTGATGGCGCTCACGGTGGCCACCGGCTTCGTCGTCGACGACGCGATCGTCGTCAGCGAGAACGTGGTGCGGTACATCGAGCAAGGCATGCCCCCGATGGAAGCGGCCCTGAAGGGTGCGCGCGAGATCGGGTTCACCGTCCTTTCGGTCAGCGTCTCGCTCGTGGCGGTCTTCACCCCGATCCTCCTCATGGGCGGCATCGTCGGACGGATTTTCCGCGAGTTCGCGGTCACCTTGTCGGTCGCGATCCTCGTCTCGCTGCTGGTCTCGCTGACGACCACGCCGATGATGTGCGCGAGGCTGCTCAGGCACGAGCCGGAGGAGAAACACGGACGGCTGTATCGAGCGAGCGAGAAGGTGTTCTCGGGCCTCTTGCGCGCGTACCAGCGGAGCCTGGAAGTGGTGCTCCGCCATCCTGGGATGACCCTCGGCGTGCTGCTCGTCACCGTCGCCGCCAACGTCTACGTCTTCCAGGTCGTGCGGAAAGGCTTCTTCCCCCAACAGGATACCGGACGTCTCAACGGCGCCATCCAGGGCGAGCAGGACACCTCGTTCCAGGCGATGCAGGCGCGGCTGGCCACCTTCGTCGACATCATCAAGTCCGACCCGGCGGTCGCGACGGTGATGGGGTTCACGGGCGGGGCTGGCCCGGGAGGCACCACGAACACCGGCAGGGTATTCATCTCGCTGACGCCGCTCGAGGAGCGCAAGGTGAGCGCGGACCAGGTCATCGCGCGGCTGCGCCCGAAGCTGACTCGCGTCGCGGGCGCCTCACTCTACCTTCAGGCCTCGCAGGATCTCCGCATCGGCGGTGTGCAGAGCAACGCGCAATACCAGTACGCGATCCAGACGGACAACCTGCAGGACCTGAACAAGTGGGGACCGATCCTGCTGCGGGAGATGCGCAAGCGCCCGGAGCTCACCGACGTCAGCTCCAACCAGCAGAACGGTGGTCTGCAGGCTTCCATCGTGTACGACCGCGCCACGGCGGCGAGGCTGGGGCTCACGCCGCAGATGATCGACGACACCCTCTACGACGCCTTCGGCCAGCGGCAGGTCTCGACCATCTTTACGCAACTGAACCAGTACCACGTCGTGATGGAGGTGGAGCCGAGGTTCTGGCAGAGCCCGGCCGGACTCGACGCCATCTACCTCCATCCGCCCGGCGGCGGACAGGTCCCGCTCAGCGCCGTCGCGCATTTTGCTCCCACCACGGCGCCGCTCGCCGTCAACCACCAGGGCCTGCTCCCCTCGGTGATGGTGTCCTTCAACCTGGCGCCCGGGGTGGCCCTCAGCCAGGCGACGGCCGCGATCGACGAGGTGCAGCGGACGATCGGCATGCCGGGAACGATCCACGGCAGCGTCACCGGGACGCTACAGGCGTTCCAGTCGTCGCTGGCGACCGAGCCGCTCCTCATCGCCATGGCACTCGTCGCCGTCTACATCGTGCTGGGCCTCCTCTATGAGAGCTATCTCCACCCGATCACGATCCTGTCGACGCTGCCGTCCGCGGGGCTGGGCGCCGTCCTCGCCCTGCTCATCTGCGGCATGGATCTCAGCGTCATCGCGCTGGTCGGCATCATCCTGCTCATCGGCATCGTGAAGAAGAACGCGATCATGATGATCGATTTCGCGCTCGCGGCCGAGCGGACCGAGGGCAAGAGCGCGGCGGAGTCGATCGAGCGAGCATGCATCTTGCGCTTCCGCCCGATCTTGATGACGACGACGGCGGCCCTGCTCGGCGCACTGCCGCTCGCGCTGGGCACCGGGATCGGGTCGGAGCTGAGGAGACCGCTGGGCGTCACCATCATCGGCGGCCTCGTCGTCAGCCAGCTCCTGACGCTCTACACGACGCCCGTCGTCTATCTCTCGCTCGACCGCCTTCGTCTTCGGTTCGAGCGATGGCGTGGCAAGCGCGCACTCGCCACGTTCCCGGACCCGATGCCATGAGCGCCTCCCGAAGGGCGTCCGTTGCCCTCGTCGTCGCCCTCGTCGCCGGCTGCAATCTCGCGCCGGAGTACGCGCGACCCTCCGCGTTTCCGCCCACGGCCTCGGCGGGGCCGCCCGCGGCCTACCGGGAGCTCACGCCCGCCGACTTCCCGAGCACCGACGGGTGGAAGATGGCGCAGCCGCGGGACGATCTCATTCGCGGAAGCTGGTGGGAAATGTTCGACGACCCCCTCTTGAACGAGCTCGAGCAACAGGTCGACGTCTCGAACCAGAGCCTCGCGCTCGCGGCCGCCAATTACCGCGTGGCGCGGGCCCTGGTCGCGGAGGCGCGCGCGCAGCTGTTCCCGACCGTGACGACCTCGCCGTCCGTGACGCGCTCGTCATCGGGAGCGACGACCTCGTCGTCCGTGACACGCTCGTCGTCGTCCGCGACCACCCAGTTCCAGCTGCCGTTCGACGCCTCGTGGGAGGCGGATCTCTGGGGTCGCATCCGGAACTCGGTGAGCGCAAGCAGGGACGAGGCCCAGGCGACGGCAGCGGACCTGGAGAACACGCGTCTGTTGATCCATTCCGAGGTCGCCGTCGATTACTTCGAGCTGCGCGCGCAGGACTCGCAGAAGGAGATCCTGGACGGCACCGTCATCGCCTTCCGAAAGGCGCTGGAGCTCACGAAGATCCGCCACGAGGGAGGTATCGCGTCGGACGAGGACGTAGCCCAGGCCGAGACGCAGCTGGAGTCGACCATCGCCCAGGACACGGATCTTGGGATCCTCCGCGCGCAGCTCGAGCACGCGATCGCGGCACTGATCGGCAAGCCCGCCTCGAGCTTCTCGATCCCCCTGGCGCCGTTGCAACCGAACCCTTCGGCGGTCCCGCTAGGGCTTCCCTCGCAGCTCCTCGAGCGGCGGCCGGACATCGCCGCCGCTGAGCGGCGCGTCGCCGCGGCCAACGCGCAGATAGGCGTGGTGAAGGCGGCGTTCTTCCCCACTCTCACGCTCAGCGGAAGCGCAGGCTTCGCAAGCACCGCCCTCGGCAGCCTGCTGTCGGCGCCGAGCCGGTTCTGGCAGTTCGGGGCAAGCCTGGCGCAGACGCTGTTCGACGGAGGGAAACGGCAGGCGACGGTCGAACAGGCGATGGCCTCGTATGACGGCACCGTCGCCACCTACCGGCAGACGGTACTGACCGCATTCCAGGAGGTGGAGGACGAGCTTGCCGCGCTGCGGATCCTCTCCCAGGAGCGGGTGCAGCAGGACGCGGCCGTCGCATCGGCGCAGACCGCTCTGGCGCGCGCGGAGGACCGGTACAAGTTCGGAATCGACAGCTACCTCAACGTCATCACGGCGCAGAGCACGCTGCTCACGAACCAGCGCACCGCGATGAACATCCGCTTGGCGCAGATGACGGCGAGCGTTCTGCTCATCAAGGCGCTGGGCGGCGGCTGGGAGGCATCGCGGCTCGCATCGCTGAACCAGGCCAACGGCATGCTGCATTGAAAGGGTTGCCAATGAATCGACGCTCGGAGCCCTCCCGACTTGAAGACCAGCCGCAACGATGGGATGTTTCGCGCGCCTGTCGCTCCCCGGCAGCGGTGCCGGAGAGCATCCAACCGAGGGGACATTCCTATGAGGACGTACTTCGTGCGATCGGTGAATCCGATCGCGGTGCTCGCTTTATTGGCCGCGTGTGGAACGCAAACCACCGGCAACGGGCAACCTGAGCTGGCGCAGCAGCAAAGGTCGCAGGACGTCACGTCCCAGGACGTCGCCTGGTCGCAGCACAACGACACGTCGCCACCGCTCTTCCTTCTGCCGCCCGCGGAGCGCAAAGGCACGCTCGAAGAGCACGAGGTGAAGATGCTTCCGGGACCGCGCCCGTCCCGGAGCCCGGCGCAGACGCCGCAGCCTGCCGTGCAGCCCTCGGTCCCTTCGCTGCTTGCGCCGACGGCGGGCGTCAACTTCGATGGCGTAGGCCAGGGCTTCGGCTCGTACGTCGTCTGCTGCGCGCCGCCGGACACCAACGGCGACGTCGGCCCCAACCACTACGTGCAGTTGGTCAACCTCGACTACGCGGTGTTCAACAAGTCGGGGACGAGGCTGTTCGGCCCGGTGCCCATGAACACGCTCTGGTCGGGATTCGGCGGCGGCTGCCAGATCGACAACGACGGCGACCCGATCGTCCTCTATGACCCGCTCGCCGACCGCTGGGTGATCTCGCAGTTCGCGGTGACCACGACGCACTATCTGGAGTGCGTGGCCGTCTCCACCGGGCCGGATCCGACGGGATCGTTCTACCGGTATTCGTTCCAGTACACCGACTTCCCCGACTATCCGAAGTTCGGCGTGTGGCCCGACGGCTACTACGTCACCTACAACATGTTCGCGGGCGGCAGCACGTTCAACGGCGCGGGCGTCTGCGCCATGGATCGCAGCAAGATGCTGACCGGCGCCGCAGCGACGCAAAAGTGCTTCCAGACCAGCACCCTGTACGGAGGCCTCTTGCCGACCGACCTCGACGGCAAGACGGCCCCGCCGGCCGGCGCGCCCAACTACATCGTCGGGCTCGACACGACCAGTACGCTGGTCTACTGGAAGTTCCACTACGACCCCGCCATCCCGGCGAACAGCACGTTCACGGGCCCCACTTCCATCCCCGTCACGGCGTACGCCAGCTCCTGCGCGTCTCGAGCTCGCGGCGACTGCATCCCGCAGGGTAGCGGAGGCACGAACCTGGAGTCGCTCGCGGATCGTCTGATGCATCGCCTGGCCTATCGCAACTTCGGCGACCACGAAGCCTTGGTGGTCAACCACACCATCGAGGTGGGCTCGGGCAGCAGCCTGCACAGCGGCGTGCGCTGGTACGAGCTGCGGCCCGACGCCAGCCGCAACCTGACCCTCTTCCAGCAGGGCACCTACGCGCCCGACGCGAACTGGCGCTGGATGGGCAGCATCGCGCAGGACAAGGTCGGCAACATCGGCCTGGGCTACAGCGTCTCGTCCAGCACCATCAGCCCGCAGATCCACTTTACGGGACGCCTTGCCGCCGAAGCAGCGGGAACCATGACGCAGGGTGAGAACGTGGTCATCAACGGTGCAGGCTCGCAGACTGGCGGCCTGGCGCGCTGGGGCGACTACAGCATGCTGGGCGTCGACCCGGTCGACGATTGCACCTTCTGGTACACGACCGAGTACCTGAAGGCCTCCGGCAGCTTCAACTGGAGCACGCGCATCAACTCGTTCACGCTGCCCAATTGCCTGGCGCCTCCGACGCCTGACTACTCGCTTTCCGTCTCGCCGGCTTCGGCGTCGGTGGTGCAGGGCGCGGGTACGAACTACACGGTGACCATCACACCGAGCGGCGGCTTCACCGGATCCGTAACGTTGAGCGTTTCGGGCCTGCCCGCGGGCGCGGCCGGCACTTTCAGCCCCAACCCGGCGACCACGACCTCCACGCTGGGGGTGACGACCTCGTCCACCACGCCCACCGGCAGCTACCCGCTCACCATCACCGGCGTCAGCGGCACGCTCACTCACACGACCAGCGCCACGCTCGTGGTCACCGCGGCGCCCGTGCCCGACTTCTCGCTCTCCGCAACGCCGGCCTCGCAGACCGTCACCCAGGGAACCGCGGGAAGCTACACCGTCAACGTCACGCGCACGGGCGGTTTCACAGGCAACGTCACTTTGAGCATGACCAGCTCGCCGGCGGGCCTGACCGGAACGTTCACGCCGAATCCCAACACCGGCGCAAGCTCGTCGCTGTCGGTTCCCACCAGCACCAGCACGGCGACGGGCACGTACACCATCACCATCACCGGCGTGAACGGAAGCCTGACGCACAGCACTGCCGTCACGCTGGTGGTCAACGCGCCGGCCGCGGGCGACTACACGCTTTCGGCAACGCCCACCTCGCGGACCATCAACCAGGGCCAGTCCACCACGTATACGGTCAACATCGCGCGGACGGGCGGATTTACCGGCGCGGTCACCCTGAGCGTGAGCGGTCTGGGCACGGGCCAGACGGGAACGTTCAGCCCGAACCCCGCTACGGCCGCCAGCTCGACGCTGACCGTGGCGACGACGGCCACCGCAGCGACAGGCAGCCGCGTGCTCACCATCACAGGGGCGGCGACGGGCCTCCCCAACAAGACCACCACCGTCACGCTGGTGGTCAATGTGGCGTGCACGAACGGGAACTGCCAGAACTGAGCTGTTTGAAACCTGGGGCGGCGACGCCGTCGGCTTTGCCGCCCTTTCTTTTCGCAATCACCGTGCGACGGACGAGCCGGGGGATGCGTCGGTCCGTCCCTGCTGCGCCACGACAAAGAGGATGATGAAGAGCCCCTCGCACACGAGCGATGCGACACCCATCGGCTCGAACCAGGCGTCGGGCTCAGCCGGCAGCCCCGGCAACCCGACCGTGCGACTCGCTACGTAGGCGAGGAAAGCGCCTCCCGCGACTAGCAGACCCAACAACCAGCCGGGTTCCCGCCGGTTTCGGTACACACCGACCGCCGCCACCAGCGCGCCGCCGCCGTTGGCGATGAAGAGCAACCCCTTGTACGTGGCTTCGCCGAAGGCATCCCGTGCCTCTACGACGTGAATCAGTCCTGTACCGAGGATCGCCGCAATCGCCAACCACTTCACGGTGGTGGAGGGTGCCGTCATGTGAAGTCCTCGAGCTCCGACCATAGAACGGATCATGCAGCATCCGTCAACGTGTCGGCGTGCGTCGCTTCCAAGGCACAATGACAGCACGACCAGGGGACAGACCATGAAGACATCGCTGGCAGGCAAGGTTGCGTTGGTCGCTGGAGCGACCCGAGGAGCGGGGCGAGGGATAGCCGTGCAGTTAGGCGCGGCCGGAGCGACCGTCTACGTCACCGGACGAACGACCCGCTCCGAGCGATCGGAGATGAACCGGCCGGAGACGATCGAAGAGACCGCGGCTCTCGTGGATGCGGCCGGCGGCCGCGGAATCGCGGTCCAGGTTGATCATCTCGCGCCCGACGAGGTGTCCGCCCTGGTGACTCGCATCAAGGACGAACAGGGCTGCCTGCATGTCCTGGTGAACAACATCTGGGGAGCCACCAGGATGGAGTGGAACAAATCAGTCTGGGAATCCTCCTTGGAGTATGGACTGCGTACCCTGCGCCTGGCCGTGGACACGCACGCGATCACCAGCCACTTCGCGATCCCGCTGCTCATCCAGAGGCCCGGCGGGCTGGTCGTCGAGGTGGGCGACGGAACGGATGAGTACAACGCGGCCAACTACCGGGTCTCCTTTTTCTACGACCTGGCCAAGGCGTCGGTGAATCGGATGGCGTTCGCGCTGGCGCACGAGTTGCGACCCCACAACGCGACAGCTGTGTCGCTCACTCCGGGTTGGCTGCGATCGGAAGCGATGCTCGAGGCTTATGGCGTCACCGAATCGAACTGGCGTGACGCGACCAAGAAGATGCCCCACTTCGGTATCTCCGAGAGTCCAGCGTTCGTCGGCCGGGCGGTAGCGGCGCTCGCGCAAGACCCTGACGTGTCGCGCTGGACCGGAAAGTCGCTGTCCAGCGGGCAGCTGGCGAAGGTCTACGGCTTCACCGATCTCGACGGCAGCCAGCCCGATGCCTGGAGGTATGTCATCGAAGTTCAAGACCCGGGCAAGCCCGCCGACGTCACCGGCTATCGCTGACGGACGTTCCGCGCGACCCATGCGTCAGCGTTCGACGGCGCGAGACAAGGGTGGCGGCGCATGGTTGGCACGCTCGTCGAGGTGTTGGCGCGGGCATCCTGATCGAGCGGGGAGAAGGGGGGGAGTTGACGGCGGAACGCGGGAAGGACTAAAACGCGAATTGTTCTCCGTCCGCGAATTGTTCTCCATTTTACTCCAGGGCGGCGGAGAGCCGGTGCGACGCGGGACGTTCAACCTTGGGGCCCGTCATCTCCGGGCGAGGTCTGCGCTCGATGCACTTCGCGCGAAGCATCTCGACGATTCTCGCTTTGCTCGTCCCGGCCCTGCTCTCTCTCCCAGCGAGGGCGTACGAGACCGTCCAGGTGACCGACGGCGGCACCATCAAGGGGAAGCTGACCTATCAGGGCGAGATCGCGACCAAGAAGATCATCGTGACCAAGGACAACGAGGTCTGCGGGGCCATCCGCGAGGAGCCGCTGATCGTCGTGGGGCCCGACAAAGGCGTGCAGGACGCGATCGTCTACCTGAAGGACGTCCAGAAAGGGAAGGCGCCGCTGCCGGCCGCCAAGAAGCCCGAGATCAGCAACCACAAGTGCCAGTTCGAGCCGCACGTGCAGGCGGTCCCGGTGGGATCGATCGTCATCGTCAACTCCGACCCCGTCATGCACAACACGCACGGCTTCCTCGGCAAGCAGACCGTCTTCAACCAGGCGCTGCCGACGGAGGGGATGAAGATCGAGAAGCCGATCAAGAAGCCAGGCTTGTTGCGGGTCGAGTGCGACACGCACGGCTGGATGCTCGGCTGGATCTACGCGTCCGAGCACCCGTACTACGCAGTGACCAAGAAGGACGGCACCTTCTCTATCTCGGACGTGCCGCCGGGCTCGTACACGCTCGTTGCCTGGCAGGAGTACACGGACGCGACCGAGGTGCCGGTGACGGTGAAGGCGAAGGAAGCGACGCAGCAGACCATCGAGCTGAAGAAGAAGTGAAGGCTAGGCCGAGTCCGGGGAGGACGGAAGACCATGGACGAGAATCAGCGAGAGAGGGATGAGCTGCAGAAGGCGCTGCAAGGCGAGGGCAAGCGACCCGACAGATCGCTCCAGATCACTCGCCGCACGTTCCTCCACAAGTCGGTGATGACCGGCGCCGCGGGGGTGGCCGCCTACGGGTGGTTCCCGCTCATCGGCACGCTCGATCTCGTGGTGGGTCAAGCGGGACAACCGGCGACGGCGTTCAAGTTCGCCTGGATCTCCGACAACCACCTCTATCCGAAGGACGTCAACACCCGGTTCGTGGACAAGGCGGTCCGGGCGGTGAAGGAAGTGCAGGCGATGAAACCAGCCGCGGATTTCCTGATCCATGGCGGTGATCTCGCCCAGCTCGGCGACCCCGTCGAGCTCGACCTCGGAAACGACATCCTCAAGGAGGTGAAGATCAAGAAGGTCTTCATCCCCGGCGAGCACGACTGGTACCTCGACATGGGCCAGAAGTGGACCAGCCTCTTCGGCCAGTCCAACTGGACGTTCGACCACAAGGGCGTCCGGTTCGTCGGGCTCGACACGGTGAGCCGTGGCCCGGACTACTGGACGGCGAAGAAGATGACTCCCAAGGAGCGCATGGGGCACATGGCCACCCTGGACGGCAGCGTGGCGGGGGCTTGGGCCGGCGTCGGCCGCGACCAGCTCCAGTGGCTGAACCAGACGCTGTCGAGCTGGGACAAAGCCAAGCCGATCGTGATCTTCAGCCACAACCCGCTCTACGAGTATTACCCGCCCTGGAACTTCTGGGTTCGTGACTGGCGGGAGGTCCAGGAGGTGCTGAGGCCGTTCTCGAACGTCACCAACATCCACGGCCACACGCACCAGGTGCTCTACAACGAGCTGGGCAAGATGCGCTCCATCGGCATGCTCGCCACCTCATGGCCGTGGCCCTACGCGCCCGAGGGCGTTCCGGCGTTCACGAAGTGCATGGTCCGCGCGGATCCCGGCGACCATTTCGACGGCGTCGGCTACTCGCATCTCACGATGACCGCCGCGAACAAGATCGAGAACGAATACGTGATGTGGCGGAAGGACGTCTTCGCCGAGGCGCCCGTCGACTCGGGGTGCGCGGACAACGTCAACCAGAGCGTGCACCCTCGCATCGCGGACCGGGAATGGCCCTACTACGGCGCGTACAAGTAAGCCCCCAGGAGACGGCCATGAAAATGATCCGATACGGTCTCATCGCTGCGGGCGTCATCGTCGGTTCGCTCCTGATCGTCACTTCCGCCAGCGCTCACAAGGACAAGCACACGCCCCAGCAGCTCAAGGCGTTCGAGGAAGTCTTCATGGAGCAGGTGAAGGTGGGCGACCTGCTCTTCCACGGGGACGACGCCACGGCCAAGAAGCTGAACGTCGAGCTCAGCAGGACCGGCATGGCGTGCGCGATGTGCCATCCGTTCGGGTCGGACAACCACCCGCACGAGTTCCCCAAGTTCCAGGAGCAGATCGGCCAGTTCGCCACGCTCCGCGACATGATCAACTGGTGCATCGAGAAGCCGAACGAGGGCGTGAAGATCGATCCGGACTCGCCCGCGATGAAAGCGCTCGAGGCCTACATCTACTGGTCGAACCGCGGCAGCAAGCTCGATCCGGGCAGGCACTGAGCGCGTCCAGGGAACCGTCATGGCTCGCCAGATCACCCTCCGCGCGCGCTTGCTCTCCAGGCGAGGGTTTCTCGGGCTGACGTCGACGGCTGCCGGGCTCTTCATCCGGGGAGCGTGGGCGGGCTCCCCGGAAAGGCGGCTCCTGGGTGGCGATCCCGCGTTGCTCTCGCCGCTCGAGCGCGAGCACCTGCCGCTGCTTCGCCTGCCGGAGAAGACGCGCAACGGCGCCAAGGTCCCGATCGTCGTCGAGATGTCTCACCCGATGACGCCCGACCACTACATCTCGAGCCTCGAGGTGGTGAACGACACGGATCCCATCCCCTCCAAGGGGATGTTCCGTTTCACCCCCGCAAATGGCGCCGTCTACGTCGCTTTCCAGGCACGGATGGACGACGGCGACTCTGAAGTGACGGTCACCACCGAATGCAACCGCCATGGTCGATGGCAAGTCCGCCGGCACATCAGCATCCCGGAGGATGCCGGGGGGTGCACCGGCACTCCGCCTCCCTGGGGACGCACGTCTGGCGTCGAGATCCACCCGCCGGAAATCCGCATCGCGGAGCTGGTGCAGCACGGCCGGATCCGCCGCGGTGAGCTCATCCACCCGCAGCTCAAGATCCGGCACCCGAACCGCACGGGGCTTGCCGAGAGCGACGGGTCCTTCGTGAAAGTGTCCGAGCCGCTCTACCTCCGGGAAATGGAGGTGTGGTTCGGCGGAGAGCGCGTGAGCCGGTTCGAGCTCACCCCGGCGCTCAGCGACGATCCGTTCATCACCTTCGCGCTGCTCGCCAGCCGCGAGGGACCTCTCGAGGTCCGCCTGGTGAACAACCGTGGCCAGCGCTTCGAGACGGCCCACGACATCCGCTTCTCTTGAGCAACAGGAGGTGTCGCACATGCGCAAGCTCGCCGTCGCCCTGGGAGCGTTAAGCTTGGCGTTCGGTGCTCTCGCAGAGGGGTCCGCCTCGGCCGCAGGTGACGCCGAGGCACGCAAGCTCCTCGCCGACTTCTTCCTGCGGACGAAGGGGATGACCCGGGTGGTCTCCGCCTCGCAGGTCTGGGAGGGAATGCAGTCCGGGAAGAGCAAGTACCGGGTGGTCGACGTCCGTTCGCCGGAGGACTTCGAGAAGGGTCACGTCCCGGGCGCGCTCAACCTTCCGCTGGATGTGCTCTTCCGCCCGGCGAGTCTGGAGCAACTGCCAGTCGCCGGGGACCCCATCCTGCTCGTCTGCCATTCCGGGCACATGGAATCGATGGCGCTCGGTGGGCTAGCCGCACTGGGGTACGAGCCCTGGGTCCTGCGCTTCGGGATGATCGGCTGGAACGCCGAGACCAAGGTGAAGGTCGCTGGCTCGCCCAAGCAGGAACCCGACGTGGTCCGCGGCCTGGGCGGGCCGATCGAGAAGTAGCCGTCCTGAGAGGAGCCGCGCGATGGATCGCCAGCACTCACCCGCGGTTCACCAGCAGGGCGGCGTCCCGCACGACGCGCTCCACCACGTCGGCCCGGTCCGAATCGTAGTAGCCGCGGATCCGGCCCTGACCGTCCACCAGGACCAGGTACGTGCCGTGCGAGATGTCCTGCTCCTCCGGGCGCTTCGCATCCCCGCCCATGCTGACGCGGAGCCCGCGCACCACGGTGTCGCGCACCGCCTCGACCGGTCCGGTGAGGAAGGTCCACATCCTCGGGCTGGCGCGGTGTGCGCGCGCGTAGGCAGCGAGCCGGTCAGGATCGTCGAATTCGGGGTCCACGCTGATCGAGACGAGGTGGAAGGCGGGCTCCAGGTTCCGCGTGCGCCCCTGGATCCGGGCCATCTGCCGCGTGATTGCCGCACAGCCCGTCTCGCATCGCGTGAAGATGACGCTCGCCACCCACACGCGCCCGGCGAGGTCCTTCGAGCCGAAGGCGCCGCCGTCCTGCGCGGTGAGCTCGAACGGCGGGACCGTCCCGAGGACCGGCAGGCGGGGCGGGAGCGGGGTGCGCAGAGCCCAGGCGATTGGCCACGCGGCGATGAGCGCGACCACCAGGATCCAGGTGAGCGGGCGCCCGACCGCGGCGCTCACCGCGCCGTGGAGGCGATCGCGAAAAGGCGCTGGGGTTGCGGCGGGCATCGCGGACTCCAGTCGCGACGATCAGATACCGGAACCCTCGACGCCTGGGAAGCTGGCGCGCGCACAGCGGGAGGTGGCGCTTGAGCTCGACCGCCGCTTCGGAGCACGGCCACCCGGCGGTCGCATGGCCTCCAGATGCCCAGTACGGCAGCGCTACGCCGGGGAAGATCGGGATGTGGATCTTCCTGCTCTCGGACGCCTTCTCCTTCGGCGCTCTGCTCATCGCGGAGGGAATCCTCTACGCCGGCCACAAGCCCTGGCGACAGCCCGGCGAGCCGGAGCTCGGGATCGGCTTCACCGCCGTGCTCACGTTCATCCTGCTCTGCACGAGCCTCACCAACGTCCTCGCCTGGGCGGCCGCAGCCGGCGGGCGCCGGAAGCAGGCGGCGCAGCTGCTCGCCATCACGGCGCTGGGTGGTGCGGTGTTCCTGGTCGGTCAGTTCCAGGAGTGGTTTGGGATCTGGGCGCCGGGGCTCCTGCACGAGGGGCTGGTGTTCGGGCAGTCGCCACGGGCGAGCACCTTTTTCGTGATCACCGGCTACCACGGCCTTCACGTCCTGATCGGCGTCGCCTACATCCTCGCCATCCTCGTCGGTTACGTCCGCGGCCGGGTCACCGAACGGCAGATCGAGCTCCTCGGTCTGTATTGGTGCTTCGTCGATTTCGTCTGGGTGTTCGTCTTCTCGTTCGTCTACCTCCTCCCCTCGCTGAGCGGCGCATGACTGACCCGGAGATCGGCCGAGCAAGAGCGTCCTCTGTCGGCCACGTCCCCGCGGCGCGCGAGCGCGCACCGTACCTGGTCGCGTTCGCCGTGCTCGTCGCGCTCACCCTGGTCGAGATCGGCGTGGTGAAGAGCGGCGGGATCCCTCACCGCGCGGCGGTGGTTGCGCTGATCGCGATCGCCACGGCGAAAGCGGCGCTCATCGCGCTCTTCTACATGCACTTGCGGTACGAGACGCGGATCCTGAAGCTCACGGTCCTCGCCCCGCTCGTTGCGCCGGCGGTCTACGGGCTCCTGCTGATGCTCGACGCCGCCTGGAGGCACATGCGATGACGCTCGCCCTCGCCGTCTGGAGCGCGTCCGTCCTCGCCTGCCCGGTGTGCGCGCGGGATGGGACGCCCCATCTCGTGCTGCTGCTCGGGGCGATGATCGCCGTGCCGTACGCGGTCGCCGCGTTGGCCGTGTACGCGATCCGGGGAGGCGGCAGATGACCGCGCCGCGCGCAGCTCGCGCCGTCCTCAGGCTGGCGGTGCTCATGGCCGGAGCTGGCCTCGCGGCACCCGCCCCGGAGAGCGGCTACGGGCTCCCCCGCGACGTTTCGGTCGACGGGTTCCGGATCGACGAGCTCATCCACTTCACCCTGGCTGCCATCACGGTGATCTTCGTGGTGGTCGCAGCTGCCCTGATCTGGTCGTTCGTCAATCACCGGCGGGATCGCCCGGCGTTCTACTCCCACGGGTCCGGCCGCTCGATCGGAGTCGTGGTGGGCGGCGTCGCCGCCATCCTGGTCGGAGTGGACGGATATCTCTTCGTCCACACTCTCGGCGACATGCACGGGTATTTCTGGAACTTCCCGCGGGCGGAGGCGGCGGAGGGCGCGGTCCGGATCGAGGTGAACGCGCACCAGTGGTCGTGGCATGCCCGGTACGCGGGCGTGGACGGCAAATTCGGAACGCCAGACGACATCGTGTCCGTGGACGACCTCAAGGTGCCGGTCGGTGTCCCGGTCATCGTCCAACTCGCCTCCACCGACGTGATCCACTCCATGTACCTGCCGAACTTCCGGGTGAAGCAGGACGCGGTGCCGGGGACCATCACCCGGCTGACGTTCCAGGCCAAGGTCCCGGGCGAATACGAGATCGCCTGCGCTCAGCACTGCGGGCCGAACCACTACAAGATGCGCGGCGTCCTGACCGTGCTCGCCTCGGACGCCTTCCGCCAGTGGCTCGTGGAGGCGGGGGAGGACGCGCGGCGTGGCTACGACCCAGAGGACGCGGAAGCGCATTGGGGCTGGGAATGGAGGAGGTTCGAGCCGTGAGCACCAGCGCACAAGCCCTCGCCGAGGCGGCGCAACCGATCCACCCGCCTCCCACCTCGTTCTGGCGCCAGTACGTCTTCTCCATCGACCACAAGGTCATCGGGAAGCAGTTCCTTTGGGCGGGCCTGCTCTTCCTGCTCGTGGGCGGGACGCTCGCGATGCTCATCCGCTGGCAATGGGCGTTTCCCTACCGGCCGGTGCCAGTGCTTGGGCAGATCTTCCTTGGCAAGAGCGGCGGAGTGATCGGCCCGGCCACGTACCAGCAGATCTTCACTACCCACGGCCTGGTGATGATCTTCTTCGCCGTCACGCCGGTGCTCATCGGTTGCTTCGGGAACTTCCTCATCCCGCTCATGATCGGCGCCCGGGACATGGCGTTCCCGAAGCTGAACATGTACTCCTTCTGGACCTTCCTCCTTTCCCAACTGCTCGTCCTCGCCTCCTTCCTCACCGACCTCGGCTCGGCCGGCGCGGGCTGGACGACCTACCCGCCCCTCTCCACCAACGTCGGCACGCCCGGGCTCGGCCAGACGCTGGTGGTAGCGGCGATCTTCGTCACCGGCGTCTCCTCGACGATGGGCGCGATCAACTACGTCACCACTGTGATCCGCTTGCGGGCGCCGGGGATGAGCTACATGCGGCTCCCCCTCACGATCTGGGGAATCTGGCTCACCGCGATCCTGAACGCCCTCTTCGTGCCCGTGCTCGGGTCGGCGGCCCTGCTCCTCCTCCTCGACCGGAACTTCGGGACCCAGTTCTTCGTCGCCGGCGCCTCGGCGGTGCGCGGCGGCGGCGACCCCATCCTATTCCAGCACCTCTTCTGGATCTTCGGCCACCCCGAGGTCTACATCCTCATCCTTCCGGCTTGGGGGATCCTGGGCGACGTCCTCCCCTTCTTCGCCCGCAAGCCGCACCATTGGTACAAGGGCACGGTCCTGGCGATGGTGATCGTGACCGTGCTGTCCGCGATGGTCTACGGCCACCACATGTTCATGACCGGCATGAGCCCGCTGCTCGGAGAGGGGTTCATGCTCTTCACCCTCCTCATCAGCGCCCCGTCGATGGTGGTGGTGCTGAACTGGGTGCTGACGCTCTGGCGCGGGTCGCTCCGCTTCGACACCCCCATGCTCTTCGCTCTCGCGACGATGTTCGTCTTCGGCGTAGGCGGGCTCACGGGGTTGTTCCTCGCCGACATTTCGATGGACCTCTACCTGCACGACACGATGTTCGTAGTGGGGCACTTCCACTTCACCATGGCTGCCGCATCGTTCATTGCCGCGATGACCGGCATCTATTTCTGGTTCCCCAAGATCTTCGGAAGGAGGCTCGACGAGCGGCTAGGAAAGGCCCACTTCTGGTTCACCTTCATCGGGATCACGCTGGTCTTCGGGGGCCAGCTCCTCGCCGGTTACGCCGGCCAGCAGCGGCGCCTGTTCGATCCGTTCCAGTACACCTTCATCCAGCAGCTTCGCGGATTGAACCGCTGGACCAGCTTCTTCGCCTTCGCGCTCTTCGCCGGCCAGTTCATCTTCGTCTGGAACTTCTTCAAGACGCTCTTCGGAAAGGCCGCTCCCGCAGGCGCGAACCCCTGGGAAGTGACGACCCTGGAGTGGACCGCGACCGCAACTCCTCCGCCGTTTCACAACTTCGATCGCATCCCGGAGGTCGTGCGGGGGCCGCACGAGTTCTCGAACCCGGAGGTGCGGCGCCTCACGGGCCGCGACTTCGCCGGCCAGGCCGAGGTGTTGCCGGGCGGCGGCGAGCGTGGGCTTGCCGCCGCGAAGGGCTGAGCGGTGCTGGGCGCGAACATCCGGCGCGGTGCTGCCACGGGCCCGCTGCCGCCCGACGTCCCCGAGTTGGGGCGATACCGCCTCCGCCGGACCGAGGACGAAGTGACCTCCTACATCGGGATGGTCATTTTCCTCGGCTCCTGGGCGATGATGTTCGCGGCCCTCTTCTTCGCCTATGCAGTAGTGCGGGTGCGGGCGCCGATGTGGCCGCCGCCGGACCAGCCGGCGCTCCCGTTCCTGGTCCCGGGCCTGAACACCGTCGTCATCGCAGCATCGAGCGCCGCGGTCGTGCTCGGCGTCCGTGTCCACGCGCGCGGGCGGCACCGCCGGGCGTCGCTTCTGCTGGGCGCCGGCGCTGTCCTCGGCGCAGTGTTCCTCGGTCTTCAAGTTCTGGTCTGGGTGGGGGTCTGGCGCGCCGGGCTGGTCCCCAGCGGCGGCCCCTACGCGTCGGTCTTCTACGCCCTCACCGCCTTTCACGCGCTGCACGTCCTGGTCGGCCTGGCTGCGCTTGCTGTGCTCGCCATGCGCGCCCGGGCGCGGGCAGCGACGCGGAGCGCGGTGCGGCTCTGGGGGATGTTCTGGCACTTCGTGGGCGTCGTCTGGGGCGCCCTCTACGTCGCGGTCTATCTGGTCTGACCGCGGGAGGATCGGACATGTCGCGGAAGCCCCTCCTCCTGATCCTCGCCTGCGCGGCCGCGGGCGCCCTCGCGGCGTCGTGCAAGGGGTACCGCACGCAGGGCTTCACGGAACCGATGAAGCTCGGCAACGGGAAGGTGATCCCAGCTCCGATCCTGACCGAAGGTGAGCGCTCCTACGTGCTGTACTGCCGTGCTTGCCACGGCGACAAGGGGGACGGGAAGGGTCCCGCCGCACCCGGGGTCCGGCCCCCACCGCGCGACTTCACCCTGGGATCTTTCAAGTTCGGCGCCGTCCCCGGCGGCACGCTGCCGAACGACGACGACTTCGTGCGCATCGTCCGCTTCGGCCTGCATGGGACCGCGATGCGGGCCTGGGACGGCGTGCCCGAGCCGAAGCTCCTGGAGATCATCCAGTACCTCAAGACCTTCTCGACCCGCTGGAAGGAGGAGGAACCAGGCGAGCCGATCGTCCCGACGCCGGATCCCTGGCAGGGCAAGGAGCCGCCGGCCGTGGAGCGCGGGAGGGCCCTCTATCACGGGATGGCCAACTGCCTGTCGTGCCATCCTGCCTATGCACCGAAGCGCTACATCTACGAGGTTTCGAAGCAGCTCACCGGGAGAGGCGCCACTGACTTCCGCAAGGACATGTACGGTTCCGAGCTGACCAAGAGCGAGTACGGCGTGAAGCTCCTCCCCCCGGACTTCACCCGCATAGAGCTTCGCTCGGTCCGGCCCGATCACCAGGTCGGGGATCTGTACCGCGTGATTGCTTCCGGCGTGGGCGGAACCGCGATGCCCACCTGGCGCGGTGCGCTGCCAGAGGAGGACCTCTGGTCGCTCGTCCACTTCGTCGATTCGCTCGTGAAGCTGAAGGGGACGGACACACCGCGCCGCCTGCGGGCCGAGTGGCAGGCCGAGGACGCGGCTTGGAAACCGCCGGCGAAGTGATCCAGGTTCTTCACATCCCCCATCTCAGCGCCGCGGTATGCACCGGCGCGTCCCAGAGCCGGATCATCTCGTCGTCGAGCCGCGCGAGCGTGACCGAGCAGCCCGCCATCTCGAGCGAGGTCACGTAATTGCCGACCAGCGAGCGCGCGACGGTGAGACCCTCCTTCGCCAGCCGCCGCGCCGCCGCGTCGAACATGAGGTAGAGCTCGAGCAGCGGCGTACCGCCGAACCCGTTCAGGAACAGCAGCAGCGGATCGCCCCGCCGGGCCGGCAGGTCATGCAGGATGGCGCCGACCAGCTCGTCCACGAC
>DATBZA010000038.1:0-8015 GCA_036513415.1 Myxococcales bacterium | reverse complement strand
CCGGACGCGGTGCGCACGGCGCTCTGCGTGGAGCCGCGTGGCGGCAGGCTCTACGTGTTCATCCCGCCCGTCGCCTCGGCGAACGACTTCTTGCGCATCGTCGCCGCGGTGGACGACGCGCGCGCCGCGCTGGACGTCCCGGTGCTGCTCGAGGGGTACCCTCCGCCACGCAGCCCCGATCTGGCCGGCTTCTCCCTCGCTCCCGACCCCGGCGTGCTGGAAGTGAACCTGCCGCCCATCTCCACCTTCGACGAGCACGCCGGGCTGGTGGACGCGGTCTTCGGCGCCGCGCTGCACTCCGGCCTGCATGCGGAGAAGTACTTGCTCGACGGTCGCCAGGCCGGAAGCGGCGGGGGCAACCACGTGACGCTCGGCGGCCCCACGACGCTGCGCAGCCCGTTCTTGCGCAACCCGACGCTGCTGGCCAGCCTGATCACCTTCGTGCAGCACCATCCGTCGTTGTCGTACCTGTTCAGCGGCCTGTTCGTCGGTCCCACCTCGCAGGCGCCCCGCGTGGACGAGGCCAGGCACGATGCGCTGTATGAGCTGGAGATTGCGCTCGCCCGCGCATTCTCCCAGTCCCCCGAGGAAAGCGCGCCTCCGTGGCTGAGCGATGGCCTCTTCCGTCACCTGCTCGTAGACGTCAGCGGGAATACACATCGCGCCGAGATCTGCATCGACAAGCTGTTCGACTGGCGGACGGCGCACGGCCGGCAGGGGCTGGTCGAGCTGCGCGCCTTCGAGATGCCTCCGCATCCGCGGATGATGGTGGCGCAGACCCAGCTGGTTCGCGCGCTGGTTGCTGCCCTGTCGCAGGAGCCCTACCGCGCGCCGCTGGTGCGCTGGGGCCTCGAGTTGCACGACCGCTTCCTCTTGCCGACCTGGCTCTGGCGCGACTTCGAGGAAGTGCTGGAGTTCCTGGCAGCCCGCGGCTTGCCTCATCCGGCGGAGGCGTACCGCGCGTTCCTCGAGCTGCGCTGCCCGGTTGCGGGACAGCTCCAGGCGGGGGGCGTGCGCCTGGAAATTCGCAACGCGCTCGAGCCATGGAACGTCCTCGGCGAGGAACCAGCCGCGGGGGGAACCTCGCGCTACGTCGATTCGTCGCTCGAGCGGGTCGAGGTCCGCTGCGAGGGCCTGGTTCCCGACCGCCACCAGGTCCTGGTCAACGGTTACGTGCTGCCGCTACGTCCGACGGGACGCACCGGGGAAGCCGCGGCGGGAGTGCGCTTTCGCGCCTGGGCCCCGCCTCACAGCCTGCATCCCCATCTCGGCATCCATCACCCGCTTCGCTTCGACGTGGTCGACCTCTGGATGCGCCGGTCGCTGGGAGCGTGCGCGTATCACGTCTGGCATCCGGAAGGCCGCGGCTACGACACTCCGCCGCTCACCCGATTCGAGGCGGCCGCGCGGCGCGCCCAGCGCTTCACCGTGGAAGGGCCGCTCGCCTGGCCCGTGACGGGAAACCCCACCGCGTCGAATCCCGACACGCCCTGGACGCTCGACCTCCGCCGCCTTCCTGGCGACCACCCGGCCCCGGAGGGTGCATGAGCCTCCTCGACGATTACCGCCCGCTGCCGGGAACACACGACGAGGTATTCGGCGACGACGGCACGGTGCGGCCGGCGCTGGCGAAGGCGTTCAGCGCCTTCGCGCGAAAGTCTACCGAGGAGTTCGGCCGCAGCCAGGAGCTGGCCGAGGTGGCGCTCCTCAACCAGGGAGTCACGTTCTCGGTCTTCAGCGACCAGCGGGGGACGGAGAAGATCTTCCCGTTCTGCCTGGTTCCGCGGCCGATCTCCGCCGCGGACTGGGCGACGCTCGAGCGCGGGCTCAGCCAGCGGATCCGCGCGCTGTCGCTCTTCCTCGACGACGTGTACGGCGAGCAGGTCATCCTCGCGGAAGGACGCGTCCCGCGGGAGCTGGTCCTCGCCTCGCGACACTACCTGTCCCGGCTGCGCGGCGTCCGGCCGCCGGGCGGCGTGCGCGTGCACATCAGCGGCATCGATCTGATCCGCGATCCGGCCGGGACCTTCCGCGTGCTCGAGGACAACCTGCGGACGCCGAGCGGCGTCAGCTACGTGCTCGAGAACCGTCTGGTCTCCAAGCGCGTGATGCCGCGGGCGGTCGACACGGCCCGGGTCCAGCGCGTCGATCACTACCCCGCCCGTCTCGCCGACACGCTCCGCAGCGTCGCTCCCGACGCGGACGGGGACCCCACGATGGTGCTGCTCACCCCGGGGCCGTTCAACTCGGCCTACTTCGAGCACAGCTTCCTGGCCCGGCAGATGGGCATCGAATTGGTGCAGGGACCCGACCTGTACGTCGACGATGAGCGGGTCTGGCTCCGCACCACACTCGGACCGCGGCGGGTTCACGTCATCTACCGGCGCACGGACGAGGCCTACCTGGATCCCGAGGTGTTCCGGAAGGACAGCGTGCTCGGCGTGCCCGGGCTGATGCGCGCCTACGCGGCGGGAAACGTCGCCCTCGCGAACGCGCCTGGCAACGGGGTCGCCGACGACAAGGCGGTGTACGCGTTCGTGCCCGAGATGATCCGCTTCTATCTCTCGGAGGAGCCGCTGGTCGAGCAGGTCCCGACCTGGCTCTGCTCCCGCGACGCCGACCGCGCGTTCGTGCTCGAGCACCTGCACGAGCTGGTGGTGAAGGCGGTGGACGAGGCCGGCGGCTACGGCATGCTGATGGGTCCGCAGTCCACCGAGGCGGAGCGCGAGGACTTCGCGCGGCGCATCCGCGACCAGCCGCGCCGCTACGTGGCGCAGCGGCGGGTGGAGCTGTCCACCTGCCCGACCTGGGACCAGGACCGCAAGGCGGTGGTTCCCCGGAGGGTGGACCTGCGCCCCTATCTCCTCTTCGGCACCGAGGGTCCCTGGGTGCTGCCCGGCGGCCTCACGCGGGTGGCGCTGCTCGAGGGATCGTACGTGGTCAACTCCAGCCAGGGTGGCGGCTCGAAGGACACCTGGGTGCTCAAGCCATGATCTCGCGCGTCGCCGATCACTGCTTCTGGTTCGGACGCTACATGGAGCGGGCCGAGAGCACCGCCCGCGTCCTCCAGGTCACCGCGGCGCTGGCCATCGACTCGGACCTCATCCCGCAGCAGTGCTGGCTCCCGGTGGTGATCATCGCCGGGGAGCGCGAGGGCTTCGCCAAGGAATGCGGCGAGGACGCGCTCGGCGACGGCGAGGCGGTCCAGGAATACCTGGTGTTCGGCAAGGCGCCGGTGTCGCTCGAGCAGTCGATCGCCGCCGCCCGCGAGAACGCCCGCTCCATCCGCGAAGTCATCTCGCTCGAGATCTTCGAGAGCATCAACGAGCTGCACCTCTGGATCCAGTCCCCTCGGGCGCGCCTCGACTTCGACGAGCACCGCTACGGCTTCTACCGCCATGTCCGGCGCGAGACGCAGCTCGGGCTGGGCCTGCTGCGTGGGACCATGCTGCACGACGCGCCGCTCGACTTCATCTGGCTCGGCGTGATGCTGGAGCGGACCGGGCAGACCGCGCGCATCCTCGACGTGCATCACCACGCGTTCACCACCGCCGCCAGCGGCGCGGCGGAGGCGAACCCGGTGGTGGAGGTCTCGCTCTGGCTGTCGCTGTTGCGCGCCTGCTACGGGTTCGAATCGTTCATGAAGAGCCACCGCGGCGCGGTCTCGGCACAGGCGGTGTCGTCGTTCCTCCTCTGGGAGCCGCGCTTCCCCCGGTCGGTGCGGCACTGCCTGCGGCGCGCGCGCGAGCGGCTGGAACAGATCCGGCCGCAGAACGGGCGATTGCCGGCGCTGCGCGCGCAGGACCGGCTCCGAGCGCTGGACGCGTGGCTGGAGGGCTCCGCGGGAAAAGCGCTCGAGGACGAGGAGCTGCACCAGACGCTGACGAAAGTGGTGGTGGAGACCGACGCGGCATGCGATGAAATCGCCGTCGAGCTGCTCGCGGTCGCGCCGCAGGCGCAGCAGCAGACGCAGTCGGAGGACGGGCGGACGCAGTCGCAATCGCAGTCGCGGGACGAGGTACAGTCGCAGTCCGGCGCCGGGGCGGTCCCCGGCAGGAATGAGTAGCTTCGCGGAGATGCCCAACCTGCTCGCGCTCTCGTTCGAAGGCACCCTGACCCCCGCGTTCGACCTGCACTGCCTCGAGCTTTCGCGCACGCCGCCGGACGGATGGGGCATCGCCTGCTATCCGGGTGGCGAGCCCGCGGCGCTGGTGATGAAGGAAGCGGCGCCGTCGCACGGCAGCATCCGCAGCGCGCTGGTCTCGGCCTGGGAGCGGCTGGAGTCGAGCATCTTCCTGGTCCACATCCGGACCGCAACCTGGGGCGCGATCACCGAGGCGAACACCCAGCCCTTCCAGCGCGCCTGGGGCCGGCGCGACTGGCTCATCGCCCACAGCGGGAGCCTCGAGCATCGGCTGCCCCAGCCCACGCGCTTCGAGCCGGTCGGATCCACCGACAGCGAGCAGATCCTCTGCGATCTGCTCGGGCGCGCCGCGGAGAAGGACTATCGGAGCCTGGCGGACATCCCCAATCCGACGTTGCTCAGCTGGTTCCACGATCTGAACCGGCACGGCAGCCTCACCACCGCGCTCTCCGACGGTCTGGACCTCGCCGTCTACGCCGATCGGCGGGGCAACGGCGAGGCCTGGGTCTGGGAGCTGTTGCCCCCGCACGGACAGCTCGCCTTCGGCGACGACGATCTCACCGTGGACCTGACGCGCCGGGGGGTCCACTCCCGCAAGGGAATCATCATCAGCTCGAATCCGCTCCCGGCGCGCAAGGGCGAGCAGGGACAGTGGCGCCGCCTGATCCCGGGACACCTCCTGATCGTGCGGCAGGGAGCGGTGCGCGCGGAGCTCGGGCCCGAGTCGCTGGCGGATCCTGACGCGGCCAATGCTCCGGTCCCGGTCGCCCCGCCCGTCACCGGCACCCGGCCGCCCGCGCAGACCCACTCCGCGCAGGCCATGGCGGCGCGGCCCGCCGGCGCGCCGTCCTCCGAACCTCCGCCGGCGTTCGTCCCCCGCGCGAGACCGTTGCACGTCACCACCCGCGCCGAGAAGCGGCGGTACGAAGTGCTCCACCGCACCGTCTATCGGTATGCGAGTCCGGTGGAGCGCAGCGCGCACGTGCTGCGGCTCTTCCCCCCGCATGACCGGCTGCAGACGCTGCATTCGTGCGCGGTCAAGGTCTCCGTGCCGGGCCACGAGCGCGACTTCGACGACGTGTTCGGCAACCGCGTGCGCCGCGTCCTCCTCGAGACCCCGTTCACGGAGCTGGTGATCGAGGCGCGCTCCGACGTGGAGCTGCTGGACGTCGAGCCGCTCGACTTCCGTCCCGCGCGGGTCCGGTCATCGCTGCCGCTGGTGTGGATGCCCTGGCAGCGGCAGATCCTGCAGCCTTTCCTGCTCCCGCCCGAGCTGCCGGAGAGCGAGCTGGCGGAGCTGACGGAGTACGCGATGAGCTTCGCCCAGCGGAACGATTACGAGCTGCTGGACACCCTGCTCGATCTGAACGCGACCATCTTCACCGACTATCAGTACAAGCAGGGTGCCACCAACCTCTCGACCACCGCGTTCGAGGTGTACGCGACCCGCCGCGGCGTCTGCCAGGACTTCGCGAATCTCTTCATCTGCCTGGCGCGGCTGATCGGGGTGCCGGCGCGGTACGTCTGCGGTTACCTGTACACGGGCCCCAAGCACCCGAATGCGCGGATGGGCGACGCATCGCACGCCTGGGTGCAGGTCTATCTGCCCGAAGTCGGCTGGAAGGGATTCGACCCGACCAACGGAGTGATCACGCAGACCGACCACGTGCGCGTCGCGGTGGGGCGGAACTACGTGGACGCGACGCCCACTTCGGGGGCGCTCTATGTCGGGGGCGGGGGAGAGACGCTTTCAGTGGAGGTGTCGCTCACCAAGCGGTAGGCACGGCTCCGCGGCGGGAGTCAGTGCACGATCATCACCGGCTTCTTGCAGATGTGCACGAGCCGATGGGAAGTCCCGCCCAAGAGGATGCTGCCCACCAAGGTGCGGCCGCGGCTCCCCACCACCACGAAGTCCACGTCGTCGGGCAGCGCCGTCGCTGCGATCACTTCGGCGGCGGGGCCGGACAGGAGCTGCGTCTCGACCTGCACTCCGGCGCTGCGCGCCTCCACCGCCAGCTTCTCCAGCACCAACTTGCCCGCCTCGTAGACGTGCTTCTCCAAATCGGCGACGTTCAGCACCACGGCCGGTTCGGAGATGACCGGCGGCGGCGGAAGGACGTGCAGCAGGGTGACGGCGTCGCCCAGCCGGGACGCCAAGGCAAAGGCGCGGCGCGCGGCCCGCTGCGCCGGATCCGACCCGTCGACTCCCACCAGGATCCGCACGGCGCGCAGCGTAGCCCGATCCGGGCTGCCGCCGTCAATACGCCCCGCTTCGCGCCCTGCACTATACTGGGACGATGCGCGGCAAGACCGTCGTGATCACCGGCGCAACCAGCGGGATCGGGCTCGAGGCGGCCGTGCCCCTCGCGCGCGAAGGAGCGCGCGTCGTGCTGGTCGGACGCAATCCGGGCAAGACAACCGCCGCGGTGGCGGAAGTCCGGAAGCGCTCCGGCTCCGCCGCCGTCGAGTCTTTGCTCTGCGATTTCTCCTCGCAGGAGTCGATCCGGAAGCTGGCCAGCGATCTCCGCGCCCGGTGCGAGAGGATCGACGTGCTCGTGAACAACGCGGGCGCCGTCTACCCCAGGCGGACCCTGACCGGGGATCGGATCGAGAGCACCTTCGCCGTGAACCACCTCGGGTACTTCCTGCTCACCCATCTGCTGACGGATCTGCTGGTCAAGAGCGCGCCGGCGCGCATCGTCAACGTCGCCTCGGTCGCGCACTATCGCGGCACGCTGGATTTCGACGACCTGGGCTTCGAGCGGGGCTACCAGCTGATGAAGGCCTACTCGCGATCCAAGCTGGCCAACGTGCTCTTCACGCGAGAGCTGGCCCAACGCCTTTCGGGCACCGGCGTCACCGTGAACGCGCTCCATCCGGGAACGGTGGCCACGGGCATCTGGAGCGCCGCCCCGGGCTGGGTCCGGCCTCTCCTCGCGATCGCGAAGAGGTTCATGCTGTCGCCCGAGGAGGGCGCGCGGAGGATCGTATATCTGGCCTCGAGCCCCGAGGTGGCGGCGACGACGGGCTCGTATTTCGAGAAGGACCGGGCCCGGAAGCCCGCGCGGCTGGCTGAGGACGATGCCGTCGCCGCGCGGCTGTGGTCGGAGAGCGCGCGGCTGGTCGGGCTCAATCCGGCGGCTGCGCAGCCAGCGTCGTGAGGGCGCGGAAGGTTCGCCCGGCGCTGTCCCTAAAGAGCCTGTAACAAAACCTCGGGTTCCGCGCGAGTGCCGGAGCTGCCAGAGTCAGGAAGTCTGAAGCTTCAAAACGCACTCGCCCAGCGCAGCACGCGGAGCGCCCGAAGGGTGTTCGAGCGGCTCGGCTCGCCGGCGCGGCCTTCCATCTCGAAGTGCACCGGACCCGGATGCGGATTCTCGAGCGGCCATCGCCCGTTCTCGTCACGCTTCTTCGCCACCAGATCGACCGCCTCGGCGATGCGCTCGTCTGGCGCGAAGGCCGCTCTGCGCAGGTAGTCGAGCCCCCAGAGGATGTCGTAGTGCCAGCGCGTGGGAAACGAACACTGCGTCCACGCGGCGGGCCTCTGGAGTTTCCGATCGAAGGTGACAATCTGTCCAGTCGATCGCGATCTGAACAGGCGGCGCTCGAGGAGATATTCCTGTCCGCGAAGGCGAGCGCCGGTGACGTCAGGCACCGGACCCATCGCCCTCTCGTACTCCAGCAATCGCGCTCGGCAGCGTATTCTTGATGACGAACTTCGAGCACGCAGATGGTCGTATGGAATGACGACCGCTGGCTGCGCGGGGCGTCGCAGTTCCAGCCGCCGTCGCTCAACTGCTCCTGAAGCAGTCGGTCGACGAGACGATCGCTTGCCTCGCCGAAATACGCACCGATCGCAAGCACCCGTCCGTTG
>DATBZA010000037.1:0-16012 GCA_036513415.1 Myxococcales bacterium | reverse complement strand
CTGGCGGAGACGCTGGTCCCGTAGCGCGCCACGGCCTCCTGCGCCGCCCGGGTGACGTGCGGATCGCCGGAGAGGCCCAGATAGTTGTAGCTCGCCCAGTTGATCATCGTCCGGCCGCCGATCACGGACGTGTCGTTGGTGACCCGCTCGTGGACGTTGAAGTACGGGTTCTTGAGACCGAACGCCGCCGCCAGGCCGAGGCGCTGCTCCAGCTCCTGGACCTCGGGGAACTGGTCGATCCGGTAGGTCGCTTCGTCGACCGGCGGCGCCTTGGCGAGGGCCACCGGTTTCACCGGGGCGGGCGCCGTCCGGCCGATCAGGAAGCGCGGGTCGCGGTGCTTGAACTCGCCCTGCACGCCGCGCGCGACCGCCAGCACGCGCCCGTCCGCCGACTGCAGCACGATGGTGCCGCGCACCTCGTCGCCCGCGCTCTGCTCGAGCGCGAGGGAGGCGCGGATGGGTCCGTCGCCCAGCGGCGCGAGCTGGACATACTCCTCGATGCCGACCGGGAAGCCGGCCCGCTGCAGATTGGACCACGCCCAGTACGCGGCGAGCTGGAAGGCGCCGTCGAGCGCAAGGGGATCGACGGTCCAGGCCGACCGGCGCGGGCTGCGGATCCAGTCCGAGGGCTTGCTGGTGCGCACCCAGCCGACGATTCCCTGCGGCGAGATCTGCTCGATCGATTCGATCGCCCGCATCCGGGGGCCGTGGAAGGTGAACCCGCCGTAGAACTCCGCGAGAGACATCGGCAGATCGGGCGCGCCGGCGGCAGCCGGAGCGGGCAGCGCCGAGCTCAGCGCGGGGCCGACGTCCGCCGCTGGTGTCGCAAAGGCGGTGTACGCCGGAGCTCGCCAGAACGCGCGCGGAGCGCCCGATGGGGAGGAGGAGAGCGACAAGGCCAGCTCGCCGGATCCGCTCACCGAGACCGTGAGCTGCGCCGCATCGGCGATCCGGACAGGCTGCCGCAGCCGGAAGTCCCGCACCAGCAGCGGCGCGCCCGCGGTGCCGCTCGCCTCGGCGGCGGCGTACGCGGCCAGATCGAGGGCAGCCGCCAGCGGCAGGACCGGCTGGCCCGCGAGCTGGTGATCGTCGAGGTAGAGGTGCTCCGCGCGCGAGATGTGAAGCTGCAGCTTGTGGGCGATGCGGCGGCCCGGGCGCTGGTGCGAGAGAAGGATCGGGCCGTTCCATCCGTCGCGCAGGGCGGAGAGGAAGGCGGCGGTTCCCGCTGCATCGTCGATGAAGGGGACCCCTTGCTCCCCGAGTGCCGCGCGGGCCAGCGGCGGGATCTTCGCCACCATCGCGGTGCCTTCCCACGGCGGGTACTCCAGGGAGACCGCGCGCACGCCGGGACGCTTGCGCGCGAGCGTCCCGACGGCGTGCGAGAGGGCCGCATTCGCCGCCGCGTAGGAGGTCTGTCCGGCATTGCCAAAGCGGCCGGCCCAGCTCGACACGCCGACCACGGCACGGATCGGATCCTGCGCCGTCGCCAGCATCGCGCCCCAGAAGCCGCCGACCTTGGTGGCGAGCACGCGCTCGACGGACTCGTCGGTCGCCTCGGCGGCGGGGCCGTCCTCGGTGACGCCGGCGGCGTGAACGACAGCCGTGAATTTTCCCAGTCTCTCGCGCGCCTCGTCCAGCGCGGCTCCCGCGGGGCGAGTCACGTCCCACTGCACGAAAACGGCGCCTCCCGGCAGGGCGGCCGGCGGCGTGCGCCCAGCCAGGGCCACGGACGCGCCCCTCGCGGCCAGCGCCTGCGCGAGCTTGAGCCCCACTCCGCGCGTGCCGCCGGTGACCAGGACCACGTCGCCCGCGCCGATCTCTACGGGCTCGCCGGAGGGGGCGGGGGCGAAATCCGGCTCGTACCGGATGCCTCCGGCCCAGCGCACCTCGGGCGCCGCGCTGCCGGAGCGCAGCTCGGCAAAGAGCGCGTGCGCCATCGCTGCCGCGCCGTCGTCGGTGCGCAGCTCCACGCACTTGACCAGCTCGTCGGTGCGCTCGCGCGAGAGCGCCTTGGCGTAGCCGGCGAGCGCAGCATCCACCTCGTCGGCGCCAGCGGTCGCCACCACGAACAGGCCGCCCGCCGCGCCGGCGGCCTGCGCCCGGGCGGTCCGATGCGCCTCGAGCACGGCGGCGAAGCCGGGCACCAACTCCGATTCGCCGCGCGAGAGCGGCGCCAGATGAACGACGCCGCCGATTCCCGCCAGCGGATCTCCGGGCTCGCCCACTACCGCGTCGTGGCCCGCGTCCTCGAGCAGCCTGGCCAGCGCGTCGGCGACGCCGAGCGAATCGCGGGTGAGCAGCAGCTTCGTCGGGAGCGGATCCTCGGCGGCGGACGGCGTCGCCAGTGGCGCCTCGACGAAGGAGGCCACGAAGGGCAGCAGCTCGCGCCCCTCGCTCGCCACCTCGCCCAGGATGGGCGAGAGCACGGGGGCGATGGGAGCGTGCGGCTGCGCCACCGCGCGCGCGAGGTGGTCGATGACGTCCTGCACCGTGGTCTGCGGGCCAAGGAGGCTGCGCGGCAGCCCGCCGGCGTTCGGGAACGCCTTGTGGATGTCGCCGTCCAACTCGACCGTCATCAGCGAGTCGAACCCGAGATCGCCTGCCAGCGTCTGCAAAGGCTTGATCGCCTCCTGCGGGAAGGCGCTGATGCGCGCCACCGAGGCGAGGATGGTCTTTGCCACGCGCTCGTCCGGGACCGGCGCCTTGGCGGACGGAAGCCGGACGGGAGCCGGCGCGGGAACGGGCTTTGGCGCCAGGCCCGCGGACGCAATCACGGGGGTGGGTCGGTCCGGGGGCGCGGCCGCGAGCTGCGGAACCGCGATTCCCTTGCCCGCCAGCGCCGCTGCCTGCTGCTCCAGCACCTTTGCTTGCTGTTGCAACAGCGCGACCTGTTCGCGGAATAGCGCGACCAAAGGATCCATCTGCGTCATCTCCTGCGCTCCCGACGGCAACCGCAGCGGTTCGGACGGCATCTGGGGCCGCTCGACGGGCCAGTACTGTTGAGTGTCGAGCGGCGTGGGCGGCAGCGTGACCAGGCGCGCGGCGCGGCCTTCGAAGAGGGCTTGGGCGTCCAGGTCGACGCCGGCCGACCAGATCTGCCCGAGAGCAACCGCGAGCTGCGCCAGGCCGTCCTCGTCACGGCTGGCAAGCGCGACGTTCACGGGCCTTTCGCTCTCCGGAAGGGTGGCGCGGGCGAACGCCGTCAGCACGCTGCCTGCGCCCACCTGGACCCAGAGCCGGGCGCCGAGCGCCGCGGCCGACCGCAGGGCCCCGACGAAGTCCACCGGGGCCGTGGCGTGGCGCACCCAGATGTCGCGCTCGTCGCCCGCATAGGCCTTGCCGCTGATTCCACTGACGACGTGCATTGCCGCCGGGCTGATGCGCAGCCCTTCGACGAGCTGGCGCATCGTGGCCGCTACGCCCTGCATGAGCGGCGAATGGAACGCGTGCGAGACGTCGAGCGCGGTGACCTGGATTCCCCGCTCAGCCAGCTTGTCGGATGCGGCCTTGACGCCCTGCGAACTGCCCGAGATCACCGTCTGCTTCGGGTGGTTCAGGTTTGCGACCACCACGCCAGCGATCGCGCCCAGCGCTTCTCCGACCACATTTGCCGACTCAGCGGCGCTGGCCATCGCGCCCGGATCGTCGAGGCGGAGGTCGACCATCGCGAGACCCCGCTGCGCGACCAGGCGGACGGTGTCCTCGGGAGTCAGATAGCCGGCGGCGCCTGCCGCCGCGAACTCGCCCAGGCTATGACCGATGGCCACGTCCGCGCGCACCCCGACCTTCTCCAGCAGCGCCTGCAGCGCGAGCCCCAGCGCCGCCATCGCCGGCTGGCAAACCTCGGTGGCGGTGAGCCGCCGTTCCGCTTCGGCGGAAGGGTCCGCGTAAAGGAAGCTGCGCAGCGATCCGCCGATCCGGCCGTGCAGATCGGCGATGGAATCGTCGAGCCGATCGAGACGCTCGCGGAAGGCGGGAAGCTGCTCGTAGGCCTCGCGCAGCAGGCCGACCTTCTGCGCACCCTGGCCGGGGAACAGCAGGCAGATCTTCTGAGCTTCGAACGGTCCCTGCGCGAACACCGCCCCCGGAAGGAGCTGAGCGGTGGCGGAGGGCGCAGGGGGAGCCATGGCGTCGGCCGCGCCGTCGCCGCGCTTCTCCAGGGCTTCCGCGCAGGCGATCAGCTTCTCGCCGAGTGCCTCGAACGAGTCGGCCACCACCGCGAGCCGGGCCTCGGCATGGGAGCGCCGGGAGAGCGTGTACGCGATGTCGGCCAGCGTGCGTCCTTCGCGCCGCAGCGCAGGGACCGCGGCCGCCAGCTGCCGGGCGGACTTCGCCACCAGCGAGGCCCGCGGGCCGGCGAGCAGGAACAGCTCCGCGCGCGCCTTCCGCGGCGCGGGCATGCTGCGGCGCTGCGAGGCGGCGTCCCGGGGCTCCTCCAGCACGAGGTGCGCGTTCGTGCCGCCGAATCCGAAGGAGCTGACTCCAGCCCTTCGAGGCGCCCCGTTGGATTCCCAGGGCATTGCGGTCCGGGGCAGGAAGAAGGGGCCTGTGGCCAGCTCGAGCTTGGGGTTCTCATCGAGCACCCCGGCCTGCGGCGGCAGCGTCCGGTAGTGGAGCGCAAGAGCGGCCTTGATGAGCCCGGCGATCCCCGACGCGGACATCGTGTGTCCGATGTTGGCCTTGACGCTGCCGAGCGCCGTGTGCGCGCCGTCGCGCGGGGTCCAGCCGGCTTCCTCGAACAGCGTCCTCAGGGCGCCCACCTCGACCACGTCGCCGACGGTGGTGGCGGTGCCGTGCGCCTCCACGTATCCCAGGGACGCCGGCGAGATTCCCGCGTCCCGGTACGCCATCCGCAGCGCTTCGAGCTGGCCGCCCTGGCGAGGCGTCATCGGGCCGTCGCTGCGGCCGTCGTTGTTGGCTGCCGCGCCCTTCACCACGGCGTAGATGCGATCGCCGTCGCGGAGCGCATCGTCCAGGCGCTTGAGGATCACCGTGCCTGCGCCTTCGCCCATCACGAACCCATCGGCCGCGGCGTCGAAGGGCCGGCACTCCCCCCGGCGGGAGATGGCGCCAATGCGGCTGAAACAGACCAGGTTGTCCGGGAGCAGGTTCAGGTAGACCCCGCCTGCGATCGCGAGGTCGATGGCGCCGGCGCGAAGGTTCACGATCGCCTGCTGGACCGCGACCAAAGCAGACGAGCAGGCGGCGTCGATGGCCAGGGCGGGGCCGCCCAGGTCCCAGGTCTGGGCCACGATGGCGGCGGCCATGTTGAGGAGGCTGCCGGGCATGGAGAAAGCGCGCATCGGCACGACGTGCTCGATCAGCGCATCCCGCAGGCTCTCCGCCTCGGCGCCCCGCAGTGCGCGCCCGAACGCGCCGTCGAAGAGCTGTGTCGCCCGGACCCGGGAGAGCAGGATCTCCTTGTGCTCGCTGACGCTGGTGCCGACGAACACGCCCGCCCGGGTGCGCTCCCATGCGCGCTTCTCGTACCCGGCGTCCTGGAGCGCGGCGCGGACGGAATCGAGCAGGAGCCGGTGCTGCGGATCGGTGACCTGGACGCGCCGGGGTGCGATGCCGTAATGCATCGAGGCGAACTCGCGCAGCTCACCATCCTCGAGGAAGGCCCCCTTGTCGATGTAGGCCTTGTCGGGAATCCGGGTGGTTGGGTCGTAGAACCGGGAGTGGTCCCACCTCGAAGGCGGGATGGGCCGGAAGGTGACCGTGCCGCTGCGGATCAACTCCCAAAAACCCAGTGGGTCCCGGGCCTCGGGGAACCGACACCCCAGCCCGACGATCGCGATCTCCAAACCGCCTCCAGACCAGCCTGCCGAGCCCCGTCCTACGGCGCTTTGATGCTCTACGTCAAGGCGCGTTCCGCAAGTTTCCTGAGACCTTTTGGCCCCTGTTGCGGCCACCTGAGATATACGGGCGCCCCATGCGGGTATTGCTGACCGGGGGTTCAGGCTTTCTGGGGTCCTTCACCGCCGAGCAGCTGGCGGCGGAGGGGCACGTCGTCCGGGCGCTGGTCCGGCCGCGCAGCGACAAGCGGGTGCTCGAGAAGCTGCCCCGGGTCGAGTTCGCCCCGGGAGCGATCGAAGACCGGGCTTCGCTGACCACCGCGGTGGACGGTGTGGACGCGGTGGTGCACGTGGCGGGCATCGTGAAGGCGCGCAGGCCGGAGGACTTCTTCCAGGTCAACACGCAGGGTACCCAGAACCTGCTCGACGCGGCGGTGGCGCGGGGCGTCGGCCGGTTCGTCTATGTCTCCTCCCTGGCGGCGGTAGGGCCGAGCCTGGACGGGACGCCCGTGCCGGACGACGCGGAGCCGAGGCCCGTGACGCAATACGGGCGCAGCAAGCTGGAAGCGGAGCGCGCCGTGATGGCGGCGAAGGACAAGCTGCATGTGACCGTGTTGCGGCCGCCGCTCATCTACGGGCCGCGCGACCGGGAGACGCTCGCGTTCTTCACTTCGGTGCGCAATGGCGTGCTGCCGATGACGGGCGGTGGGAGGAATACACTGAGTGTCGTGTACGTGGCCGACTGCGCGGCCGCGATCGTGCGCGCGCTGACCGCCGCGGGCGCGCCTTCCGGGCGCGCGTACTTCGTCGACGACGGCGCGGTGTACGTGTGGCGCGACGCGCTGGCGGACATCGAGACCGCGCTCGGGCGCCGCGCTTTCGTCCGCTTCGGCATGCCGATGGGGGCGCTCAAGGTCGCGGCCGCGGCGACCCAGCTCTGGGGGAAGGTCACCAATACCGCGCAGATGCTCACGCTGGACAAGGTGAACGAGCTCACCCAGCCGCACTGGGTCTGCTCCGGCGCCGGCGCGCGCCGCGACCTCGGCTGGGAGCCGCGCGTGCAGTGGCCGCAGGGTGTGCAAGAAGCAGTGAAGTGGTACCGCGCCGAAGGATGGCTTTAGGCGGCGAATTGCTTGTCCGGGGCCAGCCGCGCGATGGTGTCGCGCAGGTCGCGCACCGTCCGGATCTTCGACAGCTCCTCGTCCGGAATGCGCACGCGCAGCTTCTCCTCGAAGTAGCTGACCAGCTCCATCACCGCGACGGAGTCCATTCCCAGCGTGGCGATCACCGTGTCGGCCTTCAGTTCGGGCAAACGGCGGTTGTCCACTTCGAAGGCGGCCTGCTTGAACATCTCGATGACGTCGATGCTGTCGGCCATCCCTCAACCTCCCAAGAGCCTGCGGACTTCATGCCGCGCGCGGCCGACCAGCGAGAGCGCCAGGTGCTTGGCGACGGCCAGCCGGCTGCTGCCGCCGCGTCCCGAGCGGCCGAGACTGCCCTTCAGGTACTGCTCGCGCGTCTTGCGCCGCTGCAGCTTGCCGGACGAAGTTTTCGGCAGGGTGCCGGGCGGGACCAGCGCCACGTCGGAGACGGCGAGCTGGAACTCCTCGCTCACCCGGGCGACGATCTCGGCCTTCAAGGCGGCGAAGTCCTGGCTGCGCGACTCGGCAGCCACCACGATCTCCTCGGAGGCGGCGCCGGGCCGGGTGAACACCACCGCGCTGCCCCTACGGAGTCCGGGGATCTCGTCCACCAACCACTCGATGCGCTGGGGATAGTAGTTCCGGCCATTGACGATCAGGATGTCCTTGATGCGTCCCGAGACGAACACCTGTCCGTCGACCAGGTAGCCGAGATCGCCGGTGCGCAGCCATCCGTCGCGGAACGCGGCTTTCGTCGCCTCGGGGTTCTTCCAGTATCCGGCGCTGACGCTCGGTCCGCGGAAGCAGAGCTCGCCGACTGCGCGGTCGGGAAGGATCCGGCCGTGCTCGTCCTGCGCCGAGATGTAATGTCCGGGGAAGGTGCGCCCGCAGTTCACTACCTCGAGGAACGCCGACCCGTTGGAGACCGGCAGGGCCTTGGCCTCCCCATGGTAGCGCTCCGAGTCGATGAGATCGGTTCGCAGGGGCTCGTCGAGGGGGACGAAGGACATGGCCAGCGTGGCCTCCGCCATCCCGTAGCAGGGCAGGAGCGCCTCGGGTCTCAGGCCCGCCGGCGTCATTGCCTTGACGAAGGCGCGCATCGTGTCCGGATTGATCGGCTCCGCGCCGCACCCGAACGCGCGCATCGTGGAGAGGTCCCAGCGCGCGATCTGCTCCGGCTTGGCGCGTTTGGTGACCAGCGCGTAGGCGAAGTTGGGCGCGAAGCTCAAGGTCGCGCGGTGCTTGTGGATCATCTCCATCCACAGAGTCGCGTTCTTGATGAAGCTCAAGGTGGGAATCAGCGCCGTGGAGATCCGGTAGCACAGCGGGGAAAGGACGAAGCCGATCAATCCCATGTCGTGGTACAGCGGCAGCCAGGAGACCGCCATGTCCGCGCGGCCGTTTCCCGATTCGAGGCCGTCGACGATGATGGCCTTGCAGTTCGCTGCCAGGCTGCCGTGCGTCACCATCACGCCCTTCGGCAGCGCCGTGCTTCCGGAAGTGAACTGGAGGAAGGCCACCTCCTCATCGCGCAAGTCGGCGGCCGGCGGCAGCTCACCGGCCGGCTCGTCCGCGAGATCCTCGGTGCGGATCACCTTCTCGATGCTCGGGATGCGGCCCACGGCGGACCAGAGCACCTTTCCGACGCGATCGGTGGTCACCAGCACGCGGGGAGTGGCGACGTTGAGGATGCCGACCAGCGAGTCCATGAAGGCGTCCAGCTTCCCAAGCGAGACCGGCGGGTAGAGCGGCACTGGGATCAGGCCTCCCCAGAGCGCTCCCAGGAAGGCGGGGACGAAGTGCTCTCCCTCCGGGATGACCAGGGCGACGCGGTCGCCGCGTTGGAGCCCGGCGGCCGCATAGTGCGCGGCGCGGCGCTGCGCGGCCAGGCGCAGGTCGTGGAAGGAGACGAACAGGTCCTCGCCCGGGCCTTTTGCCCCGACGAAGGTAAACCCTCGCGAGCGATCGCCCTCGCAGGCGTTCAGGGCAGGAATGACGCCGATCATGCGCGCCCCGTGTAAATGGCGCCGGGCTCGCTCGTCAAGCGAAGTTCACGGTCGCAGCTCGAGCGGCTGCGGACGGCGGCGCGGTGGTTGCATGAGCTTCATCAGCACCACACCGGCGACGAAGCCGCCGATGTGCGCCCAGACCGCGACTCCTCCGTTCTCCACCGGCGCGCCGAGCGAGCCGACGCCTTCCAGCAGCTGCATCACGAACCAGAGCACCAGATAGACGAACGCCGGAATCTCGACGAACCACGGGATGATGATGATCGGGATCAGGGTGAGGACGCGAGCGCGGGGGAAGGTGACCAGGTATGCGCCCAGCACCCCGGCGATGGCTCCCGAAGCACCCACGGTCGGCAGCGTGGAAGCCGGACTGAGCGCCACGTGCGTGAGCCCGGCCGCGGCGCCGGCCGCCACGTAGAAGAGCAGGAACCGGAGGTGGCCGAGGCGATCCTCCACGTTGTCGCCGAAGATCCAGAGGTAGAGCATGTTGCCGATCAGGTGCAGCCAGCCCCCGTGCCAGAACATGCTGGTGAGGAGCGGCAGGAAGCGCAGGGGATCGAGGGGGTCGCCCGGCCAGTACACCAGGCGCCGTGGGATCAAGCCGTAGGCATGGACGAAGCGCTCCACGTAAGGCCCGAGAGCGATCTCGTGCAGGAACACCAGCACGTTGACGATGATGAGCGCGACGGTGACCACCGGGGCCGTGCGCGAACGGATGGTGTCGCGGATCGGGATCACCGGACATCCATAACGCGCCTCGCCCGGCTCCGCCTGTGCCCATGTGTCCGGCCAGCCAAGCTCACCTGACCTGGTCGGCAAGCTGCGAAAGGTCGCCGACCATCAGATCAGCCGGGATTGACAGGTTGGCCCCAGTTTGGCACGGAACCTCTGTGCCATCGCGAATGAAGTTCTGCCCATCCTGCGCCAGCCCGCTCGTGGGCCGCGAGATGGGCGACCGCACGCGGCTCGTCTGCTCGAGCGAGTCGTGCGGCTACGTGTTCTACGACAACCCGGCACCGGTGGTTGCCGCCCTCCTCGAGCACGGAGACACGGTCCTCTTGGTGCGCAACAAGGGCTGGCCGGAGAAATGGTACGGCCTGGTCTCCGGCTTCCTGGAGAAGGGCGAATCGCCCGAGGAAGGCGTTCTCCGCGAAGTGAAGGAGGAAGTGGGTCTGAAGGGCGAGATCGTCTCGTTCATCGGCGCTTATCCGTTCTCCGAGATGAACCAGGTGATCCTCGCCTACCACGTGCGCGGGCATGGCGAGATCGTGATCGGCGACGAGATCGCGGGCGTGAAGGCGGTTCCGCCCGACAAGCTCCGTCCCTGGCCGCTCGGCACGGGGCAAGCGGTTCGCGACTGGCTCGTCGCGCGCGGCGGGCTGGGACCGACGGTAGCTTGACCTTGAGGCTCTCGGTTACGCCTTCTGAGCGCCGGTCCTGCGGTTGTTGAGGATCTTGAGAAATGAGCGGCTGCGGAGCTCGTCGATCGTCAGCCCGGTCGCCAGCGCCTCCTGCTCGGTCAGTGCGCCGCAGTTCACGCCGCGCAGGAAGAAGTTGAGCAATCCCTGGCCGGTGGCGGCGTCGTCGAAGGTGTCGCCGTGCAGCGTTGCCTGCGCGGCCTTGCTGATGAAGTTCTTCAGCCGCTCGCTGGTCGCCGGAAGGCTGCGGAGGAAGAAGGCGTAAACGGTGCCGTAACGGCTGGGGAGCTGCCCCGGATGCAGGTCCCAACCCTGGTAGAACCCGTTGACGAGCGAGTGGCGGGCGTCGTCGGCATGAAGACGCCAGGCGGAGTGCACCGCGCGCGCGTTCTCGCGCTTCTGGTCCTCGGTCAGCGACTCGCCCTTGTGCGGCGCGACCGGCATGGTGGTGGTGGCGCCGTCGGACAGGAACACGCCGGTGCCCGCGTACGCCACCTTCATCATGTGCTTGGCAAAGTCGCAGGCGGGGTGGCGCATCGCCTGGTACGCGGCCGTGATGTCGCACGATGCCGTGTAGTCGTAGGTCCCGAAGTGCGCCCCGGTCATCCGGCCCTGCGCGGCCTGGAGCAACTTCGGAAGCATCGAGGTGCCGTGGTGATCGAGGATGGACTGCGTGGTCTCGACCATGCACTCGAGCTTCAGCGATCCCTTGGCGAAGCCGAGCTTCGGTTCCAGCGCCTCGAAGGCCGTGACCAGCGCCGACACCTGCTCGGGCGCGGTGATCTTCGGGAGCGTGACGACGAAGTTCGGCGGCAGCTTCCCGCCCAGGCTGGTGATGAAGAGGTCCAGCGTGCGCAGCGCTCTCCCTGCCAGCTCTCCGCTCAGCGACTTGATCCGGATCCCGATGAACGGGCTGAGCGTGCCGTTCTTCAGTCCCTTCCCGCACTCCTGCGCGGACTGCGCGGCGTGTCCGTCCTCCTCCGCGTCGTCGCGGATGCCGTAACCGTCCTCGAAGTCGATGCGGAAGTCCTCCACCGCCTCGCGCTTCAGCTTCTCCTGCACGCGGGCGTAGACGGTCTCGGCGACGCCGGGGTCGATGCCGATGGCCTCCGCGAACGTGGAGGCGCTCGGCGCGTACTGGTTCAGCGTCTTGAGCGCGAGGTCGCCCAGCTTCTTGGTGGTGTCGCTCTTGAACAGGTGCGAGCCGCCATAAACGGTGTGCACCGGCTGCCGCGTCCCCGACTCGCCGGGGTACTGCCGGGCAAACGCGTCGTGCTGCGCCTTCAGCCGCGCCGCGAGGTCGCGCAGGGTCTGCTCGGAGAGAGTCGTCTGAGCCATGGCGCCTTCCTATCAACTCTGCCGCGCTGCGGCATCCCTTGCGAGCACGGCAGTGTCGCCCTCACGGCACCAGCGCTGCCGCGCCGACGATGGCCCCGGCCCTGAGCGCAGTCAGGACCTCGTTCGCCCGCTCCAGCGGCTGGGGCTTGACCCGGACCTCCAGCGGCACGCGGGCGGCGAGGGCGAGGAACTCCTCGGCGTCGCGCCGCGTGAGATTCGCCACGCTGCGCACTACCCGCTCTTCCCACAGCAGCCGGTACGGAAACGACGGGATGTCGCTCATGTGGATCCCGCCGCAGACCACGACGCCCGCCTTGCGGACCGCGCGCAGCGCTTGCGGGACCAGCGCACCCACGGGCGCGAAGAGGATCGCCGCGTCGAGGGGGGCCGGAGGCAGCTCGAGCGACGAGCCAGCCCACACGGCGCCGAGCTCGAGGGCGAGGCGCTGCGCGTCCAGGTCGCCCGGCGAGGTGAACGCGTAGACCTCGCGGCCCTCCGCTCGCGCCACCTGCGCAACGAGATGCGCGGCAGCCCCGAATCCGTAGAGCCCGAGCCGGCGTGGATCGCCGGCCATCCGCAGCGAACGGTAGCCGATCAGCCCGGCGCAAAGGAGCGGCGCTGCCTCCGCATCCGGATAGCGCTCCGGCAGCGGGAAGCAGTAGCGCTCGTCGGCGACGGCAAACCCGGCATAGCCGCCGTCGAGCTGGTATCCGGTGAATCGCGCCCGGTCGCAGAGGTTCTCGCGGCCGGAGCGGCACCAGACGCATTCGCCGCAGGTCCAGCCCAGCCAGGGAACGCCGGCGCGTGTTCCCTTCGCCAGGCGGCTGCCACCTTCCTCCACGATCCCGACGATCTCGTGCCCGAGCACCAGCGGCAGCTTCGGATCTGGCAGCTCTCCGTCGGCGACGTGCAGGTCGGTGCGGCAGACGCCGCAGGCGCGCACACGCAGCAGCACCTGCCCGGGCTGCGGTCGCGGATCAGCGAGCTCGCGGAGCTCCAGGGGCCGTCGCGGCTCGACCAGGACCATCGCTCGCATGGCGACCTCCACCTTCAACCCGGGACTTGGGTGCGCCAGATCGCCTTCCACCCGGACGGTCCGCGCCGCAGCACCAGCACCTCCTGTCCGGTCTCGTCGCGTTCCCCGTCCTCGGTATTCAACGTGTACCGGATGGCGAATCGGTAGGTGACCACCGCGAGGTCGCCGAACACGTCGACCGAGTGCTCTTCTTCCTCGAAGGAGTGCGTTCGAGCGTGGTGGATGTAGTCCTCGAAGCTGCGCACGATGGCGTCGCGTCCTTCCACCCGCCCCTGGAGACCGGGCGCGATCACCACCGCGGCCGCGTCGAACAGCTCCGCCACCTCGTGCGCCGCGCCCGAAGTCCAGGCCCGGTTGATGCGCCGGACCAGCTCCCAGATCTCGCGCTGCTCGTCGGTCATCTAGTCCTCCAGAGGCTCCGCTGCACGCGGCTCGCCCACCTGCGCCCTGTGCGAGGCCGCAGTCAAGGCTTCCCACACCGCGGCGCGGAAGCCGCGCGGTGTGGGCGGGGGCAGCTCCATCGCATCGACGGCCGGCTCCCGCGCCCATGCGCTCCAGGCCGCGAAGGCCGCCAGGGCGCCGCAGCTTCCCAGCACGCCGGCGCGGATTCCAAACGCGTGCGCGACGGTGCCGCCGAGAAGGTGTCCGAGCGGAAGGGGTCCGGTGGTCGCGAGCGCGAGGACGCTCATCGCCCTGCCACGCAAGCCCTCCGGCACCAGGAGCTGCATCGCCGTGCTCGAGGAAGCGAGCGACCAGACCCAGAAGACCCCGCCGATGGCGAGCGCGGCGCCCGACAAGAGCGGCCAGCGCGAGACGCCGTACACCAGAGCGCAGAGCGCGAAAGCGAGCATCGAGAGCGGGATGAGGTGGTGGCGAGGGTAACCGCGCGGCAGTCGCGCGAGCGTCAGCGCGCCGACGATCGCTCCCGCTCCGAGGCAGGAGAGCAGCACTCCATACCCGTGCGCGCCCACTTGCAGCACCTGGTCGGCCATGGTGGGAAGCAGCCCCTGCACCGGCGCGGCGAGGAGCGAAAAGGCGAAGACGCCGAGGATGATCCGTCGCGGGCCAGGCTCGTGCAGCGCCCAGCGCAGGGCGGTCTTGACGCCCCCGGATTGGACCAGCTCGCCTCCCGAGGTGTGCGCCGCGGCCAGCTCCGCCCTGGGCACCTTGATGACGGCCAGCACCGCCACGATGCCGACAAAGCTGAGGACGTTCAGGTCGAACACGAACGCCGCGCTCGCCGTGGACAGCAGGGCTCCCGCGATCATCGGGCCCAGCAGCCGGGCGGTATTGAACTGCGCGGAGTTCAGGGCGATCGCGGCGGGCAGCTCCTCGCGGGGCACCAGCGCGGGGACGATCGCCTGCCAGGACGGCGTCACCGTCGCCCAGGCCGCGCCCTCGGCGAAGGAGAGCGCGATGATCACCCAGGGAGTCGCCCAACCCAGGTGGGCCGCGACAGCCAGCACCGCGCCCAGGACCATCATGGCGATCTGTCCGAGGAGCAGCAGCTTGCGGCGGTCGTAGTGATCGGCCAGCCAGCCGGCGGCGAGCATCAGGACCGCGTGGGGAACGAACTCGCTCGCGGCGAGCAGCTCCACCATGAATGGGGAGTTGGTCTGCTGCTGGACGAGCCAGCTCTGCGCCACCGCCTCCATCCAGTTGCCCACGTTGCTGACCAGGGCGCCGATCCAGATCCAGCGGAAGGCGCGGTGGCGGAGGACCTCGAACATGGAGCGGCGTCTTATAGCGGAAGACGCCACGCCCGCGGCCTTCAGGCCGCGGAACCCGCGAGATTCGGCGGACCCCTATGCATCGTAGGGGTCTCGCCTGCATGGTCTTCCCAAAGGGCCTTTCCGGGTGTAGGCGAGCGGGATGCGCGAGATCCTGCCCGGCATCCTCACCTGGCCGTGGTACTCCGCCCGGCACGGGTACGATTTCAACGGGTGGCTGGTGCGCCATCCTCAAGGGAACCTCTGCATCGACCCTGCGGAGATGCCGAACGAGGTGCTCGAGGAGCTCTCGGAGGAGGGCGTGGCGCGCGTGCTCCTGACCAACCGCAATCATTTCCGCGCCAGCATGCGGGTGAAGGAGCGCACTGGGGCGCGGATCGCCCTCCATCCCGCCGATGCCGCATTTGCGCGCGGGAAGGGGACCACCGTCGACGACGAGCTGCGCCCCGGCGATCGCGTCGGGCCGCTGGTTGTGGTCGACGCCCAGGGCAAGTCTCCTGGCGAGGTGGCGCTCCACTGGCCCGAGCGGCGCATCCTCTTCGTCGGCGACGCGTGCGTTGGAAAGCCTCCCGGCGAGTGCGCGCTGCTCCCGGACGCCGTCATCGACGACAAGCGAGCGCTCATCGAATCGCTGCGGCGGCTAGCCATGCTGGAGTTCGATGCGCTTCTGGTCGGAGACGGCGCGCCGGTACTCGAGGCCGGGCGCTCCGCGCTGAAGCGGCTCGTTGCCAGTCTCTCCTGATCGGCGGCTTCAGCGGGACGCCTCGAACAGCCTTCCCTCGGCCGCCGCCATCTCCGCCCGCCGCATCTCCAGATCGGCTCGCGACTGAGCCGCCGCGCTCTGCGCCGCGAACTTCTTCTGGTCCGCGTCCGAAAGGTCCAGCGAGGTGGCCACTCCGGCACGGTACGACGCATCGACCTGCACCTGGGCGCGCGCCGCGACCTGGTACTGGGCGACGTTCTGCTGCAGCACCGCCTGTGCCGCGATCAGGTTTGCCCGCGAGGCGATCCAGGTCGAGCGCGCCCTCGCCCGGATCACCGCGAGCTGCGCCTGCGACTGGGCAAGCCGCGCTCGATCCTCGCTGAGCAGCGCGTACCTGATCCCGCGGTCGTACAGCGGGACGCTGATGTTGATGATCAGGTCGTTCGTCCAGTGCTTCTCCGCGAACCCGCCATTCGAGCTGTAGTTCTCCTTCGCCACCCCCGAGATGCTGGGGAGCCAGAGGAACTGGTCCAGCCGTACCGATTTCCGCGCCGCGCCCGCCTGGGCGATGGCGCTCTTCACCGAGTACGCGTTTTCCCACGGGCTGGCGCTCTCTTCGCCTGCCGCGCCCAGATCCTCGATGCGCGCGGCCTGTGGCTCGACCGGTTCTCCGACCAGCGCCTCCAGGACCGGCAGGGTGGCGTCGATCTGGCCCTGCAGGCCCGCGATCTGCGCACGGGCCTGCGCCGTCTCGGTCTGGGCGCGCAACAGGGCGAGCTCGACGTCGGTGCCAGCCGCGATTCGCGCGCGGGCGTCGTGTTCGCGGCGGAGCGCCACT
>DATBZA010000036.1:0-25802 GCA_036513415.1 Myxococcales bacterium | reverse complement strand
CGAGCGCGCCGCCACCTCCGCCGGGGTGCGCGCCGCCGCCACGCCGTTCGCGGCCAGCGGCTCCACGCGTTTCGGGTCCCGGTCGTAGACGGTCATCGAATGGCCGTCGCGGCGCAAGCGCTCCGCGATCCGGCTGCCCATCGCTCCAAGACCAATGAAACCTAGGTTCGCCATGATTCCTCCGCTCAGCCCGCGCGAGGCCCCAGCCACTCGGGGTGCTGCACGGTGCCGTCGAAATGATGGCTGGTTTTGTACTTCTCGACGGAGCCCGTCTTCGCTGCCTCGGCAGTGCGCGCCAGGACGGCGTTGACCTCCTTCTCCGAAAGCAGCTTGCTCTCTCGCGCGACCGACAGCGCCTGGTCCAGGCGCTCGAGCGAATCGATCCCCGTGATCACGACGCTGACCGGCAGCGAGAGGTCGTACCGCAGGCACTCCCGCGCGGACGCCGTGCCGGTCTCCAGGATGAAGGGGTCGCCCATCGGCTTCATCGCCAATGCGGCGATGCCTTCGCGGACCAGCCGGGGCAGCACCTGCTTCTCGAAGCTGTCGAAGTGCGCGTCCATCACATTGAGTGGCATCTGGACGGCGTCGAAGTGGAAGCCTTTGGCCTTGGCGGTGTCGAGCATCTTGAGATGGATCCGCGGCGACTTGTGGCCAGTGAAGCCGAGGAAGCGCGCCTTGCCGGCCTTCCGGGCGGCGACCATGGCCTCGATCGCGCCGCCGGCGGCGAAGGCTCGGTCGGGATCGTCCTCGCGGATGACCTCGTGGAGCTGGAGCAGATCGACGTGATCGGTCCGCAGCCTCTGCAGGGATTCGTCGATCTGGGACGCCGCCGTCTCGCCGTCGCGGCCGTCGATCTTCGTCATCAGGAAGGCCTTGGCGCGGTAGCCGTCGCGCAGCGCCTTTCCCATCCGGATTTCGCTCTCGCCGCCGTTGTAGTCCCAGCAGTTATCGAGGAAGGTGATGCCGCCGTCGATCGCCCGGCGAATGATGCGGATGCTCTCGGACGGATCCTCCTGGTGGCCGATGTGATACCCGCCGACCCCGATGCACGAGACCTCGGCGCCGGTGCGGCCCAGCTTGCGGCGCGCCACGTTGGCGGCAGTGCGCTTGCCAGCTGCCGAGGCCATTCTCGGGGCGAGGGTCAAGGCAAGGGCGGCATCGATGAACTCCCTGCGCGTCATGGCGGCCTCGTCATTGCAGTTTCGATGCCGGATGATCGTCGGAAGCCTCCGCGGGAAGGACACCATCCTCCCGTTCAGCCCGCTCCTGACTGATTTTAACGTGGACGAGTTCGAGCAGGGGTTGGGGGAAGGGAAGACGGGGACGCGACCCTCGAACGAAGATCCCCATTTGTCCAATCGGCAGACAGGGCTGCTCACTCGTTGGACAGAGCCGTGTCGCGGGGCCCGCCCTCCCGCGACGGTTCTCGATTGCGCGCGGCTGACGCGCTGGTTGCAGCACCGTTTCGACGGAGACTGTCGAATCACTTGTTCGCGTTGTGAGGAGGTGAGCTGGGCCGCGGAACATCCGTGCCGTAATGCACGACGCCGAAATGAACGTCCGACTCGCGCGGGTTGTTGGTGGTCCACCTGATGATGCGGGGGAGCGCGCGTACCCCCCATGCGTTCGCGCGCGCTCCCCCGTGCGTTCATGACTCTGAAATCCGGAACGGCGACGACCCCTGATCAATCGCGTTTCGGGTAAGCCGCCGTTCGTTCGCAGGGCCCGAGCGTGTTGAACTTGCTGACGGCGCTCGTCACCCCATCGCTCGTCCCGTTGCTTTCCTCCGAGGTAACTTTGTAATAGTAGGTCGTTTGCAGCTTCAGGCCCTCTATGCGCACGCGGAACGTCGCGTGTGGATGGGCCTGGTTCAACCTGATTGGATTTTTCGCCGTCTGGCTCAGGTCCTGGGGATCCGTACCGTAGTGCACGACGCCGTAATGCACGTCCGAACCCCCAGGGTTGTTGGTCGTCCACCGGATGATGGTCAGATGGTCCGTGGTCAACTCGACCTCTGGCGCTTTGGTGATCCGGACGCGCTCGGCCTTCTTGACAGGAGGAAGGACCTGAGCAGCGCTGGGCAGGGAAGGGATGAGACTGGCAACAGTAGTCGCAATCGCCAGCCTCGGAAGCAGCCTGTTCATGGATGCTCTCGTCCTTACCGTGTTGCCGTCACGGAAGCCCGGCGAGCGGTGGTCCCACTCGTGGGATGCACGGGACAGGCGGGGGCAAAGTTGCCGTCGATGGGCGGGAAGGGGACCGGCGGGACGCCGCAGATGGCCGGTGAGCAGGGCGGAAGTGGCGGCGTAGGGATGAGAAACTCGTTTCCTTGGGTCGAGGCCGAGCCACCGGACATGCACTGGCCCGTGAAGGTATCGATGTTGGGATAGGGTTTCGTGAAGCCGTCACTGAGGGTTTGCAAGAAGGCGACGATCTGGTTCTCCTCCAGATCCGTCAATCCTAGATTACCGGTCGTACAGTCGATATTGTTCTTGACCTCGGGCCTCGGCCAGCAGGTCACTCTCTCGATTGTTCCTGGTGGGCAGTGCCCTGACGTCACCTCGTAGGCGTACAGATCGCGCGTATTGTAGAAGTGGACGAGCTGCTTCAGGCTCTTGATGTAACCATTGTGGAAGAACTCCTTCTGGAAGTAGGGCCCCGGCGCTTCGGTGGTAGGACACTGTGGCGGCACGAGAGCCACGTCGCGCGCAGTCGATACCTGGAATTGTCCGTCGGCAGTCGGCGCGAGCGGTATCCACTCGGAGTTCGGGTTGGGAGCGGAACCGAAGCCGCTTCTGAGGAAGGTCCCCATTCCCAGGTCCCGGTAACCGAAACCGTAGGGATTGGGGGTGAAGCCGAAGGAATCCGGCGTGGTCTGATAGTAAAAGGCGTCCCTCGGATTCAGGGGCAGCCCTTCATTGGCTGAGCCGAAGCAGGTGAACAGAGGGTTCACCGTCGCGGTGTTGCTGGTGTCGCGCTGGAGTGGGAACAGAGTGGTCCCTCTTCCGTCGACGTGGCACGAGTTGCAATTGCCTTTGCCTTTGAAGAGGTTATAACCAGTCATCTCGTCAGGCGTCAACGTGGCCGAGTTCGCCAGGAAGGCGTCGAATTTCGACGTGAACGGGCTGACCTCCTTCGACTTTTCGAAGAAATCCAGCGACTGCCCCCAGTGGTTGAAGACCTGGTTTGCGTGGGTACGATCCTCTGGACTTAGCCTGAGTGGCATGGTGTTCGTGCCGAACCTCGCCGCCCCTCCAGGGGTGCAGCAGATCTCTTCGGCGTCCGGCGGGAACCTGATCTCGAACGAGCCCCTGCCCCACACCTGCTCGAAGAGAGGTCGGTACTCGGCCTGGGACAGCCGGAACGCGATGCATGCCGTGTCGGACAAACCCATTTCTTGAGTATCGACGGGAGGGTGCTGCGCCTGCTCGGCGTCAGGATTCTGTATCAAGTATCCAGTCGCTCGCGAATCCCAGAAGTTTCCGCCAAAGAACAGACCTTGTGTGTCATTGTACTGGAGGACCGGGTAATACGGGGCATACGTGTATCGCTGCGGGGTCCGCTTGCCGGCCCGGAACCGGAACGATCCGGGATACGCGATCATCGTCGCATTGACGGACGGGATCGGTCCGCCAAAGCCAGCGTAGGGCAAGTGGCAGGACGCGCAGGCCATGTTCTTGAAGACGGACATGTTCTCGTCGTAGTTCATCAGCTTGCCGAGCGTTTTCACCATGTCATAGCCGCTGAACTGCAGCGTTGGCGGCTGCCCCGTCAGAGTCGGAGGCGGTAATGCGAGCCACTGCGCGACAGCTTGGTCGTAGATGAAACGGACCTCGCGCCGGACCCTGTCCAGCTCCGACTCCAAATTGGCCGGGAGAATGCCAGGCGGATACGGGTTGTAAGGCTTTCTGGGTGGTTGACAGACGAAGCGGTTATCTTGCCCTCCGTTGCCGTTGTTGCCGTTTTGCTGGGCGAACCCGGCGGGTGAAACGAGAAGGAGCCCCAGAACCGCTGCTCCCAGCATCCATGTGTCTCTACGCATTGGTGTTCCCTCCTCGGCTCCAATACAAGTGTCTCGCTGATGCGAGCGAGCGCATGAACCCTACGCGCGAGGAACAGCGCCATCAATGCACTGGAGCGCGATTCCTCTGTAGGAGTTGCATTGAGATTTTGTATATTTCGCTCTGACTCAATGTACGTTCCTATCGAGTCACTGTACGTTCTCGCGTCGGGCTCGGCTGGTCCGCGAGGATGCGTCGGTCTGCCCTCTGGGATCAGCGTTGGATCGGAACGCGGTCAGCGCTCAGCGGGGTGCATTGTCCGAGGTGGCCACATACCGGCGATCCGAACCTGGCGGCGGTAGTCGCCGGGCCGCCATCCCGAGTGGGCCAGGAAGGCGCGCGAGAGGTGTGAGGCATTCGAGAATCCGGCCTCGCCAGCGATTTGATCGATCGTCAGGCGGGTGGCGGTCAGGAGGTGCCGAGCGACTTCGAGTCGAAAACGGGTCAGATACTCCATGAGGGCAATGCCAAGCCGCTCGTGCGCGATGTGCCCGAGGTGGTGGACGGAATAGCCGACAGCGCGGGCGAGGTCCTGAGCGCGAAGCGGCCGGCGATAGGACCTTGCCACGAAGTCCATCAGTCGGAGCAAAGGCGCTCCAAGACGCGACGAATAAACCGACAGCTCCCTGAGACCAGGAGCCAGTGTCGTGATGTGCTGAAGGACATCCTGTAGCTGATACGGCTTGGCCACCACGGTAATATTCGGCTGGGCCAGTTGGCCAATGTCGGAATCGATCAGCGCGAGGATCTTCGACCGGGAGTACCGCTCGCGCAGGCGCTCGACGAAATTGGCGGCGGAGGACGTGGCCCGGCCGGCGTCGTAGACCACCACCAACGGAGCGTGCCGGCCAGGATCGGGTAGCGTATCGAGTCGCTGGGCTGCCGTGGCGACGGTCATGTGCGGTTCGAGGATGACGGCGATCGACGCGATGACGCCGGCATCAGCGCTGATGAGAAGCAACGTGACCACGTTGGCGCGGCGGCGGCTGACCGCTTCGGCGACCAGGCCGAGCAGATCCTCCTTGGCGAAGGGCTTCACCAAGTACTCAAAGGCGCCGCGTTTCATTGCGGTCGCCACCGTCTGGGGGCGAACCACACCACTGGCCAGAATCACATCCAGGCCAGGATCGACCGCCTTGATTTGGGTCAGCACCTGCAGACCGTCGATCCCTGGCATGAGCATGTCGAGCAGCACGCAGTCGACTCGCTGCGAACGAACGACGTCGAGCGCGTCCGCACCGTTGGTTGCCGTCAGCACCTCGTACTTTTGCAGGATCCTCCCGATCCATTCCAGGATTGCCTCGTCGTCGTCGACGGCGAGTACGATCGGGCGTTTCGCGACCAGCATCGGCTGAGCAGTTCTGATCATCATGATGCAGCAGGCCCGACGCAGGTTCGACGCGGCGCTCGTTATAGCCGTTCGTAGCTCGCACTGGGAGTGAGCCTTTCGGTGTATGCGGTTTCGTCGACTCGAAAACGCGAAGCCCGGTGCCGCAGCGTCACGGGGCAGACCAGTACATTTATTTCGGCAGAGCGGGATATTGCATCCTCACCCGTCGGACCCTCTACTCGGGAAGCTCTCACACCAGGCAGAGTTGGAGGATCCGCCATGAGCTTGCGACCGACCGCAGACAGGCCTGCGGTAGACAGGCCGCCTGCTGAAAGAAGATTACTCGCCGTCGGTCGTGACCCTGGCGTCACGGCCGTCATCGCCGTTGGCTTCCGCCCCCGATTCGAGACTGAAGCAGGAACGACCGCAGCCGAAGGGCTGGCGCAGTTCGGAAGAGAGCCCTTGAGCCTGGTCATCGCTGACCTCGCGGACGGCGACCTGGATGCCACCTTCTCGATACGCGCATTGGCAGCGCGCTCGCCAAACTGCCAGATCATCGTGATCGGCTCGACGGAACACGCCGGGATCGCCGACCACCTGGCGGGGCTCCACGTGCACGGCTTCTTCACGCGCCCGGTCGACTTCGGAGCGCTGGTTGACCGGGTCTCGTTGCTCTCGCAATCGGGTGAAGACGATTCTCCTGCCATCGGGGCCCTTGCACTCAGCCGCTGCAGCGCGAAGGTCCTCGCCTTCTTCAGTACGCACTATGCGGATTCCTTCAACCTCGACGTGCTTGCTCGCGCCGTCGGCGTTTCTCCCGGTACCCTGGCACGCGTGTTCCTGCACGATACGAATCGAAACTTGAGCTCGTTTCGCTGCGACGTCCGGGTCGAAGTGGCGAAGCAGCTTCTCATGCACGAGGATTACAAGCTCGACCGCGTGGCCGAAATGACTGGATTCGTGGACGGCTCCCATCTCTCTCGGGTCTTTCGGCTCCACACCGGACGCTCTCCCGGACGATACAGGATCGAGTCCGATCGCCTCGCCCAGAAGCACTCGACTGCCTCGATGCCGGTGCACGGATAGTTGAGCGCTGCGCTGTCCCGCTGCACGCGGTCACTCCGCGTACGACGCCCGCTACGGGGTGGGGTGTGGCCGGCCTGCATCCGCTGCCTCTTCGTCGTCGCAGAACTGGCGGTCGTCGGAATCGGCGGTGCGCGCTCAGCGAGCTTCGTACGCTCGAACAGGTGCGAACCATTCACCCGGAGGGAACGTGGAAGACAAGGACTCGAAGAACGGAATGACGCGCCGGAGCCTGCTGGCGGCCGCGCCTTTTGCGGCGGCGGCGGCCGGGCTGGCGTCGGGGCGCGTCATGGCGGCGGAGGGTGCAGGAGCGGCAGGAGGCGAGGCCTCCCCTCCGGTTGGGAAAGCGGCAAACAGCGACAAGTTCCCGCCGCTGCCCCCGTTCAAGTTCAGCCTGGAGAACAGCAACTCCCAATGGAAGGGTAAAGGCGGGACGGCCAAGGAGGTCAACGTCAGCAACTTCCCGATCTCGCAGAGTATCGCGGGGGTGTCGATGCGCCTGCAACCCGGCGGCCTGCGCGAGCTGCACTGGCACGGGATCGCAGCCGAGTGGGCGTACGTCATCGAGGGGCACATCATGACCACGATCGTTTCGCCCGATGGAACCGTCGAGGAGAACGAATTCGGCCCGGGCGACATCTGGTATTTCCCGAGAGGCTATGGTCACGCGCTGCAAGGGCTGGGTCCCGGCGAGTGCCACTTTCTCCTGGGCTTCGACAACGGCAACTTCTCCGAGTTCGGCACGTTCAGCATCACCGACTGGATCTCGAAAACCCCGCGGCGCATCGCTGCCCGAACCATGCAACTGCCGGAGAGCGTGGTGGCCGGGCTCCCACAGGGCGAGGTTTACATCACCCAGGGCAAGGTGCCGAAGTTCCCGGAGCCGTTCCGCAACGCGAATCTTGAGCCGAGCCACTTGACGCACAAATATCGACTCGCTGCCCACACGCCCAAGCGGTTCGCGGGCGGGGAAGAGCGCATCGTCTCGTCGCTGGAGTTTCCCATCCAGACGACGCTCACCAGCGTGAAAATGGACCTCGAGCCGGGCGCGTTGCGGGAGATGCACTGGCATCCGAACTCGGACGAGTGGCAGTACTACACGAAGGGCCGGGCTCGCGTCGGCATCTTCGGCGCCCATGGGCGCGTGGAAATGGCGGAGTTCGGCCCCGGGGACGTGTGCTTCATTCCGCAGGGTTTCGGTCACTGGGTCGAGCAACTCGGAGGCGACGCGACTCAACTCGTCATCCTGTTCAACAACCCGCTCTACACCGAGATCTCCCTCTCACAATGGCTCGCCGCGAACCCCGCCAGCCTGCTCGAGGACAACTTCGGTCTGACAGCGCAGGTGGTCGAAAAACTGCCCAAGGCTGCGCTCGGCATCCTCAAGTAACGGTCATAGCTTGGCGGATAGCGTCATTGAGGTAGGTTGGCGGCGGCCGCGGCTCACACCGAGCCTCGCCGAAGTCCATCGGACAGTCCCGGTCGGAAGGGGGGCCTGGTGGAAGAAGGCCCTGGCTTTTGCGGGGCCAGGATATCTCGTCGCCGTCGGCTACATGGACCCCGGCAACTGGGCTACCGATCTCGCGGGAGGCGCGCGGTTCGGCTACGCGTTGCTGAGCGTCATTCTGCTCTCCAACCTGACGGCGATTCTGCTGCAGGGTCTCGCCGCAAAGCTCGGTATCGTGACGGGCCGGGACCTGGCGCAGGCGTGTCGGGATCACTATTCGCGGCCTGTCTCGCTGTTCCTGTGGGTGATCTGCGAGATCGCGATCGCGGCGTGCGACCTTGCGGAAGTCATCGGCTCGGCGATCGCGCTGAACCTGCTGTTCGGCATTCCGCTGCCCTGGGGGATCGCCATCACCGCGTTCGATGTCCTCGCGATGCTGTACCTGCAGAATCAGGGCTTCCGGATGCTCGAGGCGCTCGTCGTGGTGCTCATCGCGACAGTTGCCGGCTGCTTCCTGTTCGAGATCCTGATCTCCAAGCCCGACGCCGCCGCCGTGTTCAGTGGCTTCGTTCCCAGCGCTTCGATTCTCACGGATCCCGACAAGCTGTACATCGCGATCGGCATTCTAGGCGCGACGGTGATGCCGCATAACCTCTATCTCCATTCGTCCGTCGTGCAGACGCGCAGTTACCAGGAGACGCCAGCCGGGAAGCGCGAGGCCGTGAAGTATGCGTTCATCGACTCGACGGTGGCTCTGTCATTCGCTTTGTTCATCAATGCCGCCATCCTTGTCGTCGCGGCGGCGACGTTCCATCGCGCCGGGGAGATCGGTGTGGCGGAGATCCAGGATGCCCATCATCTGCTGACGCCTCTACTCGGCGTGACGGGGGCGAGCGCCGTCTTCGCTTTCGCGCTTCTTGCCTCGGGTCAAAATTCGACGCTCACGGGCACGCTGGCGGGCCAGATCGTGATGGAAGGATTCCTGAGCATCCGGATCCGGCCCTGGCTCAGGCGCCTCATCACGCGCTCTATCGCGATTGTCCCCGCGGCGCTGATGGCTATCTTCTTCGGCGAGCGCGGCGCAGCCCAACTCCTGATTCTCAGCCAGGTGATCCTCAGCCTGCAGCTTTCCTTCGCCGTCTTCCCGCTGGTGCGGTTCACCTCGGACCGCCTGAAGATGGGCGAGTTCGTCAACCCCCTCTGGTTGAAAGTGCTCGCCTACCTCGTCGCCTTCGCGATCGCGGGCTTCAACGGCTGGCTGCTGGTGCAGACGTTCGGCGGCCGCCCCTGACGGGGGCTGACACGAGCGTCTGATCAGGCGCCCGCGTACGCCCGCTCCAGCGCCGCGACGTCGAGCTTCACCATCTTCATCATGGCGTCGATCACGGCCTTCACCTTCCTGGGATTATCGACAGCAGCCAGTCGGGGTGGTCGACGAGGGTGACGTGCGAGGTGCCGGGCAGGATCGCGAGTTGCGCGGTGGGCAGGTGCTGTCGCGCGTTCAGGTCATCGCCGAACGCGCCGCCGACCAGACGTTTCCGAACTTCCAGGGTGAAGCCGGCGAACGCTCGCTATAACGTCGCGGCGAACGCGAAGGTTCAGATCTGCGCGCAGGAGCGCGCGGTTCGGTCCTTCCGCTGGCAGCGGAGGCGGCATGAAGCTCGACCACTTCGGCATCGAGGTACTGGATCTCTTCACGCTGGAGCTGTTCTACCGGACCGCGCTCGGTTTCGCGCCGCGGTATCGCTACGTGAGCACGAACTCTCCCGGCCTGCGCACCGTGTTCCTCGAGCGCGACGGAATACGCCTCGAGCTCCTCGAGCGTCCCCGCGAGGCCAGTTTCCTCCAGCAGCGCGCCCTGGCACCGGATCACCTCTCATTCGAGGTGGCCGACGTGGACGGCGAATTCGCGCGCCTCTCCGCGCTCGGGTTTCCGGGCGTGAAGCTGAAGCTGCCGCGCGACACCGGCGACGGCTTCCGCGAAATGGAGATCCGCGACCCTGAGGGGAACGTCGTCGAGCTCTCCGCCCGGATCCGTCCCGAGCCGCGATACCCGATCCGCGCGGTGATCTTCGATCTCGACGGCACGCTTTTGGACACCGAGGAGAACTACTACGAGGCCGACCGGCGCGTGCTCGCGGCGCACGGGATCTCCTTCAGCAAGGAGGACAAGCGGCGCTACATCGGCGGCAGCTCTCGCGACATGATGATCGATGTCCAGCGGCGCTTCGATCTGCCGGCGACACCGGACGAGCTCGTCGCGAGCAAGAACGCCCTCTACCTGGAGATCGCGCGAGAAGCGACGGTGTTGTACCCGGAAATGGCCCGCCTTCTCGGGCTGGTCAGAGCGCGCGGGCTCCCGGTGGCCATCGCCTCGGGCTCCTCGCCCGGCGTGCTCCGGACGGTGCTGGAGGCAGTCGGGCTCATCCCGGGCATGGAGGTGGTGGTCTCGGCCGAGGAGGTGCCGCGCGGCAAGCCCCACCCGGACGTCTTCGAGGAGGCGGCGCGCCGGCTGGGCATTCCCGCGCACGAGTGTCTTGCCGTCGAGGACTCGCGACAAGGCGTCGAGGCTGCGAAGCGCGCTTTCATGCGCTGCATCGCGGTGCCGTATCTGACCGATCAGCCGCTCTCCGACCGATTCGCGATGGCGGACCTCCTATTCCAGGAGGGGATGAAGTCCTTCGACGCAGACGCCGCGTTTCGTTGGATCGAGAAGCGGCTCGAAGGCTGACATTCGAATGACGGCCCATCGGACGCTTGCTCGGGTGCACCGAAGTCCTACCTGCCTCGGTGAATACGGGGCGGCGCCTCTGTGTTTGGACCCCAGTCCATCCAGAGGAGTCGCCCGTGCATCGTCGCTCGACCCGCCAGTCTCCTGTCCTGCGCTGGCTACCGCTCACTCTCGGCGCAGCCGCTCTTGCCTGCGGCGGCAGAAGCCCGGGCACGTCCACGCCCCCGCCGGTCGATCCCGTCCCTCCGGCGCCTCCGTCCACGCCGGCGCTGACCGGACTGACGAACGGGGCGATGGTCTCCGGGTCCGTCGAGCTCTCCGCGTCGGCTCCTCCGGGCACCGCCAGGATGGAGTTCCGTCTGGACGGAGCGGACATGGCCAGCGACATGACCGCCCCCTTCGCGACCACCTGGGACACCTTCTCCGCCGTCAATGGCGCTCACACCCTGGCGGTCAGCGCAATCGACGGCGCCGGCGCGGCCACCCCTTCCGAGCCGGTGCAAGTGACGGTGAGCAATCACATCAAGTACGTCTTCGTCATCGTCTTCGAGAACCGCGACTGGTCCTCGATCAAGGGCAACTCGTCGGCGCCGTACATCAACAACACGCTCCTGGTCGAGGGAGCCCATGCGGACAACTATGAGACCGTCCCCGGGCTCCATCCCAGCCTGCCGAACTACATCTGGATGGAAGCGGGCGGCCACCTCGGCGTCCGCGACGACGCGGAGCCGTCCCAGCATCTCTTGACGACCTCCCAGCACCTGGTCTCGCTCCTGCGCACGGCGGGCATCACCTGGAAGGCGTATCAGGAGGACATCCCCGGGACCGACTGCCCCCTCACCTACGTGAACCAGTACGCTCCCAAGCACCTGCCGATGGTCTACTTCGCCGACGTCAATGGTGGGCTGGACCGGAACTCGAGCGAGTGCATCTCGCACATCCGTCCCTATGCGGAGTTCGCGCGCGACCTGGAGAACAACACCGTGCCCGCGTACAGCTTCATCACGCCGAACCAATGCAACGACATGCATGATTGCTCGATCGGCACCGGGGACGCTTGGCTCTCGCGCGAGGTCCCGAAGGTCCTCGGTTCGCGCGCCTACAAGGACGGCGGGGCGCTGTTCATCACCTTCGACGAGAGCGCTGGCTCGGACGTGCCGATCGGCTTCATCGCGATGTCGCCTCTCGCCAAGCGGGGATACTCGAACGAGATCTCCTACACCCATAGCTCGATGCTGCGGAGCGTGCAGGAGATCTTCGGGGTGACACCGCTCCTCGGCAACGCGGCCAACGCCACGAACCTGGGCGACCTCTTTCGCAGCTTTCCTTGAGTCAGACGACGGTGTGGCCGCGCGCGGCGAGGTCGAACAGTTGCTCGAGGGTCTCTCGCTGCACCGCCAGGTCCGCGTCCCAACGCGGCTGTGAGCGCAGCCGGGAGAGCTCGAAGTCGAGCCAGTAGAGCCGGCCGCTGGGAGCTCCGCGAATGAAGTTGCCGAGCTTGATGTCGAGCGGCACCACGCCGCGCGCATTGATCTCGCGGACCATCTCGGCGATCTCGCGCCGGAAGTCGCCGATGCCGGCCCGGTCGAGGAGCTCGACCTCGCGGCGTTCGAGGTCACGCGCCGGCAAGCCGCAGAGGTGAGGGTCGTCCTTGATGTCGGCGTCGTGGACGGCGGCGTCGCCGCGCGCCGCGAGGGTGCGCAGGTTTTCGCCCGGAACGTAATCGATGTAGAGCGTCCGGCCGGCGAGGTCGATGCCGCGCAGCTTGGGGACGAAGGGGAGATCGGAGAGGCGGAGCAGGGCCGCGGCTTCGCTGTACATGAACAGGCCGAGCGACACCCAGAAGCTGCGCTGCGCCCACTCGCGGGCGGGCACTGGCCGATCTCCCCAGAGGCGCGCTCCCATGCGGTAGCTGCGGATCCGCTTGCGGATGCAGACGTGACCGCCCACCAGCGCGATATCGATCAGGTTCTGCTGCCGCGGAGTGCGCCGCGCGCGCCGGTTGAAGAACGGCTCGTCCATCCGATCGATGGCGAAGGCGAATCCGTCCTGGTCGATCTCGGCGAGCACCCGGTCGTGACGCGCTCCGGCGGCGATGGAGGGGATGCTGCCGGGCGGCAACGCGTCCTCGAGCAGCGGGGCGGGAGGGACGAGTCCCCCTCCGGCGCGAAGTGCCGCACGGACCTCTCCCTTGGCCCGCACCAGGTTGAGAGCGCCATCTCCCGCGAGGCCACGGACGAGCGGCTCGAAGAAGCCAGCGGACCCGGGCTGGTCGAGGCTGGCGCCGGAGGTTCCCGGATCCGGATACGCAACGGGCTTGACAGCCATCGCAATCAATCTACGGCAGCGGAGCGCGCGGGCGGAACGGTTGTGGTGAACGGATCGTCCGACCCCGGACAGCGACGAGCAGGGTCGTCCTGGGACGGGACGCAGGGGTCGGTAGCCAGGACCGGTGCGCCGTCGTGGACGATGAGGGTCGCGTTTCCGACAGTGTCAAAGCCGACGTCGAATGACATGAGTACCCCCTCCGATCATGCGCAATTGGCAATCGTTGCGGCGACAGCCAAGAGGAAAAGCCGTTCCATTGAAGCCGGCGATAGCGCCGGAACGGAGCCCGAGGTTCAGGATATAACGGCGCCTACCTCCTGAAGCGGATGCCCCGTGCCCCATTCCCGCCCAGTCCTGCTCGCCGCCGTCCTCGCCGCTTGCGCATCAGCGCCCCAGCCGCGCACCAGCGAACAGGCCGCCGCACCGGTCGCGCGCAAGGAACCGCACATCACGCAGATCAATGGCGATACGCTACAGGATGACTACTTCTGGCTTCGAAACAAGGGAACGCCGGAAGTCGAATCGTACTTGAACGCCGAGGCGGCGTACGCCGACGCGATGATGAAGTCGACCGAGGAGCTGCAGAAGAAGCTCTACGGCGAGATGCTCTCCCGCATCCAGGAGGACGACTCGACCGCGCCGGTGCGGATCGGATCGCACTGGTACTACCAGCGGACGGAGAAGGGGAAGCAGTACCCGATCCTGTGCCGCAAGCTGGCGCTCGACGCCGCGGAGCAGGTCATCCTCGACCTGAACGCGCTGGCGGCGGGCAAGAAGTTCCTCGGCCTTGGCGGTTGGGAGGTCAGCGACGACGGGAACCAGCTCGCCTACACGACGGACGAGACGGGCTTCCGCCAATACGACCTGCACGTCCGCGATCTGCGCAGCGGCTCCGATGGGCCGGAGAAGATCGCGCGGGTGGACTCGGTCGCCTGGACCCGCGACGGCAAGGTCCTCTTCTACGTGGTGGAGGACGAGCAGGAGAAGCGGCCGTACCAGCTCTGGCGGCACGTGGCCGGCTCGAGCGGGAAGGACGACCTGGTCTACGAGGAGAAGGACCACGCCTTCAACCTGGAGGTCGACCGCTCGCGATCAAAGGACTTCATCTTCCTGACCTCTGGGAGCCTGACGAGCAGCGAGGTGCGCTTCTTCGGCGCCAGCGACCCGCACGCGGCCCTGGTGCTGGTGCAGCCCCGCGAGGTCGGGCACGAGTACTACGCCGACGCGCGCGGCGGCACCCTCTACATCCGCACCAATTCAGGGGGCCGGAACTTCCGCCTGGTCACCGCGCCTGTCCGGGCCCCCGGCAAGGAGAACTGGAAGGAGGTGGTGCCGCACCGCGAGGACGTCATGCTGCAGGAGGTGGACGTCTTCCGCGATTTCGTCGCGCTGCACGAGCGCGAGGGCGGCCTGCCGCAGATCGCCTTCCTCGATCCGGCCACCGGCGCGCGGCGGCGCGTGCAATTCCCCGAGGCCGACTACGAAGTCTCTCCCGACAAAAACCCGGAGTACGACCAGAAGGATTTCCGCGTCGTCTATCAGAGCCCCGTGACTCCGCAGAGCTGGCTCGACGTGGACGCGGCTTCCCTCGGCCAGAGAGCCGTCAAGCGGCAGCCGGTGCCGAACTACGACCCTTCACGGTACGAGGTGGAGCGCATCTGGGCGCCTACCGCCGACGGCGTGAAGGTGCCCATCGCGGTGCTCCAGAAGAAGGGCGCTGCGCGCGACGGCAAGAGCCCGCTGCTCCTGTACGGCTACGGCTCCTATGGCATCGACCTCGCCGACCGGTTCAACTCCAACGTGTTTTCGCTGGTCGATCGGGGCGTCAGCTATGCGGTGGCCCACGTCCGCGGCGGCGGCGAGCTGGGCAAGAAGTGGCACGACCAGGGTCGCATGATGAACAAGATGAACACCTTCACGGACTTCATCTCCTCCGCCGAGCACCTGGTCTCGCTGGGCTACACCTCGAAGGATCGCTTGGCGATCATGGGTGGCAGCGCCGGCGGGTTGTTGATGGGGGCGGTCACCAACCTGCGGCCCGACCTGTTTCACGCCGTGATCACGTACGTCCCTTTCGTCGACGTGATCAACACCATGTTGGATGAATCCCTCCCCCTCACGGTCATCGAGTTCGAGGAGTGGGGCAACCCGAAGAAGCCGGACGAGTACCGGTACATGAAGCAGTACAGCCCCTACGACAACGTGACCGCGCGAGCGTACCCGACGATGCTGGTCCGCTCCTCGTACAACGATTCCCAGGTGATGTACTGGGAACCGGCCAAGTACGTCGCGAAGCTCCGCTCGCTGAAGACCGATTCGAACCCGCTGCTGTTCAAGATCAACATGGCTCCCGCCGGCCACGGCGGCTCGTCCGGCCGGTACGACCGCCTCAAGGACGCGGCCTACGACTACGCATTCGTGATTCGGGCGCTCCCGGCCGGATGATCGATCAAGCTCTCGCTCAGCGTCGCCGTCAGCGCATGCCTGCCATCGGTTGCCCAGGCGACAAAACAGTGCGCAGGGTGGGTCGCGTCGCGGGACGGCGCGTCTTGGAGTGAGCAACTGCGGCGGCGGGGTGGTGGGAGACCGGCCAACCCCGGCCCCAGCTTCCGGGGCGATGAAATCGACTCCAGCACTGGTGGCCGCGGCCCTCGCGATCTCCGGTTGCGGCGCAGCGGTCTCGCCCGACGCGCTCGTAACGCCGCCGGGGCGCCCCGATGCGAGCTCGCCGCCCCTGACCGACGGAGGCCCGGGCGCGACGGATGGGGGTGGGACCGACGGAGGGCCCGGCGACCTGGATGGGGGCACGGGCTTCCAGGGCGAGATCACTTACACGGAGACCGGGTACGATCTGCTGGCCGTGGACTCCACAGGGACCGCCTACGGGGTCAACCTGAGCGGTTCGGGTGCGGAGATCTGGTCCGCCAGCGACGGGCGGGCCTGGCAGAAGCGCGGATCGATTGCGAGCGGGGCCTGGTTCTGGAACCTCGCTCCCCTGGCGGACGGGACGCTCCTTGCCGACGTGGTCAATGGCGCCGGTCACGCCGTCGCGCGATCGACGGACCGGGGCGTCACCTGGACAGAGGTGCTCGCGACGGACGCCTATCGCTCGCTCAGCCCGCACAGCTTCGCGGAGCTGGACGGGGCGGTCTACTTCCTGGAGTACCAGGTCTTCACCGGGGCCAGCACGCCCATCCGGCTCTGGAGGTCCTCGGACCGGGGCGCCATCTGGGCCGTGCAGCACACCTTCGAGGGGCACCGCCACGGGCACGGGATGGTTCCCGATCCGGCGCGGCATGCGCTCTGGGCGTTCTTCGGCGACACCGACGCGCAGACCGGGACCTATCGCTCCACGGACGGGGGCGCTTCCTGGACGGCGATCGTCGAGGGCACGCAGGACGGCGATCTCGTCGACGCTGCGCTGCTTCCGGACGGATCGCTGCTCTGCGGCCAGGACGTCAGCTACCGCGGCTCCACGCCGGACAAGCCGCAGATCGCCCGCATCGCGCTCGACGGGACGGTGACACACCTGTTGACGCTTCCCTCCGCGAGCTACTCCACGCACGCAGTGAGATCGGGCGGCTACGTGGTCGGCACGACTTACGAGCTGTACAATGACGTCTCGCCCGCGGGCTGGACGCGAGGAGCGCTCTGGGGAAGCGTCGATGGATGGTCCTGGGAGAAGCTGCTGGAGGTTCCGCAGCTCGATCCCAACGAAGATGTGCGCACCGACGTCTACTGGGAGCTCGCCTCTGGCGAACAGGTCGTGAGCGTCCGGAACGCGGCCGGGTTCGGTCCGGGTGGACGCGGTTACATGCTGCTGCGCCTGACCCGCCGCTGAGGTGAGGGACACCGCCTGGTCACCGCGGGCCCGGCGGCGCCGGTCCGGCGGCGCACGCGGCGGCGCGCTCGAGCAGCAGCTGGCGCTCGCGCGTGTTGCGCGTGAGCGATGCCGCGCGCTCGAACTCCACGCGTGCCTCATCGAAGCGGTCGAGCTTTGCAAGCAGGTCGCCGCGCACGCTCGGCAGCAGATGGTAGCGCTTGAGGGACGGCTCCGAGGTCAGGGCGTCGGCGAGCTCGAGGCCGGCGGCCGGGCCGAATGCCATGCCGACCGCGACCGCGCGATTCAGCTCCACCACCGGCGATGGCGAGACCTGGGCCAGCGCCTGGTAGAGAGCCGCGACGCGAGCCCAGTCCGTTTCCGCCGCGGTGCGGGCCCGGGCGTGACAGGCAGCGATCGCGGCCTGCAGCGCGTACGGTCCGCGTGCGCCGCCGAGGGCTTCCGCACGCTCGAGCGCCGCCAGACCACGACGGATGAGGACCTGATCCCAGCGCGCGCGGTTCTGATCCAGGAGCAGGATGGGTTCTCCCGCCGGACCCAGCCGCGCTCCCGAGCGCGACGCCTGGACCTCCATGAGCGCGACGAGCCCGTGGACCTCGGGCTCCAAGGGCACGAGCTCTGCCAGGATGCGGCCCAGACGGAGCGCGTCCTCGCAGAGCGCAGGGCGCATCCAGTCGTCACCGGCCGTGGCCGAGTAGCCCTCGTTGAAGATGAGGTAGACGACTTCGAGCACCGATGAAAGACGGGCGGCGAGATCAGCGCCTCTCGGCACCTCGAAGGGGACGTGTTCCTTGGCGAGCGTCCGCTTCGCCCGGACGATTCGCTGGGCAACGGTCGGCTCCGGAACGAGAAACGCGCGGGCAATTTCCTCCGTGCTCAGACCTCCGAGCAGGCGAAGGGTGAGCGCGACGCGAGCCTCGGTCGAGAGGACCGGATGGCAGGAGATGAACACCAGGCGGAGAAGATCGTCGCCCACGTCGTCGTCGATCGCGGCGTCCAGGTCGGGCGCTGGCGTCTCTTGCTCGACCCCCATTTCCTGACCGACCTCCTGGTGCTTGCGCTCGAGCCGCTTGGTTCGGCGGAAGAGGTCGATGGCACGATGCTTCGCGGTGGCCATGAGCCAGGCGCCCGGGTTGTCCGGGACGCCCGTCTCAGGCCACCGCTCGAGCGCGGCCACCAGGGCCTCCTGCGCGAGCTCCTCAGCGAGACCGACGTCGCGCACCATCCGCGTCAGACCGGCGATGAGCCGGGCCGACTCGATCCTCCAGACCGCGTCGATAGACCGCTGCGTATCGGAAGCCGCCAAGGCGTCCGATCACAGCATGTTCCTCCGCCAGCGCAAGGCTGAAAGTACGCGCCGGGGCTAGAACGCGCGTCATGACCGGGACTGCCGAATGACCGCGCTCAAGCGTAGCCCCTGAGCCACCTCCGGTGGCCGGGGCTATCGGCGCTGCGCCTCGACCTTCTTGCGGAGCTCCTCCTCCTTCTTCATGAGCTTCCCGCTGGGATCGCTCGGAGCGAAGTCCGGCGCCTCGAACACCTGCCGGATCTCGACCTCGGTGTCCTCGAAGGGGGCGCGCTTGAGCCATTCGATCGCCTCATCCTTGGACTTCACCTGCCACAGCCAGAACCCGGCGACGAGCTCCTTGGTCTCGGCGAAGGGTCCGTCGATCACGGTCCGCTTCCCCTTCTCGAACTTGACGCGCGCGCCCTTCGAGCTGGATTGGAGCCCCTCGCCCGCGAGCATCACGCCGGCTTTCACCAGCTCTTCGTTGAACTTCCCCATGTCGGCCAGCATCTTCTCGCTGGGAAGAACGCCCGCCTCCGAGTCCTTGTTGGCCTTCACGATCACCATGAACCGCATCGTCGTGTCTCCTTGGTTGGCAGCCGGGCTTCCGGACGATCTCCGGCCGGTGAACCCCGGCTTCTACCGTGGCGACGAACGAAGGTCCGCGAGATCGACACTCGCAGGATCCTTTTTCTGGCGCGCGGCTAAGTGCTCGAGATGTGGGGACGTCCGACTTCACTGCCGCGTGTAAGCGATCTCCAGCATCTTGAACGTCTTCCCGCCCGGGCCCGGCCCGTACAGCGCGAACGTAAAGTGATCGTCGTCGGTCATGGTCGTCGTATTGCTGTACGGGACCTCCTTCCCGGCCACCGGATCGGGAGCGCGGCCCTTCAGCGCGCACTTCTTCGCCTCGACAGCGCACTTGCCGCGCATCAGCATGGGGCCCGTGGACATGCTGTCGACCCAGACGACGAAGTTCTCCCGGGTCACGTTGTCGAATCCTGAAAGCCCGCGACCTTCGAACGGCTGTTGATCTCCCATGCTGCCGTGGACTTCCTCCGTCACATAACGGCCTCCGAGCATGGACTTGAACTCCGCCGTGCCTTCGCTCTTTTGCGGCGGAGCTCCAGGGGCGAACCAGGAGGTGACCTGCAGCTTCCACTTGCCCGCGAGCTTCGCCAGCTTCTGGTGCTCCGGGCCGGGAGTCGCGGCCTTCATGTACTTCTCCATCATCGCCTGCTCCGCAGCGGACGGCTGGTGTTGCGCCGCCTTGCCGGGGTCCTGCGCTCTCGCGGCGGCGACCGGCAGCGCGAGCGCTGCGGCGATGGCAAATCGTGCAACGGCTGCAGTCCTCGGTGACGTCATTGCGGCCTCCCGATCCTCGTTGGTTCGTCGTGGTCTCCCGAGCCGTGGCAGAAGGGCGCTCGGGGCGCGGCAAGATAGCGCGGGCGCCGGCCGCGTTCCAGCAGCTCTGCATCGCATGCTGGGACTCGGTGGTCGCAAGACCCATTGCAAAAGTACTGTGCTCGATCCGTTCGATCGCGGAAATCATCTTGTCGATAGCGGGGCATTGATGAATTCACGGCCGCCGTCTGTGGCGCCGTTACGATCTAGGAATCGATAACCAACCAGTGCTGCAACGTAGTTGGAAATCCTAGCGCAGGATTACAGGCGGCCTTTCGACCAGGCCCCGCACCAAGTGAAATGAGGAGGAACCATGCACCGACGATCCTTCGTCCTTGCGATTGGAGCCGTCCTTCTCTCGAGCTGCGCCCAGGGGACGCTGCCAGGTCCGGACATACTGGGCGAGCACCAGGTCGGCGTGCGCACTGCGTTCGGCGACCCGCTGCCGGGCCTCACCACCGACGAGCTCGCGCTGTTCGAGGCGGGAAGGGCGGTCTTCCAGGAAACGGAGACCGTGGAGAACGGACTCGGCCCCGTCTTCAACGAGGCTTCCTGCGTCGCATGCCATCTCGGACCCGCCGTGGGCGGCAGCACCGGGCGCTTCGAGACGCGTTTCGGCCGCCGGAACGACAGCGGCGCCTTCGACCCGCTCGCAGCGGAGGGAGGCTCGCTGTTGCAGGACCACGCCATCGGCGCTGTGCCGGGCTTTACCTTCTTGCCGGAGATGGTCCCCGCCGCCGCCAACGTGGTCGCGAAGCGGCGCACGACCCCGCTGTTCGGGCTCGGTCTGGTCGACGCGACCCCCGATGATGAGCTGCGGGAGATCGCGGCCCTGCAGTCGCGCCTGGCGCCAGACGTCGCGGGCACGCTGGCCATCGTCCCGGATCTCTTCAGCGGAAAGCCGCGGGTCGGAAAGTTCGGGTGGAAGAACCAGAACCCGACGCTGTTGCAGTTCTCGGCTGACGCGTATCTCAACGAGATGGGCATCACCAGCCCGAAGTTCCCCGACGAGAGCTGCCCACAGGGCAGGTGCGAGCAGCTTGTCTACAACCCTCGTCCGGACCTCAATGACGCCGACGGCGCCGACGTGCAAGCCTTCGCCGACTTCATGAGCTTCCTGGCTCCGCCGCCGCGGATGCCGCCCGCGCCGGAGTCGCTCATCGGAGGAAGGGTCTTCCTCGCGATCGGCTGTGCGGTGTGTCATGTGCCTGCGCTCGTGACCGGCCCCAGCGCGGTGAGGGCGTTGAATCGCGTCGTGTACCACCCGTTCTCGGACTTCCTGTTGCACGACATGGGCAGCCTCGGCGACGGAATTGCGCAGGGGGCGGCGGGGCCGCGGCAGATGCGCACCGCACCGCTTTGGGGGATGCGCGCCGCTCCGAGCCTGCTGCACGATGGCCGCGCCGCCACTCCGCTGCAGGCGATCCTGGCGCACGACGGCCAGGGCCGAAGGGCGCGGAATCGCTTCGCGTCGCTCGATGCGAAGGCCCGCAATGCGCTGCTCGCGTTCCTCGACACGCTATAGAACGCATCTCATAAGTCGGTCTCGCGAGTGACCGCGCTCAGGCGTAGCCGTCGGCTAGCCGCGTGTCGGCGAAACAGCGCCCGAAACCCACCTTCCGGGGCGTCCGGGAGGTCAGCAAGATTCTCGCCCTGTCGATCGGCTCATGAGACAAGAAGGCGAACGAGACGATCGCTTGGGAGGGAGACCATGAGAGCAGTACTCTGGACCGCCGTCCTGTGGAGCCTTTGCGGAACGGGCGTTGCCGTGGCGCAGGAGAAGACCGACGCCGCTCCGGTGGCTGAGGCGCAAGTCGCTCCTCAAGCCGAAGCCTCCGCGGCGGAAGAGAAGCCCACGGAAGCGAAGGCCCCGGTTGAGCCGACACCGGACGAGCCCAGCTCGGCCACGAGCGCGCAGAAGGCCGAAGAATCCACTCCGGCGACGCCAGAGCCGTCGAAGGCGGTGGAGCCTGCTCCGCCCAGCGCGGAGCCGGTGCGAGCCGAGGCGGCCGAAGTGGAAAAGGCCCCGCCGGCCAAGGCTGCTCCTCAGGGACCGTTCCAGACCAGCTGGCAAGAGGCATCGCCGGACGAGAAGGCCCTCTTCCTCGAAGCTTTCGGCGAGAGCAGCAAGCTGATCCAGGAGCGTTGGGACAAGGCGACGTCAGACGAGCGCCGGAAGGTCCTGCGGGCGCATCCGCTGCTTGGCGCGCGCGCGATGAAGCACCGCTGGATCTCGGCGACTCCGGAGGAGCGCGCCGCGTTCCTCGAGGCGACTCCACGAACGGTGCAGAAGGTCAAGGAAGCTTGGGAGAACGCCACCCCCGAGCAGAGAAAGATGCTCGCGCTCGAGCACCCCTATTTTGCCCGCAAGGCTCTCCACCACGCCTGGACGCAGGCTACTCCACAAGAAAGGATCGCGTTCCTGGTGGCCAACCCGGCGCTCCATACCGAGCTGAAGGCGCGGTGGGCCGGGGCCAACGCCTGGCAGAGACAGTGGTACGTGAAGAACTATCCGGGCATCGAGTCCCTCGCCGCGGCCAGGCACTGGGCGGAGACCACGACCGAGCAGCGGGCTATCTTCCTGGAGGCGAACCCGGCCATCGAGGACAGGGTCCGGGAAGTGTGGCAGAAGACGCAGCCCGAGACGCGCGCCGCCCTGGCAAGGAAATGGCAAGGCTGGCCACTGAAGGCCTACCAAGCGAGGCTCGAGAACGCCAGGCTCCTGGTGCCGGGCAAGACCCGCCCAGCGGCGACGCCGATGAAGAAGACGGCGAAAGCGGGAACGCGCCGCCCCTGAGCTGGACGCCCAGCCCGCCTACTTCGGCTGCTGGGTGATGCGCAGGTAAGGCTTGGGCGCCTTCCAGCCCTGCGGGAACTGCTTCTTCGCATCCTCGTCGCTGACGGAGCCGGCGATGATGACGTCCTGCCCCTGCTTCCAGTTCGCGGGGGTCGCCACCTTGTGCTTGGCCGTGAGCTGGATGGAATCCAGCGCGCGCAGCAACTCGTCGAAGTTGCGCCCGGTCGTCATCGGGTACATCAGGATGAGCTTGATCTTCTTGTCAGGGGCGATGATGAACACCGCCCGCACCGTGGCGTTGTCCGCCGGGGTGCGCGTCTTTGCGTCGCCCGAGACAGAGGCCGGAAGCATGTCGTAGAGCTTGGCGACCTTGAAGTCCGCGTCGCCGATCATCGGGTAATTGGGTGCGGCGCCCTGGGTCTCCTCGATGTCGTTGGACCATCTCTTGTGGTCCTCCACCGAGTCCACGCTCAAGCCGATGATCTTGGTGTTGCGCTTGTCGAACTCGGGCTTGATGCGCGCCATGTAGCCCAGCTCGGTGGTGCACACCGGGGTGAAATCCTTGGGGTGAGAGAAGAGGATGGCCCACTGATTGCCGATCCACTGGTGGAAGTCGATCGGACCCTGGGTCGTCTGCGCAGTGAAGTTGGGGGCTTCGTCGTTGATACGCAAAGACATGGCACCCTCCTGTTCGCGATTGGGGGCAGGTACCGTAACGCTTTGTGGGCTCGGACGCCACCCGGACCGACAGGGCGGCCCATGGGCCCTGACGCCGTTCGGAGCGGCCCGGTCAGCCGCGCGATCTCCTGGCGCGCCTGCGCTTCGGACGAGCGGAGCCGCGGGACTTCGCCCCCTCGAGATCTTCGTTCCAGATCACCGCCTCCACGTTGTGCCCGTCCGGATCCAGCACGAACGCCGCGTATCCGTACTCTTCGCGCATTCCGGGCGGGCCGTTGTTCTTGCCTCCGGCCGCGATCGCCGCGCGGTAGAAGCGGTCGACCGCGGACGTCGCATCGGCGTGGAACGCCAGGTGGATCGGAGTCCCTACCTTGCCTTTGGTCACCCAGAAGTCGTGACGCCCGCCCTGGATGAAGCCATAGGAATCGCCGTACTCCCGGTCGACCCGGTAACCAAGCGGCGCAAGCGCCTTCTCGTAGAACTTCCGGCTCGAGCGAGAATTGCGGCACCGGATGCTGATGTGCTCGATCATGACGCGGGCTTACGCCAGGCGGTTTCCGGGCGCAACTGCGTCGCACGCGGATGGGTACTGGCGATCCGCTGAGGGTGTCGCGGGCCAGACTTCGACCCGCCTCCAGGAGGAGCGCGCGGGCAACCTTTGCCTTAGGCTGCGTTCGCGCCGCGCGGGTTGGGCGCCGAGGAGAGTGCGTGCGAAAGGCAGCTCTGTTCCTCTCTGTGGCTCTCGCTGCGTCGGGACTGCCTGCGGAGAGCGCCACTGCTCCGGCTGCGGCCGCGCAGCCGTCCCTCCTCGAGTACCTCAACCAGGCGATCGCCTGGTATCGGGGAGTCGCCACGCTGGCGCCGCTCGCGACCGAGCCGTCGGAAGTGCTGGTGTACAACGACGCCCGGCACACCGCGCTGGAGGTGCTGCGGCTGGCGTTCGAGTTCGCGCGCGCCGATGCCGCCCAGTTGCAAGCGGCGCCCGCGCCCGCCACGCAGCGGCCGGCGTCCCCTGGCGGCTTCAATCCGCAGGTCCTCGCGCGCCTGGCGGCGGAGGCCGCTGATCGCTTGAAGCAGGCCGAGGCGGAAGTGGACCGCCTCCGCCGCCAGCTCTCAAGGGCTTCGAGCCGGGGAAGGCGCACGCTCGAGCGCCAGCTCGCCGAGGCGCAGAGCGAGCTGCAGCTCGCCCGGGCGCGCAAGGAAACCATCGACGCATGGGCCAGTTTCATGGCGCAGGGAGGGACGGGCACTGGTTCGGGACTCCTCGAGCAGATCGACGCGCTCGAACGGTCCGTCCCGGAGCTGCACGGCAATGCGTCGAATGCCGCGCCACCGGCGGCGTTGGTCGTCGCGGCCGCCCGCCGATCCGGGGACCGCGGCGTCCTGGCCCTCTTCTCGGAACTGTTCTCGCTCCTGCGCAAGCAACGCGAGGTGCGGGACGCAAACTCGGCGACGGCAGCGCTGCGGGAGCGCATCGAGCGATTCCGGGCGCCCTTGCTGGAGGACCTCCGCGCCACGGTGCAAGAGGGCGATCGGCTCACCCAGGCGGAGCAAACGGCGGATCCCGGCGTGTTGACCGAACGGACCCGACGCATCGACGAGATCACCGCCCACTTCAAGAAGGTGTCCGCGGCGCTCATCCCGCTGGGAAAGCAGTCCGTCCTCCTGGACGGGTTCAGCGGGCACCTCGCCGAGTGGGACAAGCTGATCGACCGTGAGACGAGCGCGGAGGTGCGCAGCCTGCTCCTGCGTCTGGCGCTCGTCGCCTTGGCGATCGCGCTGATCCTGGCCGCCTCGGACTTCTGGCGCCGGGCCACGTTCCGGTACGTGCAGGACTCGCGGCGGCGACAGCAATTCCTCCTGCTCCGCAGGATCGTGGTCACTGGGGCGGTCGTGTTCTTCGTCGCCTTTGCGCTCGCGACCGAGGTGGGATCGCTGGCGACGTTCGCAGGGTTCATCACTGCCGGGCTCGCCATCGCCTTGCAGAACGTGATCCTCTCGGTCGTGGCCTACTTCTTCCTGATCGGCAAGTACGGCGTCCGCGTCGGCGATCGGGTGCAGGTGTCCGGAGTGACCGGCGACGTCATCGATCTCGGCCTGGTGCGGCTGCACCTGATGGAGATCGGCGCCGATGGGCAGCCGACCGGCCGCGTCGTCGTCTTCTCCAACGCCATCCTCTTCCAGCCCAGCGCGAACTTCTTCAAGCAGCTGCCTGGCTCCAACTTCGCCTGGCATCGGGTGACGCTGACGCTCTCGTCCGATAGCGACTACCGGCTCGCCGAGTCCAGGCTGATGAAGTCCGTCGAGGCCGTCTTCGAGAAGTACCGCGATTCGATCGATGCGCAGCACCAGCGGCTGTCGGAGGACCTCTCCCTCCAGCTCGGCGGGCTGCGCCCCCAGAGCCATCTCCGCCTCACCGATGCGGGACTGGAGATGGTGATCCGGTTTCCGGTCCCGCTCGACAAGGCGTCGACCATCGACGACGAGATGACGCGGGCGCTGCTCGACGCCATCGAGCGCGAGCCCAGGCTGAAGCTCGTCGGTTCCGCCACTCCGACCATCCGGGCGGCGAGCGAGGCCGCGGGCGCGGCTGCACACTGAACCGCGGTCAGCGGAAGAGCGAGAGATCGAAGGCGTTCGCCATGGCCACGAACCCCGGGCGGCTGGGATGGAGGAAATCGCCCATTCCACCCGTGGTGCTCTGGAGGTTGAATGCGGGCAAGAGGAAACTGGGGTTCGCCGAATCGCGGGTGGCTGCGTCGAAATCGACGACGCCGTCGAACCATCCGCCGTGGCGGATGAACTCGTTCA
>DATBZA010000035.1:0-3316 GCA_036513415.1 Myxococcales bacterium | reverse complement strand
CAAGATCGACGTCGCCCGCCGCATCCTGGACAAGGCGGCGCAGTCGCGCGTCGAGGTGCTGCTGCCGGCCGACCACGTGGTGGCGAAGGAGCCGAAGGCGGGCATCCCCACCCAGATCGTGGCCCAGATTCCGGAGGGGATGCTCGGTCTCGACATCGGCCCGAAGGCACGCGAGCAGTACCGGCAGCGCATCCTGGGGGCGAAGACCGTCTTCTGGAACGGGCCCATGGGGCTCTTCGAGGTGTCCGAGTTCGCCGCGGGAACGCGGGCAGTCGCCGAAGCTCTCGCCGAGGCCACCAGCCGCGGCGCGCGCACGGTGGTCGGCGGCGGCGACTCGGCGGCGGCCATCGCGGAGATGGGAATGGCCGACAAGGTCACCCACGTCTCCACCGGCGGCGGCGCTTCCCTCGAATTCCTCGAAGGCCGGGACCTCCCGGGGATCAAAGTCCTCGAGGAATGATTCTTCCGATCAAACGCCGAGCACGCCGAGCACGCCGAGGTGGAAACGTCCTCTCGAGGCTTTTTTTGGTTGGGTTTGGAGCCGTTCCGGCCGATCGAAGCACCTCCGCCGGGAAGGGCAAGATGATCAACCACCAGAATCTCGGCGTGCTCGGCGTGCTCGGCGTTTGATCTGAAGAGCGGAGGACTCATGGCACGGCGGAAGTTCATTTGTGGGAACTGGAAGATGCACAAGACGAACGCGGAGGCGGCGCAGCTGGTGAGGGAGTTGAGGGAGAAGGTGAAGACGCAGGCGCAGGTGGCGGTGGCGCCGCCGTTCACGGCGCTGGCGGCGGTCAAGGCCGCGCTGCGGGGCTCGGGCATCGAGATGTTCGGGCAGAACTGCCATTACGAAAAGCAGGGTGCGTTCACCGGTGAGGTGAGCGCGCCCATGCTGGCGGAGGTCGGCTGCGACGGCGTGATTCTCGGCCACAGCGAGCGCCGGCAGTACTTCGGAGAGACCGACGAGGGCGTGAACCGGAAGGTCCGCGCGGCCCTGGAGGCGCGGCTTCATCCGATCGTCTGCGTCGGGGAGACGCTGCAAGAGCGCGAGGCCAACCGGACCTGGGAAGTGGTGTCGCGGCAGGTGCGCGCTGCGTTCGTCGACATGGGTAGCGAGCAGATCGGGCGCTGCACCCTGGCCTATGAACCGGTCTGGGCAATCGGGACGGGCAAGACCGCCTCCACTGCGCAAGCGCAGGAGGTGCACGGGCAGATCCGCGGCCTGCTCCGCGACCTCGCGGGCCCCCAGGTCGCCGGGGCGGTGCGGATCCAATACGGCGGATCGGTGAAGCCGGAGAACGCAGCCGACCTGCTCGCCCAGCCGGACATCGACGGAGCGCTGGTGGGCGGAGCCAGCTTGAAAGCCGACGACTTCGCGCGCATCATCGCCGGCGCGCGGTGAGCCGCCGCGCGGGAGGTCTCATGGCCAAGCCCATTCCCGATGGATACCACTCCCTGACGCCCTATCTGATCGTCGACGGCGCGGCGAAGGCGATCGACTTCTACAAGCGGGCGTTCGGCGCCGAGGAGTTGTTCCGGATGCCCGCGCCCGAAGGACGCGTCGGCCATGCCGAGATGCGCATCGGAGATTCGATCTTCATGCTCGCCGACGAGTCGCCCGAGCAGGGAGCCCGCGCGCCCCAGGGGCCTTCTCCGGTGCATCTCGTGATCTACTGCGAGGACGTGGACAAGGTCTGGAAACGCTCCCTGGCGGCAGGCGGCAAGGAGCTGCGCCCGCTGCAGAACCAGTTCTACGGCGACCGCAGCGGAACGCTGGCCGATCCCTTCGGCCATCAGTGGACGGTGGGCACTCACGTCGAGGACGTGCCGCCTGCGGAGATGCAGCGGCGGATAGCGCAGCAGCAGAAGTAGGGGCAGCCGGAACGCCGCTCACAGGATCAGCAGCCCGTACTCACCAGACCGGGTCAAGCCGAGCGCCTCGTACGCGCGCGCGGCAGACGTGTTGCTGGTGAAGAGGATCGCGCGCCGGGCGCCCGCGGCGCGCGCTTCCAGAAGCGATCCGGCGACCGCGCAGCGCGCGTAGCCGCGGCCGCGCAGCGGGGGCGGAGTCCAAACGCCTCCAACCTGCACGATGTCCGGCAGGCGCGCGTTGAACGCGGTGTACGCCACGGGCACGCCTCGGTCCTCGAGTAGCCAGTGATCGCCCTGCGCCTGCTGGAGCTCGATGCTGCTCCGTGCGTCCTGGTGCAAGGTGGGTCCCGGAGCCGAGAGGCCGGTCTCCACCAGGTACTGCTCGCGCCAGGCGATCAGCCGCGGGAGGTCGTCGCCCCGTGGCCTGCGGAGCGAGAGCGCGGCGAGGGCCGCCGGGACCCGCAGTCCGGCGAGATCGAGGGAGTACAACAGATCGGCATCGTCGACAGCGGCCTTGCGCACCTCCAGCGCATCGCGCGCGGTCCGGACTTGATCGACGGGTCCCGAGATGCCCTTGAGCGGGCGTCCCGAGGCGGCCAGTGCGGCACGTGCGACCTCGGGGACCCGCTCCGGCGCCTGCAGCAGGAGGATGCCGTTCCAGCAGTGCGCGGCCACGGCCACGACGCCAGAAGGCCCGATGGCCGCCGCGTAGGTGGCCTGCCGCGGCTGGCCGCGATCGTCGAGGCCACCCTGTCGGGCATTGGCGCGGAGGAACATCGAGGTGTTCGCTCGGGGGGCCAGGAACGCCTCGAGGGTTGCTTCGTCGCCGGGGCCGAGGATCCGGATCACGCAGCGCTTCTACCGTAGGAAAGCTGCGCCGGGTATGTCGGTGTAGGGAAGTCGCCCATCCAGCCTTCGGCGCGGTGGACCGTTTTCGTTCGGAGCAGGCCCGGGCGTCGTGCTTCCATCGAAAAGGATGCGCTTCGCCTTGCTCCTTCTCGCGGCGATCGCCTGCGGCGGATCTTCGCGACCGCGCGACGTGCGCGCGTCCGCCCGCGACGGCGCCGTCGAGGTCTGGTGGGATCCCGGATCGTTCATCGCCGCCCATCGCGTGCAGCTCGTGGATCTCGACACCGGCGCGCCTGCTTCGGCCCCGGTGCTGGTGCGCGGCTCGCACGCCCTGCTGCCGGGAACGGCCTCCGGCGTCTGGGTGGAGGCGATTCCGGGAGGGCGCACGGCCAGCCTGGTCAGCGCGGGCACCGGGGGCGGGTCCGGAGCGGCGTGGCAGGTCTTCGCGCCGTGGGACTATCGCGACGGCGCGCTCGACGCCACGTTCGCGCAGCTGGCGCCGGGGGAACGCCTGGCCGTGCTGCTGGTGAACTTCGGTGGACCGGATGCGGCGTCCGAGGTGAGCGTCGAGGGCACCGCGGCCGCGGCCGCGGCC
>DATBZA010000034.1:0-15490 GCA_036513415.1 Myxococcales bacterium | reverse complement strand
GCGCGCGCAGCGAGCGTCGCGGGTCGCACCCGCCACAACGCAGAGGCGATCCTGCGCCGCGTGCGCTTCCTCGCGCGCGCGGCGAATCTGCTCGCCGCGCCCGACAGCCAGTACAAGCCCGTCCAGTTCAACCATGTCCCCGTCGACGCCTTCCTGCGCGCCCTGGCGCGTGCGGCCACCGAGAGCAACCTCAAGCGCTACGAGCTGATCGCGCGGTACATCGGATCGATCTTGAATCCCTCGCGCGTCACCGCGGAGGACTTTCGCTGGCTGCTCTCGCAGGGCGGGGAGAAGGAGCCCCGCCGGGTGGTCGAGCAGTTCGCCCGCTGGATCCGCAACGACGAGATGAAGTGCTATCGCACCGGGTACGACTACAAGGCAAACTTCCGCCACATCCGCATCCCGATGGCCATCTTCTTCGGCGACCTGGACAAGATCGCCTCCGCCCGGAGCACCCGGGGGATCTGCCGCGCCGCCCGGAGCGAATACCTCCTCTGGCGACCGGTGAAGGAAAACAGCCACCTCGAGCTGACCATGGGCACCGACATCCACCAGATCTGCTCGGACGTGAAGGACCTGGTGGAGTACGCCATGCGGGGCCTGGGGCCACCGCATCCAGCGGAATCCTTTGGGTGAGCGGACGGGCATGCTAGCGTCCGTCGGGCGTGAGCCCGACGACGTTCATCCTCGTGTGCGGCGCGCTCGCACTGGCGTTCGGCGCCACGGCAGACGAGCAGGGCCGGCTCATCGGCGTTCGGATCGGCGGCGACGACCGGACCAGCGGCGTCGTGATCGAAAGCGATCGGCCGCTCTCGTTCAGCACCCTGAAGCTCCTCTCCCCTCCCCGCGTGGTGGTCGACTTCGCCGACACCGAGGTCGCGGTAGAGCAGCGGGAGTTGGAGATCGGAGACGGCACGCTGCGGCGCGCGGCGGTGGCGCAGGCGGGCTCCCGCACCGCGCGCGTGGTCATCGAGCTGGTCGCGGACGCCGAGTTCGACATCCGCTCCGACGGGAATGCCGTGGAGGTGCGGGTGCCGCGACCGGTGGCCTTGGCGGCCGGGCCGGCGCCGCAACCCGGGCCAGCGACGCAGGCCGGGCCGGCGCCGCAGGCGGGGCCGGCGCCGCAGGCGGGGCCGGCGCCGCAGGCGGGGCCGGCGCCGGAGGCCGGGCCGGAAGCGGAAGCGCAGAAGGTGGCTTCGTTGCCCAAGGTCTCGCTGGTGGGATCGAAACCCGCGGTCCCGCCCGACGCCGAAGCTCCAGTCGACGAACCGCAACCATCCGCTGCGGAGAAGGCCGCGGCCATGAAGAAGGCCCTCTCCGAGCAGCGCGCTCTCGCCGATCAGAAACGCCACAAGCCCGCGCAGGCGACGGCCCGGGTCGCCCTGCCGGCCGCCGAAAGGCCTCTGCAGAAACCGCCGCCGGCGCAGGCGCGCCACATCACCGGCATCGGCTTTCGCCCGATCGGGGCCGGCGAAGTCATCGTCCGCAGCGATCACCCCCTGGAGTACGGCATCAGCGGAGACGGGAGCGCGGTGCTGCTTCACCTGCCCAGCGCGGCCATCCCCCTCCCCAACAACCGAAGGCCTCTGGACACGCGCTTCTTCGAGGGCGCGGTCAGCCGCGTGGTACCGGTACAGGTCGCGGACGGGACCGACGTGCGCATCGAGCTGCGAGGGCATGCCGAGTACCAGCTCGCCCAGTCCGGCTCGGTGCTGACGGTGACCTTTTCCGCTCCTCGCTAGTCCCCCGACGTGCTCCGCTCCATGGCCGCGACGGCAGCCCTCGCCTCGCTGGGGCTGGGGCTCGCGGCAGCCGCGCAGACGGCGCTGCTGGCGGGCCCGACGGGCGCCGAGATCGAGGTCGAGGCCGACCACATCACTTACATCTGGAACCCGCCGGTCGTGCGGCTGGAAGGCCACGTCGTCGCGCGCCGCGGAGATGGCCTGCTCCGGGCGGGATCGGGCATCCTCGATCGCGCGAACGGGAGCCTGAAGCTGGAAGGCGGCGTGCTGGGCGTCCAGGGGCGGCAGGTGTTCCTGGCCGATGCCGCCGTCGTCGACCTGAACGCGCGGACCGCGGAGCTGACCAAGGCGGTCCTCTTTCTCAAGGAACGCACCCCGAACCCGGACGCCCCCCGCTCGGGCGCGAATACGATGATCCTGCACGGCTCGCGGGTCCGCGAGCTCTCCCGAGGTCACTACCTGGCGGAGAAGGTGACGCTCACTCCCTGCGACTGCGCCGGGGAACCCGACTACGAGCTGATCGCCGACACGGCGGAGCTAGAGGGCGACCGCGCCCACCTCCACGGAGTGCGTCTGCACCTGCTTGGGGCGAAGCTGCCGCTTTTCCCGCTCTCGTTGCCGCTGACCCACCGCCAGTCCGGGCTGCTGGCGCCGCAGATCGGGTTCGGGGCGCCGATCGGGTTCACCTATGCGCAGCCCATCTTCTTCACGCTGGGGCCGAGCAACGACGTGACCGTGACCCCGGGATGGTACACGGGCGGGCACGCGCACCAGCAGGCGCCGGGGGCGCGCTCGATCCGGGGTCCACGGCTCGGGCTCGAGTGGCGCTATGCGCCCGCCGAGGGGACGGCCGGCTCCGTGGCGCTGGATCTGTTCGACGATCTCGACCAGAAGGACTCGCCGGGGAATAACTCCCCCGCCCTCTTTCCGGGCGAGCACGGGACGACCGCGGGCCGTGGGTTCTCCGGCATCCGCGGGATTGCGCGCCTCGCGCACCGGACCGACAGCGCCGCGGGCATTTTCGCGATGCAGGGCATCGTGGCGAGCGACGTCATGGCGGTCCGCGACCCTCAGCCGCAGTCCATCGAGACTTCGTACGATCTCTTCACGACCGACCTCGGCTTCTGGCGCGCGCGCGGCCCGCTGACGCTGGGCGCCGACGCGACCCTGATGCAGGACATGCGCATCGATCCGGTGACCATCGACCGGCGCCTGTTCGGGGTAGAGAAGCGAGCGACGTTCCAGCGGCTTCCGGCCGTCTTCGTGCAGCTGGCCCCGGTCGCGCTGGGTGAGGTGACGGTGTCCCTGGAAGCGAGCGCCGTCCAGTTCGTGCGCTTTACCGGAGAAGATCCCCAGGAGCGGGCCACCGGGTTCGGCCCGACCGACCGCGGGGCGAGTGCCTCGCTGCAGGTGCTGCCGGGCGACAACTCCCGCGGGATGGCCACGCGCATGGACTTGTCTCCCCGCGTTGCCCTGGCGGCCCCGCGAACGCTGCCCCTCGATCTGCGGCTCGAGGGGGGCGCACGCGTCGACGGCTGGATCGTCGAGGGTTTCCCGGATCGCGACCGCGCCCGCGCGTACGCGTTCCTGGGCGCGCGCGCGGCCTTTCCGCTCGAGCGACGCTTCGGCGGCGCGCTGCACCGGATCGAGCCGGCGTTCGAGCTGCGCGCCCTATCGAAGCCGTTGCAGGCGGGCGGCCCGCCGATCGGCGATCTCACCGATGCCGGCGGCGCCACATTCCAGTCCAGGCCCGACGCCGCCCAGCAGGGCCTCGCGCCAACGTCCGATCCGACCATCCAGGGAGTGCCCGCTGCGCGCCGCGCCTATGACGAGATCGACTTCGCCGCTCCGGTGAGCGGCGCCGTCCAGGCGACCGCCTCCCTCTCGCAATCGTTGTGGACGAGGCCCGGCCGCACTCCCGGGCGGATCCTTCGCGTCGACCTGCTCCAGGACGCGCTGCTCTGGGCGGCGGGAGCGAGGGCCCGGCTGGGCGAGGGGAGCGCGGTCCTCGGCGCGCAGATCGGACCGGTGGGAGTCCAGGGATCGGTCCGGTATGACTGGACGCTGCGCGAGCTTTCGGCGCTGGGCGCCTCGGCCGGCGCGCGGGACTCCCGGGGCGACGAGATCCACACGTCGATCGGATTTCTCCGGGGCAGCTCGAGCGAGCGGCTCCGGGCAGGGATCGACGAGATGTTCTCCACTGCCCGGTTCGCGGTCGCTCCCACGGCGCTGACCGGCGGCGCGAGGGCCGGCGCTTCGGGCCCTTTGCCGCTCAACCTGCGGCTAGGCTACGATCTCTCGTATACTCCCGGGGAGACGCCGGTCGACTTCGCCAACTGGACGCACACGATGCTGCTGACCTACGAGACGCCGTGCCGGTGCGCCGGTCTCCAGCTGGTGCTGGGCTTTCCCTTCCACGACGCGCGGCTCTTGCGATCACCGGACTTCTCCTTCCGGATCGACTTGAAATCTCTCGGCTCCTTCGCAACATTCTAGCTGTACGCGCGGCAACGTTTCACTCGTGGTGTGTGGAAAGTTCGACTGGTGCTGGTACGAATCGCCTCCACTGCAACAGACCCGGAGGCCCGGCGTCTGGAGAGACTTATACAGGCGACCGTCGTCAGGGAAGTTGGGCGCAGGATCCGCCACCTCAGGATGTCACGCTCTGCGCGCATGACGCAGGAGGCGTTGAGCGAGCGCGCGCGGATCAGCGTCTCGTTCCTCTCGATGATCGAGCGCGGGGAGCGCTCCCCTCATCTGGAAACCCTGGCGGCCATCGCTGAGGGGCTCGAGGTCCCCGTCGCGGATCTGTTCCGCCAGGACGGGGAGACCGAAGTGGTGGAGCCGCTCTATCGGCCGCTGCTCGAGGCCTGCCGCAAGTACAACCTGGGCCGGCGCGACGTGGAGCGGTTGGTCTCGGTCGTCCGCAACATGTTTGCCGCTTGACGCCATGGCCCTTGCCCCGGCACGGTGCGGGGCGGTGTCCGGGCTGCGCGAAGAGCAGCGGGGTGCGTCGCGCTGGCTGATCCTCGATCGGCCGGCGGCGCGGAACGCGCTCTCCGCCGATCTGATGTCTGCCCTGCGGCGGGCCCTCGCCGCGGCCGACGCGGAAGCGCGGGTCCGGGCCATCTGTATCACCGGGTCGGGTGAACAGGCCTTCTGCTCGGGGATGGACCTCGCGCTGGCTGGAGCAGCGCAGGGGAGTGGCGTCGGGCCCGAGCAGGGCGCACGCGACTATGCGTCGTTGCTGGTGGAGATCGCGCGCATCGGCAAGCCGGTGGTCGCCGCGGTCAACGGCGCCGCGATGGGCGGTGGAATGGGACTGCTCGCGGCCTGCGATCTCGCGGTGGCGGCGGAGGATGCCCGCTTCGGGACCCCGGAAGTGGAGGTCGGGCTGTTCCCCTACATGGCCCTGGCCCCCCTCTCGCGCTGCGTCGGCCGCCGGGCGGCGCTCGAGCTGGCGCTGACGGGGCGACGCATCGACGCGGCCGAGGCGCGGGCCATCGGTCTCCTGAACCGCGTCGTGCCGCGCGCCGAGCTGCAGGGCGCCGCGGGAGAGCTGCTCGACCAGCTGGCGCAGAAGAGCCCCACGGCGCTGCGCCTGGGCCGGCGAGCCTTCTACGCCACGCAGGACCTGCCTTACGAGGCGCAGCTGGAGGCGCTCTGCGCCCAGTTCTCCCTCACTGCGGCGTCCGCTGATGCCGCGGAAGGCATCGCGGCATTTCTCGAGAAGCGAAAGCCGGATTTCAAGGGAAGCTGAATGAGCACCGACAAGGTCATCGTCACCTGTGCTCTGACGGGCGTGCTCGCCAATCGCGATCAGTGTCCCTGGGTGCCTTACACGCCCGCGGAGATCGCCGAGGAAGCCCGCAGGGCCTACGAGGCGGGCGCGGCCGTGGTCCACGTGCACGCCCGGACCGACGAGGGCGGCGCCACCTACGAGCCGTCCGTGTACGCCGCCATCCGGCGTGAGATCGAGCTGCGCTGCCCGGTGATCCTCAACTTCTCGACCGGCGGCGCGGGGCCGATGGAAGGGCGCGTCGCGCACATCGCGCAGGTCCGGCCCGCGATCGGCGCGCTGAACATGGGTTCGATGAACTACGCGAAGTATTCGCCCAAGCGGAAGGATTTCGTCTTCGACTTCGTGTTCGAAAACCCGTTCCGCGACATCTCGTACTTGCTGTCCGTCATGAAGGGAGCGGGAGTGAAGCCCGAGCTGGAGTGCTTCGACGTCGGGCATACCAACTCCGTCTGGCCGCTCCTGGACAAGGGGCTGCTGAAAGAGCCGCTCCAGTTCAGCTTCATCATGGGGGTCCTGGGCGGGATTCGCGCCACCACGGAAAACCTGGCTCTGCAGGCACGGGAGACGCCGAAGGACAGCACCTGGGAGGTGATCGGTATCTCCCACGAGCAGTGGCGCATGCTGGCCGCGGCGCTGTCGTTGGGCGGAAACGTGCGGGTCGGGCTGGAGGACAACTTCTACCTGGACAGCGCCGGCAAGCAGATGGCCCGGTCCAATGGGGAGCTGGTCGAGAAGGCCGTGCGCATGGCCCGCGACATGGGACGCGAGCCCGCCAGCGTGGCTCAAGCCCGCGAGATCCTTTCCCTGGACAGGGTGTGGTGATGGCCCCCGGCAAGTCTTGACACGCCGCGGTAACGCTCCTATCCAACGCCGACACTGAAGAGGAGTGCCGCCGTGAAGAAGATCCGCCTGCTCACCCCTGGTCCCACTCCGGTCCCCGAGAGGCTCTCGCTGCGGATGGCGCGGCCGATCGTGCACCACCGCTCGCCGGAGTTCGAGGCCGTCTTCGCCAGGGTGCGCGAGGGGCTGGCCTGGCTCTACCAGACCAAGCAGGACGTACTGGTCTTCGCCGCCAGCGGCACGGGCACCATGGAGGCCTCCTTCGTCAATTTCCTGCGCAAGGGCGATACCGCGGTGGTGGTCGACGGCGGCAAGTTCGGCGAACGCTGGGGCAAGCTCGCCAAGGCGTACGGCGTCAACGCGGTCACGCTCAAGTGCGAGTGGGGCCACCCTGTGGATCCCCCTGCCGTCGAGAAGGCCCTCCGCGACAACCCGCAGGCGAAGGCGGTGTACGTCCAGGCCAACGAGAGCTCCACCGGCGTGTACCATCCCATTCGCGAGCTCGCGCAGGTGACCGCCAGGACGGGCGCCATCCTGGTGGTGGACGCCATCAGCTCGCTCGGCGCCATGCCGCTCCCGATGGACGAGTGGGGCATCGACGTGATGGTGAGCGCCGGCCACAAGGCGCTGGGGCTCCCGCCGGGCATCGCCTTCCTCGCGGCCAGCGAGAAGGCCTGGAAGCTGAACGAGGCGGCCGACCTGCCGCGCTTCTACTTCGACGTGAAGCGGGAGCGCGAGAACCAGCGGAAGAACCAGACCGCCTGGACTCCGGCCATCGCGCTGGTCGAGGGGCTCGACGAATCGCTGGCCATGTTCCGCGAGGAAGGGCTGGAGAACGTCTTCGCCCGCCATGAGCGCATGGCCCGGGCCGCGCGCGCGGGAATGCAGGCGCTGGGGCTCACGCTCTATTCCAAGAGCCCGAGCGCGGCGATGACCACGGTGCTCGCGCCCGACGGCGTCGATTCCGAGAAGCTGGTCAAGCACCTCTTCAAGCAGTACGGGATCAAGCTCGTCGGCGGCCAGGACGCCGCCAAGGGCAAGATCTTCCGCATCGCCCACCTCGGCTATTTCGACGATTTCGACATGCTGGTGGTGATCGGCGCCGTGGAGCGCGGCCTGCACGATCTCGGCGCCAAGGTGCAGCTCGGCGCCGGGCTCGCGGCCGCGCAGCACTCGTTCGCCGGAGGCCGCTGATGCGCATCCTCATCTCGGACGACCTCTCGCCGGAAGCGAAGACCATCCTCGAGCGGATCCCGGGCGCGCAGGTCGACTTCAAGGTCGGCCTCAAGCCGGCCGAGCTGCGCGAGATCATCTCCGGCTACGACGCGCTCGCCGTCCGCAGCGCCACCAAGGTGACCGCGGACCTCCTCGCCGCGGCGGCGAAGCTGCGCGTGATCGGCCGCGCCGGCACCGGCGTGGACAACATCGACCTCCAGGCCGCCACCCGCCGCGGCGTGGTGGTGATGAACGCCCCCGGCGGGAACAGCGTGTCGGTCGCCGAGCACACGGTGGCGCTTTTGCTCGCCCTGGCCCGGCAGGTGGCCGACGCGTCGCAGAGCACCCGCGGAGGGAAGTGGGAGAAGAAGAAGTTCGCGGCCGGGCGCGAGCTGCTCGGCAAGACGCTGGGCGTGGTGGGCACCGGCAACATCGGCGCCCTGGTGGTGCAGAGGGCCAAGGCGTTCGGGATGAAGGTGATCACCTACGATCCCTTCCTCAGCGAGGACGCCGCCGCGAAGCTGGGGGTGGAGTTGGTACAGCTCCCGGAGATCTTCCGCCGCAGCGACGCGATCACGCTGCACGTGCCGCTCAACGAGCAGACCAGGAACATGGTGGCGGCGCCGCAGATCGCTCAGATGAAGCCCGGCGCACTCCTGATCAACTGCGCGCGGGGCGGCCTGGTGGACGAGAAGGCCCTGGCGGAGGCGCTGAAGGCGAAGCGGCTGGGAGGAGCGGCGCTCGACGTGTTCGAGACCGAACCGCCGCCGGCCGACCATCCGCTGTTCTCCTGCGAGAACTTCATCGCCACTCCGCACCTGGGCGGCAGCACGGAAGACGCCCAGCAGAACGTGGCCGTGATCGTCTGCGAGGCGATGGTCGAGTACCTGGCAACCGGCACCGTCCGCAACGCCGTCAACGTGCCGTCGGTCAGCGGCGAAGTGCTGGAGCGGCTGGGGCCTTTCCTCAAGCTCGCCGAGAAGCTCGGCACCTTCGCGGGTCAGCTCGCCATGCAGGGGGCCCCTGGCGCCCCCGAGCAGATCGAGATCTCCTACGCGGGCGAGGTGGCGCAGCAACCCACCGCGCCGCTCACCGCCGCCGTCCTGAAGGGCGTTCTGGGCAACTTCCTCGCCGAGCCCGTCAACGAGGTCTCCGCCCCTGCCCTGGCGCGGGAGCGCGGCCTCTCGGTCACGGAGGTGAAGACCAGCGACACGCCGGACTTCGCCAGCCTGGTCTCCGTCCGCCTGCGCTGCGGCAAGGAGCTGGCCACCGAGGTGGCCGGCACCATCGTCGGCAAGCGCGAGCCGCGCGTGGTCCGCGTCGACAAGTTCGAGCTGGAGGCGGTGCCGGAAGGCGCGGTCCTGGTCATGCACAACGATGACAAGCCGGGTGTGATCGGCAACGTCGGGCGCACCCTCGGCGAGGCCCAGGTGAACATCGCGCAGTTCGCGCTCTCCCGGGACCGCAAGAGCGGCGAAGCGCTGGCGCTGGTGAACGTGGACACGGCGGCTCCGGCGGAGGTGCTGGAGCGCCTGCGCAGGCTGCCCAACGTGCGGAGCGTGCACCAGGTCACCTTGTGAAAGCGGCGGGGGTGCTGGCGCTGATCGGGCTGCTCGCCTGCTCGCGAGGCAGGCAGGACCAGCACGCGCCGGCGCCACGCCCCGCCCAGCCGGACGCCGGCTCCACGGCGAAACCGGAGCTCACGGCATTCGGGGCCGACATTTCCTGGCTGGTGGGCACCTGGGAGCGCCAGTCCGCTCCCAAGGAATGGCTGCTGTTCAATGCCCCGAAGGAAGTCGGCGTGATCTCCGGCAACCCGCCGGTGCTCAGCGGGCGGGGGGAGTTCATTCCCAACGGAAAGTACATCTCCCTGTTCTTCCGCGGCACCGGCGGCGCGACCATCGAGCGCCTCTTCGAAGCCTCGGCCGACTACTCGGAGCTGACCGAGAGCAGCACCCCCCCTGCCACGTACCGCCGGGGCGCGCCGCCGTGATAGGGAAGTCGCATGTCCAACGTGGTGATCGTCGGCGCGCAGTGGGGCGACGAGGGAAAGGGAAAGGTCGTCGACCTCTTCACCTCCTGGGCCGACGTGGTGGTGCGGTACCAGGGGGGCGCGAACGCCGGGCATACGCTGGTGGTGGGCGGGGTGAAGACCGTGCTGCACCTGGTGCCGAGCGGTATCCTGCACCCGGGCAAGAAGTGCATCATCGGCAACGGCGTGGTGGTCGATCCGGAGGCGCTGCTGGAGGAGATCGATCTGCTGCGCAGCCGCGGCCTGCTCGCCGATCCCACGCAGCTGGTGGTGAGCGAGAACGCGCACGTGATCCTGCCGTACCACAAGCGGATCGACGCGGGGCGCGAGAAGCAGAAGGCGATCGGCACCACCGGCCGCGGCATCGGGCCCTGCTACGAGGACAAGGTGGCGCGGCGCGGGATCCGCGTGCGCGACGTGCTCAAGGAAGGCGCGCTCCGGACCAAGCTGGAAGAGCGGCTGAAAGAGGCGAACTCGCAGATCAAGGCGCTGGGCGGAGAGAAGTGCGAGCTGGAGCCGCTGATGGACTGGGCGCTCAAGCTGGGGGAGCGGATGCGGCCTTACGTCGGCGACGCGAGCGAGGTGCTCTCGCACGAGGTGGCCAAGGGGCGCGCGGTGCTCTTCGAAGGGGCGCAAGGCACGCTGCTGGACATCGATCACGGCACCTACCCGTACGTCACCTCCTCGAATACGGTGGCCGGCAACGCGGCGGTGGGAGCGGGTCTGGGGCCGACTGCGATCCACTCCGTCATCGGCATCACCAAGGCGTACACGACGCGCGTGGGCAACGGCCCGCTGCCCACCGAGCTCAACGACGCCACCGGCGAGAGGCTGCGCGCGGTAGGGGCGGAGTACGGCGCGACCACCGGCCGGCCGCGCCGCTGCGGCTGGCTGGACGCGTTGGTGCTCCGGTACGCGGCGCGCGTGAACGGGCTCTCCGGGCTGGCGATGACCAAGCTCGATGTGCTCACCGGGTTCGAGAAGATCCTCGTCGCCACCGCCTACAAGCTGCCCAACGGCAAGACGGTCGGCGAATTTCCCTCGGATCCCGAGCTGCTCGAGCAGGCCAAGCCCATCTACGAGGAGCTGCCCGGGTGGAAGGAGCCGCTGGGGGACCAGCGGGAGTATCAGGAGCTGCCGGAGAACACGCGCCGTTACATCGAGCGGGTCGAGCAGCTGGTCGGCGTGGAGACCATCGCGGTCTCGCTGGGCGCCGAGCGGGCCCAGACCATCGTTCGCAAGAACCCATTTCGGCACCCCTGAAGCAGCAGGCGAGAGCAGGAGGAGGCACCCGTGACAGAAGCAATCATCGTCGACGCGTTCCGGACCGCGCGCGGCAAGCGCAAAGGCGCGCTCTCGGCGTTGCACCCGGTGGATCTGCTCGCGCGGACGCTCACCGGCACCCTCGAGCGCGCGAACGTGAAGCCGCACGACGTGGACGACGTGATCGTCGGCTGCGTCACCCAGGTCGGCGAGCAAGGGATGAACATCGCGCGCGGCGCGGTGCTCGCAGCGGACCTGCCCATCGAGATCCCCGGCACCACCGTCAACCGGTTCTGCGGCTCGGGGCTGCAGGCGGTGAACTCAAGCGCGCAAGCGGTGATGAGCGGCGCCGCCCAGCTGGTGGTCGCTGCCGGGGTCGAGCACATGACCCGGGTGCCGATGGGCTCGGACGCCGTCGGCGGGGAGGGACCTGCGTCGCCCGGCCTGATGGAGCACTGGCCGAACCTGGTCCCGCAGGGGCTCTCGGCGGAGATGATCGCCGCGAAGTGGGGGTACTCGCGGCGACAGCTCGACGAGTTCGCGGTGTCCTCGCAGGAGAAAGCGACCAACGCGATCGAGCGCGGCTATTTCTCGCGGGAGATCCTCCCCCTGAAGATCGGCGAACGCCTGTTCGAGCGCGACGAGCACCCGCGCCCGGGCACCACGGTGGACACGCTCGCCGGATTGAAGCCGTCGTTCAAGGAGGACGGGGTGCTGCACGCGGGCAACTCCTCCGGGATCGTGGACGGCGCGGCCGCTGTGGTGATCGCCTCGAAGGGAAGGGCGCGCTCGCTGGGCCTCAAGCCGCGGGCGCGGATCGTTTCCATGGCCGTGGCTGGCAGCGATCCGGTGTTGATGCTCACCGGCCCCATCCCGGCCGCGCGAAAGGCGCTGGCGCAGGCGGAGCTGAAGCTGAGCGACATCGATCTCTTCGAGATCAACGAGGCGTTCGCGCCGGTCCCGCTGGTGGTCGCCCAGGAGCTGGGCATCCCGATGGAGAAGGTGAACCCGAACGGCGGCGCCATCGCGCTCGGGCACCCGCTGGGGGCCACGGGAGCGATGCTGCTCGCCACCGCCCTCCACGAGCTGGAGCGGACCGGGCACCGCCGCGCCCTGATCACCCTCTGCATCGGGTACGGCATGGGCATCGCCACAATCATCGATCGCAAGGTGGATTGATCGTAGACTGCGCGGATGCTGCTTGCGCTCCTGGTCCTTCTCGCCGACGCCGCTTCGCTGATGGCTGCCGGCGACAAGGCTTACGCCGCCAAGGACTTTCGCACCGCGCTCTTCGCCTATCAGGACGCGACGCGGGAGGATCCCTCCAGCGCCATCGTGCTGGTCAAGCTGGCCGATACCTACGCGCGCATGGGACACGATCCGGAAGCGATCGAGTACTTCACGCGCGCTCTCAAGCTGGATCGAGGCAACTCCACCGCGTCGCAGGGGCTCGCAGCCGCGCGGGAGCGGCTGGCCATCCTCTCGCCGCCGAAGCCCGCCGAGCCGCCGCCGAAGATCGTCGACGAGCCGGGCGCGCGCGAGCGCTATACGGCGGCGGTGAAGATGATCAACGATCGGAGGTACGCCGAGTCGCTCCCCATCCTCGACGAGGCCCTGCAGAAGAAGCCGGGGTACGGCGTGGCGCTCGTCGCGCGGGGGTCGGCCCACATGGGGCTGCTGCAGTATGACGCTGCCGCCGCGGACTACACCGCTGCGCGCGCCGCGGATCCGTCGCTCGCCTCGCCGCTCTTCGGACTTGCCGAAGCGTACCGGGCCCTCGGCCAATCGGCCAAAGCCGCCGAGTTCTACCGGGAGTACGCCGCGAGCACTGCGCCGGACGTGCAGCCGCAACTCAGGGATTATGCGGCGCGCAATGCGCAGGCGCTCGCAAGTCCTTAGACTTTCCCGGAACGTGTCGCGGAACAACGCGTTCGGCGACGGAAGCGTTGCGCTGCGGCGGGGCGCGGTCTATGTCTCCGCGCGCAGCCTTGACCCACACCCGATGCCGAACACGAAGAAATCCGGCGCTGGTGGCCCCTCCGACCCCGGTGGGACGTCCAAGGCGCGGGAGCCGGCGCCAGTGGCCTCCCCGCCGAAGGACGCCCAGGGAACTGGCCGTTCGCAGGATCAGCACCCGGGCGCACCCGTCCATCCCGGGGTCCCGCTGGCGCCGCCGGGCATCGTTCCCGAGTCCGACGTGCGCGTGCACACGCCTGCCGCGGCGGTTCCACCGCCCGAGCACGGCCTCGTCAACGAGGGCCTCGGCGAGCTGCCCTGGGCGTACGGCGATGCGCGCCTGGTGGGCCTGGTGCGCGATCCCTCCACCCTGTTCGTGTATTGGGACTTTTCCCAGCAGCAGATCGAGCAGGCATTCGCGGGGCTCGGGCCGGCGCGCGCCGTGCTCAAGCTGTGGAACGCGCGCAACGCGAGCGGTGAGCTGGTGCGCGAGACCGACGTTCAGCTGGAAGCCCGCGGTTGGTACGTCCGCGAGCTGCCCCCGGGCGCCGAGATTCGCGCCGAGCTCTGGGCCATGGGAGCGAACGGCGCCCGCCTGATGCGCGCCGCGCGGCCCGTCCGGCTCCCTCCGGACCTGCCCTCCGACCAGCTCGAGGCGTTCTATCTCCGATTGACCCTGGACCAATCGATCGCCGGCGGCATTCCCACCGGACGCCCGCTCAACTACGGCGGCGCCGCGCCCGCGGGTTGGGAGCGCCGCCTGCAGCCGCGCCCGTTCAGCGGCTCGAGCGTGGGCGGGCCCTACGGCTCCAGCCCTGGCAACAAGCTTCCCTGGAGCCTGACGCACCTTCCGGACGTCGAGGACGGCGAATGAGCCACGGGACCCTCTCCATCGTCCTGCACGCACACTTGCCGTACGTGCGCCATCCGGAATATCCGGAGTTCCTCGAGGAGGACTGGCTCTACGAGGCCATCACCGAGACCTACCTGCCGCTGCTCGAGGTCTTCGACCGCTGCGTCGACGAAGGCGTGCCCTTCCGGATCACGATGACCCTGACGCCGCCCCTGGTCGGCATGTTGCGCGACGAGCTCTTGATGTCGCGCTACGCCCGGCGGCTCGACTCGCTCTGCGAGCTCTGCGACAAGGAAGTGCACCGCACCAGGAACGATCCGCAGTTCGCGCCCCTGGCCCAGCATTACCGCGACCACCTCTACCATCTGCGCCGCCTGTTCCACGATCGCTACCGGCGGGACCTGGTGGCGGCCTTCAAGCGGCTGCAGGACGCCGGCGCCCTGGAGATCATCACCTGCGGCGCGACGCACGGGTTCTTGCCGCTCATGGTCCACCAGGAGGCCATCCGCGCGCAGGTCCAGGTCGCCTGCATGCACTACCGCATGCACTTCGGCCGCGACCCAAGGGGGATCTGGCTCCCCGAGTGCGGGTACGCGCCCGGCATCGACCGGTACCTGGCAGCGGAGAACATCCGCTTCTTCTTCGTCGACTCGCACGCGCTGGCCAATGCCGTGCCCCGGCCGCGCCGCGCCGTCTATGCGCCGGTCTACACGCCCAGCGGGGTGGCTGCCTTCGCCCGCGATCCGGAGAGCTCGATGCAGGTCTGGAGCGCCGAGTATGGGTATCCCGGCGACTCGATCTACCGCGAGTTCTACCGGGACATCGGCTGGGACCTGGACTACGACTACATCCGCCCGTACATCCAGGCGACCGGAGACCGCAAGAACACCGGGATCAAGTACTACCGGATCACCGGCAAGGTCCCGCTGGGCGCGAAGGAGCCGTACGACCCGGCCGCGGCGCGGGAGCGCGCGGAAACGCACGCGGGCAACTTCTTCTTCAATCGCGCCAAGCAGCTCGAATTTCTCAGCGCTTCCTTCCGCGACGGGCCGCCCCCGATCGTCATCTCGCCCTACGATGCGGAGCTGTACGGTCACTGGTGGTACGAGGGCCCGATCTTCCTCGACCACCTGATCCGCAAGGCGGCGAGCAACCCGGACGTCCTGCGGCTGCAGTCGCCGGTCGATTACCTGGCCGAGCATCCGGAGCAGCAGCTCGCCCAGCCCCCCATGTCGTCGTGGGGCGCCGGCGGGTACGCGGGTGTCTGGCTCGATCAAGGCAACGACTGGATCTACCGCTACCTCCACAAGGCTTCCGAGCGGATGATCGAGCTGGCGCGTGCCCATCACGACGCCAGCGGAGTCACGCGCCGCGCGCTCAACCAGGCTGCTCGCGAGCTGCTGCTCGCACAGTCGTCCGATTGGGCGTTCATCATCAAGACGGGGACCATGGTCGACTACGCGGTCCGGCGGACGCGCGAGCACTTGCTGCGGTTCTCGCGACTGTATGAGCAGGTGAAGGCGAACGGGATCGACGAGGGGTGGCTCTCGAATGTCGAATCCCGCGACAACCTCTTTCCCGAGATCGACTACCGGGTGTATCGGCCCGCCTAGAGCCCACGCCTAGCCCGGTTGTTTTCGCTTGTGTGTATCGTTCGCTGAGACGCCGCCGGGCTGCATGGCCCTGCGCCGCCACGCAGAAAGCGAGCCCGCCGGCGAGGCACTTCACGTGAAGCGAGAGACACGGGGCGGCGCATTCTGCGCGTCGTGTGCTTTCTGATGCGTCGG
>DATBZA010000033.1:0-71477 GCA_036513415.1 Myxococcales bacterium | reverse complement strand
TATGTCCGGATTGCCCAGCAGGGCCTGGGCGATGGCGACGCGCTGGCGGTAGCCGCGCGAAAGCTTACCGATGAGGAGAGGCTGGACGTCGCCCAGAGCCAGCCGCTCGATAGTACCGTCCACCGCGCCGGCGGCGGCTCGGCGGGAGAGCCCTTTGAGGCGCGCCATGAAGACGAGAAATTCCCGGACGCGCATCCAGTCATAGAGGGGAACGTCCTCGGGCACGTAGCCCACCCGGCCCCGCGCCGCCAGCGAATCGTGCACGACGTCGAAACCCGCGATGCGGGCGGTTCCCGCGGATGGACGCAGGTAGCCCGCGAGGATTCGGAGGATGGTCGTTTTCCCGGCGCCGTTTGGGCCGAGCAGCCCCATGACCTCGCCCGCCTCGACCTCGAGAGACACCCCGTCCACGGCCAAGCGGGGGCCGTACCGCTTCGTGAGCTGGTCGGTGACTATGACCGAGCGCATGGCGAGCAGCGACGACCGCGCCGCGAGCTGATGGGGCCGGCCGACGGTGGCGTGCCACCCGGAGGTGCTTGGTCGCGTCACCTACTCGAATACCTGAGGAGCGTGCGACGTCCGCGCCTTGCCGGCGGGGCCGTCCGGCTCGTGGGAGGTCATGAAGCTCGCGTTCTCGCGGCCCTGGAGCAACCGGATGTACTCGTACGCGTCCAGGATGCCTGTCGGGTAGTAGGCGAGCGAGGCGTCGGGTACGAGGTTCTTGGTGAGATTCTCCGCGAAGATGACGTTGTCGCTCGTCAGGATGACCGTGCCGGTCTTCGGGAGGCGCACGATCGCCATCTGGCTCCCGGGAGTGTGGCCCGGCCAGCGCTTGAGGACGACGCTCTCATCACCGAAGACGTCCAAGTCGCCGGTGAGCTCAGTCATCTTGAACTTGCTGGGGAGCGACTCGCCGAGGTCGTTCCGCAGGCAGGCCACGTCACCCGGAATGTAGAAGCGGGCCGTCCCCGGCTCGGGCCAGGCCGCGCTCTTCATCTCGTCCCTCTGCACGAGAACGGTCGCCTTGGGGAACTTGCAGACGTTCCCGGCGTGGTCGAGATGCATGTGGCCGACCGCCACGTACTTGATGTCGTCCGGCGACAGGCCGATCTTCTTCAGCTGCGTATCGATGGCCACGTCCGGTCCGCGCTCCGGGGACATGAGCTTGATGAGCGGCCCCCAGTAGCTCGGATCGTTGATGATCTTGTCATTGTTCCCGGCATCGAAGAGGAGGTTGCCCTTCGGGTGCGTGATGACGAAGAATCCCACCGGAATCGTGATCGGTGTTTGCGGCGCCCCCGACTGCAACGCGCTCTTCTGGAGGGTTATCCCTCCGGAGCTGAATGCGTAGAGCTTCATCCCGGCCGGTGCCGCGGCCCGCGAAGATGCGGCGGAACCGACGAGCAGGAGTGCCGTCACTCCCGCGATCAGGCCAACGCTTGTCCGATTCATGCGGCCCCCTTCCTCTTCCGATCGCTCGCTTGAGTGCGACGATGGGGCACGCTACTTCTGCTCGCTCTCGGCCTCCAACCCTCGTTTCCGACATGCTTCATGGTGAGGGTGGCCTGCGAAAACGGGCACGAGCCCTACCGTTTGCGATCACGGGCCGCTGAATCCGCACCCGTACTTTGCTCGTATCGCACTCGATGCGCGAGCGCGCCAGTAGACCTAGGACGTACGGAAATGCACGTCGCTATTCACACCGATGTCGAGCACAACCTCTCGCGCGTCGAGGCGAAAGATGTGCGGCGAGCTCGCCGTTGCGAGCCTCGCTGCCCGCGAGTTGCAGACGGGGGCGGAGCGTCTGGCGTCACCGGCGCTGCGACAGGTAGAGCAGTGCTCCCGCGAAAGCGCTCAATACAAGATCCGCGTGGAAGCCCTGCGGCATCGCGGGGGCAATAGATCGGGAGGGCGAGAGGGGATGTTCGCCGCGCGTTCCTCTTCGTGGCTCAGAGAGGCCTTCGCGGGGCGATTCGCGAGTGGCCGCGGAGATCGCTGCAGCCGTCATGCGCCACCCGCTCTCGGCAGCCAGCTGGCAACCCGCCCGCCGCGGCGGTGCCTCTCCTTGGAGAAATCAGGGCTTGGCCACTGCCGCCCGAGTACTGAAAATCCCCGTGTCGGTGGTTCGGTTCCGCCCTGGGCACCAATCGCGCAGACTTAGCGGTTCGAGCAAGTCCAGCCTGTCTGGAAATTCCGTCGATTTCGGTTCCAACTGATGCATTAGCGATGCAGTCCGGAAGGGCCGCGCGCGCGTGCAAGAGCAGGCGCCGACTGAGCTCTTCGGGGGAGAGCTTGCCGTAGACCCGTTCCAGCATGCGGGTGTCGGCGTGGCCCATCGTCGGCGCGATGATCTCGTCGGGGAAGGCGGCGATGCGCATCCAGCGGCCGTAGGTGCGGCGCAGGTCGTTCGGCGAGCAGCGGTCGATGCCGGCGCGCCTGCAGCCGGGCTGCGTTCCAGGATCCTCGAGTGCCGCGATGCGGACGATCTCCGATCGGGTCCGATTGCATTCCCCGATCGGAACGCGGTTGGCTGGCGCGGCGCGAGCGCAAGGCGAAGCTTTCACCCTGCAAAAGTGCAGGCCGTGCGGCGAGCCCGGGTGACGGCGGCCGGTCGCGCAGGCCTCGCGCCGTTCAATCGATGACGACGTATCGAAGCAGCGAACCGCAGCTCACGCCCGCGACCGTTTGTTCTCCAACGATGTGGATGCGGCCCTCGTGGTCGAGTTGCACGTGCGCATATGGCCGCATGCGACCGGAGAAGGCATCGCCGGGAGAGTGTACGAACCCAGCAGCGATCCGCCGCGTGTGGACTTGTCCGTCCGCAACCCACCCGATCATCAAGTCCTGGGTCCTCGTTCCACCCGAGGTTCCGCACACGGCTCCGTGGCAACCAGTGATCACCGTGCCGGTGAGATGGTCGGTCGTATAGAGGAGGCGCACGTCGGAGCCTCTCGTGACGACGGCGATTGGGAACAGGTTCAGCTCATCCATCTGGCACGTCTGGGTGCCGTCTGCGGCATAGACGCAATGCGACTGCGCCGATCCCGTCGCTACCACCGCGGAAGTCCATGCTCCTCCGCGGTCGGTCGCGTAGACAAGCTCTTGTGGCCCGAGGATCGGGTCCGCGTTCGGCCCGCTCAACCGGACCGCGAGAACGTGCGAAACGTCGACGCCCGAGTCGCTGGCCACCGCAAGCGCGATGCCCGCCTGATTCGACAACGAGCGCCCCGTCATCGCCGCCATGCGCGTACCGAGAGGAGTGCCGACACAAAGCGTGTTGACGGCGTTGTCCTTGCCCTGGAACCAATACGCGACGTGCGCGTCGTTTGAAGCGTCGACGGTCAAGGCCATCGAGAGTAAGAACGAGAACGGTGTCAGTGCGCCGCTTTCCTCGGTTGACAGTGCGAGCGGCGAAATCCTCCAAGTTCCGTCGCGGACCGCATAGACGGGAACGTCGCTGCCCACCACGGCCCCTATGAGATGAAAGCGACCTGAAGAATCGCCCGTGAGCGTGCTGCGCCAGGCGGCGCCAATGGGCGGAGCCTCGACGTTCTCCCATCCGGAATTACCTGTCGACAGCCAGAAGCGCAGCGAGTTGCCGTCCGTCAACAAGCCGAGGGTCGAACGGGAGCGAGCGAGGGCCACGCCGAGATCCCATGGCCGGACGGAAAGACTCCATCCCGACCCACCGCGAACGGCTTCGATTGCGGGGTTACCAGCGGCACAGTTGCCTGCGTCCGCCGGTGAAACCACATGCGGCGAACCGCCCTGATCGAGGACGAACCCGAGCGATTCGAGGTTGCGGGTCGCGGCAGTCCCCGCGATGACCTCGTCGACGGAGGCGCGGCAATCGTCCGCGCAGAGCGCCGCGACCGGAGGCGCGGGAACGGGGACGGGCGCCGGTGGAGGCGTAGGTCCTGGGGACGCCGGCGACTGCTCCTGACCGGCGGGAGTCGCCCCCGAGGTGCTGCCGGTGGGCGAACCACCACACGCGGCGATCATCCAGATTGTCGTGGTTCCGACAACCAGCCCGAGTCCGCGCTTGCGCCCCACCCCGCCCCAACCGTTCCGCATATCGTCCCCCCCGAACGCAAGCAATCTGTGCGTCCACGGTCTGGCCGGCACGCCTCGCACCATCCGATATGACGAGGTGAGAATCGCTTTAGTGTCGACGACCGTGCTTCGGGCGTGCTTCCCGGAAGCACGGTCTGCGCGGTCGCCGCGGCTCGTCGCTCGCGATCTCGATGATGGTGACTGCGCTAGGGGACGGGGGAATCCCAGATTCGGCAGGAACGACTCGGCAGCGTGCGCGGTTGATTCAGTCTCCGCCGCGCCAGTCAGCCAGGATTCGCTCTACCTCGTCCCGCACGCCCGCGCGCGCTTCGCTCCGCTCCATTCCGCTCATCAACAGATCGTCATATCGCGTGCACCCATGACGGACGGCGGCAACGACCGCGAGGACCAAGGGTCGCTCTTCCATCTCCTTCGCCGCCGCAGTCCTTCCGACCCGGCCGCTTCTCCGCAGCGTCGCATGCCGCGCGATGGCCTCCGCCTCTTCCGGCGGGCAGCGCGGAAAGAGCCTCCGGATGCCCTCGGCCATCGACCGCGCCAGCGCCTCGTCCTGATCGGCCCGGCGTTCGGCATCGCGCGCCTTGTGCTGCGCGCGCAGCTCGGCGTCCGCCAGGCATTCCGCCTCCGCTTTCTTCAGCGCATGCTCCTCGACCAGAAGGCCCTGCCGCTCGTATCGCTTGCGGGATCGGCTGAAGCGGATCACCACCGCCCAAAGCCTGCTCGCCGACTTGGCCCGGCGCGTGAGCGCGGCGTCGCCACGGCCGAGGAAGACGAGATGGTCCAGCTCCGCGCAGGCGAGGCAGAGCGGTCCTGGCCCCTCCATCACGAGCAGGTCCCCGCTCCCCTGGCACTCGCGGCAGGTCCAATCGCTCAGCGGAGAGATGACGACCAGTTCCTTCATGTCAGGGGGCGATGATAAGCGAGCCCAGTGGCCGAAGACCTGATCCCGCTCGCGCTCGCGATCTCGCCCTCGGGCGCAGTGCACCTTGACGCGAGGCCTTCGCTCGAAGGCTGCGCGCCGGCCGCCCTGGCGCGCGAGCTTACGTCCAACCTCGCCCACGGGCCTGGCTTCGCCATCCTCCAACTCGCGGCGCGCCACCCTGGCGAGAGCTTGCCGCCGAGCGTGGCCTTCTTCCGCGACATGGGCGCGCTCTTTCTCGCCCGCGCGTGCGCCGCTCCCGAGGCCGCCAGTAACCAAGCGCCGCCAGACGAGCTGGCTCGGCTGGTCTCGCAGGTACCGCCGATGTCCGGCGGCGAATACCTGCGCCCCGCGACGCTTGAAGCGCTCTGGAGCGATCTGGACGCCGCCCTGCGCAGCGAGCTGCGAGACACCTCGCTCGATCAGTGGTTCAAGGACCGTCACGCCGCCTGGAACGTGGTCGGTCGCGTCTGCTTCCATCTCGCCGAGAACAAGGCCGACGAGGAACGGCCCTTCGCGTTTCTCGCCACCTATACGACGCGCTTGTCGAGCAGGGCCCAGCCGCAGCACCGGCCGCTCGGCCAGGCCGTGCGCGACTTCGCCTCTGACAAGGGCGCCCTCCTCGCCCTCCTGCTGCCCGTGCAGCGCGCTTCGGAGGAGAGCGCGCTGGCCAAGGAGTTGGTGGACAACGGGAAGTTGTTCCGCACCCTGGCCTGGACACCCGCCGAGGCGCTCCGTTTCCTGCGCGAGGTGCCCGCCTTCGAGGCAGCGGGCATCGTCGTCCGCGTTCCTGACTGGTGGAAGAAGCGCTCTCGCGTGGGTGTCGAAGTGAAGCTGGGCGGGCGCAAGCCGGCCAGGCTGGGGCTCGATGCGCTCGTCGATTTCGATGTCCGACTCGCCCTCGACGGCGAGCCATTGAGCGAGAAGGAATGGAGGGCGCTGGCGGCGCAGGACCATGGGCTCGCGCTGGTTCGCGGACGCTGGGTGGAGATCGATCGGGACAAGCTCGAGCAGGTCCTCGCACACTGGAAGGAGGCGCAGCGCGCGGCTCGCGGCGGTGGGCTCTCTCTCCTCGAGGCGATGCGGTTGCTGGCTGGAGCCGAGGGCGAAGCGGCGGCGCCGCTGGAACCGGACGTGGCCGACTGGTCGCGCGTCAGCGCCGGCCCTTGGCTCGCACAGGCCCTCGCCGGCCTGCGCAGCCCGGACGCATTGGGAAAGCTCCTTCCCGGCTCCGAGCTGCGCGCCGAGCTGCGGCCGTACCAGGAGGTCGGCGTGCGATGGCTCTCCTTCGCCGCCGGGCTGGGCCTCGGGACGTGCCTGGCGGACGACATGGGTCTCGGCAAGACATTGCAGGTCCTTGCGTTCCTCTTGGCGCGCAAGAAAGCGGGACAGGCCCCAGGCCCAAGCTTGCTGGTCGCGCCGGCGTCGCTTCTGGGAAACTGGAGCGCGGAGATCGCGCGGTTTGCGCCGACGCTGCGCATCCGGGTGGAGCATCCATCGGCGCATGAGGAACAGGCAGAAGATGCAGATCTGATCATCACGACGTACGGCATGCTGCTGCGCAAGCCCGCGCTCGCATCCGCCGACTGGGACGTGGCCGTCCTCGATGAGGCGCAGGCCATCAAGAATCCCGGTGCGCGCCAGACCCGCGCCGTCAAGGAGCTGAAGGCGCGCGTGCGGATCGCGCTGACCGGCACTCCGGTCGAGAACCGGCCTCTCGATCTGTGGTCGATCTTCGACTTCCTCAACCCCGGCTTGCTCGGGTCGGCCCAGGCATTCGGGAGGTTCATCAAGAAACTGGAGAATCGAGGATATGGCCCGCTACGCGAGTTGACGCGGCCGTATCTCCTGCGCCGGCTCAAGACCGACAAGAACGTGATCCGCGATCTGCCCGACAAGACGGAGATGACCGCATTCTGCGCCCTGACCAGGAAGCAGGCGGCCCTCTACCAGAAGACCGTCGAGGAGCTGACCCAGTCGCTCAAGGGCGCCGACGGGATGAAGCGGCGCGGGCTGGTGCTGGCCTCGTTGATCCGGCTCAAACAAATCTGCAACCATCCGTCGCAGTGGCTGCGCGACGGAGACTATGTCCCCGAAGCCAGCGGCAAGTTCGCGCGGCTCTCGGCGCTCTGCGAGGAGATTGCCGCGCGTCAGGAGAAGGTGCTGGTCTTCACGCAGTTCCGCGAGCTGACTGAGCCGCTGGCGGCGTTTCTCGAGCAGGTGTTCGGCGCGCCCGGCCTCGTTCTGCACGGCGAGACCAAGGTGCGCGCGCGGGCGGCGCTGGTAGAGAGCTTCCAGGCCGGCGAGGCGCCCTTTTTCGTGCTTTCGCTCAAGGCGGGTGGCACGGGCCTCAATCTCACTGCCGCCTCGCACGTCGTCCACTTCGACCGCTGGTGGAACCCTGCCGTCGAGGAGCAGGCCACCGATCGCGCCTTCCGCATCGGCCAGAAGCGGAACGTGCTGGTGCACAAGTTCGTCTGCCGCGGCACGGTGGAGGAGAAGATCGACGCCATGCTGGCCGAGAAACGGGCCCTGGCGGGCGAGCTGCTCGAAGGCGGCGCCGAGGCGCATTTGACGGAGATGAGCGACGCTGATCTATTGCGAACGGTTTCCATCGATCTCGACCGCGCGCTCGACGACGCGGCCTGACCAGGAAGGGCGATGGCTGATTACGATTTCGACGGCTACGGCGGATTCCCCAGGTACGTCTCGGTCGGAGAGCGCCGCGCCAAGGCGCTCTTGCAGGCAAGGAAGCTGGAGAAGCGTGGCCGCGTGCTGGAACCGGTGAGGTTGGAGGGGCAGCGCATCGCCAGCTCGTTCTGGGGCAAGGAGTGGTGCAAGAACCTCGAGTCATACATGGACTTCAGCAACCGGCTTCCCCGCGGCCGCACGTACGTGCGCAGCGGGGCAGTGGTCGATCTGCGGCTCGGCGCCGGGCAGATCGACGCGCTGGTGGCCGGCAGCTCGCTCTACGAGGTGTCGGTGCGGATCGACAAGCTCGCCGGCAAGCGCTGGGGAGCGGTGATCAAGCGCTGTGCGGGACGCATCGACTCCGTGGTCGGCCTTCTTCAGGGAAAGTTGTCCGAGACGGTGCTGGAAGCGCTGGTCGACCGGCGCGCGGGGCTCTTTCCAGCGCCGAAGGAGATCGACTTCACCTGCTCGTGCCCCGACTTCGCCTTGCTCTGCAAGCACATCGCGGCAGTGCTCTACGCAGTCGGCGCGCGGCTCGACAAGAAGCCCGAGCTGTTCTTCACGCTGCGCAGCGTGGCCCTCGAGGAGCTGGTTGCAAGAAGCGCGCTCCGCCGCGCCCCGCGAGCGAAGGAGGCTCTCGACACGGGCTCCCTGGAGGGAATTTTCGGGATCGAACTGGATCGGAGGCCGCGCCGCAGCGGACGGTAACGCGATCATCACCCAGAACGGCCGGCCCGCCGCGGTGCTGCTCTCACCGGAGGAGTTCGACCGCCTCACTTACCGTGAACGTTTCCGCGAGGCCGTCCGAGAAGGGCTCGCCGATGCCGAGGCGGGACGCGTCGTCTCCGACCGGGATCTGGACGAGGTGGTGGAACGTGAGCTCGGCAAGCGCAAGCGATGAGCAGGCTTCGCTGGACCCTGAGAGCCCAGAACGAACTACTCGAAATCGCGCGATCCGTCTCCCGAGACAATCCCGAGGCAGCGCGCAGATGGGTCGCGATGCTCCGCAAGCGAGCTCGCGCAGCGGCTCGGATGCCTCGGGCTGGGCGCCGGGTTCCCGAACTGGGCGAGATCCTTGAGGCTGCGTGGGCGCAGCGGTCGCTTCGATATCGCCGACCGTGCTTCGCGGCACCTCGACGGCAGCACCACCGTCAGAACGGAGATGACGCCTTGTCGCCTGCGTGGATTCCTTGCCTGACCAAGCTCCCAGGCCTGGGTCGGTGAGCGGTACACGCCCGGATTCCCGAGCAGGAGGTCGATCTCGGTGGCGTGCCTCGGGCGGAGGAGCGCGACCTGGGTGGCGCGTCGGACTCTCTCCTCGACGCGATTCTCTACGGTCATCGGACCGATGGTACGCGGATCTGCTCTGTGGTACCTGGGCGTCTGGTGCGCTTTCTCACCTACCACGGCCTCGCGCCCGGCGACCTCACCGACAGGGTCGAAAAGGTACGCGCGGCCATCGAGCGGGACGACTTCCGTTCCCCCGACGTGAAGAAGCTGGGCGTGGGCGCGTTCTACCGGGCCAAGCTCGACGATGCCTCGCGGCTTCTCCTCCAGTTCGCCGAGGTTCACGGGGAGAAGGCTTGCCTCGCGCTCGAGGTGGTCCGCGGGCACGCGTACGACCGCTCGCGCTTCCTGCGCGGCGCGCCGGTCGACGAGACGAAGCTTGAGCATCCGGAGCCGCCGCAGGCATTTGAGGCGCGGCCCTTGCGCTATCTCCATCCCACCCGCTCCGTCTTCCACTACCTCGACAAGCCGCTCTCCTTCGATGACCTGCAGGACGCGGCGCTTCGCCAGAGAGCCCCGCTGGTGTTGGTGGGCTCGGCGGGAAGCGGCAAGACTGCACTGCTCCTGCAGCGGCTCCGGCATGTTCCCGGGCGCGTCGCCTACGTCACCGAATCGAAGTGGCTCGCCGAGACCTCGCGCGCGCTCTACGTCGCTTTCGACGGCGCGCCGGACGATCAGGAGGCCGACTTCCTCAGCTACCGCCAGCTGCTCGAGACGGTGGGCGTGCCCGAAGGGCGGCCGGTCACGTTCCGCGACTTCGGCGGGTTCTTCGAGCGGTATCCCCAGAAGATCAGGTTCGCCGACGCCCACCAGGTTTTCGAGGAGCTACGCGGGGTGCTCACCGCCGAGCCCGAGGGGCCGCTCTCCCGCGAGCCGTACCTCGGCCTCGGCGTGCGTCAGTCGATGTTCGACGCAGAGCAGCGAGCGATCCTGTTCGACTTCTTCGAACGCTACCGGGCCTGGCTCGCCGGGGAGAACCTCTACGAGCCGAACCTGGTGGCCCATTCATGGCTCAGCAGGATTGAGCCGGCCTACGACTTCGTCGTGGTCGACGAGGTGCAGGACCTCACCAACGTGCAGCTTTCGCTCGTGCTCCGATCGCTCAAGACTCCGGGGCAATTCGTCGTCGCGGGCGATGCCAACCAGATCGTCCACCCGAACTTCTTCTCCTGGTCCAAGGTGAAGAGCCTCTTCTGGCGTGGCTTGGGCGAGACGCACGAGACCGACGTGCACCTGCTCGACGTCAGTTACCGCAACAGCGACGCAGTCACGCAGGTGGCCAACCGGGTGCTGCGGCTCAAGCACGCGAAATTCGGCTCCATCGACCGGGAGTCGAATCTCTTGATGCGGCCGCTCGCCGGCGTCGAAGGCTCAGTGACCGCTTTCCCGACCGCGAGTGCGGCGGTGAAGGAACTGAACGACAAGACACGCCAGTCGACGAAGGTGGCCGTCATCGTCCTGCGCGACGAGCACAAGGCGGACGCGCGCAGGCAGCTGCGCACGCCGCTCGTCTTCAGCATTCACGAGGCGAAGGGACTCGAGTACGAAACCGTGATCGTCTACCGCCTCCTCTCCGCCGAGCGGCGGCTTTTCGCCGAGCTGTGCGAGGGGGTCGAGGCGCACGACCTGGCCGGCGATCGGCTCGAGTATCGCCGGGCGAAGGACAAGAGCGATCGGTCGCTCGAGCTGTACAAGTTTTTCGTCAATGCGCTCTATGTGGCGCTTACCCGCGCGGTCGGGCAGGTGATCCTGGTGGAAGACGATGTCAGGCATCCGTTGCTCGAGTTGCTCGGCGTCGGTCGGCCGGAGAGCGCCGCCTCGGTACAGGCAGAGAAATCCTCGGCCGAGGAGTGGCAGCGCGAGGCGCACCGGCTCGAGACTCAGGGCAAGCAGGAGCAGGCCGAGGCCATCCGCGAGCAGGTGCTGAGGCTCCGGCCCGTCCCCTGGACGGTATTCCACGACGCCAATCTGCGCGCGCTCGCCGACAAGGCGCTGGCGCCTGCGAGCGTGTCGAACAAGGCCAAACAGCAGCTCTACGAGCTGGCCTGTTTCCACGAAGAGAAGCTGGTCGCCGATCGTCTTGCCGGGGAGGGCCGGTTCGAGCCCGCGACGCAATACGAGGCGCAGCGCGCGCGGATCGCCCGGCGCGCTCTCGAGGGCTTCGAGGGGAAGAACTTCAAGGAGGTGCTCGCGCGGACCGAGCAATACGGCGTCGATTACGCCAGTCCGCAGGGGCTCACGCCGCTGATGCTCGCCGCCTTCGCCGGCAACGTGCCGCTGGTCGAGGCGCTGCTCGGGCGCGGCGCGAGCCTCGAGGCGCGCGATCACGCCGGCCGCGCGGCGCTGCACTGGGCGCTGCGCCGGGCCTATCGCGACTCCACGTATGCCACCACCGTCTTCGGGACCGTTTTCGACCTGGTCGCCCCGGCCTCCTTCGACGTCGAGGCGTCGGGGCGCCTGCTCCAGATCGGCCGGGAGATGGGCGAGTTCTTCTTCTTCTCCACGTTCCTCGCCCGGTTCGACGAGCTCTATCAGTTCTGTGCCGGTCGCAGCGAAGGGGTGACGAGCGATTTCTTCCTCCGCGAGCCGTTCGCGGTCTTTCCCGAGGTGGTGATCAAGCCGGCGCGAAAGCGGCGCCTCTACGTCAACGGCCTGCTCGCCCGCAACGAGCCGGGTAGCGCATACGTGCCGAACCGGCAGCTATGGATCCGCGAAGCGCGCGGGCACTACGTGCCCAACCCGTCGCTCTGCTTGCGGGTTGCGCGCGCGGGCGGCGCCGATGCCTGGGTGTCGCTCCACCAGGTGATGAACCTGGCGTGGCATGAGTCGCACCTCAAGAGGAATGCGCGGTCGCGGCTGGTCCCCGCGGCGCCCGCGATCCGGGTGGCAGGCTAGAGCAGCTTCCACAAAGGTGCGCATCACGCTGGTCGAGTGCGCGGGGTCAATGATCGAAACCGCGCTTCCGCCGATCAGGAAGATGATGGAGCGAGCTGCCAGCTCGCGATCGACGCGTCCGAGGAACTCGAAGAGTGCCGAGGCTTCAAACTTGGCCGGCATGCCGTTCGTAGAGGGCCCGGAAAGAATCCTCTCCCATGTTCATGAGGAACCCCCATCTCCTGGCCACCGGCGGCGTTCGATGCTCGGCGAGCTCCCTGTCGAAGTCGTTTCTGGGGCGGAAGAGGTGACGCGTCTCGCGCGGCGGGTGCCACCACTGTCGCGCCTTCTCGCCGAGTTCCGTGAGGCCGGCGAGCGATGCCGTCAGTTCCGTCAGCATTCCGAGGAGTGCCAGCGAGTCCTGAGCCCGCGCGCTGTTTTCCAGCTTGCTCCAGTCGAGCTCTCGCCACGTCCGAGCCAGCACGACAGGAAGCGAGCGCAGGAGGGAAGCATCAGTGCTCGCGAAACGGAGCGCGAAGGCAAGAGCTGCCTCCGGAGCGAGGCGCCGGTTCGGTCTCCAGCCGCTCAGCGGAGCGCCCAGAGCGACCAGCGTCTCCGCCGTTGCCTCCCAGTCGTTGGCCTGCTTGGGGGCATCCATCGTGGTTCCATCGTAAAAGCTTATCGCCTGCTGCCGTCGAGTTGGCGGAGGACCGTGCATGACCGTGCTTCGGCGTACCTGTCTTGACGGGTCTTGAAGGGTCCTTGACGGACGTCCCCAGTGCGAAGCTGACTCTTCTCAGAGGGTCCAAAAGGGACTGAAAATCCCCGTGTCGGTGGTTCGATTCCGCCCCTGGGCACCATTCCGCCTGAGCTGCAGTCTCACTGGTTGCCCGGAAGCCGAGCAACACGTGTCGAGGGACGGCACACTTCGTGGGCGCCAGCAGAGTATGGCGAGCAAGGCCGCAGAGCAGGACTGCACGTGGTCCGGAAGTTGCTTCGCGGTCCGGCGAAGGTGAACGCGCGGGTTCGTCGCGTACCGGCTTTGAAATTGGAGGACGGCAGCCATGATGATGGATTGGGAGGAGTATCGGAAGCAGTTGATCGCCACGATCCAGCAGATCGGCCAGGCATCTCCCGATATCGTGCGCGGTTACCGCACGATTGCCGACGGCGCAGCGAAGATCGGCAAGCTCGATCCGAAGGTCCGCGAATTGATCTCGCTGGCCGTGGCGGTGACGGCGCGCTGCGACGGCTGCATCGTCACTCATGTCGATGCGGCCGTCCGCCACGGCGCGACGAAGGAAGAGCTGATCGAGGCGCTAGGTGTCGCCATCTCGGTCAATGCAGGCGCGGCATTGGTGTACTCGGCGCGTACGCTCGACGCCTTTGCGGCACGGACGAGCTCGACGGGCGGAACCTAGTCAGGGGCACGAGCGTGCCATAGGAAAGCGGTGCCTGCATCGGGCCCCGTTGCTAACCTTCCCGGCCATGGTGCTGCCCAAGATGATCAGAGATGAAGGCTCCCGAGCTTACCCGGCCGCCGACGAAGCCGGTCCTCTCAGCAAGGTTCCGCGGGTCACGTTTGCGTTCTGGGTCGTCAAGATTCTCGCGACAACGCTCGGCGAGACCGGTGGTGACGCGCTGTCGATGACTCTGAAGCTCGGGTACGCCGAGAGCACCCTGATCTTTCTCGCGTTGTTTCTGTGCACCCTGTTCGCCCAGGTCAAGTCCAGGCATTACCACCCGGCCTTCTACTGGGCGGTCGTGGTGGCCACGACGACGGTCGGTACGACGACCTCCGACTATTTCGACCGCACCCTCGGGCTCGGCTACGTAAAGTCCTCGATCATCCTCTTGTGTCTGGTGATCGCGCTGCTGGCCGCCTGGCGCTACGCGACGGGCGCTATCAGGGTCGACCGAATCACTGCGCGAAAGGACGAAGTCTTCTATGGGTCACTATCCTGGTGTCGAACACGCTCGGCACCGCGCTGGGCGATTTCGTCGCCACGACGACCAAGTTAGGCTTCGAGCGCGGAGCACTGGTGTTCGCGGGCCTGATCGCGCTCGTGGCCCTCGCCCACTACTTCACGAGCCTCCCAGACACCGTGCTCTTCTGGGCCGCCTACGTTCTAACGCGACCCCTCGGGGCGACGCTCGGCGACACGCTCACCAAGTCGTCTGCCGAGGGTGGGCTGGGCCTCGGCCGGATCATCTCTTCGCTCGTGATCGCGGCCGCAATGATCGTCGTCATTGCCGTGACGTCGCTACGCAAGCGGGCTTCGACGATTCAACGCCTCGCTCCTGACTGACGGTTTCCGCCGTTGAACCTTGTTCGCTACTGCTTTCTCGAGCGCGGCTCCCTCTTCGCGGCGCGCGCCGAGGGCGCGTGCGCCCTCGCCGGCTGGGAGTCTTTGGAATCCCTCGTCGCCGACGGGGTTGAGCCGGACGGCCAGACGGGGCTGACCGGCTCGATCCGCCAGATCGGGCCACCCACGGAGAGCGCCGACTCCGCCTTCACGAAGACCGGCGCTTCGCCGCCCACGATCCAGACGTGCGAGTCGGGCGGAGTCTTGCCGAACAGCGAGGCGATGGCTCCGGCCGCGCCGGGAACATGTACCTTCACCACGTAATGCATGGCCTTGCGCTCGTACCCCGCGGTCGAGAAGGGTTCCTCGTCGGCGCGGGTGAACTCCAGGTTCACGAGGCGCGGCTTCGGCGTGATCGCGAGCATCGACACCGTCGTCTTCGGCGTCTTCGGGGAGATGTTCTTGAGCAAGGTTAGCGTTAGACCGTTCGCAAGGTCACCAGGGAGCTCGAGGCGTTCCTCGATCAGCTTCTCCTTGCCATCCTCGTCGGTGTAGCGGACCTTCACGTGGCCGTTCAGTGCGTCGATGGTCGATTCCATCGGCATCTTGAACGTTGGACCTTTCTGCACAACGTGATTTCTGATCAGGCGAAACTGTTTTCGCTCCTTGTAGACGGTGGTCTCCTCGCGCGTCGAGCCGTCCTTGAAGCGGAGGACGAGCCGCGTGGTCACGCGATTCCCGCTGGAAGTCTGGATCAGGTCGCCGACGGCGAGGGGTGTCCCCTCCAGGCTGCGGAGCACGAGGAATCCGTGCGCCAGTCCTTCCGCATGCGCCACCGCGACCGGTTCTGCAACGGTCGGTGGGGGCAGCGCGGCGCCGACGACGATCGCGGCGAGAATGAACGATCCTCTAGTTGCAGTGAGAGTTGTCGTGAGCACGGTGATCTCCGGATTCCAACCGCCAAGGTGTGTCGAGGGCAGCTTCAGCGCACGCGGTCATCCCCTTCGGGTCGAGCCGGTCTTCGAGGAGGCACCCGGGTCTCCGGCGATCGTCTCGTCCAGCCTTGCGGTAGTCTCGTGGAGTAGACGGGGCAGCGTTCGAGCGCAGGCCTGCGTGAAACGGTCTGGATGACATCGGCCGCGCTGTCACTCGATTGCGCCCGGCGCCCAATCGTCCCGCGCCGCCAACATGCACGGCTATTTCTTCGTCTGAATCCCGGGACGGCGGTGTACACCAATTTCAACCTCGCCTGGATCGAGCAGACTTGGCCGCAGGTGAAAGCAAGCTGAACCACATTTCGCTCTGAGCGGCAGACTCACCATGCCTTCCCAACGCTTCGTCGCCTTTGGCTACTCGCCCGAACGCGATCTGCCGCCCGGAGAGATCGTGCCGCTCAACGCAAGCGGCACGGGACCGCCAATCGTGTTGTTCGCGGGCATCCATGGGTTCGCGCCGTTTGCCGACACGCTGCGCGCCATCGGACCGCTGTTCGAAGCACCCCTGTTCGCGGTGAAGCTCCCCTTCGACCTCGAGGCCGTACCATCGGTGGAAACGCTCGCGGCACCATATCCCGCTCGGATCGAGGCCCGGTTCGGGACGGTCCCTTGTGTCATCGCGGGGTACTCCATCGGCTGCGTCGTCGCATACGAGGTCGGCCTGCGGCTGATCGAGCGCGGACGACCCGTCCGCATGCTCCTCCTGTTCGATGGGTTCGCTCCTCGCCGCAAGCGGCGCAAGGCGACGTGGTGGGCGTGGATGCGCTTTCACCTGCAGCGCTTTCGAGGGGCCTCGTGGGAGGATCGGGCCCGCATGGTGGTCCGCCGCACGCTGGGACGACCGAGTCGCTGGCTGGAAAGGAGGCTGCTGCGCCACTTGAACGCTGGCATCGCGCGCCGGCTGGAATTGGAAGACCAGGATGGTTCTTTCTGGTGGGAAGTGGGAAGCCTCGCGGTGCGATACCGGCCTCGCTCGAACTTTCCCGGCCCGATGCTTCTCATCGCCTCCGACGAGGAAAGCCCCCGCTACTCTCACTCCGAGGAGGAGTGGCGCGCGGCCGCGGTGCAGCCACTCGAGATCCTGCGAGTGCCGAACCCGCACATCGGGTTCTTCGAACATCCGCACATGGCCGACCTGATGCAGGTCCTGAACCCGCGGCTGCGTAGGTGAATCCGAGTCCAATGGCGTTACGACCGCCTTGGGATGGTCCGGATCAGGAGCTCTCGTTCGACCGGCCAGCGCGCCAGCCGCGCTGGGGGTGACCGGCAAGCTAGACGTGCATTCTAGCGATGGCCAGCCTGTACGTCGCCAAGCGCCTCTGCGAGCGGCATTTTGAAGCTCGTGGAGGCACGACCATGAACGCTCTGCTCGTCGCATTCCTATTGGCCAGCACCGTCATCGAGCTTGGACCCGGCCCCACCCCCAACCCGCGCTACGACGGGCGCAAGTCTTCGCAGGCACTACGGTTCGACGCGGACGGCAACGTCCTCGGGAACTGCACCTACCGGACGGCGCGGCCCATCGTGGTGCGCCCGCCGCGGTACGGCATCATTACCCAGGCGTGCATCTGGGACCGGACCGGCAACCTGCTCGACAACACCTGGCCGTGCGCGAACGTCGAATGGTGCCATCTCGCCTCCGCCTATCCGCCGCCCCCGCCGCTGCTCTGGACTCTCACCTACAACGCGGCCGGGGTCGGGGTGGGCTTCCGCTACCTCGGAGAAACGTCGTCGCCTTACGTGATCTGGTCGTCGGTGCAGGCGGTGCGCCAGGAGTTGGACGGCACGATCACCGACCTGACGGACCCGGCGTGGGAGTTGCGTTACGCGCTCGACATCGACGACTCGGGCGCCATCGTGGGCATCGGTCGCGATTGGGACGATCGCGGCTTCCTGCTGCTGCCATGAGCGCACCCCAGTCGTTCCTTTCCTCCACTTCCTGGCTCACACGGGACCCTCGTTCCCAGGACCGACATGGTATGAGAGCCGGGCATGGAAGCCACCACGAGCTCGCAGCCGCGCTCAGACCGGACCTTCTACGTCTTCAACGCAGTAGTCTCGGTGAGCGCCGTAGCCTTCCTGTTCTACATCCTGGTCATCCGCCGCGGAACCGCTGGGACCGGGCTCGACTTGCGCTTCATGCCCGCCGTCAACGCGAGCTTGAATGCGCTCTCCGCCTGCCTGCTCATGACGGGCTGGGTGGCCATCCGGCGCAAATCGATCCAGCTTCACAAATACTGCCAGGTGTCCGCGTTCGTGTCGTCGTCGCTTTTCCTCATCGGGTATCTCGCGTACCACTTCGTCCACGGCGACACGAAGTTCCAGGGCCGAGGACCCATCCGCGCGATCTATCTCTTCATCCTCGCGAGCCACATCGTGCTTTCCGTGGGCATCGTCCCCATGGCTCTCACGTCCTTGTACTTTGCGTGGAAGCGCGCCTTCGTGAAGCACCGCGCGATCGCCCGGGTGACGCTGCCGATCTGGCTCTACGTCTCAGTGACCGGCGTGGTCATCTTCTTCATGCTTCGCGGAAGCGCGCCGGCGGTCCCGTAACAACTTTGCCCTCAGCGTTCGCCGCCCGGGTCAGTATCCGTCTAGCGGGGGCTGCCGTAAAATGCAGGGCGCGGCCGGGTCGAGACCGGCACCACCTTGCCGCTCTGCTGCGCCTGGACGCAGGCGTCGGCCGTGACCGCCGCCGCGTAGCCGTCCCAGGACGATGGGCCGGTCGGGCCTCCGCGGCCCAGGTCGTCGAAGAAGGCCTGCAGCTCCACGTCGTAGGCCTCGATGAACCGCTGCTTCCAGTCGACCAGGATCCCCACCGAGCGCCGCGCCTCGCTGCGCAACGGTACGCCGGGAGGCTCGGGTAGACGGGCCACGCCGGTCTCGCCCACCACCTCGCACTGGATGTCGTAGCCGTACTTGCAGTTGACGAAAACCTCGACGTCGATGCGGATGCCCTTGGCCGTCTCCATCATCACCAGCTGGGGATCGCGGAGGTGGTTGGAGGCGTTCCGCGTCTTGCGCGGATAGACCACCTGGACGGCGACGTAGTCGTCGTCCAGCAGCCAGCGCAGGACGTCGATCTCGTGGATGACCGTGTCCGTGATGGCCATGTCGGTGGTGTAGCTGTCGCCCACCGACAGGTTCCGGTGGGCGCAGTGCACCATGAGCGGGTCCCCGATCTTGCCCCCGGCGACGACCTCGCGCAGCGCCCGGTATCCCGCGTCATAGCGGCGCATGAAACCAACCTGGACCAGGCGCTTGCCATGCTTCAGCTCGGCCTCGACGATGCGCAGGCAGCCCGCGGCCGTGGTGGCCAGCGGCTTCTCGCAGAACACGGGCTTCCCGGCGGCGATGGAGGCCAGCACGAACTCCTCGTGGGTCGGCCCCCACGAAGTGACCACCACCACGTCCACGTCCGGGGCCGCGATCACGTCGCGGCCGGTCGAAAGGGCCCGGGCCCCGATCCCAGTCGCGACCTCCTTGGCCCGCTTGCCGTCGATGTCGGTCACGGCCACGACGCTGGCCTCGCCGATCCGCTGATTGATCCGGCGCGCGTGCTCGACGCCGATGGCGCCCGTCCCGATCACGCCGACCTTGTAGGCCATGGTTTCGCTCCGCCGCAGCTCGGTGCTCGGCCTCGATCAGCCGACGAGGTACTTGACGCTCTCCAGGAGGGCCTTCTTGAGCTCGGGCACGGCCAGGGCGCGGATGCTGGGGGAGAAGGGCTCGTAGGAGATCGGCGCCTGGCAACCGCCCTTCAGTAGCGCAGCCACCTGACCCCGGCTGTCCAAGATGTCGGAGGCGTCCACCAGGATCCGATCATCGTCCTCGATGGCCCGCTTCGCCTTGCCGGCCACCACGCCCGATACGTGGACCATCGCCGTCTCGCGCGGGAAGAGGTCGGTCTCCCCGCTCAGGTAGTGGTGGAAGGTGTCGTGCAGGAGCGCGAAGGCTTTCGGGTAGGCGCACCTCGCGATGCCGTCCAGGGCAGCTCGCTTGGTGCGAAGGGAGCTGCGCTCGAACCCGAGCGGCTCGATCAAGCCGACCATACCGGCATCAGCAAAAAGCGGGCCGTAGGCGTTCAGCGCGGCCACCAGATCGGCGTCGCGCTGGGCCGGGGTGCGCGGGTCGCCGACCTCGTTGAAGGGACACATGACGATGTGCGGGCAGCTCACCTTCCTGGCCTCCGCGATGAGCCCCTTCAGCTTCTCCAGATTGGCCCGCAAGTGTTTGCCGTGCTCGAAGGGATAAAGGGCGTTGATGGTGACGATCCGGACGCCGGTCTCGGCCAGGGCCTTCTTCAGCTGTGCCTCGGAGAGGCCGTCCAGGACGCCCTTCTCGGCGAAGTCGTTCCGGACCTCGGCCATCTTCATCCCGAGGTCGGCGGTGAGCCTCAGGAACTCGGGAAGGGGAAGCTGCGGGTGGGCGATGCGGTTCAGCGACAGCCGTTCACGAGGGTTCACGTCGTCCTCCTCCGTCGGAATGCGTCGGGGCTACCGATCGCCGCGGTTCTTGCGCTGGTCGAGGACCACGGCGCCGACGATGATCCCGCCCTTGATGATCTGCTGCCAGTAGGCCGAGACGTTGACGAGGTCGAGAGTGTTGTTGAGCACGCCGATGATCAGCGCGCCCACGATGGTGCCGGGGATGGTGCCGATGCCGCCGGCGGAAAGCGAAGTCCCGCCGATCACGGCCGCGGCGATGCCGTCGAGCTCGTACCCCACCCCCAGGCCCGGCTGGCCCGAGCCGATTCGCGAGGAGACGACGAGGCCGGCCAGCCCGGAGAGCATGCCGGCGTAGGTGTAGATGAGGATCTTGTACCGGCCTACGTTGATGCCGGAGACCCGAGCCGCCTGCTCGTTGCCGCCGATGGCATAGATGTACTTCCCGAACTTGGTCCGGGAGTAGAGGACGTGCGTTACGATTGCCATCCCCACCAGGATCAGGATGGGGACCGGGACGCTGAGGAAGTCCCCCTGGCCGATGACGTTGTAGGAATCGGAGAGGTGCGAGAGCGGCCGGCCGGTGGTGTAGAGCATGGCCGCCCCGCGGGCGGCGGTGTACATCCCCAGCGTGGCGATGAAGGGCGGGATGCCCGTCTTGGCCACGAGCGCGCCGTTGATCAGGCCGGCTAGCGCCCCGACTCCGCACCCCGCCAGTACCGCGACCAGCACGGGGCTGCCGGCGAGGGCCGGGTAGAAGGCCCGGTCCGGGAGCTGAGCCAGGCTGGCCGCGACCACGCAGGCGGCCCCGACCACGGAGCCGGAGGAGAGGTCGATGCCTCCGGACACGATCACGCCGGTCACCCCCAGCGCGATGAGGCCGATGATCGACATCTGCCGGATGACGTTGACGATGTTGGTGGTGGTGAGGAACGCGGGCGAGAGGAACGAGGCCACGATGATCATCAGCCCGAAGATGAGGAAGATCCCGTACTGCGAGATCAGCGCCCTCACCTTGTCGCCCGTGACGTGGCGGGCAATCGCGGAGATCGCGGTCGCCTTGAGGGATGCCTTGGTCGTCGGTTGGGCGGTCGAATTCACGGCGGCTTCCCTTCAGGCGCTGGCGGTTGTCAGGTTGAGGCCGGTGGCCATCTGGAGGACCCGTTCCTGGGTCGCGTCGCCGCGCACCAGCTCGCCCACTTTGTCGCCCTCGTGCATCACCATGATGCGGTCGCACATGCCGAGGACCTCGGGCAGCTCGGACGAAATCATGATGATGGCTTTGCCGCTCCGAGCCAGGTCGACCATCAGCCGGTAGATCTCGGCCTTGGCGCCCACGTCGATGCCGCGCGTGGGCTCGTCGAGGATCAGGATCTCCGGCTCGGTCAGCAGCCAGCGGGAGAGCAAGACTTTTTGTTGGTTCCCGCCCGAGAGGTTCCTTACCTTTTGCAGGAGGCTGGGGGTCTTGATGCGGAGCGCCTTGCGCATCCGCTCGCAGTCGGCGGCGACCTTGCGGAACCGGACGAACGGTCCGGCCAGGTAGCGGAGCAGGTTGGCGATGGAGATGTTGTCGCGGACGGTCGCGTTCATGTACAGGCCGCTGAGCTTCCGGTCCTCGGTCAGGAGCGCGAACCCGTGCCGGATGGAGTCCGAGGGCTGCCGGATCTCCACCCTCTTCCCGTGCAGGTAGATCTCGCCCGACGTCCGCGGGTGGACGCCGAAGATGGTCTCCAGCAGCTCGGTTCGCCCGGCGCCCATGAGCCCCGCCACGCCGAAGATCTCGCCGCGCCGCACCTGGAAGGTCACCCCGCGGAACCGCTTGCCGGAGTAGTTCCGCACGTACAGGATCGGCTCGCCGACGGGCGTCTTCTCCTTGTGGAACATGTCGGTCAGCTCGCGGCCGACCATCTTCTGGATGAGGAGGTCGTGCGAGAGGGCCTTTATCGGGCTCGTGCCCACGTACCGGCCGTCGCGCAGGACGGTGACCTCGTCGCAGATCTTGAACACCTCGTCCATCTTGTGGGTGATGTAGATGATCGAGACGCCCCGGTCCCGGAGCGAGCGGATGATGTTGTGGAGGTTCGCCACTTCGGCCTCGGTGATGGCCGAGGTGGGCTCGTCCATGACGATCAGGCTCGAGTCGTAGGAGATCGCCTTGGCGATCTCGACCAGCTGCGTGTTGGCGATGGAAAGCTCCACCATCTTCTTTTCGGGGGCGACCGCGATCCCGAGCCGGCCGAGGAGCTCCCTCGTGCGCCGGTTGAGCTCCCGCATGTCGACCAGCCCGTACCAGGTGAGCGGCTCGCGCCCCAGGAAGATGTTCTCCGCCACCGTCATGTGCGGAACGGGGGAGAGCTCCTGGTGGATCATCGAGATACCCATGGAGAGCGCGTGGTGGGTATTGCCGATCCTCACCTCCTGGCCCTTGAACTCGATGGTCCCGGAGTCGGGCGCGTAGATCCCGATCAGGCACTTCATCAGGGTGGACTTGCCCGCCCCGTTCTCTCCCATGAGGGCGTGCACGGTCCCTTTGCGCACGTTCAGCTGGACCTGGTCCAGCGCATGAACGCCGGGGAACCGCTTGGAGATGCCCTGCATCCTGAGGACGTGCTCGCTCATCGCGCGGCCCTCCGGTGAATCCCGCCGGCGCGAGGGCGCCGGCGGGGACCGGTCGCTTCGGTCTGGCTACTTCTTCATGAACGACTTGTAGTTCTCCTTGGTGATCTTCTGGTACGGGATCCAGATGACGTCGCTCTTGGCGCGCGGGTTGGGCTGGTGCTTGGCCGCGAGGTAGGCCCCCTCGATCGCGCCCTCGCCCTGGCCGACGGGATCCTGGAACACGCTCATGTTCAGCTCACCCTTGTCCATGGAGTCAAGGGCGTCCGGGCTGCCGTCGGTTCCGCCGACGTAGATCTTGCCCAGCTTGCCCGCGGCCTTGATGGCCATGAGCGCGCCGAGCGCCATCTCGTCGTTGTTGGAGGCGACGGCGTCGATCTTGTCGCCGGAGGCGAGCCAGTTCTCCATGATGGTCCGGCCCTCCGTGCGCTGCCAGTTGCCGGTCTGCTCGCGGATGATCTTGATGCCCGGGTGCTTCTTGAGGACCTTCTTGGTGCCCTCGGTCCGCTTGATGGCGGCCTCGTTCTGGAGCTCGCCCATCAGGATGACGACGTTGCCCTTCCCGCCGATTGCCTTGCTGACCTCCTCGCCCACGAATTGGCCGGCGTCGATGGAGTCGGAGCCCACGTAGAGCACGCCCTTGGGGAGGTTGTCGGGCTTGCGGTTCACGTAGACCAGCGGGGTCTTGGCGGCGGTGACCTCCTTGGTCATGGGGCCGGTCGCGGCCGTGTCCACCGGCAGGATCACGATCGCGTCCATCTTCTGGGCCAGGAAGTTCTCGACCTGCCCGACCTGTTTGGCCGTGTCGTTCTTGGCATCGACGATGGTCAGGTCGACGTCGCCGAGCGCGCCGCCCTTCTTCGTCATCGCATCTCGGACGAAGGTCAGCCACACGTCGTCGAACAGCGCCATGGTCACGCCGATCTTGACCTTCTTGTCGGCGGCCGACGCCGTGGAAGCGAAGCCCAGCGCCGCGGTCGTCATCAGTGCAATTGCCACTCTCTTCATGGATTCCGTCCTCCTCACAGAGGTGTCGTCAGGGTGCAACGGTTCCGATCCGTCCCACTTTGCGATCTGAGCACCAGCGGGTGCTCAACCTGGATTGTCGTCTTCCACCTCCTCCGGCTCAGCCCTCGATCTCCGGACCGGGCGGTGCTCGGCCAGGGAACGCTTCGCGGCCAGGCCGAGCAGTCGTAGAAGTAGGTGGCCCGGCAGAACCGAGGACAGATAGGCGCAGCTTGGTCGCCTTCTGCCACAGCGCGCGCAGCCTAGCAGAGCGCGGCAGGGGTGTGCCACCGACCGCCGCCCGCAGGGGCGAAATCAAGGGCTCCCGCGAGGGTGTAGCTGCGGAAGCGGCTCGAGCTGACTGCGCTCGCCGCGTGACAGCGTCGGTCGTGAATGCTTAGAAACCCTGCGGGATCAGCACGACGAATTCTTCGCCGGCGGCGAGCACGGCGATACCCGCTTTCAGCCTGGTCGGAGCAATTCCGTGCGTGCCGCTCGCGTCGTAGGCGAGACCGTCGATCTCGAATTGCGTCTCGTCAGGCAGCTTGGCGCGCTTGAAACGCAGAACGAAGCGCCCACCGTTCTGGGTCGCCACCCCGTAGAGGATGGTTCCTGCGGGGAGCGAACGGCGCTTGTGACCCTTCACCCGGCGGATCAGCAGGGCCTCCACCGAAGCTCCGGCCAGGGCATGGTCGTCGAGGCTGCTCAGCAATCTCACAGCCAACTCGGCGCCTGCGGGAACTCCGAGCGAGTGCCCTTCGGTGACCTCGGTGGCCGCTGACGCTGCGGAGCTAATCCCGAAGTCGGGATTCGCGACGTGGGTGCGGTTCCCGGCCTCTCGGACTCGCACGGCCGCCGGCGTTGTGGAGCTCAGCGACGTCGACGGAGTTGGCAATTCCAGATCGGTAGCGCGGGACCGAAGCAGCTCTTGCTCAGGAGCCGGCGGCAGCGGCGCCGCCTGTAGCGCGGCCGGCGGCAAAGCGCCGGGCCAACGCCCGAAGCGAACACCGGGTGACGCGCGGATCACAGTCGAGAGCGCGAGCAACGCGCACGCGCCGCCCACGATCATGATCGAGCGCTTGGCGCGTGGTGGCAGCCGTTCCTGCGCAGCACGTGTAGGGACTTCGACGCGCCGCACGATCTCGACGCTGAGGGCGGTGGCCGAATGCGGCGGTTTGATGTCCGCGCCCGTCTCTCTCATGGTTTCGGCGATCGCGTTGACCAAGCGCGACTCGAGCGTGGCTGCGCCGGTAGAGACCAAAGGTGCGAAGCCGGCATCGCGGGCTCGCGACGGCAGCGCCCGGGCGCCGCCCGAGCGGTCGCCGCGCGTGGGCCGATCCCGCCCTGGCGGCGGAGGGACCGCGTGGGGCTGGGTCCACGACGGATCGGACTGCGCGAGCGCCAGCTCCAGGGCGTCGGCCAGCTGCTGCCCGTCGGCGTACCGGCGCCCAGGCTCCTTTTCCAGGAGCCGCGCGGCGATGGCATCGAGTGAGCGGGGCACTCGCGGGTTCACCTCCGCCGCAGGGAGGGGCACGCAGCGGATGATCGTCAGCATCATCGCCACGTCATCCTCGGCCGGAGGAAAGGGCGGCCGGCCTGCCAGCAGCTCGTACAGCATGAAGCCCACGGCGTGCAGGTCCCCTTGCGGCGTGAAGTGGAAGCGTTCTCCGTGTTGGCACGCCTCGCTGCTGAAGAATTGGCAGTACTCGGGCGGCAGGTGCGTCGAGGTGCCCACGAACGTGTGGTCCCGCGTGACGGTGCGGGCCTGCAGCGGCCGGGCGATGCCGAAGTCGACGATGATCGGTTCTCCGTCGCGCCGGACCAGCAAGTTGTCGGATTTCAAATCGCGATGGTAGATGTCGATCCGGTGCATCTCGTGCAGGGCGAGGGCAATCTTGCGGAAGACCTGGCAGATGGTCACGAGCGATGGGCGCTCCTTGGCTGCCCAGGCGTTGAGCCGGTCACCCTCGACGAAGTCCATGATCAAGAACGGATAGCCGTCCCGCAGGCTCGGCCATCTCTCGAAAGCGTGCACCCGGACGATATTGGGATGGTCCAGCGACTTGAGCGCCACCAGCTCGCGGTCGGCGCGCTCCTCCTGATTTCGGAGCTGGTCCGGCGTGATCTCGTCCCGCCTGTGGGTGGCGATCTTGAGCGCATAGTTCTGGCCGTCCCGCTCGACGCGGTAGAGGACGCCGAAGCCGCCGGCGGCGACCCTGGAGACGATCCGGTAGAACCCGATCCTGGTCCCCGGCACCAGATAGCCTGGATCGATCGGTTCGCCCATGCGAAACCTCGCAGCTCTCAGGTGCCCGGCCGAGCCGGCTCCTGTGAGACACCGATCACGTTGAACTCGACGCGCCGATTCCTCTCCCGGCCGGCTCTGGCGGCGTTGTCCGCGACGGGCTTGTTGGAGCCGAAGCCGCGGGCGCGCAGCCGCGACGGATCCACGCCAGTCTTGGCCAGGTACGTGACCACCGCATTCGCGCGCGCTTGCGACAGCGCGAGATTCGTCGCGGCCCTGCCGACGTTGTCGGTATGGCCCTCGACCTGGACCGTCAGCAACTCGGCGTGGCCTTTGAGCAGGAACGCGACCTGATCGAGCAGCGGGAACGAGCGCCGTTCGAGCATCGCCTTGCCGGTCTTGAAATAGATCCTGTCGAGGATCTCGATCCGCTCGTTTCGGATCACTACCAGTTGCTTGATCGTCACCGGGCATCCGTAATTCGCCGCCGTCCCGGGAAGATCGGGGCAAGAATCCTCCTTGTCCGGCACGCCGTCGTGATCCCGGTCCGACTCGGGTGGCTTGGGAGCCTCGGCCAGCTTCGCCGGTTCGGGGGGCGCCGGCGCGACGGCAGGGGCAGGAGGACCGGCGGGCTGCTCCCGTGCAACCACGAGGGGGCAGCCCTTGTTCTCCCTCGGCCCTGGCTGATCGGGGCAGATGTCGTCGGCGTCGGCAATGCCGTCGCCGTCCCGGTCGACCACGGACAGGGGAGCCCCACCGCCGCAGCTCTGGGGCGAAAAGCCCACGGCGGTAATGACGCGTGCCACCGGCGCGCCGATCCCGTTGCCGATGGCGCCGCCCGCGGCCAGGTCGAAGGCGACCGCTCGCCCGATGCAAAAGCCCACGCCGCCGCGCCACTCGGCCGGAGTTGATCCCGCGGCGCCGCCCGCGCGCAAGAAGGTCTGAGCTTCGATCTCGGCGAACACGCGATGGGGGACGAGCTGGCTCCGCAGCCCGGGGAAGAAGCCCGCCCCCAGGCGCGCGCCGGCCTGGTTCCCGGTCTTCACCTCGATCACCTGGCGCGGTGGACGCAACCGCGCGTACGCATTGCCGAGCAGCTCGATCGCAGACAGGCCCGGACCGTCCCAGCGGCGCCCCAGCGCCAGCAGTGCCTCGCCGTCGACGCGGCCGTCGCCGGTAAACGACTGGGCTCGCGCCGTTGGCACCTCCAGCGACAACTGGGCGGCCAGGTCGATGCCGGCCCGCTCCTGGCGGAGAAGCGAGAGCCGTGGGGTCAGGCGGAGATCGCTCAGCCCTGCCGGCGTGCTGGAGGGTCCGCGCGAAGAAGGGGGCAGGTTGGTGAGGTCGCCGCTCTGGTTCAGCGTCACGGGTATCTGGACGGCGAGCGAGAGCGGTCCCAACAGGTGCGCCTGCGCGACCAGCCAGCCGCCCAACCGATTGCGCAGGACGGTCTGCTCACCGCCCGCGCCGGGCAGGTACAGCAGCGTTTTCGTGGCGCCGTCCAGCCAGAAGCGCACCTCGAGAGGCTCGCCCGACTCGAGCGGCCGCGCACCCTCGACACCCGCATAGCCGTCGCCTCCGGTCGCAGGGCGAAACAGGCTCAGGTTCACCTCGGGCGCAGCGGCGCTCGCGGCGTTCACGGTCAGCATCAACGCCGCTCCAGCCAGCGGCGCCGCGAACGATCGGCGCCTGCGCGCAGCGCAGAGCCCCAACAGGAGCAGGCACAGCGGACCGGTGCCGCTGCCGGTGGCACAACCCCCGCGTGCCCGCCCGCCAACCACATACTGGAAGTTCGCCGTAGCCGTTGAGCTGAGGTTGCCCGCGGTATCCGAGGCGGTCACCCCAACCGCGTGGTTGCCCGCAGCGGCCGACAGCGGCATGGAGAGGGCGAAGGCGCCGTCGATCCCCGCCATGGTTTGGACAATGAAGGCGCCGTCGATGGTGACACTGATGGTGGAGGCGGGATCGGCGCTCCCAGCCACGAGGAGCGGGCCCTCTATCTCGGCCCCTTCCGCGGGCGAGCTGATGCTGGGCGTCGCCGGCAGGCGCAGCGCGACGCCGATCACCACGCGCGCCGGATCGTCGTCGGCGGCGCCCGGCGCTCCCAGCGCCAGGACGGGAGCGTTGCCGGTGTCCAGCGTCGCAAAGCCGTTCAGGCCGACGTCGTCGGTGAGCACGAACAGGTCGGAGGGGTTGTTCACCGCCACGCTCAGCGCGGTTTGCACGGAACCGATCAGGGCGGGGTCAGTCGCGAGACCCGTCACCACGCCCTGAACGTCGATGGGCGTCCCCCCGGCAAGGCCGGTCTTCACCTGGGCGGAGAAGCGCAGCGTCTGTGCCGCCCCCGGGTCGAGGGCAGGCAACGAGCAGCTCAGCGTGTCCACGCTTGCGTCGGCCGAGCTGGCGCAGGTGCCGCCGTCGCCGATCAGCGTCAGGTTTTGCAGGGTCGCCTTGGGCGTCGCCACGCTGAAGCTTGCGCCGGCCGCGGGCACCACACCCTGATTGCGCACGGTCGACGTCCACTGCAGCGTGTCGCCGGATAGCACCGGCCCGGCAGGGCGGGTCTGATCGTCGACGAACAGGGTAGCGCGGATGTCCGGGGCGTAAAGGCTGCTGGCCGGGACCAGGGCGTACCCGTTCGCGTTCTTGGTGCTGGCGTCCGGAATCAGGATGAGCGCGTTGCCGTCATGCCAGGCCAGCTCGACCCCCTGGGGACCGGCGTCGTTCCAGACGAGCAGGAAGATCGGGTAGAGGCCCGCCGAAGGGAAGCTCACCGTGAGCGGCAGGCCCAGGGTGTCGCCATAGGCGAAGCTGCGATTGCCGTTGTATTGGCTGATCGAGGACGTGGTGCCGTTATTCAGCGCGAGGAGATAACCGTCCTGGGAACCCACAGCGAAGGACTTGGTGCCCGCCGCCGGGATGGCCAGGTAGCCGGAGAACGTCCAGGCCATATTCGCCATCTCGCCGCCGAAAAGCTGCGCGCTGTCGAGGTTGGTGTCGAAGACTCCCAACGTGGGCTGCTCGAGGTCGGTCCAGTCCACCGGCCGATCGAAGACCCAGGAGAAGACCTGCGCGGTCGCGGGCGGTAGGCCGGGCTGAGGCGCATTGACCGCTTTGAGGGCGTCCGCCGCATTGAGCAACTGCCCTTGCGTGTGCGACGCATCGACATTGGTCGACACCCTGCAGGAGCCGCTCACCTGCGATTGGCACACGACCTTGATTGCCAGGCCTTTGCCGGGCTGTGCCGGGAGCGTCAGGCGCGGGCGCTGCGGCGGCGACCAGGCCCGGTGGGCGGTACCGTCCACATTGGCGTCGGGCGCCGCGGCGCAGCCGACGAGAATCGTGCTGATCAGCACGGCCGAGAGACCGCACCTGCTCGGCTGCTTCGCGGTACCCCCGAGCTCCATTACGCGCCCCAAAGCGACCCGATCCGAGTCGCATGCCTTTCAACCTTGAATCTGTTCAAAATGATTCGCAAACATTTTAAGCATCATTAGAGAAACTTCCCCAACCGGGGGTCAAGTGGCTCGGTTCCTGGCCTGTAGGTGCGAGTCCTGGCCCCACTTACCGCCGGCTAGAACGCGTCTCAGAGCCGGACTGGCGAGCGATCGCGCTCAGGCGTAGGGGCTAAGAAATCTTCTGTCGCCGCGCCTAGGCGACGACCTGGTTGCGACCCCGCCGCTTGGCCTCGTAGAGCTTGTGGTCGGCAACTTTGAGGAAGGCGGGTGCGGAATCGTGCGCATTCTGCAAGCTCGCGACGCCCGCGCTGTACGTGACCGGGATGCGCTTCCCCTCGAACACGAACTCGTGCTGCTCGACGAGCCTGCGCAGCTTGTCGGCGAGGAAGACGGCGTTCTCGCTCCCGGTCTCGGGCAGGACGAGGACGAACTCCTCACCGCCATAGCGCGCGAGGCAGTCCTCGCGGCGGATGCACGTCTTCATCGTCGCCGCCATCTCGCGCAAGACGTGGTCCCCGGCGATGTGCCCGAAGCCGTCGTTGATCTTCTTGAAGTGGTCGATGTCGATCAGGACCAGCGAGAGCGCGCGGCCGTGCCGGGTGCAGCGCGCCATCTCTCTTTCGAGGAGCTCGAGCAGATAGCGCTTGTTGTAGGCCTGTGTAAGACCGTCGATGATGGTGAGCCGGTAGATCTCCTCGTGATACTGCGCCTCGATCGATCCGAGCTCGCCGCCATGGAGGAACTTGAAGATGGCCGAACCGACCTTGACGAGATCCCCGCTGCGAAGGGGCATCTCCCCGCGCACCTGGGCGTTGTTCAGGTAGGTACCGTTGGTGGAGTCGTCGTCCCGCAAGAAGAAACCGAGGTCGCGTTTGACGAGCGTGCAGTGGCGGCGCGAAACGTTGTCCAGGTCGAGGACGATTTCGCACCCATCGCCGCGGCCGATGGCGATCTCGGCCGCCTGGAGCGTCACCTTCTTGCCCAGTTGTGGACCGTAGATCTGGACGACGCACGGGTCCTCCCCACCCCCGGGGTCACGGATGCCGGCGACGGCAGTGATCCGCGTGTCCTTCGGCTCCACTCTTCTCCTCGCGGCTCGTCCTCGCCCAGCGCGAAGCTCGGCCCGTGCCCCACGATAGCATCACGCGAAAGCACGCACCCGCCCTGAAACTGCGGCGCTGGCGGGGATTGTCTTGCGTCATCTGACAATGTAAGTGTGACGATCAGGGGTGGGCAACCAGGTCTCGGCGACGGGAGCAACGATGGCAGAGCGCTTCAGCGAGGAATTCCAGCTCTTCAACGTACGGCTGCCGATCGGCACGCTGGAGCGGCTCCACCGTTACAGGGACTACCTCAACGAGACGCAGCCGGGTATCGAGGCTACTGCGAGCATGGCCGCCCGCATGCTGCTCCTGAGAGGCCTCGACCAGGTCGAGGAGGAGATGGGGGGCCCAAAGAAGCCCAAAACCCGCCTGCCGCGGCTGTTCCGCGGGAAGAAGTGAGCTTCCCAACGCCGCGCGTTCCCCGCGGGGGGTCCGCGTCCGCGGATGTGACATCGTAAGCTTGCGTAAGACAGACGCCTATGTTAGAAGACGGGAGAGCTCTCTTGTTTTCCTGCCCCGGAGGTCTGGCATGCAGACGATGACGCCCGAACGAGGGATCGTGGTGGTCGACGGCGAAGAGGAGAATCGCGAGTCCCTGGCTCGCATGCTCGCTGAACCTGACCTGGCCGATGTCTGGGTTGCCTTCGCGCACGAGCTCAGGCAGCTCGACATCGTTCATCGAGGTTTGACCGCCCCTGCGAGAACCTGCGCGGTCAAGGACGCCGCGCACCTCGCTTTCCAGATGCTCGGGCAGGAGGCGGACCATCGGCGCCTCGTCGCCGCGCTGAAGCACCACATCGCCTTGCTGCACGAACTGGTGCGCCGACTCGATTTCCGCGAACGCGAACATCACGCGAAGCCTGCCCCGCGCCTCGCCGAGGCCGCCCTGCTCGCCGCCGGGGCGAAGTGAGCCATGGAGATGGGTGCCGCGTGACGCTGCAAGGGCGTGTGCTGGTGGTGGACGACCTGGCCGTCAATCGCGGCGTGCTCGCCGCCCGGCTGGCGGGGCAGGGGCTCAGCGTGGCAGAAGCCGAGGACGGCCGCGAAGCGTTGCGCAAGCTGGAGAAGGAGCCCTTTGACCTGGTGTTTCTCGAGGTGAAGATGCCGGAGCTGGACGGTTACGAGATCCTCCGGCGCATGAAGTCCGATCCCGGGCTGCGCGACATCCCGGTGCTGATGCTTTCGGCCGTCGAAGAGTTGGACAGCGTGGCGCGATGCCTGGAGCTGGGCGCGGAGGACTACCTGCCCGAGCCGTTCGAGCCGACGATGTTCCGCGCCCGTGTCGGCGCCTGCCTGGAAAAGAAGCGGAGGCGCGATCGGGAACGGGTCTACGTACAGACGTTGAAGGGCGAGCGCGACCGCTCCGAGCAGCTGCTCCTCAACGTCCTGCCCTCCCGGATCGCCGACCGCCTCAAGGACGCGCCGAAGACCATCGTGGACCACTTCTCCGAGGTGACCATCCTCTTCGCCGACATCGTCGGATTCACCGAGCTGGCGATGCGGCTGCCGCCCGCCGATCTCGTCGAACAGCTCAACGGGATCTTCTCCGACTTCGACGAGTTGGTGGACCGGCACGGCCTGGAGAAGATCAAGACCATCGGCGACGCTTACCTGGTGGCCGGCGGCGTCCCCATTCCGCGCCCGGATCACGCGATCGCCGTGGCGGAGATGGCGCTCGACTTCTGCGAAGCGCTGCGCCGTTTCAACGCGCGGCGCGGCACCTCCCTCGCCATCCGCATTGGCATCAACACCGGGCCGGTGGTGGCCGGCGTGATCGGGACGCGGAAGTTCGTCTTCGACCTCTGGGGAGATGCGGTGAACACAGCGAGCCGGATGGAGTCGCACGGCGAGCCGGGCCGTATCCAGGTCACGGAGGCGACGTTCCAGCTCTTGCGCGAACGGTACGAGTTCGCCGAGCGAGGCCCGATTCCCGTGAAGGGAAAAGGGCCGATGCGAACGTACTTTCTATTGCGCAGGAAAGCGTAGCGGTGGGCGACCCGGGACCGCGCCACGATGGAGGAAGGATGACGACCATTGCAGCCGCGCTCGCGCTCGCGGTGTCGCCGCCGAGCGGAAGGAGCATGAAGGCATCGTTTGCGGTAGGCGCGGTGGTGCTTCACTCCTGCCGCGTGGGGGTGACGGAACAGGTGCAGCTCACCTGCACGGGGAAGAGCCCTGGTCGATCGAGTCCATCGACGACCCTCCAGGACCGTCCAGGTTTCCGGGTCGTCGAAGTAGATTTCTGAAGGTCGATGCCGAAGGGGTTGCGCGGCTACGAAATCAGGAACCGCGCCCGGGCTCATCCGCGCTCGACGTCATCACCTCGTGCTGCGCCGCCCATTCCAGTAGCGCTTCGAGCGCAGGGCAAAGTGCTTGGCCCCAGTCGGTCAAGGCATATTCGACCTTGGGCGGCACCTGATGGTGCACGATGCGTCGGACGATCCCGTCGCGCTCCATCTGGCGGAGCTGCTGGATCAGCATCTTCTGCGAGATGCCCGCGATCGCCCGTTCCAACTCCGAGAAGCGCAGCACCTTGCCGCCGAACAGATGAAAGAGGATGACCAGCTTCCAGCGGCCCTCCAGGAACTTCAGGCTCTGCTCGACATGGGCGGCGGCCGAGGCGGCCGTCGGATGGGACAGCTTACTTTTCGGTTGGTACCTTACTTTTCGGTGCGTTCTTGACATCCGGTAAGTGTAAGTGAAGTTTCCGGACATCGAAAGGCCGTCAGCTGGTCCGCAGCCGCGGCCCAGAAGGAGCCAACATGATGCCGGGCGCGTGGCGATTCGTGATCGATCCGAGGGAGTTCCACCGCAAGCGCGCACTCGTGACCGGCGGCACGAAGGGCATCGGCGAAGCCATCGTGCGGCGCCTGGCTGCCGGCGGGGCGAGAGTCGCGACTACGGCCCGGAGCGAGCTGCCGGAAGGCCAGGCTCCCGACCTGTTCGTCCGGGCCGACGTGAGTACGGCAGCCGGTATCGAGAACATCGTCCGTAGCGTTCTGGACCAGTTCGGCGGCGTCGACCTCCTCGTCCATAACGTGGGCGGATCCTCCGCGCCCAGCGGCGGCTTCGCCGTCCTCGGCGACGAAGATTGGGGGCAGGCTCTCGATGGGAATCTCCTGGCCGCGGTCCGCCTCGATCGCGCTCTGCTTCCCGGGATGCTCGAACGGCGATCGGGCGTCATCATCCACATCACGTCCATCCAGCGGCGCTTGCCGCTGTTCGAGGCAACGCTCGCCTACGCGGCCGCCAAGGCCGCGCTGACGACTTACAGCAAAGGGCTATCGAAGGAAGTGGGACCGAAGGGGGTGCGCGTGAACACGGTCGCGCCCGGCTTCACCGAAACGACGGCCGCACACGGACTGATCGTTCGCCTCGCCGCGCAGCGTGGCCTGGATGAACACGCCGCTCGACAGGGCCTGATGGATTCGCTCGGCGGGATCCCGGTGGGCCGCCCTGCTCGCCCCGATGAGGTCGCTGAGCTCGTGGCTTTCCTGGCTTCGGAGCGAGCCGCCGCGATTCATGGAAGCGAGTACGTCATCGATGGAGGCACGGTGCCGACAGTCTGATCCGGTAGGATCGGCGAAGGTCCGATGCGGCGGTCATCACGGAACGAAGGCCCTGGCCACTGCGGAACCGGCCGCGGTCGAGGCGGCGTCCCCGGTCTGAGCAGGGCGATCGGCGCTGACGATCCCGGTTGCGGCGCCCGCAGTCAGGGCGAGCACGATCCAGATCCAGGTCTTGGTCACCACGGAAAGCTGCATGCGCATCGGCGATCCCTCGCACTCTTGAGCGGCGCGCGAAGGCTGCGCATGTGCGCATGCCTCGGACAGTGACCCAGCGGAGGAGATGTTTCGCGCCACACAGGGCAACTCGTTCCAGGGCGGGCCGCACCGCGTCATCCGTGGAGGTCAACGAACGGTAGGCGCCTAGGATCGTGAGCTCGGTTCCCCGAGTGAACGCCAGCCGAAAGGCCAGTGGTCTTCGGCCTTGCCGTCCCTGAAGGCATCCACGGAAAGGATGTGCACGGCCTCGTTGTCGAGATCCAACGCATAGGCGACCTCGACGTCTGCAACGCGCAGGATCAGCGGTGCGGTTCCGTCTACGCTGCCACCGGGCAACTTCCGCATCTCGAGCGCTGCGTCGAGCACCGCCAGGAGGCGCTCCTGTACCTGGGCGCGCAGCCCGAGGCGGCGTCCCATTTCAATCAATGCATCCAGGCTGGCGGCGACGCGAGCCAACGCCATCAGGCTGCGTACGAATACCCATGAGCACCACGCACCCTCTGTGAAATCGCGCTCCCCGGCTGTCCGGCAGCGAACGAGGATGTCGCTTTTCGAGTTGAACCGTGAACGCAAGCGGGGTGCCCGGACCGCGGTGGCGGACTTAAGAGGATGGCATGGTCGAGAGCGAACAGCGGCCGGCTGCCCACATCTTGATCGTCGACGACTACGCTGATTCGCGCGAGATGTACGCGGAGATGCTGTCCTTCGCCGGGTACCTGGTCGTCACCGCAAAGGATGGAGAAGAGGCGCTCGAGCGAGCCGAGAAAGAACACTTCGATCTGATCGTGCTCGACCTCGCGCTTCCCAAGGTCGACGGCATCACCGTCATCCGCTCGCTGCGCAGCCGTCCCGCCACCAAGGAGGTTCCGATCATCACCCTCTCGGCTTCCGTTGGTGAGAACGCGCATCAGGCGGTTCGGGCAGCAGGTGGCGACCTTTCTCTCGACAAGCCCTGCCTGCCTGACGACCTGGAGGCCAAAATCAGGAGCTTCCTTCAGCGCCGCCGGCCGGCGGGCGAATAGAAAGGCCGCGGCGAAGAGGTGCCCTGGCTCGCGGATGTCGATTTCCTCGCGCCTGCGGCGGTGACCCCTTAGACTCCAGGATGCCGCTGAGCAGATCTGCTCGCGATCGGGTCTTCTGAACTAAGTCAGATCTTCCCGGACATCCTCACAACTTAGCCAGCACCAGCCCGAGGAGGCTAATCATGTTCGCACGAAACGTTCGGATCCAGCTCAAGCCCAACAGCACCGCGCAGTTCACCCAGACGCTTGAGAAGGAAGTCCTTCCGATGCTTCGAAAGCAAGAGGGTTTCCAGGACGAAGTTGCGTTCGTCGTCCCGGGCGGAACGGAAGCGTACGCAATCAGCTTCTGGCAGTCGAAGGAGAACGCGGAAGCCTACAGCCGCACGGGCTATCCGGAAGTGCTGAAGGCGCTGGGAAAGGTCGTCGAGGGAACTCCTCAGCTGCAGAATTATGAGGTCTCCAACTCGACCTTTCACAAGATCGCCGCTCGCGCGTAAATAGCATTTCGCGTTCGTTCGTCGAGGGCGGCCAAAGGCCGCCCTTTTTTTTCGCCCCCGCCTCAACCGCCCGGACTGGCTGCCTGCCGCCCGCGCGCCGCGAGGAAAGAGGTCACCTCGTCGAGCGTCGGCGCGTACGCGCCATGATGCTGGCACGCAACCGCCGCGGCCGCCGCTGCGAACGCCGCGTGGGCCTCGAGGGTCGCGTCAGGGCGCGTGATCACGCTGAACATCCAGCCCGCCATGCTCGCATCCCCCGCTCCCACCGTGTCCGCGACCGTCACCCGGAAGGCCGGTTGCGTCACCTGCCGCTCCGGCGAGATCAGCTCCAGCCCCGTCTCGCCGTGTGTGAAGAGGAAGCTCGCCCGCGGCGACCAGGCACGGAGCTGTGCCAGCGCTACCGCGGGGTCGGTGCCGGGAAAGAGGCCGCTCAGATCCTCGTCCGAGACCTTGATGTAGTCGGCCAGCTCCGCCATCCGTCGCAGCGTGGGACGATAGGCTTCAGTCATGAGGTTCCGGTAGTTCGGATCGAAGGCGATGCGCCTGCCGGCGGCGCGCACTCTCTCCGCCACTGCCACGAGGCGGGAGGCGAGAGGCTCGCGCACGAGGCCGAGCGAGCCGAAGTGCACGACCTCGGCGGCTTCGACCCAGCCCTTCGGCAGCGCGGCCGGGTCGAAGTGGAGATCGGCGCTGTTCTCCCCGATGAAGAAGTACTGCGGCGGATGCTTCGAGACCACCATCGCGAGCAGGGGAAGCCGGTCGACCTGCTGGACGAAGCGCGGGTCGAGGCCGGCTGCGCGCGAGAGACGCAGCAGCTCTTCTCCGAACACGTCTTTGCCCACCGCGCCGGCGAACGCTGTCGGGAGACCGAGCCGGGCGCCCACGCGCGCGACGTTCCAGGGTGAACCCCCGGCCACGCTGCGCCAGCGGCCGGCACTCTCCTGGATGAAATCGGTGAGCGCCTCTCCGAAAACGACGTAGCTGGCCGCGCTCGCCATGGCTTCTACCTCGCTTGCGCGCTACGCGAGCGCCTGCGGCGGCAGTTCCTCCGGCCGCTTCGCGCCCGTCATTACCGCGACTGTATCGGACATGCTGATGTGCTTGGGGTTCACCACGCACGCCCGCTTTCCCAGCCGCGCGATGTGAATCCGGTCGGCGATCTCGAACACGTGAGGCATGTTGTGGCTGATGAGGATGACGGGCAACCCGCGCTCACGCACCCGGCGGATGAGATCGAGCACCATGTTGCTCTCCTTGACGCCGAGCGCGGCGGTGGGCTCGTCCATGATCACCACGTGCCGGGCAAAGGCCGCGCTGCGGGCCACCGCCACGCCCTGGCGCTGGCCGCCGGAGAGCGTCTCCACCGCCTGCTTCATCGAGCGGATGCCGATCTTGAGCATCTGCATGTGCCGGGTCGCCTCGGCCAGCATCCGCTTCTTGTCGAGGGCCCCGATCCAGCCCAGCAGGCCGGTCCTCTTCGCCTCGCGCCCCAGGAACAGGTTCTCGGCGATGGACATGGCCGGCGCCACTGCCAGGTCCTGGTAGACGGTCTCGATGCCCTGCCTCCGCGCGTCGAGCGGGCTGTGGAAGTGGATCGGTTTCCCGTCGAGCAGGATCTCGCCGGCGTCGGGGATGATGGCGCCGGAGAGCGCCTTGATGAGCGTGGACTTTCCGGCGCCGTTGTCGCCGATGACCGCGAGGATCTCGCCGGAGAAGAGCAGGAAGTCCGCGCCGTCGAGCGCGGTGACCTGGCCGTAGCGCTTGACCAGGCGGCGCGCTTCGAGGACGGGACAATTACTCAGCTGGGCCATCGCTCTACCCCTTGCGCCGTGAAAGTTGGTCGGTGGTGACTGCGAGGATCACCAGGATGCCGGTGATGAGGATCTGGTAGACGGAGGCCACGCCCATCAGCGTCAGGCCGTTCCGGAACACGCCGACGATGAGGGCGCCCAGGAGCGTCCCGAGGATGCTGCCCCGACCGCCGAAGAGGCTGGTGCCGCCGAGGACCACGGCGGTGATGCTGTCGAGGTTGTCGGTCTGGCCCGCCTGCGGGTCGCCGACGCCGGTGCGGGCCACGAGCAAGAGCCCGGCCACGCCGTAGAGGAGGCCGGCGATCGTGTAGATGCAAAGCAGCATCCGCCGGGTGTCGATCCCCATCAGCCGCGTCGCCTCGGCGTTGTTGCCGAGCGCGTAGATGTGCCGCCCCGGCGCGGTGTCGCGCAGGATGAACCAGGTGATGAGGTACATGACGATCATCAAGACCGTGCCGTAGGTGACCGCGGTCTCGCCGATGCTGAAGGTCCGGCCAAAGAACTCGAGTGCCTCGGGCAGGCCCGAGACGGTCTGCGACTTCGAGTAGATCTGGGTGATCGCGAAGGCGATGTTGAGCGTGCCGAGCGTCACGATGAACGCCGGCAGCTTCACCCGGGTGATGAGCGCGCCATTGAGGAAGCCGAAGGCCGTGCTCGCCATCAGCCCGCAGAGGATCGCGAGGAGCGGGCTCATCTCGTAGTCCACCGCGAGCTTGGTCATCACGATCGATCCCAGCGCCATCAGCATGCCGCAGGAGAGATCGATTCCGGCAGTGAGGATGACCAGGGTCTGCCCGATCGCCACCACCCCCACCACCATCACTTGTTGGAGGATGAGCGAGAAGTTGGAGCCGCTCAGGAACCGGTCGCTCTGCGATGCGAAGAAGGCGCAGGCGAGGAACAGCGCCACCAGCGGGCCGAGGGTGGCGACCGGCGGCAGGCGCTCGAGGAGCCTGCCGCGGGCCGGCGGAGCGGTGGCGACATCGGGGATCACGGCGCGATCACTTGCCCCAGCAGTTCGCGGTTCCGAACTTCGTGTCCTTGCTGTCTACGCCGGACATGGGCTTGTCGGTGATGAGCGTAACGCCGGTGTCGGTGTAGCCGGACGCCTTCTTTCCGGTCTTCGCGTACTCGACCCCCGCATCGACGCCCATGACGGCCATCTTGAGCGGGTACTGCTGCGAGGTCGCGGCGAGGTGGCCGGACTTCACGTTCTTCACGCCCACGCAGCCGCCGTCCACCGAGACGATCAGGACGCCCTTGGCCTTGCCTGCCGACTTGAGCGCCTGGTACGCGCCCGCCGCTGCGGGCTCGTTGATGGTGTAGACGAGGTTGATGTCGGGGGCCTTCTGCAGGCAGTTCTCCATCGCGGTCTGCCCCTTCGCCTGATCGCCGCGGGTGTCCTGGCTGCAGACGATCTGGGGGTCGCCCTCCTGGATGCCGTAGCCCTTGAGGAAGCCGTCGTGGCGAAGCTGGCCGACGGTGATGCCGGGAGCCAGGTCGAGCGTCGCGATCTTGGCCGGCTTGCCGGCCATGGCGGCCTTCGCGTACTCGCCGATGAGCACCCCCGCCTTGAAGTTGTCGGTGGCGAAGAGGGCGTCGGTGGCGTCCTGGGGCTCGGTCGGCGTGTCCAGGGCGATCACCAGCACTCCAGCGCTGCGCGCCTTCTTCACGGCGGGGACGATCGCCTTGGTGTCGCTCGGCGTGATCAGGATGGCCTTGGCGCCGCCGGACATCATGTTCTCGATGGCCGTCACCTGGCTGGCGTTGTCGCCGTCGAACTTGCCGGCGCCGGTCATGAGCTTGGCGCCGTCCTTCTTCGCGGCCGCCTGGGCGCCCTCCTTCATCTTCACGAAGAAGGGGTTGGTCTCGGTCTTGGTGATGAGGCCGACGACGATTTGGTCAGCGCCGAGCGCGGGGAATGCCGCGCAGAGCAGGGAGAGTTTCAGGAGCATCTTCGCGTTCATCGGGGACGCCTCCGCTGGAAGGCGGCAGGCGGAGCCAGCTCGGGACACAAAAACGTTTCCGAGCTGGACGGCGCCGCTCGCCGGGAGCCTGCTGTAGACACAACGATTCCGCTGTGCATTACCCTGTCGGCGAGTTGGGGCGCAAGCCCCGGGGGTCTGTCGGGAATCTTTTGCGCATCGCGCAAGCCGGACGGACATCCATGGAGATAAAGGAGATTCACATGCCGAAGACCTCCGCGTACGCCGCCCCGGCCGCCAGGAAACCGGTCGGGCCGTACACGATCGATCGCCGTCAGCCCGGCCCCGGCGACGTGCACATCGACATCCTCTTCTGCGGCGTCTGTCACAGCGACCTCCACCAGGTCCGAGCCGAGTGGGGTGGCGAAACCTTTCCGATGGTGCCAGGGCACGAAATCATCGGCCGCGTCAGGCAGGTCGGCAAGCAGGTGACGAAATTCAAGCCGGGCGAGTTCGCGGGCGTGGGATGCTTCGTGGATTCGTGCCGCCAGTGCGCGCCGTGCCGGTCTGGCCTCGAGCAATTCTGCGAGAAGGGCGCGGCGTTCACCTACAACAGCACGGAGATGGACCGGAAGACTCCCACGTACGGCGGGTACTCGCGGGAGATCGTCGTGGCGGAGCCTTATGTGCTGAAGGTCCCGGCTGCGCTGGATCCGGCGCGCGCCGCTCCGCTGCTCTGCGCCGGCATCACCACGTACTCCCCGCTTCGGCAGTGGAAGACCAAGAAAGGCGATCGCGTGGGCGTGGTCGGGCTGGGCGGACTCGGCCACATGGCCGTGAAGCTCGCCGCGTCGCTCGGCGCGGACGTGACGGTGCTCAGCACGTCGCGATCGAAGGAGCCGGATGCGCGGCGGTTGGGGGCGCATGGCTTCGAGGTGACCAAGGAGCCGGCGACGTTCAAGAAGCTGGCGGGGCGGTTCGACTTGATCATCGATACCGTCTCGGCTCCGCACGACTACAATGCGTACCTGGGGATGCTGCGCCCCCAGGCGGCGATGGTGTTGGTGGGCGTGCCGCCGGAGCCGACGCCTGTGTCCGCGCCCTCGCTGATCGGGGGAAACAAGCGGCTCGCCGGCTCCATGATCGGCGGCATCCCCGAGACGCAGGAGATGCTGGATTACTGCGCCGCCCACGAGGTCGCGGCGGACGTCGAGGTGATCCCGATCCAGGAGATCAACGAGGCCTACGAGCGGATGCTCCGCAATGACGTCCGGTACCGATTCGTGATCGACATCGGCAGCCTGCCCTGAGCGGGGGTGACCGTCAGAGCGCGATGCTCAGGTCACCGATCGCGAAGTCCTGCTTCGAAACGACCTCGGCGCCGGCCTTGTCGATCAGCGCCGCGCGGAACCTCGTCTCGAGGTTGCTCCCGCTGAAGATGACACCTGTCGTTGCTCAATCGGTGGGGGTGGATGTGGTCCGACCCACGCAGCGTCCACCCTGACAGGAAGGCTGCACGCTCGCAGCGGACGGCCGACACAGCGGGTGCGGGCACGATTCCTGTTTGCCTCCTGTACAGCTGACGGTGTTCGCCTCCAGCTCCGCAGCGCGCTCCGTCGTGACGACGCGAGGGAGGCAAAGCATCGGGCAGCATGCGCCCTGTGCCACACGAGTCAAAGCGCAGTCGGCATCGCGTGCGCACGGCGCGTCCTCGGCGACGCCGGCGTCGTTCGAAGGCGCAGGCGCTTCCACCGCGGCGGCGGGAGCTGTCCCGGTGCGAGCAGGAGCGGCCACGTCGTTACGGGCTGCGCACGCGACAAAGGCCAAGGTGAGGACGCCCGCTGGCTTCATGAAGGCTGTGTCACCGCCTCGACGATCGAGATGCCCGTCGGCGTGTCGATCACGCGCTTCATGTGAAAGCCCGACGCCGCGAGGAGCACCTCGTACTCCTGCGCTGTGCGCTGCAGGCCACCGGTGACGGCGAGCATCAAGACGTCAAGCGTCTTCGCCCAGTGCGGACCCGTCTCGTCTGGCACGATGGTCTCGAGCAGCAGCAGCGTGGCGTGATCCGGCGCCGCGGCGCGTACCGCCCTCAGGATGGCCGCCGACTGCTCGTCGTCCCAGTCGTGGATGATGTCCATCAGCATGTAGGCATCGCAGGACGGGAGGCGATCGCGGAAGAAGTCACCCGCTCGCAGTGATAGCCGCTCCGATGCCTGCCCGGCGGCGTCATCGATGACGTGCGGGAGGTCGAAGAGCACTCCGCTCGCCCTCGGCGCGCGTTCGAGCACCGCCTGCAGCAGATGACCGCGCCCGCCGCCGATGTCGGCGATGGACTCGAAGCGGGAGAAGTCGTAGACGCCGAGGACGCCGGCGACCTGGGCGTGAGCCTTGGCCGTCATCGCCTCGCCGAAGATCCGCGCTTCGTCGGGACGGCCAGCGAGATAGGCGAAGATCCCGTTCGGCTGCACCACCTGCTCGATGGCGGGGCGCCCGGTGCGCAGCGTATCCCCGAACAAACGGTAGGCCTCGAGGTTGATCGGCAGTCCGAGCATCCGCGCGAACGGGCGCAGCGACTGTGGATGGTCCGAGCGCAACAGTCGCGAGCTCGCGGTGTGCGAGACCATGCCGCCCCGCGTCGCGAACACGCCGTACGCCGAGAGAAGGCGGAGCGTGCGCGCGAGAGCCTGCGGGTGTGCGCCGGTCTCCGCGGCCAGGTCCGCGGCGGAACGCGGACTCTCGTCGAGCGCGTCAGCGACGCCGAGGTCGGCGATGAGGTGCAGGCTCCGCGGCAACAACCAGCCCCCGGCGATTTGCATCAGCGTCTCGGCAGGATTCGACGTCGCCGCGTGCCCAGGTCTGCCTGCCTTGGTGATCTCCACAGCCAGCTGTTGTGCCATGCGCTCCCCCGAATCAATGGACAGGTTCAATCGGGAGCTCGACGGTGAAGATGGAGCCTTTGCCCGCTGCGCTCTCGACCCGGATCGTGCCCCCGTGCGCCTGCACGAATTCGCTGGCGATCCACAGCCCAAGACCTAGCCCGCCATACTGCCTGACTCCGACGGCCCGCTCGAACCGGCGGAAAATCCGTTCCTGGTCCTCGCGCGCGATGCCGATGCCTTCGTCCTGCACGGACAGGAGCGCGAGGTCCCCATCGCGCTCGACCCGGACGTGTACCGGCCTTCCTCGGCCGAACTTGAACGCGTTGAGAAGCAGGTGGGCGATGACAAGCTCGAGGCGGGCAGGGTCCCAGCGCCCCACCACTGGCGTATACGCCTCCACCTCCAGCGCTGGGACGACCGATGGAGCGAGGCGATCTCCCACCTCCCGCGCCAGCGCGCCCAGGTCGACGGCCCTTCGGTCCAACTCGATGCGAGCCTGCTGCAAGTGGATGGCGTCGAGAAACTGATGGATCAGCCCGTCTATGCGCAAGATTTGGCGCAGTGCAGCGCCTAGATCGTCCTCTTCCGCCGGCCCAAACCGACCTCGCAGCCGCTGGAGACGAAGTCGCAGCGTGGTGAGCGGGGTCCGGAGCTCGTGCGCCGCGGCGCTGAGGAAGTTCTCGCGCACGACGCGAGCTTCGTCGGCTGCGCGCAGAGCGAGCAGCCTCGAATGGCAAAGAATGCTGAAGCCCACGCCTATCGCGACGAATACCCCCGTGGCGATGAGGGCAGGCAGCGACAGTGTCGCGACCCCGGGTGGATCGAGGAAGAGGACGTTCACGATCGCCGCGCCGGAGACCGTGCAGACGAGTCCTGGCAAAAGCCCGCCGTACCAGGCGCTGATGAAGTTGGCACCGTGGAAGAGCATGAACGGCACCATCTCGAGCGAAGGCCGGACGATGGCGTGCAGCGCCGCCGCTCCACCGAGCGAGGCTGCGACAACGGCCCAGGATCGGATGCGCGCGCGGGCCTCGCTCATGCTGCGCCATCATGAATGCGATCATCCGCCTGTCAATGGCCGTTGTGCCGCCGCGTGCGGTCGGCGTGCGATCGAGCGGATGTCTGGCGTTGGGTTCAGCCGCTACCGGACGTGGGAGGATGGAGCAGATGCAAAGGAAAAAGGTGGGCGACGGGCTTTGCTGGCTGCCGGTAACCGAGCTGGCACGCAGGCTGCGACGGCGGCAGTTGACCGCCGTTGAGGTGCTGGATGCCTGCCTCGAGCGGATCGAAAAGCACAACCCGACGCTCAACGCGGTTGTCTCTCTCGATGCCGGCCGAGCGCGGACACTGGCCAAAGCGGCGGACGCAGCACTCAAGCGCGGTGAGATCCGCGGCCCACTCCACGGCGTTCCGATGACGCTCAAGGATGCGCACGACGTCGCCGGCCTTAGAACGACCGTGGGCACTGTCCAACTCGACCGCGTGGCGGACGAGGACGGGACGGTGGCGGCCCGCCTGCGGGCGTCGGGAGCCATCATCATCGGTCACTCGAACGTGCCGTCCTGGCTGGCGGACCACCAGACTACGAATCCGGTCTTTGGCCGGACCGCCAATCCCTGGGACTCGGAACGTACGCCGGGTGGCTCGAGCGGTGGAGCAGCCGCCGCGCTGGCCACGGGAATGACGCCGCTCGACGTCGGCTCGGACCTCGTCGCCTCGATTCGGGTGCCGGCGCACTTCTGCGGGGTGTATGGCCTCAAGCCGACGGAGCACCGCGTTCCGCTCACCGGCTTCTTTCGTCTTCCGCATCGGGTGCCGCGCTCGGTCCGCATCATGTCCTGCCTCGGCCCGATGGCGCGCGACCTTCGCGATCTGGAGCTCGCGTTGTCTCTCATCGCCGGCCCGGATGGGCACGACAGCGACGTCCCGCCGGTCCCGTTGGTTTCGCGCCGGCGCCCGCTCGAGGATCTGCATCTGGCGGTTGCACCCACGCCTCCCGGCGCCACGGTCGCGAAAAGCATCCGGCGGCAGGTCGAGCGGGTGGCCGCGCAGGCTTCCGACGCTGGTGCGCGCGTCGAGGAGCGCTATCCCGACCTCGATTGGGATGCCCTGGACCGGTTGTTCGGCGATCTGGTCGGGACCATCGTCAGCGTGTTCGACCCCCAGGCCGAGCTGCCCGAGGAACGGCGCACGCTCGCGTGGTACCTCGACGCCCTCGACCGGCGGGACCGGTTCATCGCCGCCTGGGAGGAATTCCTCGAGGACTTCGACGGGCTCATCCTGCCGCCGGCGATGACGACCGCCTTCACCCACCGCGAGCCCGGCGCTCCTCTCGAGGTCGACGGCAAGACCGTGGATTACCGGGAGCTGGCTCGCGTCCCAGGCAGGCAGAACATGACGGGACTGCCCGCGCTGACGGTCCCGGCCGGCTTCGACGACGACGGCCTGCCGATTGGCATCGAGATCGTTGGACCGCGCTGGTCCGAGATGCGCCTCCTGAGAATCGCCCGCGAGTTGGAGCAGGCGGGGATCCTGCCTGGGTTCCAGCGACCACCGGGCGATTGAGACGTTCAATTGCGAGACCTTGCGACGAGTGGGAATCGGTTGTTCAGTTCTGGACTCGTCCCGGAACGAGCTCCCACCAGGGTCACTCGTCGTGAGCCAGTCGCTTCGACCGGCACTTCGTCAGGAGATTCGCCATGAGGAGCCTTCGGCCCGCGCTGTCTTGTCTGTTCGCACTCCTCCTCTGCTCTTCGTTGGGGAAGGCGCATGCGGCACCGACGACGAACGCCATCGAATCACGCACAGCGACGGCTGACGGGGTCAAGCTGCATTACCTCGTGTCCGGCAGCGGCCCGCCCGTGATCCTGTTGCATGGCTACGCGGAAACGTCGCGCATGTGGAGGCCACTCATCCCGCGCCTCGCCGAGAAGTTCACGGTGATCGCGCCGGACCTGCCAGGGATCGGCGATTCGGAGATTCCTCGGGACGGCCTGGACATGAAGACCGCCGCGGCGCGCATCCATGCGCTCGCCAGGTCACTCGGGATCGAAAAGGCGCGGGTGGTGGGCCACGACATCGGCCTGATGGTGGCGTACGCCTACGCGGCGCAGTTTCCCGCAGAGACGGAAAAGCTGGTCTTGATGGATGCCTTTCTTCCCGGCGTGGCCGGCTGGGAGGCCATCTACAACCACCCCAATCTCTGGCATTTCCGGTTCAACGGCCCGACGCCAGAAGCATTGGTGAAGGGCCGTGAGCGGACGTACTTCGAGAGTCTCTGGAATGACTTCGCAGCCGACAAGACGCATTCGATTCCAGAGGCCGATCGCGTCGCTTACGCGAAGGCTTACGCCCGTCCGGGACGGATGCGCGCGGGATGGGCGTATTTCGTTTCGTTCCAGAAGGCGGCAAAGGATTTCGAGGACCTCTCCCGGACGAAGCTGACCATGCCGGTCCTTTCGATGGGCGGCGCGAAGGCAAACGGAACGGCGCTGGGCGAGCAAGCGAAGATCGTCGCTGCGGACGCGGCGGTCGTCGTCCTCGAGAACACCGGCCACTGGATGATGGAGGAAAATCCTCAGGAGACGATGGATGCGCTGACGAAATTTCTCTGACAGAGGTCAGGGCGTGAGCACCGCCCGGAACCGGACGCGGTTTTCCATCATCTTCGTGAAGGCTTGCTCCGCCTGATCGAGCTTGAAGACCTCGACGCGCGGGCGGACGCCAGTGAGGACGCTGAAGGCGACGGCCTCCTCGGAATCGATCGCGCTGCCGCTGGGCCATCCCGCGACACTCTTCCCGCTGAGCAGGGTCAAACCGGAGACCTTCAGCGGCTCTACCGCTGCGGCGACGATGAGAAGCTTGCCGCGAGGCTTCAGGCCGTCGACGGTGCTCGCGATGGCCTCGCTGTTCGGCGCCGTCGCCAGGACGAGATCGGCTCCCCCAAGCTTTTGCAGCCCTTCGGCGGCGCTGACCTTCTGCGTGTCGACGTACTCCTGCGCGCCGAGCTCCTGAGCGAGCTCCCTCTTGTCCGCGCCGCGCGAGATGGCGATGGTCCGGAAGCCCATGCGTGCCGCGAACTGGATGCCAAGGTGGCCGAGGCCGCCGATGCCTTGGACCGCCACGGTGTCGCCCGAGCGCGCACCGCTGTTGCGGAGCGCGTTGTAGGTGGTGATTCCGGCGCAGAGCAGCGGCGCGGCTTCGGCGGCGTCCAGATTCTCGGGAATGCGCGCGGCGGCTTCGTGCGGGACGACGACGTACTCGGCGTAGCCGCCGTCGTAGCTGATGCCGGTGATCTGCTGGCGTTCGCAGTTGATGAAGAGGCCCTTGCGGCAGGCGTTGCAGACGAAGCAATGGCCGCCGTGCCAGCCGACGCCTACCCGGTCGCCCTTCTTCCACTCGGTCACGTTGGCGCCGACTTTCTCGACCCGGCCGGCGATCTCGTGGCCCGGAACGCGCGGATACGAGAGGCCTGGATAGGCGCCGAACTTCACGAGCGCGTCGCTGTGACAGATTCCGCATGCCTCTACCTGGATGCGGATTTGCCCCGGCGTGGGCTCCGGCAATTCGCGCTCAACCGGTTCGAATGCGCCACCCGGCTTCGATACCTGGACGGCCCTCATCATCTTCGGCATGGGTACTCCTCCGCGTTGCGTTTTCGGCGAGGTGCTCTGTGCAGATGCACCGGGCACGATGTCGATGCGTCCTGAGCCGATCGGGCGCTCTCGCCGCAGCAGGTCAGAGCCTGAATAGCTCACCTATCGTGCTGACGCTACGCAGGCGGAATCGGCCGCAGGGGCAGCGTCAGGGCGGGGTTTCCAGCGGTCAGGACTTCTCGGCCAGCGGACGGAGGTCGAGCTCGGGGCAGCCCACCGCGGCTCCGTAGCGCGGCGCCCATTCCATCGCGTCCTGCAGCGATCGCGCCTCGAGGATCACGTAGCCGGCGATCAGCTCCTTCGACTCGGTGAACGGCCCGTCGGTCACGGTGTGCTTGCCGCCGGCGAACTTGAACCGTACGCCCTTCGAGCTCGGCTGGAGACCCTCGGTCGTGACCAGCACGCCGGCCCTGGTCAGCTCCTCGATCAAGCGCCCCATCTCGGCCATCTGCTTCGGCGTGGGCGCGACGCCGCCCTCGGAGGCCGCGTCGGCCTTGTGCAGTGCCATGAACCGCCGCGTCGTCAGTCCTGCCGGTTTCGGCGAGAAGCCGAGGTCCCACGGTTCCATCACCGGCCGGATGTCGATCTCGACGTTACCCATCACGTTGGCAAAACGCGTCGCCCATTCGATCGCTTCCTCGATCGACTCCACCCGGAGAATCGCGAAACCCGCAGGCAACTCGTTCGACGCGCTGAAGGGCCCCTCGGTGACGGTGCGCTTGCCGCCGGAGAACTGGAGGCGCACGCCCTGCGAGCTCGCCCGGAGGCCTTCAGCTCCGACCAGCACGCGGGCCTCGGCCATGGCCCCCATCAACTTCCCGACGCGGGCGATCAGCTCCAGGCTGGGAGCGGCGCCTGCCTCCCAGTGCGGGTTGGTCCGGTGCATCATCATGACCCGCATCGACGTGCCTCCGGATCGCTGCGCAAGGCGTGCTCACCCGCGAAAAACTCCACGACCACGGTCGAAAGGACCTCCGGCTTCACGTTGTGCGTCTGACCCTTCAGCGTGCGGAGCTGCGCGCCCGGCACGGCCTTCGCCACGGCCCGCACTGCTTTTTGCAGCCTCGCGTCGGTCTTCCCACCATGGATGGCGAGAGTGGGGGTGGTGATGGATGCAAGCCGCGCGGCCGGCAGCGAGAAGTCGCCCATGACGGCGGCGTCGTAGGGAAGCGTATGCGCCACCGCTTCTAGCTTCCGCCACACCCCGATCATCAGGCGCATCAGCAGGACGAAAAGGGCCGGGATACCGACCATCTTGCGCATGAAGTATTTGACAGCCGCGCCGCGGCGCCCTTCGGCGATCATCCGCTTGAGCTGCTCTTCGTGACCCGCGGCCGCATGGTGAGCGGCGTCATCGATCATGAACGGCGGCTCGTACACCGCGAGCTTCTTGATGGGGAGCCCGCTTGCCGCTGCTTGCAGGCCCAAGGCCGCACCGGAGGAAAGGCCGAGCACGAATGCCGATCCGCCCGCTGCCCGGATCAGCGCTTCGATGTCTTCGACCTCGCGCTCCCTCGCATACGGGCGCGTGTCGCCGCTGTCGCCCCGGCCCCGGCGGTCGTACATGAACACGGTGAATCGCCGCGCCAGCAAAGGCGCTAGCTTCGGCATGGGCCCGAACGCTCGACTGCACAACGCACCGTCCACCAGGATGACCGCGGACCCCGCGCCGGACCGCTCGAACGCAATGGCGGTTCCGTCTTTCGAAATGACTGTTTCCATGACGTCGTCCTTGGACCGTGGTCAGTCGCGCGCGCGCACCGGAATGATCGCGCGGAGCCGGGCGTCGCGCAGGTAGAGGCCTCCCCAGATCAGGACGGCGACGTAGATCGGGAAGAGAGTGTGGCTGAAGAGCGGATTGCCGACCCGCACATGGGTGGCAATGGCGCCCCCGAGATAGCCTGTCAGCAAGATCGCTCCCAGTATGGAGGTAGATCGAATCGCATACGTGACGACACAGACGAGCAGAACCACCCCCAGGCCGAAGACGACGCTCGCAGGGTATCCGAGCTGAGTAGACCCTTCGATGACAGGAGCCAGTCGCAGCAGTTTGCCGACGGCATCGAAGGCCAGGAACAGGATCGCGAGGCCGCTCATGATGCGTCCGGCCCAGAGCCGTTTTCCCGAGACAACGGCGGTCCGTGTGTCGGTCGCGCGCGGGACGCTGGCCGCCTCGATCGACTTCCCTCTCTCCAGAATCACTCCCATGCGAGCAGTCTCCCTCATCTAGTCGGAAGCCGGGCTTCCGAGCGGTTTCGACGAGGTTGGAACCCCGTCTCTCCATGGCGACGAACGGCGGCGCGCGGGATCGACACGTGCGCACTTCTTTTTCTCCCCGCGGTCAAGTCTTCGTTACTCCAGGGCTTCGTGAGGGTGGCCCGTCGTGCAAGGCATCCGCTGTGCCGGACTCCATGCGGGCGGCAAACTAACCGGGGCCGTAGCGTGCGTCTCGCAAATTCGGCGTGTCGTCCGGCCGACCGAGACGTAGTCGCCGGTGAAGCGCTACACTGCCGTCCGTGCCGAAGACGTCCGCGCGCACCTTGGTGCTCCGTCCGGCCGACCCCTTCGATCTCATCCGCTGGCTGGCCCGCTCGCAATCCGATCCGCGCAAGGCCGTCGCGGAGCTGGTCCAGAACTCCATCGACGCGCACGCGCGCCACATCGTCGTCTCGCGGCGGCGCCTGCGCGGCGGTCCGGCGCTCACCGTTCGCGACGACGGCGAGGGCGTCTTGCCGGGTCTCGGCCGCGAGGAGGCGCTCCGCTACATCGCGACGAACATCGGGAGCTCAAGAAAACGCAGCCTCAGTCCCGAGGAACGCCGCCGTCTGGTCGTCACCGGGCAGTACGGCGTCGGGCTGCTCGGATTCTGGTCGATCGGGCACCGGATGGAGATCCGCTCGCGCGTGGCCGGCTCCAGCGTGCACGTGCTTCGCCTGGTCGAGGACGAGCCCCGCGTCCGTCTCGACGAACTGCCCGCCGAGATCGGTTCGCCGGAGACGTTCACCGAAATCGTGGTCACCGAGCTGCACGAGACCGGCTCGCGCGCCCTGTCCGGCCGCCGCCTGGCGGAGTATCTCGCTGCGGAGCTTCGCGGGCCCATCCTTGCGTCCGGCGTTGAGATGGAGGTCCACGATGCCATGGCGAAGGGCACCGCGCAGAAGCGCTTCTCCGTGGTGCCGCGCCGATTCACAGGAGAACCATTGCGGCTCGCCACCGAGTTCCCGGTGGCCGGCTTTCCGTCTACGCACGTCGAGCTGTACGTCGCGCGCGGAGCTGAGCGACCCGCCATCCAGGTGAGCTGCGCGGGGACGCTGGTGGCGGACGACATCGGCGAGCTGCACGCGCTCGATCTCGACGCGCCGCCTTGGGTCGATTGCGAGCTCTCCGGGTTGATCGACTTCCCCGGATTCACGGTGCCCCCGGGTTCACGACGCGGGGTGGTCCCGGATCGCGCAGCCGAGGCGTTCGCTCGCGCGATGATCGACTTGCGGCCGCTCGTCGAGAACGAGCTCCGGCGACTGGACCGTGAGCGTCGTGCAGCGGCCGATCGGCAGGTCGTCGAGGAGCTGCGCCGCGCGTTGCGCGGTCTGCGCGGTCGCCTGCCGCAATATGACCTTCCTCCGGTTCTCGGCGCCGGCGGTGGCGATGTTGCGGACGGGCGCGGCGCACCCGAGCCGCTCGATCCGGAAGAAGCGGCCCCCGCGGAGCTGGAGCTGTTCCCCGCCGGCGACCTCGCCACGGTGAGCATCGCTCCCGATCCGGTCGAGGTCGCGCCTGGGCATGAGCATCGTGCGCGCGCCGAAGCTCGCGACCGCGACGGGCGGCTGATCCGCCGAGGCGTGGCTTACCGCTGGACCCTGGAGGGCGCAGGCTTCTCCGTGCGCGGAGAAGGAGCGCGCCCGGCGGTGACGGCGGAGGCGGGAACCCGCCCCGGAGCGACCGCGCGCTTGAGAGTCGATGTCGAGCAAGGGGCCCGGACTGCAGCCGCGGAGGCTACTGTGGAGGCCGTTGAGCCGCTCCCCGACGAGGCGGGCTTCGGGATCCCGGAGCCGCATCTGGTCGACGCTGCCGGCGAGACCTGGCGGAGCCGGTTCGATGGCCGGCGCTGGGAAGTGAACCAGATGCACGAGGACTACCTCGCCCTGAAGGGCGAGGCGCGCGCACGGCTTCGGTACCTGCTGGCTCTGCTGGCGAAGGACCTCTCGCAGAATGCGCATCGGGTTCCGGGAGCCGTGGAGGCGTCCGAGGACGTCGCGGCGATTCTGGCGCTGGCCGAGCGGAACCTGCGCGGGGCGTGAGGGCGCTGGAGTCCCCAGCTCGTTCAGGCATCCCTCAGCTTGTGGAAATAGAAATAGGAAGCGATCAACAGGCCCAGGAAGATCAGCGGATCGATGATGAACAAAACGCTGATCCTCGCATCGCCAACGGAAAAATGAGCGATGCTGGCCGAGATCAAGGTGATCCCGAACCCGAAATACGCGAACTCCTTGATCCTGGCCGGAATGCCTGGCACCAGCAGCGCCAGAACTCCCAATGCCTTGGCGACCGTAATCTCCGCCCTGAAGTAGTTGGGCAAACCCAGATGGACGAAAGCTCCCTCCGGAAACGGGAAGCGGTCGATGAAGGTGAAGTTGATGATGCTGAACACCATGACGGCACACACGATCCCCGTGGTGGCCCAATAGACGATTCGATCCCTTCTCGTTCCCAGCTCCGGGGTCGCGTTTGCGGTCGAGCCCCGGATGGCATCTGTCGCGGTGATCATGGTACTTGTCCTCCGTACGTCAGATTGTACGGACAAGATATCGTATGACTTCCATATCGTCAAGCGATTCGGACGCGGCGCAGCGCCGGCGGCGGTTGACCGCCGCGATCAAGCAGTCGCTGCGGGCGCTGAGCATCCAGCTGTCCCTGCTCAACCATCAGGTCTCCGCACGCGCCGGCCTCAACGACGTCGACCTCGATTGCCTCGACCTGGTCGCGCGCCACGGTCCACTCAGTCCGAGCGCCCTGGCAGAACGCGCCGCGCTGCACCCCGCCACCATCACCGGAATCCTGGACCGGCTCGAACGCGGCGGCTGGGTAGCGCGCGAACGCGACCCGTCCGACCGCCGCGCTGTCGTCGTCCGCGCCCGACGCGACCGGAACCCGGAGCTGATGCGCCTCTACTCGGGGATGAACTCCTCGATGAACGAGATCTGCGCCGGATATGGAGACGCCGAGCTCGAAGTGCTGGCCGACTTTCTCCGCCGCACCGTAGACGCCGGACGAAGCGCGACCGACAAGCTAGCCGAGGACTAGGTCGACCAGAGCAGCTCGCGGAGTCGAGGTCGCCGGAGATACAGCCCGAGCCAGATCAAGAGCCCGATGATGATGTTGAAGTAGACGGGTTCGCCGACGCGCAAGTGAGTGATGATGGTACCCCCCACGTATCCGGTGAGGAGGATCGCTCCCAGTACGGACGTCTGTGGGACGAGATAGACCACGACGCAAAGCAACTCGATGACGCCCAGCGGCCTGATCAGGGACTCGGGCAGCCCCAGGTGGCTCATCCCCTTGATGACCTCGGGGTGCACGATGAGCTTCATCACTGCGCTGTAGACAAAGGGAAGAGCGACGAGGATCGACACTGCGCGTCCGGCCCAAATCGCCTTCCTGTTGCCTTCGTCCATCTCGCCTCCACCTGCGCGCCCCGTCATTGGGACGGCCGGCAAGGCAACTACCACGAGTGCGCGTTGATCGCCCCGGCATTACGGCGCGGCGGCCTCATGTAGCAGCCGGCGCTTCATCGCTTGAAGCAGCGCAACAACGGCTCGCTGAAGAGCGGGATGGTGGCCACGAACGCCGCGACCACGAATGCATGGCCGGCGACAGCCGGCCAGCGCCGGACCGCGAGCCGCGTTTCGACCAGGCACAGGATCCCGTGCACCGCGAAGAAGCTTCCCATCCAGATGGCGGGCACGAGGCCGGCGGCAGGGAGGACCAGATAGAAGTGAAGTAGCCCGCTAACCGCGAACGCGAGGAGCACTCCCAGCATCGGAGCGCCACGACGGGCCAGCGGTTCGAAGCAGTTCCTCCGGAGCAGTCGGCCGATTACCCGGTTCCACCGCAGGCCCCAGAACTCGGCGAGAGTGCGGGACAGCACGGGCGATCGCTGGACCGCCTCATGCTCCCAGCCGAACGGACGGAGCGCCGCAATCAGGATCCCGGAGATCCCCTCGATGAGGAGGTAGCTGCCGGCTGCTGCGGTCAGCCAGCGCGGCCACCCGGCGAGCGCGTAAGGCAACGTTGGCGGCGCGAACCTCGCCGATGCGTCGAAGACCAAGATCCCAGAGATGAGGAAGATCGTTCCGGCGAGGAGCGCACCGATCGGCAACGACCGGGGCACAGGCTTCATCAGGCGCGTGTCGTGGACGAGGAGCATCCGGGCGATCCGCTCGCGCCGCCCATAGCACCAAGGCGCTCGCGCAATCTCGACGACGCGGCAGAACAGGGTACCGAAGACCGCGGCCTGGACCGCGCGGAACACGGGTGGCGCGTCGAGGAAGAACGGGATCGCGAGCGCACACATCGAGGCGGCGACTGCACCCGCACGGAGTCTTCTCGATCCGTCACGCACCGGCGAGGGCAGGAGCCCTGCCGCGAGATTGACCGCCGCGCCCGCACCGTAGGCGGTCAGGACCCTCAAAGCGACATCCACATCGGCATCATTGCCGGCAACGAATGCACCGTCACGAAACAGGCGGTCATCTCCTGGGCCGATCCCGCTGAGCTGGGCGGCAAATAGCTTGGAACGCAACTCGTCCCGGGGCGGGCCGCACTGCGTCAATCGACAACAAGAAACGAACGGCGCCGAGGAGGGTGCGCTGTGCTACTCGCTCGCCGGGACGAAGCGGCTAGAATGGCTCGTGATCCGCATCCGTCCCGCACGCCCCGACGAAGCCGCCGCGTTGACCGGGCTGGTCCTGCGCTCGAAAGCGCACTGGGGTTACGGGGAGGAGTTCCTCGCCCTCTGCCGCGAGGAACTGGCGCTGCGCCCAGAGGAGTTGGAGACTCTTCGTGCGCACGTCGCCGAGCGCGACGGAGGCCCGCTGCTCGGCGTCTTCACCATCCGCGGCGCTCCACCGGAGGGGACCCTCGAGCACCTGTACGTGGAGCCGTCGGCGATGGGCCTCGGCGTGGGCGGGACGCTGCTGCGCGCCGCGCGGGACGTCGCACGATCGAGCGGGTTCAGCGCGCTGCTGATCCATTCCGACCCGAACGCGGAGGCGTTCTATCTGCGCGAAGGCGCCGTCCGCGCTGGCTCGGTTCCGTCGGGCTCCATTCCAGGGCGGGTGCTGCCGCTCCTCAGGCTCGAGCTCTAGCCTCCTGGCCTAAGTGCTCATGCTCAGCCCGCTCGACATCGCACGCCGGCGGTTTGCAAGCCAGTACCTCGCCGAACCCGCGCTTCACAGTCCGGCCGACGTGGTGGGATGGTTCGGAGCCGTCCAGGCCCAGGACTACCTGGCGGCGAAATGGGGAGTCGCCCAGCGCACGGCGGAACCGAAGGACGCGGCGGTCGAGCAGGCCTTGAATGCCGGCACGATCCTGCGCACCCATATCCTTCGCCCTACCTGGCATTTCGTGCGCGAGCGCGACATCCGCTGGATGCTGGCGCTGACCGCGCCTCGGGTGATCGCGGCGAGCGCGTACTACTTCCGGAAACTGGAGCTGGATGATGCGGTCACTCGCCGAAGCCGCGCGGCGCTCACCAAGGCGTTGCAGGGAGGCAAGCACCTGACGCGCGCTGATGTCGGCGCGGCGCTCCGCCGGGCGCGCATCGAAGTCGGCGGGCCGTTGCGTCTCGGCTTGCTGCTGATGCGCGCCGAGTTGGACGGGGTCATCTGCAGCGGCGCGCGCCGCGGGAACCAGTCCACCTACGCGCTGCTGGAGGAGCGCGTGCCTCCCGCTGCGCCACTGGAGCGCGACGAGGCGCTGTCGCGGCTGGCGGCGAGGTACTACACGCGCGGGCCCGCGACCGTGCACGACTTTGCGTGGTGGTCGGGGCTCACGGTCACCGACGCGAGAAGGGGCACCGCGGCCGCGGCAAGGGAGCTGCACAGGGAGTCCGTGGACGGAAGGGAGTACTGGTTCACCGCCGGGCACCAGCCTGCGCCGGGCAGGCCTGCGCAGGCGCGGCTGTTGCCGAATTACGATGAGGCGTTCGTCGGGTTCAAGGATCGGAGCGCATTCCTGGAACGGCTTAAGAATGCGGGGGCAAAGTTGCCCGATCCGGCACTCCGGGCGCACGTCATCGGGATCGACGGGCAGTTGGTGGGAGGCTGGAGGCGAACTTTCGAAGGGAAGGGCGTCAAGGTGGACCTGAATGTGATCACCCGGGCGACGGCGGCCGAGCACCGAGCCATCGCCGCCGAGGCGACCCGGTACGGCGCGTTCCTTGGGTTGCCGGTCCAGCTCGCGTGATGGGAGGTGGTCGACATCAAACCGGTGCTCTCCTCGGATTGACGGTGCCCGAAGGCCCACCTATTCTCCCACATGGCTAATTAGCCCATGGGGAAAATTGTGGACAAGCTCAGCCTCACGTTCGCCGCCCTGGCCGACCCCACTCGCCGCGCGATCCTGGACCGGCTCTCCCGGGGGGAGGCGACCGTCAACGAGCTCGCGAAGCCGTTCGCTCTCCGGCTCCCGACCGTTTCGAAGCACCTGAAGGTGCTGCAGCGGGCCGGGCTCGTTTCCCAATCGCGCAAGGCGAATTGGCGGCCGCGCCGTCTCGAGACGGCGCCGCTGAAGGAGGTAGCGAGGTGGTCCGAGCGCTTCCGCGAGCGGCGCCCCGCTCAGAAGCAGTTCCTCTGCCTGATCTGCGCCGATACGCTGCTGGAGCAGATGTCGGAGGCCGAAGCCAGAAGGCACCTCGCGCAGTACCGCGCGTTGACCGATGACCTGAGGAAGCGCGGCCAGCTCATCGGATGCAATCGGCTGCTGCCCGCCGGGACTGCGACCACCGTTCGCGTGCGGAAGGGCAAGGCGTCGACGAGCGACGGGCCGTTTGCGGAAACGAAGGAGCTGATCGGCGGCTACTTCCTCATCGAGGCGAAGGATCGGGCCGAGGCCATCCGGATCGCGGCGAGGATACCGGGTGCCCGGATCGGGGCTGTCGAGGTGCGTCCCATCGCGGACGACCCCGGCACTCTCCGCGCGCTCGGGCTCGTCGGGCCATCCACGGCGGCCTGAGCGGGCGGCCCGGTCGATCTGCGGACCGCTCAATCGTCGAGAGGGGGTGGCAGCTATTTCGCCTTTCACCACCGACGATGGAGTGATCCGCTCATGACGAACAGAATCCTCGAGAACAAGACCGCCCTGATCCACGGAGCCGGAGGCGCCATCGGCGGCGCTGTCGCCCGGGCCTTTGCGCGGCAAGGCGCGAAGGTGTTCCTCGCCGGGCGCACGCTGGCGAGCTCGACGCTGTGGCCAAGGACGTCTCGGCCGCGGGAGGCGTGGCCGAGACTGCCCAGGTCGACGCGCTCGACGAGCGGGCGGTGAACGCCCACGCCGATGCCGTCGCAGCCAAGGCGGGCCGCATCGACATCGCGCTCAACGCGGTTGGAATCCGGCATGTCCAGGGCACGCCCTTCGCGGAGCTGTCGCTCGAGGAGTATGCGCTGCCGATCACGGGCTACACCCGGACCAACTTCATCACCGCCAAGGCGGCCGCCCGGCACATGATCAAGGCGGGCCGGGGCGTGATCCTGACCCTGTCGACGCCGGGGTCGCGCATGGCGGGGACCGGGTTCCTCGGCTACGGGGTCACTTGCGCGGCCGTCGAAGCCTTCACCCGCATCCTCGCCGCCGAGCTCGGACCGGGCGGCATCCGGGTCAACTGCCTCCGGCCGCATGCGATCCCCGAAGCCACGGCAAAGGGCTCGCACAGCCGCGACGTGTTCCGCCCCGTCGCCGAGCGCGCAGGGATCACCGTCGAAGCCATGCTGGCGCAAGCGGCGACGACGACCCTGCTCAAGCGGCTGCCCACCTTGGACGAGGTGGCAAACGCGGCGGTCTTCCTGGCCTCCGACCAGGCCAGCGCGATGACCGCCGCGATTGCCAACCTCTCGTGCGGAGCGCTCGTCGACTGATCCGCGCCCGCGTTAGCTGCCGAGGGCGGTCAGGCGGCGAGCAAGCCGCCATCCACCGACAGCTCGTGCCCGGTGACGAACGCGGCGTCGTCGCTGGCCAGGAAGAGCGCGGCCTGCGCGACATCGACGGCGGCACCGATTCGTCCCAGCGGGATGCGCTCGGTTGCGCCCTGCACGAAGGCATCGCGCGCCTCGGCCGACAGACCCATCTTCTCGAGGATCGGGGTGGTGATCGGCCCAGGCCTCACGACATTGACGCGCACGCCCCGCGCCGCCAGCTCAATCGCGGCGCCCCTGGCGAGGGCGGCCAACCCGGCTTTGCTCGCCGAATAGACGGCCGCGCCCGCAAAGGCTCGCTCCGACACGACGGATGTGTTCACGATCACCGACGCTCCCTTGCCCAGGAGCGGTAGTGCCGCCCGGAGCGCCAGGAATGGCCCTTTCAAGTTGACCTGGATAGTATGGTCGAAGAGTTCCTCTTCCGAGTCGGCGAGAGGAGCGAACTTCGCGATCCCCGCGTTGAGGAAGAGGACGTCAATCCTTCCATGCGCGCGGCCGATATCCTCGAAGAGCTTGCGCACCTGTGCGGAGTCGCCCGCATCCGACTGCACCACCTCTGCCACCCGCGACAGCTCCTTGCGTGCCGCAGCCACGGTGTCCGGGTTGCGCCCGGTAACGATCACCTTCGCGCCCTCTGCGGCGAAAAGCCGCGCCGTAGCCAGCCCGATCCCCGTCGTTCCACCCGTAATAACTGCCACCTTGCCCGACAGCTTACCCATGTGACACTCCTGTCATTGTAGACCATGCGGTCTAGTATGGCTTGGGATGCCGCCGGTGCGAAATGGACTCATCGGTCTAGAATCGGGAGTGCTTCAGTCGATGGCACGGAGCGTCACAGCCACCATGTCCCGCAGGGCGGCCGACCCGGGCATCGCCTTGACCATCACGCGCAGGCCCTGCAGCGCGCCGACCAGGAAACGGGCGGTCTGCTCGATGCGATTCGGCGTCAGGTGCAATTCGCCTTCTCTCACGCCGCGGCGCAGCGCCTCGGCCAGCGCGCGTTCCTGCCGAGCCAGCGTCGATGCAACCAGCCGACCGACTTCTGCGTCGCGCGGCAGGAGCTCTGTGGCGGCGTTCACCAAGAAGCACCCTTGGTCGCGATCGGAGCAGTTCAGCGCATCATCGAAGACTCCGCGGATGGCAGCCCGCACCGATCCTCCTTCGAGCGCCTCGGACAACCTGCCGATTCCGACGTCCGCGTAGCGCCGCAGGCTGGCAAGGAACAGCGCGCGCTTGTCGCCGAACGTGTTGTACAGGCTCTGCCGCGCCAGGCCGGTGGCCTCGAGCAGGTCGGAAAGCGTGGTCGCCTCGTAGCCCTTTCGCCAGAACGCGTGCAGCGCCGCGTCCAGCACTTGCTCCTGGTCGAACTCAGGCGTCCGGGCCAATCAGTCCCTCGACCAGCGGAGAGGTCGCATCAGCAAGGGTTCTGTCGCCATTCTCCTCTCGCCGCAAGTCCTGATTGCCGCGTTCCGGTGTAAAAGGTCGTTTCATGGCGAAGAAGCTGCGCATCGCCCTGGAAGAGCTGCGCTGGGCATTCGACGACCGGACCAGTGAGTATTCGTGGGTCCTCGATACCGAGACCGGCGCAGTGCTCCGGCTCGCCGAGGACGACGAGTTGCCGCTCTCCATCGAGGAAATCGAGGAGGACGAGACCGGCCGGTTCCTCGGCATCGACCCGGAGGATCCGCACGAGGGGTACCGTGACATGGAGGAGTTCATCGCCACGGTAGCCGACTCCAGTCTGCGAGACCTGCTCGATGTCGCGATCGCAGGCAAGGGCGCGTTCCGCCGTTTCAAGGACGTGCTCATCCGAGCCCCGCAGGAACGCGACCGGTGGTTCCGTTTCCAGGAGGAGCGGGTCAATGGCCGGCTTCGCGCCTGGCTGGCAGCAAATGACATCGAGGCGCTGGAGGGCTGACTCTTTGCGCACCGCCCATCAGGTTCTCGAACTCGTCCCGGGGCGGGACGCGCCGCGTCATCGGACGTGACGGGACGGAGAATGCTGGAAGTCTCGAACCCGGACCGCGTCGTCTTCCCGGAGATCGGCCGGACCAAGGGCGACGTCGTCGCGTACTACGAGCGGATCGCATCTCGCGCGCTGCCGCACGTCTTGGGTCGTCCTCTCTCCATTCGCCGCTACCCGAAGGGGCTCGGCGCGCCCGGGTTCTTCCAGAAGAACGTCCCTGATCATTACCCGGAGTCGATCGAGCGCTTCGCCGTGCCGCGGAGCCGCGCGGCGTCGAAAAAGCACCCGAGCAAGGGAGGCAAGGACCAGGACTTCACGGTCTATCCCGTCGTGCGCCAGCCTGAACATCTCGCGTACCTCGCGAACCAGGGTGCGATCGAGCTCCACGTCCCGACGTCGCGCGCTGCCGATCTCGTCCACCCGGATCGCCTGGTCATCGATCTCGACCCGCCGCCCGGCCCGTTCGCGGGCGTCCGGCGCGCGGCGTACATCGTCCGCGATGAGCTCGCCGAGCACGGCCTGGCGAGCGTGCCGGTCGCGACGGGGTCGAAGGGCTATCACGTCGTATCGCCGATCCGCCCGTCGGCTTCGAGCGAGACGATCGCCGTCACGCTCCAGAAATTCTCTGCGCTCCTCGCGACCAAGCACGGAGAAGAGCTCACCATCGTGTTCCGCATAGCGTTGCGGGGTGGGCGCGTCTTCATCGATTGGCTGCGGAACAGCCCGATCGCGACCGTGATCGCGCCGTACTCGCTCCGCGCGCGGCCGCGCGCCACGGTGGCGACGCCGCTGACCTGGTCCGAGATCGAGACCAGCGATCCGGACGCGTTCAGCATCGCCGACCTGGATCGCCTCCTCGATCGTTCCGATCCGCTCGCCGAGCTCGCCTCCGCTCCGAGCGACACGGAGCGCTTCGTCGCCGCGGTCGACGCGGCGTTCGAGGCGTCGGGCCTCGTCCTCGAGACATTCGATCGGTTCCGTTCCTAGACCCATGTCCGGGTCTGTCGCGCTCGTTCGTCGTTGAGGTAACCTCCACAAACCCGGAGGTAAGGAGAACACGATGGCAAAGTTCATTTTCCTCTTCCGCGGCAACCCTCCGACCCAGAGCACGCCCGAGCAGATGCAGCAGATGATGAAGACCTGGATGGCGTGGATGGACACCCTGACGAAGAAGGGCCATTTCCACGGCGCCGGCGATCCGCTCGAGCACGGCGGCAAGACCGTGCGCGGGCCGAAGAGGACGGTCACCGATGCGCCGTACGCCGAGGCAAAGGACCTGGTCGGCGGATACACGGTGATTACCGCCCGCTCGATCGACGAGGCGGTCGAGCTCGCCCGCGGATGCCCAGCCCTCGATGGCGACTGGAGCGTCGAAGTGCGCCCGGTGCGGGCGCTGGAAACGTGAGCGAATCCGCTCCACAGCTCGTCGACCACCTCTTCCGGCGTGAAGCGGGCAGGATGGTCGCGGCGCTGGTCCGCGCGCTGGGGACGCAGAACCTCGCGCTGGCCGAGGACGCGGTGCAGGACGTCCTCTGCACCGCGCTCGAGGCGTGGAAGTACGGGCGGGTGCCAGACAACCCGCCTGCCTGGCTGATGCGCGCGGCGAAGAACCGCGCCATCGACCTGGTGCGGCGCGGGGCGCTCCAGGGGCGCGTCGCTCCCGAGCTTCAATCCGAGTGGACGCTCCTGCCGGCCATCGATGCGCTCTTCGACGAGCACGCGATCGAGGACGACGATCTGCGGCTCATGTTCTCCTGCTGCGATCCCGCCCTGAGCCCGGACTCGCAGCTCGCGATCATCCTGCGGTATCCGTGCGGTTTCGGCATCGGGGAGATCGCGCAGGCATTTCTCGCCTCGGAGGCGGCGATCGAGAAGCGGCTGGTCCGCGCGCGGGAGTCGCTCGCACGGCGCGGCGTGCTGTTCGACATACGCTCGGCCGGCGAGGTTCTGGCTCGGCTCGATACCGTGCACGACGCGCTGCATCTGCTCTTCAACGAGGGCTACCACGGCGCGCATCCCAACACGGTGGTGCGCAAAGAGCTCTGCTACGAGGCTCTGCGGCTCGCGCTGCGGCTCGTCGAGCTGCCGGCGGCGGCGACGCCGAAGAGCTACGCACTGATCGCGCTGATGTGTTTTCACGCGGCGAGGATCGAGACGCGCATCGAGGGAGGCGAGCTCGTACCGCTCGGCGAGCAGGACCGCTCGCGCTGGGACAGGGAGCTGATCGAGCAGGGGCTCGGGTTTCTCGGGCGCGCCGCAGCGGGCGAGGTGCCGAGCGCGTTCCATTTCGAAGCGGCGATCGCGGCGCTTCATTGCCGGGCCAGGAGCGTAGAGGAGACCGACTGGGCGCAGGTCGCGCGCCTGTACGAATCGCTCTTCGCGCTGCGACCCTCGCCGGTCGTGGCGCTGAGCCGCGCGATCGCCTTCGGGATGGCGTTCGGGGCGCGCCGGGGGCTGGAAGAGCTCGAGGCGATCGCGCAGCGGGACAAGCTGGCTGCGTACCCCTTCTACGCGGCTGCTTTCGGGGAGCTCCATTCGCGCCTCGGCGAGCGCGAGAAAGCCGCTGAGCGCTTCCAGGAGGCGCAGCGGCTGGCGCGAAGCGCGGCGGAGGAGCAGTTCTTCGCGCGGCGCGCGGCCGCGGCAGCGGCATTCTCCTGACGTCTCGGCCGAGTCAGCGGGCGATCGCGACCTCGACCCGCTGCCCGAGGCGAAGCGGTGCTCTGTCGACCAGCGTAATCTTCGCGCGCACGACACGAGTGTTCGAGGGTCGCCCCGGGTCTTCCGGCTTCAGCTGCCGCGGCACCACCTCGTCGGGGATCTCGGACACGCGGCCGCGGAACGACCTTCCGGGGAGTCCTTCGATGCTCAGCGCCACCTCGGCCCCTTCGCGCAGCGCCGGCGAGTCGAACTCGTCCACTTCCGCCTCGACCCGCGTGCGCCGCAGGTCCGCCACCGTCACCAGCGCCGCCCCCGAGGTCACTGTCTCGCCCTCCTCCGCGTGATGGGCGAGCACGACGCCGTCGATGGGCGAGACGATCCGCGCCCGCTGGACGACCGCGCGCAGCCGCTCCGCGCCAGCCTGCGCCGCTGAAGCTCTCGCCAGCGCGCCGGCGGTGCGCGCGCGGGACTGGTCGAGCCGCGCTTCCGCATCGTCGTGGTCGCGCTGCGCCCGGTCCAGCTGTTCCTGCGCCACCGTCCCGTTCGCAGCGAGATGTTGCGCTCGCCGCAGCTGCGTTTCCGCCAGCTTGAGACCGGCCAGGGCGGCGCGTTCCTCCGCCAGACCCTGCTTCTCATCCGTCAGCGCGAGGCGCCGCTGCGCTTCCATCTCCAGCAGCGCGGCCCGCTGCTCGTCCGCCCGCAGCTCCACCAGGACCTGTCCCTTCTTCACTTCCTGACGGTCCTTGACGGCGAGGAGCACGATGGTGCCAGCCATTTCGGTGCCGACGACGACGTGGGCACCCGGCTCCGCCTCGAGCCGGCCCTCGGCGCGGATCGTTGCGGGGGCGGGCAAGGCTGTTGGCTTCTGTGCCCGGGCCGGAGCGGAGACCCAGGCAAGGGCGAGCGCGGCGGCGGCGCCGAGGGCGGACAGGACGGTGATGGTTCGGGACTTCATGGCGACTTCCTCCTTGCAGAAGAGCTCATGCGGCGATGCGCGATTCGGGGAGCAGCTTTCCGTCGGCGATGTGCAGCACCCGATCACAGACGGCGCGCACCCGCGGGTCATGGGTGACGATGAGCAGGGCGCGGTTCTGCCGGCGGGCCAGCCCGCGAAACAGCTCCAGCACCTGGCTGCCGACCTGCGAGTCGAGGTTGGCCGTGGGCTCATCGGCCAGCAGCACCGCGGGGCTGTTGCAAAGTGCCCGGGCGATGGCGATGCGCTGTTTCTGCCCGCCCGAGAGATCGCGGGGGAGGAAGTCGCGGCGGTCGGAGAGACCCACTGCGTCGATGAGCGCGTCCGCTTCCTTGCGCGCCTCGGGCCCGCGAATCCCCTTCACGTTGAGCGCGTACTCGACGTTCTCCACCGCGGTGAGGGCAGGGAACAGATTGAACTGCTGGAAGACGAAACCGATGCTCTTGCGCCGCACGGCTGGAAGGCGCTCGGGGCGGGCGGGATCGATGCGCACGCCGTCGACCGTGACCTCGCCGCGCGTCGCGGTGAGGATGCAACCGAGGATCGAGAGCAAGGTGGTCTTCCCCGACCCCGACGGGCCCTCGAGCGCCACCACTTCGCCGGGGTGCAGGTCGAGCGACACGCCCCGCAGCACGTGGACTTCTTCGCGTCCTTCCTGGAACGTCTTCACCACTTCACGAGCCGTCAGCACGGGCATGGGAGTGTCCTATCCGCGGAAGACCAGGCCAGGATCGATCCGGGCCACCTTGGTGAACGAGAGCAACGAGGCGGCGACGCAGAACACCAGGGTGCCCACCAGCACCGCCGCCATGAACGAAGGCTGCAGGATGAGCTTCAGGCCCGCGCCGGCGACGACGGGCCGGATGAGCAACGCGGGGATCGCCCCGAGCACGTACCCGATCAGCGCCGAGACGCCCGCCTGCCGGGTGAGGATGGTGTAGATGTCCCGGTTGGTGCCGCCGATCGCCTTGACCGTGCCGAACTCCTTCAGGTGCTCCATCGTCGAGGTGTAGAGCGTCTGGGCCACGACCACGATGCCGACCAGGCAGCCGAGGAAGACGGTGATGAAAAGGTTGAACCCCAGGCCGGTGTTCGTCACCCAGTAGCTGCGCGACTTGGAGGCCCACGCCGCGCGCGTGTGCACATCGTTGTAGGGCAGGCGCCGGCGGATCTCGCCGGTGACGGCATTTGCGTCCGCTCCGGGGGCGAGCTTGACGAGGATGTAGGTAGTGTTGCCGCGCAACGTCTGCCCGTTCAGGCGCTGCGCGAGGCGGAAGTCCATGAATGCCATCGGGGTGGTGGTGAAGCTTTTCGCCTCGCGCGTGCGCCCGATGATGCGGAGCCGCTCGCGGTTCACTTCCCGGTACTCGCCGACCTCGAAGGGGCCGAAACGCTTCGTCGCGCTCTCGTCGAGGAAGAGGTAATCGCCCCGGCGCAGGTCGGAGAGCTCGCCCTCCCATCTCCCCCAGGGAATGCCCCAGCGCGAGAAGTCTTCCAGCGCATAAGCGATGATTCCCTCCTGCGCGCCGCTGGGCAGGTCGATGTTGAGGAAGCTGACGATCAGGTTGTCGGCGCGCTCGATACCGGGAATCGAGCGGACGCGCTCGACGCGCGACTCCGGAAAGGCATGGCTGAAGTCCACGTTGGGAGTGTTCTTCGAGGTGACCCAGAGGTCGGCGTCGATGTGCTCGATGGTGACCGAGGCGTTGTCGAGCAGGCCGAGGAACAAGCCAACCTGGAACAGCACCAGGAGCACCGCGAAGGCCACGCCGGCGACGGTGATGGCGAACCGGGTGCGGTCGTGCAGGAGCGTCTTGAGAGCGAGATCGACCATGGCGCGCCTCAGCGGGGCAGGATTCCGTGGAGCAAGGTGTCGAGCAGGTGGTTCGACCGGGCCTTGATGGATCGCCAGGGGACCCATTTGTCGCAGGCCAACGTGATCTCCAGAGCGCAGAGGCCGTGCACCCCCGCCCAGAGCGTCTGCGCAACCAGCTCCGCGTCCCAGGACTTCTTGTCGAGGCGTCCCTGCTCGATGCATTCCTGCACCACCGAGCGGAGGAGCGCGTACGCGTCGCGCTCGGGGACGCCCTGGCGTTCCAGGTTCGGCTCGGCGGCTTTGGGAGTCATGAACATCAGTCGGTAGCTGCTCGGATGCGCCAGGGCGAATTCCACGTAGGCACGGCCCAGCTTGCGCAGCCGCTCCACCGGATCGGGCTCGCGCGCGACGCGCAGCGACTGCTGGGCCAGCGCGGTGAAGTCGCGTTCGCAGATCTCGCGAAGCAGCGCTTCCTTGTCCGGGAAGTACTGGTAGATGGCGGTGGCGGAGTACTCGATGCGGTCGGCGATCTTGCGCATGGTGACCGCCTCTACGCCTTCGCTCGCGAACATCTCCCGGGCGGTGGCGAGGATCTTCTCGCGCAGCTCCGTCTTCTCCCTGTGCCTGCGCTCCGCAGAACCCACGCAGCCTCCTGAACGCTGGTCTAGTAGGTAACAGCGTTAAGTAGACTAACATAGGTATGACGCGACGTCACCCGAAAAGGATTCGCGGGCGAGTCACGCTCTTGCTTGCGGGCCGCAGCACCAAGCCTCTGGGCAGACGCCGAACGCGGTGACCTGCGCCTTGCCGTCCACGCGATGAACGTCGATTGCAGCGACGAAGTGTTCGTCCGAGCTGAAGTGACGATCCTTCCGTGTGAGCAACCTGCGGATCACGGCCAGTCCTTTCGGCGGTGATACTCGCAGCCGCGGCGGCATCTTCGTGCTCAGGTATGCGACGGCCTTGTGGATGTCCGGGACGAGGACGACGTTCCAGACGACCGCCGCAAACACCAGCGTCGCCCGCAACTCCTCGAACGTGTGGTCGTCCGGCAGCCGTTCGATCATCGGCCGGGCGTACTCCAGGATCGTGTCGGACATGCGTTTCGGTATCGCGGGGGCAACGAGCTCGCGGGATTCCTTGCTCTCCATGTTGCCAGCTTGGCTGTCGGGTCCGACATCGCCTCCGCCGAGTAGACGCAATACCCTAGAATCATTCGCATTCTTCGGCCGCGCCGATTCGCCGCGCGGCTCGCAGGGGCAACAGGTTGACGCGCCAGGGTACGGTATGTATCATTGATACATATCATGGCGAAGAAAACGAAGCGAGCCAAGGTGTTCTGGACAGGTCGGAGCCAGGCCGTTCGGCTGCCGAAGGAGTTCCGCTTCGATGTCGATACCGTGCTCGTCCGGCGCGAGGGAAATGCGCTCGTTCTGGAACCTGCCGACGAGTGGCCCGAAGGATACGTCGAGTCCTTCGCCGGGGCGCCGGAGGACTTCAGCAGGCCCCCGCAGGGTGAAGCCGAGGAACGAGAAGAGCTCGAGTGAAGTACCTGCTCGATACCGATACCTGCATCTATGCCCTGAAGCAGAGAGCGGCCGTGTTGGAGCGGATGCTTTCGCGGAGTCGTGCAGATGTCGCAATCAGCATCATTAGCAAGGCCGAGCTGCGTACGGGCGCGGCGAAGAGCACTTCGCCAGCGAAGACCCTGCGCCTCGTCGAGAATTTCCTCCGGCCTCTGGCGATCGTCGAGTTCACCTCGAGCGATGCCACCTCCTATGCGAACGTCCGCGCGAAGCTGGAGCGCGCGGGCACGCCTATCGGGCCGCTCGACACGTTGATCGCCGCGCAGGCGCTCGGGCGGAAGCTGATCCTCGTCTCGAACAATGAGCGAGAGTTCGGCAGGATCGCGGGTCTGCGCGTGGAGAACTGGGCGTAGACAGCGGTTCGGCGCGTCGGCCGGTGGCGCGCGGCGCCGTCAGGGACCGGCAGTCCAGTGGAGCTGGCCGTGGAGCGCGGGGACGCCGCCTTCGCAATGTTGCTCGAAGCGCAAGTCGATCGCGCTAAGGGTCGCGCTGTTGTACGTCACGCTGTCGACGACGAACCAACCGGTGAGCGTGTTGCATCCGCGTCCCTGCCCGATCCAACTGAGCCCGCCGCGCGCGGGATTGTTGGAAGGGGTAGCGCTCGAGGTTCCCGTAGTAGCCGGGTTGCAGCTGAACGGTGCCGGACATGCCCTGGAAGTCGCCCTGCCAGGTCTGGTTGCCGACGATCACTGACCGAGGTTCGCCTCCGCGGCCGGCGCTGCGGCCGCCGCGGGCGCGCCGCCGCCGAAGCCGACCGACGAGTCCTCTTTTGCGTTCTGGCTCGCGTACGCGCTGTGCCGCTGCACCTCGGGCTCGAGGTACTCGGCCTTCTTGCGCGCACGCGGCGCGCCCACCGCCGCGCCCGACGCCCCGCTCAGCCGCTGCAGCGCCTCGTACCGCTCAGCGCCACGCGCCTCGCCGCGCGCGACGTGCACCTCGCCCTTCTCGTCGATGAAGGGCGCGCTGGTGGCGTGCATCCCCTCCTTCCAGAGCAGCTTGCCGCTCTCGCGCTGGAACTTGTAGACGGTGCCGTCGTTGGTGGCGAGGTAGACCCCGTCCTTTTCGATCACCGGTGCGGAGACGATGTCGCCCTTGATGGGCGCCTCCCATCGCGTCTTGCCGTCCTCGAGCGAGAGCGCGATCAGCCGATGTCCGCCCGCGCTCGGGTAGGCCATGAATACGGTGCCGCCGGCGACGGCCGGCTGGCTCATCAAGGGGTCGCCGAGCCAGCGCGACCAGACTTCGCGGCCGGTGCGCGCATCGACGACAAAGATGGTGCACGACTCGGTGTTGAAGACGACGCGGCCCTCGGCCACGACCGCGGCGGTGGGGCCGTCATCGCTCACGCGGATGGCCCAGCGCGGCTTTCCGCTCTCGGCGTCGAAGGCGTAGAACTCGTGGCCACCAAACCCGCCGCCGATGAAAACGGTGCCGTCCGTCACGGCGGGTGTGGCCAGCGCGCGCCCGCCGGGGAGGGTGATGCGCCAGCCTTTCTTGCCGTCCTTTGTCGTGAAAGGCGCGGCGGAGAGGCCGGCGGTGGGGATCGGGGTGACGCTTCCGGGCCGCGCGGGTTGATGCGCGAGCGCGAGCAGGGCAAGAAGCCACATGGCGAACCTCCTCGCCGCCGAACGCATCGCCGGCGAAAAGGATCTGCATGCCCGAGATCGGACGTCAGTCGGCCCCTGGACCACATCTCGGAGGCGGACCTACTTGTCTTCCAGCTCGGACAAGATGCGAGTGAGATCCTCGTCGATGGGGCCAATCTCCACCTCGCCGTCGCTACCGACCGCGGCTCCTGCTCCCTTGGCGCGCGCCGCTTTTCGCGGTGGCGGCAGATGGTCCTCTGCGGGAGGCACCTCGTCAGATCCCGTATCGGGCGTGGCAGTCTGCCAGTCGGTACGCTTCTCCATCCAATCGCGGTAGCGCGCGAAGGTGAAGAGGCCGTCGTTGCCGCCAGTTTCCAGGGCCGTCTGGAGCTTGAAGAACTGCCCCTGACGCACGACGGCCTTGACCGACTGCGTGGCCAGGAGCACCTCGCATTCGGGCGCGCGCAGGCCGCGCGACTCGATGAAGCGCATGCGCTGGCACACCACTCCGACCAGGCAGTCGGCGAGCTGGGCGCAGATGCCGCTCTGGATCTCGGCGGGAAAAGCGCTGACGATGCGCTGCAACGCCTCGGCGCAGGTGGCGGAGTGCAGCGTGGTCAGGACCAGGTGGCCGGTCTCCGCGGCATTGAGTGTGAGGCGCATGGTCTGCGGATCTCGCAGCTCCCCGACCATGAGCACGTCCGGATCCTCGCGCAGCGCATCGTAGAGACCCTGCTCGAAGCTCGGAGTGTCGCGGCCCACCTCCCGCTGGCGAATGAACGCCTGCCGCGGCAGGAGCGCGTACTCGATGGGCGCCTCCAGCGTGACGATGTGGCGCCGTTCGCGCGCGTTGATCTCCTGGATCAGCGCCGCCAGCGTGCTCGTTTTCCCGGACCCGGTCGGACCGCTGACGATGACGAGGCCGGTCTGGGACTGTGCAAGGCGCAGGAGATCGGGGTGCAGGTTCAGATTCGCCAGCGACGCCTTGAAGGAGGCGAGAAAGCGGACAGCGAGGCCTACGCCGCGCGAGGTGCAGAGCACGTTGATGCGCAGACGTGCGCCCGCTACTGTTCGGGAAAGATCGCACGAGCGCCTCTCAAGGAACTCCGGCCAGCGCTCCTCGCCGACCAGCTCGCGCGCCATCGCGAGCAGCTCGGCGCCGGGGATCGGCTCGCCCACGTTCCTGAGCTGGCCGCGCACGCGCAGGCAGGCGGGCAGACCGGATTCGAGATGGAGATCGCTGGCCTGCGCCGAGCGGCCTGCGGCGATGAGGGCGGCGAGTCTCACGCGAGCCATCTAACCGCATCGAAATCGCGGCGCCATGTCGAGTGGGCGACCATATCGAGCCGAACGCCGCGCCAAAGTTGGCGCACAGACAAGCTCTGCTAGGCTCATCGAGATGCAGCGGCGAAAAGGAGGCCGATGAAGAGCCGCGCTCCAGCGATCTTCTTGATCTCGCTCGCCGCTTGTGGGTCGACCACGCCACTGTTCGGCGGCTTTACACCGACGAACGGAGCGGCAGTCATCCTTTCGCCCGCGACCTGCAACAACATCCCATTCGTCGGTCCCACCGCGATCTCCGGCATCCTCATCGATCTCGCGAGCGGCGCCGATCCCTGCAACGTCCTGACCCAGGCCAAGCTGTGCGGCACCGGCTCGGGATCGACCACTCTTCTCGCAGGCGCCCTTTCCGGCGTCGTCGGAGGGAGCACCGTTCCCCCTGCTGGTCCGGGCACCTATCCTTGGCTCCCGAACCCGCCCAGCGGGACCTTCAAGGAATCGACCATCACAGCAGCGCAGGTCGACGCGGTCTGCGCGTCTGGCATCGGCTCCCCGACGCACATGTCAGGCGGAAGCATCGTCATCTCGTTGGTGACCGCATCCACAGTCAGCGGCTCAATGGATGTGCATTTCGACAACAACCAGGCTTACACGCACAGCTTCGATGTTCCCGTCTGCCCGGTCTCGATCGACATCTGCTCGCTCTTCGACTTTTGCGGGTCGCACTCCTGCGTGCCGCCCTAGCGCTCATTGGGCCCCGCGGTGAGCACCGGTCCTCGGCGCTCTACGCCGAGGCAACCTGATCTGCAGGCTCGGTGGAGCGTCGGGGCGTTCGCACAACTGCCATGACAGCGTGTGAGCGTCGTCGGCGTTCACGCGGAGCCGTCCGCTGCGCACGGCACCGAGATGCCGGGCGCACAATGCGATCAGAGCCGGGGCATCGTCGGAAGAGAGACCCTGCACCGGGTGGAGAGTCGTGATCGTGTTCCAGCAGCCGGGCGCCTCGCAGCGCGGGCGGCGCACCTTCTTCTGCTTGAGCAGTAGATCGACGATCGGGTCCAACTCGTCGAGTATGCGGCGCACCTTCGCTAGTTCGCGCTCTTGCCACGCTTCCCACCTCTCCCACTCGGCGCGCCGGCGCGCCTCCCGCTGTTTCTTGAAATCGAGGATCGTCATGGCCGTGCCCTCCCGACACCGAGTCCGATTCGGTTCCCGGATTACAACCAAGGGGTCTGACATTCAGGAGGCCCGGCATTGCTGCCGAGGAGCTATTCTTCGCGCGCAGAGCCGCAGCGTACGTTTTCGAGTACGTACTGCCCTGACTGTTGGTCCCCGCATTCGCTGGAGAAGGCGCCGAGTCCGTTGGGCGTTCCGAGGCCCGTCGGTCCGTCGTAGCCGGGCAGGGCGTTGCACATGTACGTCCCGCTGCACGCGCCGTTGCTGCCGCCGATCACGTCGAACAAAGCAGAGCTCGCCCGGTACGGACCCACGCCGTAGCGGACCGACGAAGTGTTCCCCGCCATCGCGTACACGCTCGCGATGATCGGCGAGCTGAGGCTCGTCCCGCCGACCACGAGCCATCCCTCGAAGCCGAACGTGTCGTACACGGCGAGCCCGGTCTGCGGATCCGCGACTGCGGCGACGTCGGCGACGGTGCGCAGGTCGCAGACCCGGTCCTTCTGCCAGCCCGGCTTGCGGATGTACGCGGAGCAGCCGCTGGTCGAGCCTGCCCACGCGGTCTCCGTCCAGCCGCGCGCGCTGGCGTCGCGGACGAGCGTCGTGCCGCCGACCGAGGTCACGAACTGTGACGAGCCCGGATAGCTCACGCTGCCGATGAGGATGCGCCCGTTGCCGTACCCGTAGTCGCCCGACGCGACCGTGATCGCCACGCCGGTGTGCCTGAAGTAGCGCTCGAAGAGCTGCTCGCCGGAGAACTCGCCGCGGCTGCCGTAGCTGTTGGAGACGGCGTCCGCCCCGAGCGCGACGGCGGTGTCGACGGCGGGGCCGAGGTCGAAGATCGAAGGGCTGTCGGCCTCGACGAGCAGGATCCTGCAGCTCGGGCAGGTCGCCGAGACGGCGTCGAGGTCGAGTGAGATCTCGAGGCCCCAACCCGGATCCTGCGCCGGCAGCGGACCTTCCAGCCCGCGCTGGTTCACCTTCCGTAAACAGCCGTTTGCGGTCGTGCACGGCGGCAGGCCATAGAAGGCTCGGTACGTGGCGAGGTCGGCCTCGACATTCGGGTTGTCGTACGCGTCGACGATCGCAACGGTGCGGCCGGCGCCGGCGCCCGCGGGCAGCTTGTACGCGCTGGCGATGTCCGCCGGGCCGTAACCCTGCTGCGGCGGCGGCGGTGGCGGGGGCGGCCTGCCGAGACCGGAGGTGGGGTTGATGATGGCCATGCACTGCATGTACGGCGCGAGGACCGCGGTCGTGCAGGGGCGGATCGCTTTAGGGCCGCCTTTGCCGCCGCCGCCACCACCGGGGGCAGGCGGGGGCACCGCGAGCGGATACGCGCGCGTGATCGTCTGCTCGAGCTTGCTGCCCTCGGCGTCGGTGGCGGTCACGCGGAACGACGCGAAGCCATTCGTCGCGTCGAGTGCCGGCTGGGGATAGGTCGCCTGGAAGCGGCCGTCGCCGAGAGCTGCAACGCGCGCCGCCGTCCACGAGGCGCCGTCGTCGAAGGAGACGTCGAAGGTGAGCTCGGCGATGGCCGCGCGCGGCGCGAAGTCCTGGCGGCGGATCGCCACGTCGACGATCGCGTCGCGCCCGGCGGGGACGACGTCGTCGGGGCCGGCGTGCGTGTCGTAGCTCGCGAAGAGCAGGGGCTCG
>DATBZA010000032.1:0-78183 GCA_036513415.1 Myxococcales bacterium | reverse complement strand
CTACGCACGCTGCCCTCTGGCTTGGCGATGTGGGGGCGCAGGACTTGAACGCAATCGTCGATGTACCCATAGGTTTGGAGCTGATTGCTGCGGTCGCCATCAACGACACGGGATGGATCGTGGGTACGACTTCGCAGGGCGCTTTCCTGCTCGCGCCGCGCTAGACCGCTTGCGCTCCGAGCTGCTGTCTTCTAGCCGAATAGGCTTTCGGCAGTGTCGTAGGGACGGGCGTAGGCGGCGCTTGGGTGCCTAGGGAAATGGGCCATAGGCAGATACTACGATCTGCCTCGCACTCTCGGCGGAATCATGACGGCCGGCGCAGGGCTATGCGCGCGCGGCCCTTCCGGACTGCATCGCTAATGCATCAGTTGGAACCGAAATCGCCGGAAATTCCAGACAGGCTGGACACGCTGGAACAGCTAACCCTGCGGAATTGGTGCCCAGGGGCGGAATCGAACCACCGACACGGGGATTTTCAGTCCCCTGCTCTACCGACTGAGCTACCTGGGCAAAGGCTCGCGGGCGCGTCTGTATGCCGCGCTCGCACGGGCCAGTCAAGGTCGAAGGAAGGTGCCGCTCCCCGGGTTGAGCGGCTCTCTTCCGCAATCGTGCGACGAGCACCACGCGCTCACCGCCTCGCGGCATCGCCCGGTCTCCTGGAACCCGTAGATGGCCGACGTCGCCGTTCCCAGGAGCACGACCCCGCTGATGATCGCCAGAGCCAGTCCGAGGTTCTCTGCGCAGTTCGGACTGCAGCTAAGCGCCTGACCGAGCGCGACCGCGCCGAACGTCAGCGCGGCCGCGCCGACGGCGGTGTCGGCGATCGGCGCAGCGCGGGATTCGGTGCACCTCGGCGCCTCGTTGCCTTGCGGCGAACGCGCCGGACGAACGAAGATGGCCGAGCAGCCGTTCATTGCGACCAGGCCGGCGACTAGAAGAACATGACCGCGCCTCGAGCTCGATGCCTGCATTCGCCCCCTGGTCGGACGTGCATAGCATGGCGGGGCGAAGGGGAGACCATGAGACGTCGCGGATTCCTGGCCCGTGCAGCAGTCCTCGGCGCTGCGCCGCTACTCACGAAGTGCCGCGCCCACGACGCCGCGGCCAGCAAGGCGCCTGCCGATCTTTCCGACTGGGAGAAGGTGCGCCGGCAGTTCTCCCTGGACCCGGCATGGGTCCACATGTCGATGTTCTTCCTCGCCTCGCACCCGACGCCGGTGAAGGAGGCCATCGAAGCGCACCGGCGCGGCCTCGATGAAAATCCTTACGACTACACCGAGGAGAACATCGGGCGCCTCGAGCGGGCCACGCGCGCCGCTGCCGGCGAGTACTTCGGCTGCCAGCCCGACGATCTCGCCATGACCGACAGCACCACCATGGGCCTGGGCACCTTCTACGGCGGGCTTGCGCTGCGCGAGGGTCAGGAGATCCTGAGCACCACGCACGACCATCCCGCCACCAACCGGGCGCTGGACTATCGTGCCGCGCGGAGCGACGCGGCCGTCCGCCGCATCCCGCTCTACGGGAAATCGAGCGAGGCCAGCCCGGAGCAGATGGCGGCCGAGTTGGCGCGGGCCATCACGCCGCGCACCAGGGTCATCGCGGTCACCTGGGTGCATTCGAGCACCGGCGTCAAAACGCCGTTGCCGCTGTTCGCCCAGGCCGTGGCCGCCGCGAATCGCGGGCGCGCCGAGCCGGACCGCGCCATCCTCTGCGTCGATGGCGTCCACGGGTTCGGAGTCGAGGACCAGACGGCGGCCTCGCTGGGTGTCGACGTGTTCATCGCCGGCTGCCACAAGTGGATCTTCGGACCTCGCGGGACCGGGCTGATCTGGGCGAACGCGGCCGGATGGGCGGTCACGGGCCCGACCGTTCCGACCTTCGACGGGATGTGGCGGGGCGAAACCCCGGACCGCATGCCGAGGGCAGGGCAGATGACGCCGGGCGGCTTCCACTCCTTCGAGCATCGCTGGGCGCTCGAGCCGGCTTTCCGCTTCCACCTCGCCATCGGCAAGGCGCGGATCGCCCGGCGCATCCGCGACCTGAACGAACAGTGCAAGCGCGGCCTTTCGCAGATACCGCATGTGCGGCTGCACACGCCGTTGTCCGGTGACGTGTCGGCGGGCATCATCAGCTTCGAGGTGGAGGGCGTCGCTCCCGGTCAGGTGGTCGAACCACTCAAGCAGCGCAAGGTCATCGCGAGCGTCACGCCCAGGTCGTACAGAGTGAACTACGCTCGGCTCTCTCCGAGCCTCCTCACTTCACCTGCGGACGTGGAAGCGGCGCTGCGCGCCGTCCGCGAGATCGTCTGACTGCTGCGCTGCCCGGGGGCCGCCTGCGCTTCAGCGGGACAGACCTGGGTCGAGCGATCTGAGCGCCGCGCCGAGATCGCCCTCCCGGCCGGTCCCGATGATCTGATCGCGGCTGTAGGTCCGGACTGGCGAGGTCGTCGCCGGCAGGCCGGAGCTCGGGTCGACGCGCTGCCGGATATGCGAACCGGTGACGACTTGTGCGGGCGGGGCGGTCCTTTGCCCGCCTTGGGCTTCCATGGGCGCCGGCGCGTGGGCGCAGGCGACCAGCGCCGTGCCCAAAAACGCCGCAACCAGCGACCGAGAGCGGATTCTCATGGACTCATCCTCCTGTGCGCCTTCGATTCTAATGGCCCGGAGTTGCCGCCGCTCTCTGGACTCGAGGCTGATCTCTCCTGACACAATGCTGTCAGGAGCTCCCGTGCAGAGTGCATTCCCAGAGGAGGAACGCACATGGCGAACCCGTTCACGTACCTGGAGCTGCACTCGACCGATGCCACCCGCGTAAAGGCCTTCTACTCCGAGCTCTTCGGGTGGAAAACGAAGGACACTCCGGCGCCAAACATCGGCGTGTACACGGAGATCGACACGCGGGAAGGGCCTCCTGCGGGGCTGATGCCGCAGCAAGAGCCGGGCGGCCGCAGCGCATGGCTCGCCTACGTCCGCGTGCCCAAGCTCGACCAAACGGTGGCGCGGGCGCAGAAGCTGGGCGCGAGCGTGGTGGCACCGCGCACCGAGATCAAGGACGTCGGCTGGTTCGCGATCCTGCAGGATCCGTCGGGCGCGCGGATTGGCGTGTTCGAGAAGGCGGCCGGTGCCTCGGACTGATGCTGCTGCCCAGGAGGAACGCGGCGCCTTCGAGCGCCGCGTCCTCCGTTCGCGAACTTGATGCGAGGACCCGGATGTCCGACCATGGTCGCGGCTTTCCCTTGCTCCGCCGGGGAATTGACACTCTGCTGACGACCGGCTTCGGGGTCGTTGAAGCGTCAAGGAGAGCGAATGAAGCGAACGGCGTTCGAGACAGCGCTCGTGATCGCGGTCATCGCACTGTTCCTCGAGGTGATCCATTACCGCAACGCCGTGCTGGAGGCGAATGTGGATCTCGGCCGCGCCTGGAGGACGGTGAGCGAGCTGAGAAAGAAGTGCGAGAGCGGCAAGTGAAGCTCTACGGCCCGAGCGGGCCGTCCGGAAATGTTTCGCGGTAAGCTGACATGCCGATGCGTCGCGCGGACAGGCTCTTCCGCATCGTCCAGCGGCTACGCCGGCGGGGGGCCACCACCGCCCGCCAGCTGGCCGAGGCGCTGGAGGTGTCGGAGCGGACGGTCTACCGTGACGTGCGCGACCTCCTCTCCTCGGGCGTTCCCATCCAGGGCGAGGCGGGCGTCGGTTACGCGCTCGACCGCAGCTTCGACCTGCCGCCGCTGATGTTCGACGAGGAGGAAATCGAGGCGCTGGTGCTGGGCGCGCGCATCGTGCGCGCCTGGGCGGACAAGAAGCTTGCCCGCGCGGACCGAGGAAGCGCTGCAGAAGATCGAGGCGGTGCTGCCGCCCCGGCTCAAGTCCCGGCTTTCGGATTCGGCCCTGATGGCCCCGGACTTCCACGTCAAGGCGCGGCTGCGCAGCGGGCTCGAGGAGCTGCGGCATGCGATCCGCGAGCAGCGCAAGGCGCGATTCCAGTACGTCGACAAGGCGCAGGCCCGAAGCGAGCGCGTGGTGCATCCGCTGGGCCTGGCCTACTGGGGACAGAGCTGGACGCTGACGGCCTGGTGCGAGATGCGCAACGGCTTCCGCAACTTCCGCCTCGACCGCATCGAAGGCCTCCAGATCACCGGCGAGCGATTCGACCAGGTCCCCGGCCACACGCTGGCCGACTTCCTCGCGCTCATGGCCGCGGAAGAACACGCGATCAAAGACGCCCATTCGCATGCGGCGAAGTGACGTTAAGCTGCCGCCCCATGCACCCAAGCAGCCCTCAAGCGAAGGAGATGGCGGACGAGTCGATGGTCCGCAACCTGGCCGCGCAGATCGAGGCCATCTGGCCCTTCGAGGAACCCGTCTTCAAGCGCCATCCGTCCCCGGCCCTCGTCCTCGACGTCGGCTGCGGGACCGGAGAGGTCCTCTCCCGGCTCGCGCGCCTCTTCCCGAAGGCCAGCTTCACCGGCGTGGACCTCGAGGAATCCCACCTCGAGCGGGCGCGCGCGAAGAGCGCGCCCTTCGGCGACCGGGTCCGGTTCCAGCGCGACGACGCGATGCACCTCTCGCTCAAGGATGCGCAGTTCGATCTGGCGATCAGCCGGCACGTGCTGCAGGCGCTGCCCGACGTGCGCCGCGCGGTCCAGGAGATGGTGCGCGTGCTCAAGCCCGGCGGCCGCCTGCACCTGATCGCCGAAGACTACGGCATGCTCTGGTGCCACCCCACCGCGCTGGACTCGGACGGGTTCTGGCAGCGCATCCCCAACCGCTACGGGCCCGCCATCGGCTGCGACCTCCACGTCGGCCGCAAGATGTTCACCCATCTCACCGACCTTGGCCTGCGCGACATCAAGGTCGATTACATCGTCATCGACACGCTGCGCGTTCCCCGCGAGACGTTCGCGCGCATCTGGGAAGCCTGGCGCGACGGTTATACCGACTCCATCGTCCAGCACACCGAAGTCCCGCGCGAGGAAGTGGAGCGGCGCTGGCGCGAGATGATCGCCTGCGTCCGCGACCCGCGCGGCTACGCGCTCTGGCAGGTCCCGGTCTGGACGGCGGCGAAAGTGACCTGATCCCGCCCGCGCGCTACGCTCGGAGCAGTGAAGTCGCGACCGGACAAGCCGGGCATACTGCGTACACTGGTCGCGCTCGCGGTGGTCGCGGCCCTCGCCGCGGTGGGCCTGCTCGACTACGTCACCGGCCCCTGGGTCTCGTTCGCCCTCTTCTACGTCGCCCCGGTGCTCGGGGCGGCCTGGTGGCTCGGCCGCGGCCCGGCGCTGCTCGCTGCGCTCACCGCCGGAGTCGCCTGGTTCGAGGCGGAGGCCTGGGGCCACCGCGGCGAGCCGACCCGCAGCCTGATGTGGAATTCCATGACCCGGCTGGCGATGCTGATCGCCATGGCGGCGATGGTGGTGCGGATCCGCGAGGATCGGCGCCGCCTGAAGGACGTCAACGCCCGCCTCTCCCTGCTGCTCGACGCCGAGGAGAAGCTCTCCCGCACCGATCCGCTCACCGGCCTCCCCAACCGCCGCGCCTTCCTCGAGCGCCTCGCCGACGAGCTGGCGCGCGCGAAGCGCAGCCGCCAGCCGGTCTGCATCGCCTACATCGACATCGACAACTTCAAGCGGATCAATGACGACAAGGGCCACGTCGAGGGCGACGCATTCCTCAAGCAGGTTGCCCAGGCCATCCGCGAAACCATCCGGGCCAGCGACGTCGCCTCCCGCCTGGGCGGCGACGAGTTCGCGGTCCTCTTCACCGACGCCAAGCGCTCCGCGGTGGAACCGCTCGCGCATCGCCTCCTCGCCCGCTCCCGTTCCCTCGGCGAGCGGTATCCGGGCCTGGACATCGGCGCCTCGATCGGAATGGCCTGGTTCGAGGCCTCCCCCGACTCCGCCGAGCTTCTCCTCGACCGCGCCGACGCCGCCATGTACGAAGCAAAATCCGCCGGCAAGCACCGCTTCGCCCTCTGGCCGAGCACCTCCGAAAAACCCACCCTCCAAGCTTGATCAATTCTTCATTTCAACCGCAGAGCGCGCAGAGCCCACAGAGGTTGGGGGGGTGATCATCTCGCCATTACGGCGTCCGGAGTTGCTCCGACGGTCGGGGTCTGGCACCAAACCCAAGCAAAAAAATGATTCCTGAGACTCTGTTTCCGTCTCCGCGCGCTCTGCGCGCTCTGCGGTTGAAATGAAGCATTTGATTCCTTGATTCTGGGCGGGTGTCGGCTACCATGCGCCGCCCTCGGAGGAATCGCATGCTGCTTTCGCTTTTTGCCGCGCTGGTCGCGGCCTCCGCCGCGCCCGCCGCCGACGCGTCGAAGGCGTATCCGTTTCCGGTCGAGATGCATGCGTTGTCCAACGGCCTGCGCGTCGCCTTCGTCCAGTACGACGCTCCCGGCCTGGTCGCCTACTACACGCTGATGCGCGTGGGCAGCCGCAATGAAGTGGAGAAGGGCCGCTCGGGATTCGCGCACTTCTTCGAGCACATGATGTTCCGCGGCACCAAGCAGCACTCCGCCGAGGAGTACAGCCAGACCATGACGCGCCTCGGCCTGAACACCAACGCGTTCACCAGCGAGGACATGACCGTCTACCACCTCTACGGACCTGCCAGGTCGCTGCCCACCATCATCGAGTACGAGGCCGATCGCTTCCAGAACCTCTCCTACGACGAGCCCGCCTTCCGCACCGAGGCCGGCGCGATCCTCGGCGAGTACGTGAAGAGCGCCAGCAACCCCGGCCAGAAGATGTACGAGAAGATGGTGGAGACCGCCTTCACCCGGCACACCTACGGGCACACGGTGATCGGCTACCTGAAGGACATCGAGAACATGCCTTCAGGCTACGAATACTCGCGCCAGTTCTTCCGCCGCTACTACACACCCGACAACGCCACCATCTTCGTCGCCGGCGACTTCGACCGGCCCGCCACCCTCGCGTTGATCGAGAAAGCCTACGGCGGGTGGAAGGGCAAGCTGGACGCGATGCCGGTCCCGCGGGAGCCGAAGCAGCGACAGAGCCGGCGCGGGCAGGTGGACTGGGACAAGCCGACGCTGCCGCGCATCTGGATCAGCTGGCACACGTCAGGGGCCGACGACCTCAAGCGCGCCGCCGTGCAGAACCTGCTCAACGCCTACCTCTTCGGGCCGACCAGCACGCTGTACCAGAACCTGGTGCTGGGCAAGCAGCTGGTCGATTCGATGGAGCCGACCTACAACGACCACCGCGACCCGTACCTGTTCGGCGTGATCATGCTGGTGAAGGACGCCAAGAACCTGCGCACGGTGGAGACCGCCGTGCTGCGCGAGATCAAGAACCTGGCCGGGGGCCGGGTGGATGCGAAACGGCTCGAAGCGGTCCGCTCCAACCTGCGCTACTCGAACATCATGGGCCTGGACACGGCCGACTCGGCGGCCGTGACGCTGGCGGTGAGCACCGCGCTGACGGGCGACGTGAGCTACATGAACAAGGAGTTCGACGCGGTGGCCCAGGTGCAGCCCCGCGACCTGCAGGAATTCGCCAAGCAGCACTTCATGGACCTGAATCGGACCACGGTCACGCTGGTGACGGCGCGCAAGGGAGGTGGCCGATGAGGCGGGCCCTGGGCGTCGCCCTCGCGCTCGCGGTGGCGGTGGCCTGCGCCCAGCAGCAGGAGCGGGTGCGGAAGGAAGGAGCAGCGGACGACGGCGACGCCGGATTGCTCCCCGCCGCCGGGGCCATCGGGGCGGAGCCTCCCGCAGCAAAAGTTGCCGTTGCGCCGGACGGCGGCGTGATCCCTCCCGGCGCCGAGCCGCACAAGCCGGCCATCGTCAGGCCGGGCCGGACGGACGGCGGCACACCAGCGCGGGCGGAGCCGGGGGCGATGGTCGTTCCGCTGGTCACTAAGCTGCCCTCGGGCGCCACATTGTTCGAGATGCCTCCGAACGACAACGCGATCGTCAACATCCAGCTCCGCTTTCGCTCGGGCGCAGTCGACGATCCGCCGGGGAAAGCGGGACTCACCTCCCTCACCGCGCGCGTGATGGCGGAAGGCGGTACCCAGGCGCTGAACGCCAAGCAACTGCTCGAGGCCCTCTTCCCCCTCGCCGCCGAGCTGGACGTCCGCGTCGACAAGGAGCTGACCACCTTCCGCGCCCGCGTTCACCGGGACAACCTGGCGAAGTTCCTCCCCATCGTCAGCGACGTCGTCGTGCGCCCGCGCTGGGACCCGGACGAGTTCCGGCGGCTGCGCGATGCGGCCGTGAACGACGTCGAGAAGCGCTTGCGGCAGGGCGACGACGAGAACCTGGGCAAGGAGTCGCTGCAAGAGCTGATGTTCCGCGAGCACCCTTACGGGCGTCTGACGCTGGGGCACGCATCCGATCTGAAGTCGATGAGCCTTCAGGAATTGCAACAGCACGCGGCGCGCGTGTTCGCCGGCGAGCGGCTGACGGTGGGCGTGTCCGGCGGCTACCCGGCGAGCCTCGGGCAGGACCTCGCGAGGGCGTTCGCGTCGCTTCCCGGGAAGGCGCCCGCGCCCGCCGAGATTCCCGAGGCCCGCCCGCACCGGCCTCGGTTCCTGCTGGTCGAGAAGATTTCCGACTCCACGGCCATTTCCATCGGCACGCCCTGGAACCTCTCGCACCAGGATACCGACTGGCCGGCGATGTCCATCGCCCGGAGCGCGTTCGGCGAGCATCGGCAGTTCAACGGTCGCCTGATGCAGCGTCTGCGCGAGGCGCGCGGACTCAACTACGGCGACTACGCGTACATCGAGCACTTCGAGCAGGAGGGAGGCGACGCGGCCGCCGCACAGACAGGACGCGCCCGGCAGCAACAGGAGTTCACCATCTGGCTCCGCCCGGTGCGGGACGACAACCGCCTGTTCGCCGTTCGCGCCGCGCTCCGTGAGCTGGAGCGCACCCTGGGCGAGGAGCCCTTCTCGCCGGAGGAAGTGGAGCAGACGAAGGGCTTCCTCGACGGCTACATCCTGCTCTTCGACCAGACCGACGCGCGGAAGCTAGGTTACGCGCTCGATGACCAGTTCTATAGGCTACCCGGGTTCCTCAGCGCCTGGCGAGCGTCGTTGCGAAGGGTCACCGCCGACCAGGTGAACGCGGCCTGGCGCAAGTGGATCGATCCGTCGAAGCTGGAGATCGTTCTCGCCGGCAAGGACATGGCCGCGGTGAAGAAGACGGTGCTCGCGGGCGACCCGACACCCATCCAGTACCAGCGCGACGCCACCGGCAAGACGCCGGAGAAGCCCGCTGCCCAGCTCGCAGCCGACAAGGAGATCGAGAAGTTCCCCTTCGGCGCGCGGGGCGATGCGGACGTGCAGGTCGTGCCGGTCGATCGGATGTTCGAGTAGCGCGAGCGGGCCCCAACGATCCGGGGGCCCGCCCTGCGTCCGGTCACGCCGCGCCCGGCACGTCGATGTGCAGCTCGACCCGTCGGTTCTGAGCCCGCCCGGACGCGGTGGCGTTGCTCGCGACCGGCCGCTCCGGCCCCATGCCCTCGACCAGCATCTGCTCCGGCTTGACGCCGCGGCCCTGCAGCACGTCGCGCACGGCCTTGGCGCGGCGAAGCGAGAGCTCCTCGTTATGCGCGGTGGGGCCGGTGGAGTCCGTGTAGCCGGCGATCCGGATGCGATCGTCGGGATACTTCGCGAGGATGTCGCCCAGCTTCGCCACCAACTCCACCGCCTCCGGCTTCAGGACCGAGCTGTCGGTGGTGAAGAGCAGCTTGGACTTGAGATCGACCATGATCCCGTCCTTCGTCCGGCGCGTGGTCTCTGCCACTTCCTTCAGCTCCTGGGCCTGCTTGTCCAGGTAGTTCCCGACCGCGCCGCCGGCGACTCCGCCGACCGCGGCCCCGACGACCGCGCCCTGCCATCCGCCCACGATTGCGCCCACGCCAGCGCCTGCCGCTGCCCCGCCGCCGGCCCCGATGGCGGTGCGCTTCCCCGGGGTGGCGCAGGCCGCGAGGCCGGCGAGAGCGATCAAAATGAGAGATCTCCGCATGACGTCTCCTTGTCCTGCCGTCCAATTGGACGGCTGTCTTTCACCAGCCTTCAAACCACGGGGATGCCCGGCCGAATTCCGGCACGGCGGCCGAGGCGGCCTACATGTAGGCGTGACGACTACCCGCGGCGCCCGGGGTCAGAGACCCCCGCGCCTAATTCGAGGCCACGGCGCGGCGAGCAGGCCTGGTGTGGACTAGCGCCACGACCTTGCGCTTCTTCTTCACGGGTTCCTGGCGTTGGCGAGCCATTCGCGCCTCTTGCACCGCCTGCAGGCGGGAGAACTCCGCCACGTGCTCGTCGGTCACCTTGCAGGCGATCTGTTCGGTGCGCGAGTGCCGGCGGACCAGCTCGGAGTACGTCGCGACTTCGGCGTGGCCCGAATGCAGGTCGGCCTCCAGCGCGTCGAGCTGCTTCAGGATCCGCGCCGAGCGCTCCATCGCTTCCGACTGTCGCGGCGCGGGCGTCGTCCTCACGCACGCTGCCGCCGCCAGCACCAGAAGCAGACCCGTTCGCCGCATCACACCGCCCCCCTGTCCCGCCCGGAGCAAGGGTGGGTACCGCCCGGGCTCTCGGCAACTCCGGGCGCGCAGGGGCGCGTTGAGAACTGTTCAATTTGAAGCTGCGACTCACGTATGCGGGCAGGCTACTTGCCTGACTGGCGAGACCGCTACGATGCATAGGAGTCTTGCTGGATCTCGCGGGTCCGCGGCCTGAAGGCCGCGGGCGTCAGGTGTGCGGGACGGCCTTGAGGATGGCCTTGCCGCCCTTGATCACGACCTTGAACTCGATGTTCTTCGCCTTGTGCTTCTGCATCAGCTCCGGGACCTGGGCACGGATCCGGGAGGCGATGGAGTCGAAGGAGATGCCGGCCGTCGACTCGCCGCAGCGCTTCTTCGCGACCAGATAGGTGTCGTAGAGGCGGCGGAGGTTCGCGTCGGAGATCGTCGGCGCCGGCGCCGACGCGGGCCTGGCCGGCCCCCCCTCGTCGCGATCCTTGTCGCGCAGCTTGGCTTTGAAGACGTCGCGCTTGTACGTGCCGTCCTCGATCTCGCGCAGGGTGCGGTCCCACATGCGCTCGAAGGAGAGCAGCTTGGCGAAGAGCGTGTTGATCTTGAACTTCAGCGCAGTGTTCCGGATGTTGGTGGTGCGCATCTCGCGCGTCTTCTGCGAGACGCGCTTGCGCTCCTGCTCGGGCGGCCGGCGATCGATGCCGAGGAAATACTTCTCGTAGAGGACCTGGAGGTTGACGATGGCCTCGTCGAGCTCGGTGAGCTCCTCGGCGTACTTCTCCTGAGGCAGCTGCTGGGTCCCGATCGGCGACGCCACGTCGAAAGTCTACCTCACGCCGCCGCGGGGACTGAAGCTCCCGCCGCGCGGCGGCTCTGCGTCAGGTAGATGGCCAGGCCCGCGGCGAAGATGCCGATGCTGATCAGCTCACTGGTAGAGAGGTTCCACCATGCGTGCCGCGCCCACCCGCCGAGGAAATTGAACACCCGGCCGCGTTCCTCATCTCCGCGGAACGTCTCGACCAGCGCGCGGAGCGGCGCGTACATCATGAGGTACAGTGCCAGGAGCTCGCCGTGGAAGCGCTTGCGGGGCCGCCAGTACGTGAGGAAGAGGAAGATGAGCGCGCACCCGAGCGCTTCGTACAGCTGCGTCGGATGGATGGAGATGGTGCTCGGGGCGCCAGCCTCGATCACGCGCGCCGCCACCTGCGATTGATACGCGAGCGACTCGGGCGGGAAACGTGCCGCCAACGGGTAGTGCACGTCGCAGGCGCCGCCCCAGCAGCATCCGGCTGCGAAGCAGCCGAGGCGACCCAGGGCCTGCCCGATGGCGACGGTGGGCCCCATGGCGTCGGCGTACTGGAGGAACGGCATCTCGTTGCGGCGCATGTACCAGAGGGAGAACAGCACCGCGCCGATGAACCCGCCGTAGAAGACCAGGCCACCCTTCCAGAACTGGAAGATGCCCGGGAGGTCGTGCGCGTATTCGTCCCAGTTCACGATGATGAAGAGGATCCGCGAGCCCACCATCGCGGCGATCAAGATCCCGAACGACAGGTCCAGCACCTTCTCGCGGTTCAGGCCACTGCGCTCGGCCGCGCGCGCGGCCAGCGACATGGCCACCAGGAACCCCGCCGCGACCAGGATCCCGTAGGTGTGCACCGGGATCGCGAGCGGCCGCTCGAGGTGGAGGATGTTCTGTCCGCCGAGCAGCTTCACCGCGGCGAACAGAACGACTGCCGTGCCCGCGGTCCAGGTAGCGAAGGTCTTCCACAGACCTTTCTCGCCGGCGGCGCGCGCGGTGCGGACCTGCCAGGCGCCGGACGCGACGGACAGCGCCAGCCAGACCACGATGCCCAGGGAGGGCGGAATCGTCAGGGTGAAGAGGACCGGCAGCATCAGGCTTTCCTCGGGGCGGCCGCGGCGGGTTCCTTGGCGGCCTTTTTCGCGAACAGCATGTCCAGGAAGAGCATCACGAGTCCCACGCTGATTCCGCTGTCCGCCACGTTGAAGGTGGGCCAGTGGAGCGCCGGCCGCAGCCAGTTCGGATCGAACCAGTGCCAGTCGATGAAGTCGATCACGTAACCGCGCAGCACCCGATCCAGGGCGTTCCCGATGGCGCCGCCGAGCACCAGCGCGAGCGCGACCTGGAGGTAGCGCTGATCGGTCCGCAGCTTCCGGTAGTAGGAGAAGATGAAGATCACGGCCGCGATGCTGACCAGGTAGAAGAACGGCACCCGGAACTGTTCTCCCGCGCCCGACAAGACGCCCCAGGCGGCGCCGCGGTTCTGCGTGTATCGGTGCTGCCAGAAAGGTGCGATGGTGACCGGCACAGGGTCCGCCAGCCCGCGCTCCAGCAGGTCCTTCTGCTCGACGAAGGCGCGGAGCTTGTCTGGGAAGGCGCGGGCCCGCGCCACCCTGAACGCCGCCGTGAGATGCTCGACCGCGAGGTACTTCGTCACCTGATCGGCGACGACCCAGACGCCCGCGATCAGCGCGAGGAGCTTCCACTTGGAAATGCCGTTCTGCATCAACCCTCGCTCACGGCGCGCTGACAACGCGCACACAAACCCTTCTCTCCCACGTCGGGGAGCGCCCGCCAGCAACGCTCGCACGGCCGGTTCGGGCTCTTGCGCACCTCGGCCGCAGCGGTCTCCCCCGGACGGAGCGTAACGCTCGCGCAGAGGAAGAGATCTGCCAGCTCCTTCTCGTAACGCTGGGCGACCTCCCTTGCCATCCCGGGAGGGACCGTCAGGGTCACGTCCGCCTCCGTGGCCTTGCCGAGCTCCTTGGCGGCCCGCTTCTGTTCGAGGGCCAGGTTGACCACTTCCCGTAGACCCTGGAGCACGCGGAATTCTTCCTCCAACGAGTCGGACACCAGGCCTGGGTCCGGTGGCGGGAACCCCGCGAGGAACACGCTACCGGTCTCGTGCCGGGGGACGTACTTCCAGGCCTCCTCCGCCGTGAACGACAGGGCGGGAGCGAGCAGGCGGCTCAGGTCGCGCACGATCCGGTACAGCACCGTCTGGGCAGCGCGCCGCTCAGGCCAGCGCTTGCCCGAGCAGTAGGTCCGGTCCTTCAAGACGTCGAAATAGAAGGCGGAGAGATCCACTGCGCAGAGCTCGACGGTGGCCCGGTACACCTTGTGGAACTCGTACTTGTCGTACGCCTCGATCGCGGCTGCCCGGTACCGCTCGAAGCGGGACAGCGCCCAGCGATCGATGGGGAGCAGCTCGGTGGTGGTGTCCCGCCGCGGATCGAATTCGTGGAGCTGCGAGAGGCAGTAGCGCAGCGTGTTGCGGATCTTCCGGTAGCTCTCGGAGAGCGTCTCGACGATGGCGTTGGAGAAGCCGATGTCGTCGCGGTAGTCCGACCCGGCGACCCACAGGCGCATCAGCTCGGCACCGTATTTCTTCAACAGGCCTTGCGGATCCGGGGCGTTCCCCAGGGACTTCGACATCTTCCGGCCTTCGCCGTCGACCAGGAAGCCGTGCGTGAGCACGTTCCGGTAAGGCGCCTGGCCCCGGGTGCCGATGCCGATCATCAAGGAGGACATGAACCAGCCGCGGTGCTGGTCGGACCCTTCCAGGTAGAGGTCGGCGGGAAAGCGCAGCGTGGGCCACACGCCGCTCTCCAAGACCGGAGCGAACGACGACCCCGAGTCGAACCAGACGTCGAGGATGTCGGTCTCCTTCTCGAACTCGGTGCCGCCACACTTCGCACAGCGCGGAGCCGGCGACGGCAGCAGGTCACGCACGGAGCGGTCGAACCATGCGTCGGCGCCTTCCTTGTCGAAAATGCCCGCGACGTGTTCCATCACTTCCGGCGAGACCAGCGGCTCGCGATCCTTGCCGCAATAGAAGACCGGAATGGGCACGCCCCAGACCCGCTGGCGCGAGACGCACCAGTCGGGCCGGCCCTCCACCATGCTGCGGATGCGCTCCTTGCCCCAGGCAGGGATGAAGCCGCCGTGCGCGGCGATCTCGTCGATGGCGGCCAGCGCGGCCTTGCGGATGGTGGTGCGGGCGCGTCCGGGCAGATCGATCTCGAGATCCAGGCCGATCCACCACTGGTCGGTCGCGCGGAAGATGACCGGGTTCTTGCAGCGCCAGCAGTGAGGATAGCTGTGGCGGATCTGCCCCGGTTTTCCGCCGGCGTTGAGCAAGGCGCCCGCCGAGGAGAGCATCTCGACGATCTTCGGGTTGGCGTCGAAGACCTTCATGCCTGCGAGACCGGGAATGCCGACGTCGCCGGTGAAGCGCCCCAGGCCGTCCACCGGAGCCCAGATCGGCAGCCCAAGCTGCACGCCGATGTTGAAGTCGTCCTCGCCGTGGCCGGGCGCGGTGTGGACGAGGCCTGTGCCGGCCTCCGCGGTCGCGTGCGCGCCCATCACCACGGGGCTCTCCCGGGCGACCAGCGGGTGGCGGTACTTCCAGCCCTCGAGCTCGCTGCCCTGCAGCGTCTTCTTGATCCGTCCGGGGTGCCTGAGGGTGGCGCCGGTGGCGCGCGCGGCGGAGAGCAGATCGTCGCCGCGCGCGTCGGACGCCTGCGCTAGCTCCTCGGGCGCGCACTCCTTCAAGAAGGCATGGAGCAGGTCCTTGGCAACGACCGTGACGCCGTGGCGTGGCAGATCGTACGCGACGTACTCCAGGTCCGGATTGGCGGTAATGGCCAGGTTCGCCGGGATGGTCCAGGGCGTCGTGGTCCAGATGGCGAGGCCCCATCCTTCGGGCCCTCCCGAGGTGACCGGAAAGCGGACGTAGATGGAGGGGCTGGTCTTGTCCGCGTATTCGACCTCTGCTTCGGCGAGCGCGGTGACGTCGGTGAAGCACCAGTGCACCGGCCGCTTGCGGCGGTAGAGCGCGCCGCGGCGGGCGAACTTCGACAGCTCGCGTACGATGTCCGCCTCGTAGCGGAAATCCATCGTCTTGTAGGGGTGGTCCCAGCGGGCGAAGATCCCCAGACGCTTGAAATCCTTCCGCTGCAGGTCGATCTGCTCCTCTGCGTACTTGCGGCAGGCGCGGCGGAACTCGCCGACGCTCATCTCCCGCTTCTTCGGGCCGAGTTGCTTGTCCACCTGCCGCTCGATGGGGAGGCCGTGGCAGTCCCAACCCGGCACGAAGTCGGTCAGGTGGTCGGCCATGAGGTGGTACTTGCAGACCAGGTCCTTGAGGATCTTGTTGAGGAAGTGGCCCTGGTGGATGGGGCCGTTGGCGTACGGCGGGCCGTCGTGGAAGACGAACTTCGGCGCGCTGGCGTTCTTCTCCAGCAGCTTGTCGTAGACCTTTTCGTCTTCCCATGCCTTGACCTGCGCCGGCTCGCGCTCGCTGAGCGCGGCGCGCATCGGAAAGTCGGTCTTCGGCAGGTGAACGCTGTCTCTGTAGTCCATCCAAGGCCCGGACGAGAAAAGGCTTTCGCGTAACACGCGGACCGCGTCGCCGCAATGCTTCGCTGTGCTAGGTTCCGCGCCCACGATGCCGCTCGAGATCCGCCCCGTCGAGACGAAGAACGATCTTGAGGTCTTCCTGCACATCCCTTGGACGCTGGGCATGAAGTCGGACCCGAACTGGATCCCTCCTCTCCTCGACGACTACCGGCGCTCGCTGAATCCGAAAAAGAGCCCCTTCCTCAAGCACGGCGAGGTGAAGTGCTTTCTCGCCTTCCAGGACGGTGACCCGGTGGGGAGGATCTCGGCCCAGACCGACGCCGATTTCGACAAGCAGTGGCCAGACGAAAAGGGAGTCGGGTTCTTCGGCTTCTTCGACAGCCGGAACGACCCGGCCGTCGCGAGTGCCCTCTTCGACGCCGCCGGGGCCTGGGCCCGCTCGAAGGGCCGCACCCGCTTGCGCGGTCCATTCACCCTCGACTCCAAGGGCGAGGTGGGCGTGCTGATCGACGGCTTCGACACGCCGCCCCGGATCGGCATGCCGCACAACCGCCCCTACGTCGGCCCACTGATCGAGTCCGCCGGCCTCGCCAAGGCAAAGGACTTCTACGCCTGGTGGTACACGTCCGGACACATCGACGAGCGCACCAAGAGGATCGCCGACCGCACCCTGCAGCTCCCCAACGTGCGCGTGCGCCCGATGGACCTCGCCCAGTTCCGGCGGGAGGTGGACATCGTCCGCGACGTGTACAACTCCGCCTGGTCACAGAACTGGAACTTCACGCCGTTCACTTCCGACGAGCTGGCGATCATCGCCACCGAATACAAGATGTTTGTCGACCCCGAGATCGCCCTGGTCGCCGAGGTGGACGGCAACCCCGCCGCGATGTGCTTCGCCATACCCGACGTAAACGAGATGGTGAAGGACTTCGACGGCGAGCTGATGCGCCGCCCTCTGAACCTGGCCCGGCTGCTCTGGCGCCTGAAGTTCAACCGCCCCAAGCACGCCCGCCTGCTCCTCCTCGGCGTCAAGGAGGAATACCGCGCCTCGCACCGCTACGGCACCCTGGCCGCCGTCCTCTACGTAGAGGTCGCGCGCCGCGGCGCCGCCCGCGGCTACCTGGGCGGCGAGCTCTCCTGGACCCTCGAAGACAACGTCATGATCAACCGCGGCATCGAACGCATGGGCGCCCGCAAGTACAAGACCTACCGCGTCTACGAGAAACAAATCTGACTCCCTGAAAAGTAGTCTGATCCTTCCTTTCAAACGCCGAGCACGCCGAGCACGCCGAGGTTGGGGGGGTTGTGATCATCTCGCCAACCGCGGCCTCGGAGTTGCTCCGATGGGTCGGGGCTACCACCGACCCAACCCCAAAAGTGATTTCTCGAGACGACGTTTCCACCTCGGCGTGCTCGGCGTGCTCGGCGTTTGATCTGAAGCGTCGCCCTCTTTCCCAGTTACGGCATGAGGCTTGCTCATACGTTCCCTGCAAGGGAGGGGGCGTATACCGATGGGACTCGGGCGGATGTGGCGGAGGGTCAGGTCGCTTTCGGAGCGGCCTCACAACCTGCTCGCCATCTCGGACCTGCACCTGGGTTGCGACCTCCGCGCCGGGAACAAGCTCGACAAGCCGCGGCCGACCGACGGGCCGCTGGCCTCCTTCCTCAGCTATCACGCCACCCACCGCGAAGATGGCAAGCCCTGGCGCCTGATCCTGAACGGGGACATCGTCGATTTCGTCGCCGTCACCTTGGTTCCGAAGGAGCCGGTTCCTTTCGAGATTTCAACGGAGGAGCGCGCGCTGGGCCTCGCTCCCACCGAGCCGAAATGCGTCTGGAAGCTGCGGCGCACGGCCGAGCGTCACCCCACGGTCTTTGACGCGCTCGCCCTTTTTGTCCACAGGGGAAATTCCCTTCACATCATCCGTGGGAATCACGATTCTGAATGGCGCTGGCCCGCGGTCCAGGAGGAATTCCGCCGGATTCTCGCCGAGCGCAGCGGCGCCCCCCGTCGGAAAATCGACAGGCTAGTCGAATTTCACGACTGGTTCTACCTGGAGCCCGGCTTCTTCTATGCTGAGCACGGGCATGCGCACGACCACTACTCGGTCCAGACCGACTTCTTCTCCGCGCACAACGACGACACCGAGATCGAGCTTCCGCTCAGCTCGAAGGTGTTGCGTTACTTCGTGAACCGTTACACCGAACAGGTCGACCTCGCTGACGACGTGGATACCTGGGGCTTGAAGGAGTACCTGGACTGGGTGCTCAAGGCGGGGAACCCGCTGCGCGTCGCCGCCGACTACTTCGTGATGGTCTTCCGCGTCATCTACCCGATGGTCCGGCAGTCCCTGAAGATTTCGCGGGCGTTCGCGCGCGCGGCGGACAAGGCCCTGTCGCCCAAGGTGGACCGCAACGCCCACGTGCGCCAGCTCCTCACGAAATTCCAGGGCACGGACAACCAGGCGCAGCAGCTCGCCGAGACGGCGTCCCAGCCGGCGGAGCAGAGCCTGTTCGATTCGATGCAGCTCTTCTACCTCGACCGGATGCTGCTGGCGGTCGCCAGCCTCCTCACCGCCTGGAGCCTGACCTACGCGGTGGACGGGTTCTGGGCGAAGGCCGGCGCGCTGACCTGCGTCGGGATCATCTTCGCCGCCCTGAACGCGCTCTTGCGCAAGCGCCGCCGGACCGACGCGCACCCCATGTTGCAAGAGGCAGCGCGGCGTGTCGCGCAGATCTTCGACGTGAAGTACATCGTGATGGGCCACAGCCACCGTGCGATGGCCGAGCCCGTCGGGAACGGCACCCTCTATTTCAATCTCGGCTCCTGGACGCCCGGCCGCTCGAGCGACGGCTTCCCGCACGTGGCGGTGACCTCCGGATCGGCGGAGTTGCGGCGCTGGAAGGGTCCACCTTTGGTCGAGTTCCCGCAGCAGCAACTCGATCCCGCCGCCACCGTGCCCGTCCCGGCATAAACTAGGGGCATGACCGGGGAAGGTACGCACAAGCCTGGGTTGCTGGAGGCGGCTGCGGCGCTGCGCGAAGTCCATCGCGCACTGGTCCAGGCCGTCCGGAAGACGTACGAGCGCGACCGGGGGCCGGCGGGCGGGCCAGGACAGATGCTGCGGCTGCTCACAGAGGACCCCTATTTCGCCTGGCTCCACCCGATGAGCGAGCTGATCGTCGACCTCGATTCACTTCTGACGCAGGAGCTCCTGCCGCCCGGAACCGTGGCCGGAGTGCGTCAGGAGATCAATCGGCTCACGCAGGCGGGCGGGTCGCCGTTCTGGGACAAGTACGCGCCTCTCCTCCAGAGCGCTCCCGACGTGGTCATGGCCCACGGGCGCCTGCGTCGCGCGCTCAACGCGCTCCCCGAAGGCGCCAAAAAGCCCCACGAGCGCAAGGAGTGGACCACCCCCCGCGTCCACGCCAAGCGCAGCCGCCGAAGCTAGGAAAAGAAAACCGCTGCTTCATTTCAAACGCCGAGCACGCCGAGCACGCCGAGGTTTGGGGGGTGATCGTCTCGCCAGCTGCGGCGCTCGGAGTTGCTCCGAACGGTCGGGGGTTGGCAGAGACCAACCCAAAAAAATGACTTCTTGAGACGACGTTTCCACCTCGGCGTGCTCGGCGTGCTCGGCGTTTGATCTGCAGGTCCGTCGAGTGAATCGTCAGCCGACGGCTTCGACGATGCTTTCGAAGAGGCGGCGCCCGTCCTCGCCCCCCAGCACCCCTTCCGCGAGGCGCTCGGGGTGGGGCATCATGCCGAGCACGTTTCCGCGCGCGTTGGTGATGCCCGCGACGTCGCCGAGGGAGCCGTTCGGGTTCATGCCCGAGACCCCGCGGATGCCCGCCGGGTCGACGTACCGGAACGCGACCTGACCTTCGCTTTCCAGCCGGCGCAAGCCCTCGGGGTCGATGTAGTAGTTCCCGTCGCCGTGGCCGACGGGAATCCGGATCACGTCGCCCTTGGCGTACTTCCGCGTCCAGGGCGTCATCGCATTCTCGACCTTGAGGTGCACGTCGCGGCAGACGTACTTGAGCGAGTCGTTCCGGCGCATCGCGCCGGGCAGCATCCCCGCCTCCAACAGGATCTGGAAGCCGTTGCAGATGCCGATCACGTGCCCGCCGCGGTGGGCGAACTTGCGGATCTCCTCCATGATGGGCGAGAAGCGCGCGATCGCGCCGGTGCGCAGGTAGTCGCCGTAGGAGAAGCCGCCGGGCAGCACCACCACGTCCGCGCCCCGCAAGTCGCGATCCTTGTGCCAGACATAGCGGGCCGCGCAGCCCAGGACGTGCTTGGCCACGTGGTAGACGTCGTGGTCGCAGTTGCTGCCGGGAAAGACGACCACCGCGAACAGCATCAGCGGATCTCCTCCACCCGATACTCTTCGATGACCGTGTTGGCGAGGAGCTTCTCGCACATGTCCTGGACCCGCTTCTTCGCTTCCGCCGGGTCCTTGGCCTCGAGGTCCAACTCGATGATCTTGCCGAGGCGGACGTCCTTGACCTCGCTGAAGCCCAGCGAACCGAGGGCGCGGGTCACGGCCTGGCCCTGCGGGTCGAGCACCGACTTCTTGAGCGTGACGACGACGCGCGCTTTCATGCTGTTGGGCCTCCGAAGGCGCGCACCCTAATGCCGTGGGGCCGCCGTTTCAAGCGCCCTACTCCGCCTGCAGCTGGGGGTCACTCGCCCGATGTCGCTGGCCATGCCCCGCTGGACCGCGATCGGCGCGCTGGCGCTCTCCCCGCAGGCAGCCAGGAGCAGGAGGACGAGCGTGCGCATGCCGCCTCTTAGCCGGGTGCAACCACAGTCGCAATGGCATCTGCAGGACTGCTGGAAAAAAACAGCCGTTGGCGGCGCGCACCGGGCCGACTACGCTCTGCGGCAATGCTGGAGCTCCTGGCGGCGGGCGCCGCCCTCGCAGGCCGCGCCTTGCTGCAGGCGGCCGATACGGCCTTGCTCGCTGTCGGCGAGGACGAGCTTCGCGCTCTCGAGCGGGACCACCCGCATCGCGTGCGCTGGCTGTTGAAGCTGAAGCAGGAGCCGGAGACCACCGCGGCTGCGTTGCGCGGCGCTTCCTCCGCGCTATTGGCGTTCGCCGCCGTGGCCTGCGCGATCGTGGCCGGCGACATCCTTTTGCGCGCGGGCGTGCATTCGAGCTCGCGAAGCACGCTCCAGCTGCTGGCCGGCTTGCTCGCGGGCGTCGTGGCGCTGGTGATCGACCTCGCTCCGCGCTCGCTCGCCCTGGCCCGTCCGCTCGGCTGGGCATTGGCGCTGGCCGGATCGACCTACCTGGTCTGCATGATGCTGCGGGGCCCGGTGCGCTTGCTCCTGAGGATCTTCGATGCGCTCCTCCTGCGTCGTGGCGCCACCGCCCGCTACACGCCGCCGCGCCTGCCGCTGCAAGAGATCGAGAAGATGCTCAGCGAGGAGGCGCGCGGGGGCGGCGCAGGGGCCCCTTCCCCGGAGCTGGTGCACGGGCTCTTTTCGTTCGCGGAGCGGACGGCGAAGGAGATCATGGTCCCGCGGACGCGCGTGGTCGGCGTGCCCCTCGACGCGAAGCCCCAGGAAGTCATCGACCTCCTCGCCGAGGAAGGTCACACGCGCATGCCGGTCTACGACGGCGACCTCGACCACATCAAAGGGGTGCTGCACGCGAAGGACGTGATTCCGCTGATGGCGCATCCGGAGCTGATCGTCCTCCAGGACATCGTGCGGCCGGCCCTGTTCGTCCCCTGGACCAAGCCGGTGGGCGAGCTCCTGCGCGAGATGCAGCACAAGCGGTCCCTGCTCGCGATGGTGGTGGACGAGTACGGCGGGTTCTCCGGGATCGTCACGCTCGAGGACATCCTCGAGGAGATCGTGGGCGAGATCCACGACGAGCATGACAAGGAGGGGCCGGCGCCGCAGTTCGGCCCGGACGGAACTGCGCTGGTCCGCGCGGAAGTCCGCGTCGACGACCTCAACGAGTCGCTCGGGGCGAAGCTGCCGAACCAGGGCGACTTCGAGACCCTGGGAGGCCTGCTCAATTCCGCGGCGGGGGCGATCCCCCAGATGGGCGATCGCTTCTACATCGGCGGCCTGGAGCTGACGGTGGTGCAGCGCGACGACCGCCGCGTGCGACTGGTCCGCGTGGCCCGCTCCAAGTCGGCGCCGCCGACCGCGACGCGCGCCTCCTGAAAGGCTCTTCGCGCCGTCGCTCATCCATGCCTCAGCTCCATCAGCAGGCGCCGCGTGGACTGGCGGAAGCCGAGCGAGCGGTACAGCGCGCGGGCGGGCATGTTCGACTCCCCGACGGTGATCACCGCGCCCTCTCTCTTCTGGAGCGCGTGCGCGAGCAGCAAGCGCGCCACGCCCATTCGCCGGAACTGCGGCAGGACGCCCACCTCCTCGATGCCCAGCGTGCGCCCGAGCTCCACGCCGGAGAGGTACGCAATCGGCCGTCCTTCGGATTGCGCCACCAGCACGCTGCGGCCCTCCTCCGAAAAGAGCTGGACGATCTCGTCCGGTCGCGAGAGGAAGGCATCCGGAGTCCCTTCCCAGACTTGCTCCGAGAGCGAAGTGAGCACCTGCTCGTCCCGGCGCGTGGCATGCCGGATGCGCAGCGCGGGGACCCGGCGCGCATCGATCCGGGCCCCGCTCCATTGCAGCACGAGCTGCGCCCCGGTCTCGGAGAACCCCATCGCCCGGAGGAATGCTCGACCGGCGCTCGCGTCGTCGCGGACCCGGGCCCGGAGCGTCGCGCCGTTTCCGACCGCTGGCTCGCTGAGCGCGCGCGCCAGGCCCTGGCGCCGGACCGAAGGATGCACAGCGGCGTAGAAATCGTAGACGGGTGCGCGCGCCGATTCGCGCACGGCCGCGAACGCAACGCCGTACAGCCCGCCGTCCTCGCCCGCGGCGACGCGCCAGAGGTCGAGGACGGCCCGGGGACCTCTCGCTATCGACTCCAGGCGCTCGCCAAACGCCTCCACCGCAGGGTCGAGAGCGCGCGCCGCGTCGCAGAAGCGCGCGGCGGCGTCGAGGTCGGCCATCTCGAAGGGCCGGACTGTGACCAGGCCGCTCAAGGGAGGGCCTGGGCCACGAGCTCGGCGATGTCCTTCGCGTCCATCTGCTCGCTCCGGCCCGTCTCCCCGATCCCGTCCTTGATCATGGTCAGGCAGAACGGGCAGCTGGTGGCGACCGTTCCCTTGCCGCCGAGGGTCCTGGCCGCTTCGTTCACGCGGTTCTGGTTGATGCGCTGGCCGAGCGTCTCCTCCAGCCACATACGTCCTCCACCGGCTCCGCAGCAAAACGTCTCGGTGCGGTTGCGCTCCATTTCGCGCACTTGGATGCCCAGGGATACCAGCGCCTGGCGCGGGGCCTCGCTGATCCCGTTGTGGCGCGCGAGGTAGCAGCTGTCGTGGTACGTGACGGGCTCGCTCAGCTGCGCCTCCCCCGGCCGCAACCGTCCGTCCGCCACCAGCTGCGCGATCACCTCGGCGTGGTGCAGGACCCGGAAATGCCCGTTGAACTGCGGGTACTCCTGCCCGAGCGTGTTGAAGCAGTGCGGGCACTGGGTGATGATCTTCTTGACCGGGTATCGGTTCAGCGTCTCGACGTTCTGCTGCGCGAGCGCTTGGAAGAGGTACTCGTTCCCGAGCCGGCGGGCGGAATCGCCATTGCAAGTCTCCTCCTCCCCCAGGATGCAGAACCTCACCTTCGCGGCCCTGAGGATCTTCACCAGCGCGCGAGAGACCCGCTTCTGCCGGTCGTCGAAGCTGCCCGCGCAGCCGACGAAGAAGAGGTACTCCATGTCCTTCAGGGTCGCCGGATCCAGGGAGCCGGCGACGGGGATTTCCAGATCCGCGCACCACTCCGCGCGCCGGTTGCTGCCCATGCCCCAGGGATTGCCCTGCGTCTCCATTCCCTTGAAGACGCGCGCGGCTTCCTCGGGGAATCGGCTCTCCATCAGGACGAGATTGCGGCGCATGTCGACGATCCGCGGGAGGTGCTCGATGAAGACCGGGCAGGCCTGCTCGCACCAGCCGCAGGTCGTGCATGCCCAGACGGTCTCGTCGGGAATGACGCCGCCCTCGTTGCCCACCAGAGGAGGCATCTGCTCGATCAGCTCGGCGGGAAGCTGTAGCGAGCTCTGCGCGAAGGCCCCCGCGGAGCCGGTGGCCGGATCGCTCCCCGCGTGCCCGCCATGGCCTTCCTGCCCGTCCGAATGTCCGCCGCCGGTCACCGGGCGGATCCGGTTGAGGCGCCGCGCGAGCTGTGCGAGCGGCAGCGGCATTTTTTCCGCCATCTCCTGCGCGTGGTGGCGGATGGCGCGGTTCATCTCCTTGTGCGTGAGCGGCTTGCCGGTGTCGTACGTCGGGCAGTAGGTCTGGCAGCGGCCGCACTCAGTGCAAGAGTAGGTGTCGAGGATCTCCTTCCACGACAGGTCGGCCAGCTTCGCGACCCCGAACTTCTCGCTGTTCTCCAGGTCGAGCTTGGAGAGCTGGCCCATGGGCGTCAGCCGCTGGAAGAACACGGTCGGGAGCCCGGTGATGATGTGGAAGTGCTTTCCCAGGGGCAGGAAGTTGAGGAACGACATCACGATGGCGATGTGCAGCAGCACTCCCGCCGTCATCGTGTTGGTGGCCGCCTGCGGCGACATCCCGTAGAGGAACCAGGTCGCGACCTTGCCGGAGACCGGCAGGTACCAGGGCACCTCGCCCGCGCTCTTCGCCAGCAGCGCGGCATCGATGAGGACGTCCGTCCAGAGGACGCCGAGGATCATGCAGAGGATGAACACGCCCTCCCAGGAGAGCGTCAACCGCTCCTTCTTCTGCACCAGCCGGTAATAGAGGAACACCGCGCACCCGGCGGTGCCGAGCAGGTCGATGACGTCCTTGACCCAGAGGTAGAGCTGCCCTGCGCGGGCTTCGTGAGCGAGGAGCGGCAGGTGGAAGCCCGGGTCGTAGGCGAGCCCGAATGAAGTGAGCGTCCCCAGCTGGGCAACGATGAAGGCGAGGAAGATCCAGATGTGCGCGATGCCCGCCGGCCGGTCGGGCTTGGTCGGCATCCGCCCCTGGCCGATTCCGTAGAGCAGCAGCTTCTCGGTGCGCGTCGCCGGATCGTCCCAGCGCACGTCCCTGCGCCCGAAGAAGAGCGGCCGGACGCGGTAGGACAGGATCCAGGCGAAGACGGCGAGCCCGGCGAGGATGATCAGCGAGGCAAGGACGGGTGCCATGGCGCCGCGAGCATAGTCGAAGTCGACGCGGTACGCCGAGTCCGAAAGGGGGACACCATACGCGGGCGGCGGCCGGGGAGTTGGCTCGCGCTAAGGCGTAGCCCCTGAGCCGCCTGCGGCGGCCGGGGAGTTGGCTCGCGCTAAGGCGTAGCCCCTGAGCCGCCTGCGGCGGCCGGGGCTAATGCATCACGCGCAGTTGGGCCGAGGCGACCCGCTCGCGCAGGTACTTGTCGATCACCTGCCGGTACTCCGCGAGCTCACGGCAACCCTGCATCAGCCACTCGCCCCCGATCACCAGGGCCGGAACACCCCTGATGCCGAGCGCCTCCGCCTCCTCGACCGCGTCGTTCACGTCCTGCTCGAGCCGGGGGTCGTCGAGCTGCTCGACGAACCGGCCGAGGTCGAGTCCAACTCGCGACGCCAGCTCGAGCTGGACGTCGCGCCTGGCGACGTTGATGCCCTGCATGAATGCCGCTCGTCGCATGGCCTTCAGCAGCTCGCGCTGCAGGTCGGCACCCTGCGGGAGCGCGGCCTCGAGCGCCACCAGCGGCGGGACCGAGCTGGCCGGTGGATCCTGTCCCGTCCACAGGTCCGGCTTGACGCCCTTCCCCTCCTGCTCGCGCGCGAGCCGCCGGTAGTGGCGCGCCAGCACGGAGCGCTGCTTCTTGTCCGGGATCTGGTCGTCCGGACGCAGCGGATACGGCCTCAGCTTCCAGCGGAGCATCGGTCCGTACTCGTCGCGCAAGTACTCGAGGCGCGCGTCCGCGACGAAGCACCAGGTGCAGAGCACGTCGTGGTACAGCACCAAATCAACCTCGGCCGGAACGTCGGTGTGGGCCGAGTGCAGGCGCTGAAAGACCGCGCCCTGCGCCGGTCGGATCGCCATGCAGCCATCCTGACCCCAGGGCGGCGGGCGGAGCAAGAATGTTTTTGACGCCGAAACCTGCGAGAGTCAGGGGCTCGCTCGCTTGCCTGCATCGGCGGCCGATTCTCGACATGTAGGGGAAGCGGCCAACGGATGCGCCGATGTGGATTCGCGCCCCGCCGCCGCGGCTACAACGCCATCGCGCGGCGCGCACCCTCCGCGACCTGCGCCGCGAACGCGACGATCTCGCCAGCGATGTCCAACCCGGTCGCCCGCTCCAGCCCCTCGAAACCGGGGCTCGAGTTCAGCTCCACCACCTTGGGGCCCTCGCTGGACTCGAGCAGGTCCACTCCCGCGACGTCGAGACCGACCACCCGGGCCGCGCGCACGGCGGCCTCGGCGTAATCGGCGGGAAGCTCTACCGCCGTCCCGAAGCCGCCGCGATGCAGGTTGCTGCGGAACTCGCCCCGGCGCGCCTCCCGCCGCATGGCGCCCACCACGCGATCGCCGACGACCAACGCGCGGATGTCGCGACCCCGCGACTCCGAGACGAACTCCTGGAGCAGGATCTCCTGGCCGAGGTCCCAGAGCGTGCCGAGGATGCTCTCCACTTCGGCGACGCTGTGGGCGATCATCACGCCCACGCCCTGGGTGCCCTGGATCAGCTTGAGGATCGCCGGCAGGCCGCCCACCTGCGCGACCAGCTCCGCGACCTCCCCGCCGCCGCGGGCGAGCACCGTGCGAGGAATGCGCACTCCCGCCGCCGCGAGCTGCTGGAGCGCTGCCAGCTTGTCGCGGCTGCGGGCGATGGCAGAAGCGCAGTTGATCAGCGGAACTCCCATCGCTTCGAGCTGCCGAGCCACCGAGAGCCCGACAGCCGTGACCGAGGCGCCGATGCGCGGCAGCGCCACGCCGATCCCGCGCACTTCCTTGCCCTTGTGATAGAGCCGCGGGTTGCCGGATTCGAGCGCCAGGTTGCAGCGCAGCACGTCGATCACGCGGGTGCGGAAGCTGCGCGCCTTCGCTGCCTCGATCAGCCGCCGCGTCGAGTAGAGCGTCTTCTTGCGGGAGAGGATCGCCAGCGAGGGCCGCCGGTGCGCACGCCGGATCTTCTTCACCTTGCGACCCATCTCAGGCCGCCGGCTTGGGAGGGAGGAGTCGCTCGACCACGTCCTGCAGCTCTTCCAGCTCGAACGGCTTGCGCAGCGCCGCGCGGGCGTCGAGGTGCCGCGCCTTCTCGCGCGCGTCGCGATCGGCGGAGAAGACCACCACCGGCACGCCCGGGGCCACCTTCTCCTCGCGCAAGCGCTGGATCAGCGTCCAGCCGTCCATCACGGGCATCATGAGATCGACCAACATGAGATCTGGCCTGGCGTTCCGGGCAAGCGACAGCGCCGTCTGCCCGTCGCGCGCCTCGTCGACGGCGTAACCCCATTCGCGCAGGACCTGGCCGGTGGCCTCCAGGATCTCCGGGTCGTCGTCGACCAGCAACACGCGGGCCCGCGCGCCGGCCGTGTTGTCCGCTCGCGGCGAGAGCGGCAGATAGAAGGTGAACGTCGAGCCTGCCCCCACGTCGCTCTGCACCTCGAACCGCCCGCCGTGGTGGTGCACGATCTCGTGCGAGACGAACAGCCCGATCCCCAGCCCGCTATAGTTCCGGGTGGTCGCGTTTGCCGCGCGGAAGAAGCGCTGGAAGAGATTGGCCTGTTCGTCCCGTGGAATCCCGATGCCGGGGTCCTGGACGGAAGTGCGCGCTTCGGCGCCCGAGCGTTGGACGGACACCAGGATCTGGCCGCCCTGGGGGCTGTACTTGATGGCGTTTTGCAACAGGTTCACCAGCACCTGCTCGATCCGCTCCTGGTCCGCCTGGACGAGCACGGCCGTGGGCGCCCGGTGGAAGACGATGTCGTGGTTGCGGGTCTGCCCGCGAAAGTCCGCCACCACGTCGTCCACCAACTCGTTGAGGTCCAGCTCAGTTTCGCCAAGATGCATCCGGCGAGACTCCAGCCTGGACACGTCGAGCAGGTCCTCGACCAGCCTTCCCAGCCGATCCACCTGCCGGCGCGCCTTGCTCACCAACTCGGCCTCCACCTGCTGGCCCCGGGCAAGCCGCCGGTCGATGCTCTGCAGGTACATCGACAGCGGAGTGAGCGGCGTGCGCAGCTCGTGCGCCGCCACGGTGAGAAAATCCGTGCGCTGCCGGTCCAGCTCCCGCTGCTCGGTGACGTCGGTGTAGACGACGAGCCGGCCCAGGTACTCGCCCCCGACCCCGCGCACGGGGACGGTGGAGCGGGTGAGCCAGCGATGACGCGGCCGCTCCAGCTCGATATCGTCTTTCGAGGACGCGTCGCGATTCGCGAAGATCCGCAGGACATGGGCGAGCTTGGCCTCGCGGTCCTGGGGGACCGCCTGCTCCAGCTTGCGACAGTAGATCTCTTCGTACGACTGCCCGTACATGGCGCGAAGCGGCAGGCCGAAGATCTGCTCGATCCGGTGCGAGGCCATCCGCAGGGCGCCGCTGGCGTCGAAGAGCGCAATCCCGTTCGGTTCCCAGTCGAACACGGCCCGGAGCTCCGCCAAGCGTCGATCGGCCTCCATCCGCTCTGCCTTCTGCCGATCCCGTTCCTCCGCCAGCTCGCGGACGAGCCGAGCGTTGCGGACTGCCAGCGCGGCGCGGCCGGCCAGCGAGAAGGCGAAATCCACGTCGTCGTCCGAGTATCGCCGCCCCGGCCCAGTGCTGGCGAGGAGCAGGGTCCCGAGCGGCTGCGGCCCGTCGAACATGGGCGCGACCACCGCCGAGGTGAGCCCCACCTGCTTCAGGGCGAGGAACGCCTCCTCGGAAGACACGGCGGCGCGAAGCATCTCGTCCGTGATCTGCGAGATGACGACGGGCCGCTTCTGCACCAGCGCGTTCAGCTCCAGCGGCGGCGCGTCCCAGGGTTTGGGCGACACCAGGATCTCCAGCTTCTTCTCGATCTCGCGCTGCCGCGGATCCGCATGAGCGGTGGCCACGTTCTTGAGGGTGCCGTCGGGTTGGACGAGCGCGAACGCGCACCAGTCGTTCCCCAGTGCCTCGGTGACCCGGTGGACGATGCGCCGGAGCGGCTCGATCTCGTCGGGGCCTACGTAATCCAGGAGCAGGCGGGAGACGTCGGAGAGCAGCCGCTGGCGGCGCTCGGCCTCCTCGAACCGCAATCGCTCCTGCTCGATCCGCCCCTGGGTCATCGAGCGCGCGATCCGAACGCCAGCAGGCGAAAATTGCAACCTTTACTTCCAGCGCTGTCGCCCACGGATCGGGCGCGGTCTGGTATGTTGCGCGCCCCATGGCCGCCATCACTCCGCAGATCGTGGCAGCGCACGGCCTCTCGCAAGACGAGTATGCGCGCATCCGCAAGGCCCTCGGGCGCGATCCCAACCTCGTGGAGCTCGGGATCTTCTCCGCCATGTGGAGCGAGCATTGCTCGTACAAGTCGAGCCGCCGGTTTCTCAAGCACCTGCCGACAAAGGGAAATCGGGTGCTGCAAGGCCCCGGCGAAAACGCCGGTGTCGTCGACGTGGGAGACGGCCTCGCGGTGGCGTTCAAGATGGAGAGCCACAACCACCCGAGCTACATCGAGCCGTACCAGGGCGCGGCCACCGGTGTGGGCGGTATCCTCCGCGACGTCTTCACGATGGGCGCGCGACCCATCGCCTCGATGAACGCGCTGCGGTTCGGCGACCCCTCCCATCCGAAGACGGCGGGGCTGGTCGAGGGCGTGGTGGCCGGCATCGCCGGATACGGCAACTGCATCGGGGTCCCCACCGTCGCGGGAGAGGTGGCGTTCGACGCCTCGTACAACGGTAACTGCCTGGTCAATGCCTTCACGCTCGGTTTGCTGAAGTCCAACCGGATCTTCCGGGGCACGGCCAGCGGCGTCGGCAATCCGGTCATCTACATCGGCGCGCGCACCGGCCGCGACGGGATCCACGGCGCCACCATGGCCAGCGCCGAGTTCGACGAGGAGAGCGAGAGCAAGCGGCCCACGGTGCAGGTCGGCGATCCGTTCATGGAGAAGCTCCTGCTCGAGGCCTGTCTGGAGCTGTTCAAGACCGACTGCCTGGTGGGCATCCAGGACATGGGCGCGGCGGGGCTCACTTCCTCGTCGGTAGAGATGGCTTCGCGCGCGGGCAGCGGGCTGGAGTTGGACGTCGACGCCGTTCCCCGCCGCGAGACCGGGATGACGCCCTACGAGGTGATGCTCAGCGAGTCGCAAGAGCGGATGCTTCTGGTGGCGAGGAAAGGGCGCGAGAAGGAGGTCTTCGACATCTGTGACAAGTGGGACCTCGCGCATGCGATCGTCGGGCGGGTCACCGACACCGGCAAGCTCGTGGTGAAGAGCGGCGGGCAGACGGTGGCGGAGCTGCCCATCGCGCCGCTCACCGACGATGCGCCGGTCTATGATCGACCTCGCAAGCGGCCCTCCTGGCAAGACGAGGTGCAGAGGATGCCGGACGTTCCGCAGCCCAAGAACCTGGTCTCGGCGCTGAAGACCCTGCTGGGGTCCCCGTCGCTGGCATCGAAGGAATGGGTGTACCGGCAGTATGACCACATGGTCCGCATCGGGACCGCCGTCCGGCCAGGCCAGGGCGACGCCGCAGTGGTGCGCTTCACGGGGCAGCGCGAAGGTGGGGTGGCGCTGTCGGTGGGATGCAACTCCCGGTGGTGCTATCTCGAGCCGCGCCTGGGTGCAGCGCATGCCGTCGCGGAAACGGCGCGCAACGTCTCCTGTGTGGGGGGAGAGCCGCTGGCGATCACCGATTGCCTGAACTTCGGCAACCCGGAGCGTCCGGAGATCATGTGGCAGTTCGAGCAGGCTTGTCTCGGCATTGCCGACGCCTGCGTAGCGCTGGAGACGCCGGTGGTCTCCGGCAACGTGTCCCTCTACAACGAGACCGAAGGGAAGGCGGTCTTCCCTACGCCGATGATCGGCATGGTGGGCGTGATGGATGACTGCTCGAAGAACGCGGGCAGCTCCTTCGCTGCCGCCGGTGACCGGGTTGGCATCGTCGGGGGCACGGGCAACGGCCACCTCGGCGGAAGCGAATACCTCAAGGCGGTGCATGGCCTGGTCGCGGGCATGCCGCCGCCGTTGGACCTGGCGCGCGAAAAGGCCGTGCAGAAGGCCGTCCGCGAGTCGGTGCGGGCGGGGCTGCTGAGGGCTGCGCACGACTGCTCCGACGGCGGGCTCGCCGTCGCCCTCGCCGAGATGTGCTTCGGCAAGGACCTCGGCTGCCGCGTGACGCTGAGGTCGCGACTCCGCTCGGACGCCCTGCTGTTCGGCGAGGACGCCTCCCGCATCGTGGTCTCCTATCCGGCCGCCAACGGGGAGAAGATCGAAGCGATCTGCAAGGCGGCGGGCGCGCCGTTCGAGGACATCGGCCAGGTAGGCGGGAGCGCGCTTCTCATCGAGGGCGTTTTGGAAGCAAAGATCGCCGACATGAAGGAAGCCTGGAGCACCGCGGTCCCCAGGCTGGTGGGCGAAGGCATCCACCACGCCGCCCTCGAAAGCGTGCCGTGAGGTGGAGACGCGGCTCCTCAGCGCGCGGTCTCCTGCGGACCTGGACGAAGCGGCTGCGCTGCTCCGACGCGGCGGTCTCGTCGCCTTCCCCACCGAGACGGTGTACGGGCTGGGGGCCTTGGCGCTGGAGCCGCTGGCCGTCCGCGCCATCTACGCCGCCAAGAGCCGGCCGCTGACCAATCCGCTGATCGTGCACGTGCTGGGCGAGGACGAAGCGCGGCCGCTGTTCTCGCGCTGGCCAATGGAAGCGCGGCAACTCGCGGCCCGGTTCTGGCCCGGCCCTCTCACGCTGGTGCTTCCACGCACGGCCATCGTCCCGGACGAGTGCACGGCCGGCGGGGATACCGTGGGGGTCCGCGCGCCCTCGCATCCTGCCGCGCGAGGGCTCCTCCAGCGGGTCGGCGCACCGCTCGCGGCGCCGAGCGCGAACCGCGCTGAGCACGTGTCCCCGACGACTGCGGCGCACGTGCTGCGCGACCTCAACGGCCGGATCGACGCGGTGGTGGACGGTGGCCGCTGTCCCTTCGGAATCGAGTCCACGGTGGTCGCTCTCGACGGACCGCCGCGTCTGCTGCGAGCGGGAGCGATTCCACGAACCGAGATCGAAGACCTGATCGGCCCTCTCGAGACCGGGGCCTTGGGAACCGTGGCGCAGTCGCCCGGCCAGCAGCGCCGGCATTATGCGCCGGCGGCGGTGGTGCGCCTTGCCGCGCGGCCGGAACTGGCGTCCGTCGCAGCGACGCTCGGTGGGCGCGTTGGCGCGCTGCTTCGCGGCGATACCCCAGCGCCGCCGGCGGTCGCCGTGGCACGGCTCCCGGACGATTCGCAAGGTTATGCCCGCGGGCTTTACGCCGCCTTGCGCGACCTGGAGGACGCGGACTGCAACGCCATCCTGGTGGAGCAGGTGCCAGGCGGCCCCGAGTGGGACGCCGTGCGCGACCGCCTGTCGCGCGCCGCGGGAAGCTAGAAGAAGAAGGGCGCCTACACCGACCAACCATCGTTCCCTACCAAATAGAGAGGGCCGCCCTGAGGGGACGGCCCTCTCGCGTCCTGCTGCGGCTGCGATTACTGCTCCAGCTTGCTTGGAGCCTTCACTTCGTCCGCCTGCGGCGCGCCGTTGGCATCGTCCACCGACACGACCAGCCATCCGAGCGCTGGCGTCTTCTTCTGCTGCTTCTGGTCGATGGTGAGCGGCATCGTCGCCGATGCGCCCGGAGCGAGTGTCGCGAAGTCGCCGCTGGAGACGGCCGGGCTGAACGGGCTGAGCGTCGCCGAGCCTGTAGAGTCGACGAAATTCCCCGGTACGAGCGAGAACGCGTTGACGCTGTAGGTGAACGTCTGACTGCCACGATCGTTCGCGTTGCCCGGCCTCTGCTCCGGGACGATGCCCAGCTCGCTTGCCAGCGCCGGCAGCTCCATGGTCGAGCCGTTCATCGGAGCGTCGGCGTAGAAGGCGTCGACGACGGCGCCTGTCGCGGCGTCGATCGTGAAAGAGGCCATCTGGCCGTTGGCCGACCCCGACAGGACCGCGCCGAGGTCAACTCCGACCACGAAGAAGTCGGCCACTCCGTCGCCGTTGTTGTCGATGGCGATGTCGTACTCGTTCACCGCCTGATTCGTCGCCTGGCCCCAGGTGTTGATGACGAATACGAGGCTGCGGTCCGTGTCGGCACCGCCGAGCGCCGCGCCAGGAAGGACCTGGGCCCCGACATTGCGGACGTCCATCGGCTGGCCACTCTCCCTGGGGTCGGTGATGCCCCAGCTGTACAGGTCGGCGGTGCCCGTGTGGATGCCGGTGTTGGTCAACGGCACCGACGAGGTGAACGTGTTCCCGGGCCGAGGACCCTTCGTCCACGCGCTCGGAGCGCCGGCGGCCACGTTCGACAGGCCACGCGGCACGAACATGTAAGGCAGGCGGAGCGTCTGCTTGTCGGAGGATTGACCGGTCCCAGGCGTCGCCACGATGTTGCCGCGAACGGTCAGGACCCCACCCACGCCGATGGAGAACGTGTCGTCGCTCGGCAGTGCCGCGAACGCCGAGGCCGACATCGAGAGCGAGACCTGGACGGTCGCGGTCTGGCCCATGGGAACGGTGACGCTGGTCGGCGAAACGCTGACGCTCGCGCCAGACTGGCCGCCGTTTGGAGCGACGGCCAGATTGTAGGTCGCCGACGAAGAGCCATGATTCGTCAGCGTGAACGCCTTGCTCGCCGAGTAGTTGCCGGATCCCGCCACGTAGCCGAACGCGATCGCATCGAGTTGATCAATCGTAGTGGCGAGCACCGATGAGTTGACGGCGTTCTGGGCCTGAACGACGCCCGTGCCCGCCCGCCGGCTGTTATACCCGGTGTTCAGGGCGGGATTGGCCGTGTTCATGATCGCGGCCTTGATCTCCGATCCGTTCCAGCTCGGATGTGCCTCTTTGACCAGCGCGGCAATGCCTGCCGTCATCGGGCAGGCCATCGACGTTCCGGAGATGGTCGCCGCTTTCACACCGCTGCCGATGCCGGCGGACGCGACGCTCACGCCGGGGGCGATCACATCGGGCTTCGGCGACGAGTCGGGGTTGCGGGGACCGCCGGAAGAGAAGCCGGCGACAAGCTTGTAGTTCGTGTTGTCTACGGTCGTCGCGGCCAATGTCACCGAGCCACCGTCAGCCGCCACCAGCGCACTGACGGTGTCGGCATCGTTCTTCACGCCGAGGAACGGGATCGTCACGTTGCGCTTCTCGCCCGTGTCCGGGTTCTCGGTGATCTCGCCCTCGAACGGCGGATAACCCCCGGCATTATTGATCATCACCACGGCGGCGGCGCCGGCCTTGTCGCCGAAGACCGCGCGCGCGACGCGGGCGCACGTTCCGCGCGTCGTGACGACGACCTTGCCGGCCGTGGCCGCATACTCGGCCTCGTTGCAGCCCAGCGAGATTGTGCCGTCTGCGTTCCGCAACACCTTCACGGGGAACGGCCCGCTCGGGAGCGAGGCATTGTTGGCATTGATCGCGGTGACCGGCCCGGTCGAGGTGGCGGGCGTCAGGGTCAGCTTTGCGCCGGGATACTTCGGGACGCTCGCGTCCATCGCGGCCACCGAGAGCACGCCGTTCGAAGTGCTCGGTGAGCCGACGATGTACCCGCTCGCGCCCGCGTTGCCCGCCGATGCAATCACCGCGATGCCGTCTTCGAAGGCGTTCTGTGCCGCTACCGACGTAGGATCATCCGTACCGCCGAAGTCAGAGCCGAGCGACATGCTGATGACGTTCACGCCATCCGCGACGGCCCTGTTGATCGCGAGGTCGACGATGTTGCTCGAGCCTGTGCAGCCGAACACCCGATAGGCGTAAATTTCGGCGCGCGGCGCGACGCCGGGCCCGACGTTCCACGAGTGTGACGAGACCGTGGATGTGTCGTACGGTCCGGTGTAGGTCGAGCCGTTGCTGAGAACGCCGAAACCGCCGGCCGTTCCGGCTGTGTGCGTCCCGTGGCCGTTGCAGTCGAGCGGGTTCGGGTCCGGCTTCGGGACGGACGCCGGGTCGTTGGCGTTGTAGTCGTCACCGCTGAAGTCGAAACCTCCCTTGACCTTCGCCGCACCGGGTCCGAACAGGCTCGGAGCCGCCGGGGCCGTGCTGGTCGCCTTCGCCGCGTTGAAGGCGGCGACCGTTCCCGGTCCGCCGAAGTCCGCATGCGTATAATCGATGCCCGTATCGATGACGGCGACCTTCACGCCCGCTCCGGTGCGGCCGAAATTCCCCCAGGCCTGGGGCGCGCCGATGAACGGTGCGCCGTTGACGTTCGCGGGCTTGAACGTCCGTACGGCGTGCAGCGCGACGACGCCCGGAAGACTCGCAAGCTGCGGCACGTTCTTCTGCGGGACGATGACATGGATGCCGTTGTAGGCGTCCTGCATCTGGCCGACGATATTCGCGCCGGCATTCGCGAGCTGCCCGTGGAGCGCATCCTGCTGCGCCCGCAACTGCTGCCGGATCGCGTCCTTCTCAGCCCGCGCCAACTGTGGACCGCGCTGCTTCGCCTTTCCGCTGTGGACCGCGACCGGTTCCCCGGCGAGTTCGAGGACGACGCTGATCGGCCGCTCGCTGAGCGATGCCGGCACGAACTTGCCTTGCGGACCGCCTGACTCGAGTAGTGCCGGATCGATCTTCGCGAACCGCGCCGCGCTGCGTGAACCGTCCTCGCTCGTAGCGGTGGCGTCTCGTGCGGCGGCGACCAAGAGGATCCCGATGACAGCGGCCGGAGCCGACATCCAAAGTGCCCTTCGCATGTGGTGTTCTCCCCTGCTGTTTCGAGTCGAGTTCGACTCGGCACCGGACGTGCGCACTTCGCGCCCCCTGCCGATCTCCTGATCGGCTTGCGATTCGAAACGCACGCGTCGGAACGGTTGTGTGGAACAGTACGGCGCGGCACCATAAACGCTCCCTCAAAGGCCGGTCAAGCCCCCCTTCCGCAATCTGGACGGGCGGGCGGGCGCTTATAATAAATAGGAATATCAGCTACTTATCCGAAACACCTGGCTTGCGCGCACCCGGCGTTTGCGTGCTTGGCCCGCGCCTTTGCCAGCCATGCCCAGCGCCCTCGATGCGCGGGAACGTTGCGATTTCCGGAAAGGACGTGACGAGTAAATTTGGCTCGAATGATTTTTGACACATTCCGCTTCAAAAAGTGAAGGGCCGCCCGGAGGCGGCCCTTCGTCCAACAAGGCGTGGCGGGGTTCGAAGCCCGAACGACCCTTCTAGCCTACGGCGTGTCCACGCGCACGATGGTCGGGTTTGGCAGACCGGCGATGCCCGAGTACGCAACCGATCCGAGGTACTTGGTTCCACCCGCCAGCCCGCTGAACGTCAGACCGATGGTGCCGGTCCCGCCGATGGTGGCCGTGGCCGGAGCGCTCACCGACATGTTGCCGGAGGCCGTCGAACCGAGCGCCCAGGAGAACAGCGTGAAGGTGGACCCGCCCGCGGGGGTTCCGAAGCCGTGCACCCAGACCGTATAGGTCCCACCGGTCGGGCTGAGCAGGTTGACTTCCTCCTCTGCTGTACCGCCGGTGCTGGCGCCGACCCGGGTGTTTCCCTGGTACACGTAAAGGTCGAGGTCGCTCCCAGGCGTGCTGTTGGCATCGAACAGCGAGAAACGCGCGTAGGTGGAGCCCGACGGCACATTGACCGTAAAACTCACTGTCCCCGGTCCGCCCGGACTGAAGGTGCCGTTCGGATCCTGCGTCACGCTACTATTGACCGTAGCTGCTGCTGCGAGTCCACGCGCGCTCGCGGCGAACGAGCCGTTGTAACCGAACGTGACCCCATAGGAGATGGCGCCGCCCGTGCCGGAAACTTGAGTTGGAGCGGCGAGCGCCACTGGGCGCACGACAAGCGGGCTGCGGACCTTGTGCGCACCATCCGTCCAGGTCAGTTGTCCACCGGTGTAGGCGTTCAGTGCAGCGGTCGTCCGCGTGAACTTGACGCTGAACGTCCCGGTCTGACCTGGGTTGAGGGTCAACGAGGCCGGGTTTACCTCCACCGTGATTCCGGCCATCCCCGCGACGGACGAGGTGTAGGTCGCCCGTTTGGTCCCGACGTTGATCACCCTGCGGGTAACGGTCTGAATGCCTGCCATGTCGCCGATAGCGATGGAAGCGCCGTTCAGATCGCTGGCGTCGAGTGAGTAGCCCGAGCCCTTCAACGCGTTGCAGGTCGAGGCGCTGACGCCATTGGTCGTGCCGCAGAGGAAGGCCAGCCAGTCGAGGAAGCCGGAGTCGTAAACCAGTCCGGGGTCGGCAGCGGTGTTGGGCACGACATGACCGGCACCCTGCCTGAAGATCACCAGCGGGTTGGTATTGGGGCCGTCGAGGATGTCACTGCCGCTGGTCATCAGCGCCGACCTGATCATCATCGGGGTCCAGGTGGAGTGGCGCTCCTTCAACAGCGCCCCCAGGCCGGCCACGTGGGGGCTGGACATCGAGGTGCCGCTGTACAGGTTGAACTCCAGGCCGGCATTACCGGGAGGCGCCACGGCGGCCAGGACATCCACGCCGGGAGCGATGACGTCAGGCTTGAGCAAGTCGCCACCACCGGCACGAAGCGGACCGCGCGATGAAAAAGAAGCCGTGAACGGCGCCGGGTCTTTGAAGGTCAGCGTCGACTGATTGATCTTCGCTGAAGCGTTGGCCGTGGCCCCGTAAGCGAGCACGGCCGCTCGATTGGTGTCCGGCAGATGCACCGTGGGCACGAAGTGGAAGTCGGCGTTGAGCGAGTTCGGGCTGGTATTGAGCAGGATCATGCCGACGCCGCCTGCCCCCTTGACGGCAAGGCTCTTGTCCACACGGGCATTCACGCCCCGGTCGCAGACCACGATCTTCCCCGCGACCTTGCTTCGATCCAGGACGGGATTCCCCTTATCGTCGGTCGAGAAGCACAGACGAACCAGCTCGGAGTCAGCGCCGGACAGGCCCGCGGCCGTCGAGTTGATCAGGGGCGCTGGACCCACGGCAGCCGCCACCGAAGCGCCGTTGTAGGACGTGCCATTGCCCAGGGTCACGGAACCTGCGCCGTTCCGATTGTGTGTACCGGCCGCCACCGTCGTGATCCACGGCGAGGGGTGCGCGACGGTGCTGACGGTCGGGCCGCTGTTGCCCGCCGAAGCCGCCACGAACACGCCCGCATCCGCGGCGAAGAGGAAGGCCACCTCGACGGGGTCGAGGAAGTTCGTCTGCGTACCGCTGATCGAATAGTTGATCACGTCCACACCGTCAGCCACGGCCTGGTCGATCGCCGCCACGAGATCCGAAGTGAAGCCGCTCGCGGTGGACGCATCTTGTGTAGACCACAGCGCCTTGTACATGGCGATGCGAGCGCGAGGCGCCATGCCACTGACCTTGCCAAATGCGGCCGCCGGACCGGTGGGCGTTACGCCATTGTTTCCGCCGGCGGTCGAAGATGTATGCGTGCCGTGACCATTGTAGTCGCGGGCCGAGACGAACTCCCACGGCCTCAACGCCGCGATGGCGTCGTTGCCGCCCCAGGCGGCGTTGAAGTACCGGGCGCCGATCAGCTTGTTGTTGCAGTTGGCGGCGGTGAAACCTTCACCAGCCACGCACGTGCCGCTCCAGCTCTTGATGCTCTGGAAATCCCGGTTGCAATTTCCTTCCGAGGGCAACTTCGCGAAGCTGGCGCTCTCCGGCCAGATGCCCGAGTCGATGACGCCGATGATGATCTCGCCGCCGGCGCAGCCGGTGCCGCCGAGTTGAGCCCACAACCCTCCCGGCGCGTCCAGACCGAGAAAATGCGGGGTGGACGAGGTGTCGGCGAACACCATTTCGTCCTTGCTCACGGCCAACACGCCGGGCGCGCTCTTCAGCGACTCGGCCTGCAGTGCCGACAACTCGGCCGCAAAGCCGTTGTAGGTGTAGCGGTAGTCCATGACCTTTCGCCCGCCGACGCTGGCGACGACCTGGTCGTGGCGCGAATCCAGGTACCCCGCATACTGCGCGACGTCCGGGTTGGCCGGATTGATCTTCGTGCCCTTGGCGGGCTTGGTCGCCTTGTAGCCCGGGATATTGCCCGTGTATGCGACCGCGGGGTCTTCGAGCAGTTGAACAATGTAGAGGCTCGACCGCGGCTCGCCCGCATCGCGGGACGCGGCGAGCGCTCCCACGGGAGAACAGAGCATCATTGCGAGGATTGCCGGAACAACCGACAACTGCTGGCCGGGTAGAGCTCTGCGAATAACGAGCGCCGATACCGGCGGGCGCGAATTGGACCGGGACACGGGAATCCCCCTGGAAAAGGTGGAGAGGTTGGTGGGCGGCTGCCGAACGGTGCGGGGAAGGCGTATACTTGCCGGCTGAGGGTAGGGTCAAGCGCCGGTCGAGCGCCCCCCGGGCTGGCGCGCCCGGCAGATTACAGCCCGGCTGCATCACTGACGCGCATCGCCCCGGCGATTTCCGCCGCCACCCGCGCATTGTTCTCGAGAAGCTCGATATTAGCGGCGGTGCTGCGGTTGCCCGTCGCCCCAGCCAGCGCCGCGAGCAGAAACGGAGTCACATCCTGTTTCCAAAGCCACCACCGGGCGGCGCTCGCGCAGCGCCGTGGCGACCTCTTCGGCGATCTCGAGGATCATCGCGGCGCCGACCATAGCCCAAGCGCCTCGGCGAGGCCCGGGCCGAACCAGGTGCGCGAAGCCTCTCCCTCGCCTTGGGCCCAGCGCTCTGACGTTTCCACGTATCCGGCATAGCCGTCGGCGAGCCCGACCAGCACGTCGGGGGACATACGCCGGCCGAGCTCCCCGACCGGCTCACCCGGCACGCCGACCAACGTCAGTGGACCGATGCGAACGCGCGTCTCGATCACCGCGGGCTCCCGCGTCAGCGCGATCGCGTTGGCAAACGCCCGCCGCAACGGCCAGGGCACCGCGGGCGAAGCCTGCGGGGGTGGAAGGGCCACCAGGCGCGCCTGGCACCCGATCTGGAGGTGCCGCACTGGCTCCGCCCTGCGCAGGAGCTGCTCGGCCTCGCGGGCGACCGCCGCCGCCACGTCCTCAGCCCGATCCCAGGTCGCGTTGCCGCCCGCGCCCTGGACCACCAGCACCGGCGCGCCTTCCAGGGCCGCGGCCACCTTGCCCGGCCAGTCGGCCGAGAGCCGCCGCGAGGAGCGCGGCGTGGTGGTGGGGTGCATGGGGTAGTCGATCAGCGTCGCCACGTCTTCCCCCGATGGCCCGCGAACGCGCAGCGCTACCAGCTGGGGGTCGATGGGGCCTCCGCTTCGGGGCCGCGCCGGCCCCTCCGGCCAATCCTCTCGTGCCACCAGCAGCTCCGCCGGACCGAGAGCGTCGATCGCCTGCCTGAGCGCGTCGGCCGCGGCCTGTGCGATCGCATCCCGTTGCGCCCGATCGAACGGCCCCGCGCCCGACCATCCGGCGATGACGCTGTCCCACGCGCCGCCCGGGCCCGAATGCGTGTGCGTGGCCGCGAGCAGGAGGCAGGTGAGCGGTGGCAGCCGCGCGCGGCGCAGCACCTCCTCCTCCAGGCTGCCCGGCACGAGCAGCGTGTCGATCGAGGCCACCAGCGCGCGCAGCCCTTCCACCTCCAGCGCGATGGCCCTCGCGTACACCGGCTCCCTCGAGTCTTCCGCGCGCCGCTTCCCCGGATAGCCGGCGAGGATCGGGTGAGGACCGAGCGCAATCCGCACCTTGCCCGCGCCGGCGCGCAGCGAGCCCACGCCCAGCAACTCCAGCGCGACCCTGCCGTTGACTGCGATACCCGGAAGCCGCTGCGCCGTCCCCAAGGGCACCGCGCAGAAGAGCGCGGCCGCGGCGAGCGCCAGCAGCGCGCCGGCGAGGAGCGCCTTCCTCAGCGCACCACCCGCCTCGCGCCGAGATAGCGCGACTGGAACCAGGTGTCGTCGAGCGCCGCCTCCACCACTCCGTTCGACGAGCTGGCGTGGATGAACCGGCGGTTGGGCACGTCGACCATCATCCCGACGTGCGACACCCCGTTGCCGGAAGTGTCGAAGAAGACGAGATCGCCCTCGCGCAGCTCGCCGGACTGCACCGGCTTTCCGGTCGCGAACTGCTGGCGCGAGACCCGCGGGATCCCGATGGAGACTTCCCGGTACGAGCTCATGGTCAGGCCCGAGCAGTCGATGCCGCGGTGGCTCAGCCCGCCCCACACGTAGGGCGTCCCCAGGTAGCTGCGCACCGCCTGCTCCAGGCCCGGCCAGATCCGCGGCTGTTCGGGCAGCGCCAGAGGAGGGGGAGCTGCGGGAGGCGGGCGGCGAAATTCCTTCGGCAGCGGCGCCGGCGTCCAGACCACCGTGGGCGGAGGCGCTACCGCGACGGTGAACGCGCCCTTGTAACCGGGATCGGGCAGCGCCGTCTTGAGCGTCTTCGCGCTGGAGAACTTCGCCCGCAGCTCGGCCTGCAGCGCTCCGGGGTGCGTGGGATCCCTGCGCATGCCCTGGAGCATGTAGGCGGCGTACAGACGCGTGTCCCATCCCGACTTGGCCGCGTCGACCAGGGCCCACTTCACGGTCTTGAACGACGCATCCGGCCAGCCTCCCAGCATGGCCTCGTGGATCGCGTCCGCCATGACGTCGCCGGGCACGCCGCCCTCGGCGCCGTCGCGATATCCGTTGGCCCAGGTTGCGATGGAGTCGGCTGGGATCTTCTTCTGGTAGCCGTAGAGCGCGATGCCGTCGACCGCGTCCGCAGGCGCTCCCCGCCAGATCGCGCGGTACGCCGCGAAGCCCACGTCGGCGATGCGGGCCGGGTCGGCGCGGTCGAGCACGCCCTCGAAAATGACGTGGAGGAGCGTCCGCGCGTCCTCGGGTTTTTCCGGCTTCACGACGTTGAAGCCGTAGTTCGCGAACCGCTCCTTGATCGCGGATTCGATCGCCTGCCGCCTGCTCGCGTCGAGCGATCGATCCTGCAGCAGCTTCTCGTGCACGTACTCCAGCACGTTCTGCCGCGCCTCCGCCCGGGCCGACGACGCGAACAGGACCGCTAGGAGTAGCGATCGTTTCGCCAGGGATGCGCCGTATTCGAATAGCCGCGCAGCTCCCAGAACCCGAGCCGGTCCCGCGTCAGAAGCTCGATTCGATGGATCCACTTCGCTCCCTTCCAGGCGTAGAGCTGTGGAGTGATGATGCGCGCCGGCCCGCCGTGCTCGACCGGCAGCGGCTTGCCTTCGGCGGTGTGGACCAGCAGCACGTCATCTTTGAGCGCCTCTTCCAGCGGAAGGTTGGTGGTGTACCCGTCGTACGCGTGCGTCATGAGATGTGTCGCGTCCGGCTTCGGCCTGGCGAGCGCGATCACCGTCGACAGCTGCACTCCCTCCCACTGGACGTCCATCTTCGACCAGGTGGTCACGCAGTGGAAGTCGCTGGTGTCCTTGACCTGAGGGAGGGCGAGGAAGTCCTTCCAGGAGAGCCGCACCGGCTCCTCGACCGCGCCGTCCACGATCAGCTCCCACTTGGAGACCTTGACGTCGGGCTGGCGGCCGAGATCGAGCACCGGCCAGCCCTTGGTGACGGTCTGGCCCTCGGGCAGCTTCGGCATCCCGTGGCGGTTCGGAGGACCACGGCCCAGCGGGCGCGCATCCGCAGCCGCCGGCGTCTCCTTCATCTTGCCCTGGAAGCGCTCGCGGAGCTTCATGCGCGCCTCCACGATCCGGCTCTCCTTCTCGTCCATTGGAGCGATTGTACGCGCGCACCGCCGGAAGGGTTGCGGCATCTTCAGAATGCACGGTGATTCCGCGTTGTTCCGTCCGTGTTGCCCTAGCCCGCCTCCCACTGTACCCTCCGGCCCCTCCGATGCGACTCCCGATCCTGAACGGCGAGGACAAGTTCCACGACGAGTGCGGCGTGTTCGGCGTGTTCGGTCACGCCGAGGCGTCGAACCTCGCCTACCTCGGCATCCACGCGCTCCAGCACCGCGGGCAGGAGTCGGCCGGGATCGCCTCGTGGGACGGGAACCAGATCAACCTGCACAAGGCAATGGGGCTGGTCGCCGACATCTTCGATCAGCAGGCCATCGCCGGGTTGCCGGGAAGCTCGGCGATCGGGCACACCCGCTACTCGACCGCCGGCCAGTCCAACCTGGCCAACGCGCAGCCGATGGTGGCGCGGACCCCCGCAGGGTATGTCGCCGTGGCGCACAACGGGAACCTGGTCAACGCGGAGGAGCTGCGCGCGCAGCTCGCCGCACGAGGCGCTCTCTTCCAAGGAACCAGCGACACGGAAGTGATCGTGCACCTGCTCGCCCACCAGCGCGAGGGCACCATCGAGGAGCGGATCCGCGGCGCGCTCGCGAACGTGCGCGGCGCGTACTCGCTGCTCTTCCTCACCGAGAAGGGCATCGTCGCCGTCCGCGACCCGCTGGGCTTCCGGCCCCTGGTCCTGGGCAGGCTGAAGAACGGCGCCACCGTCTTCGCCAGCGAGACCTGCGCGCTGGACCTGATCGAGGCGGAGTACATCCGCGAGATCGAGCCGGGAGAGATGGTGGGGGTCGACGAGCACGGACTGCGGACGCACCAGACCCAATCGCCGCAGCGAGCCGGGAAGTGCATCTTCGAGCTGATCTACTTCGCCCGGCCCGACTCCCAGGTGTTCGGACGCAGCGTCTACGCGACGCGGAAGGCGCTGGGCAAGCGGCTCGCCATCGAGGCGCCGGTCGAGGCCGACGTGGTCGTGCCGGTCCCCGACTCGGGCGTGCCCGCGGCGCTGGGGTACTCGGAGCAGAGCGGCATTCCCTATGACCTGGGGCTGATTCGCAGCCACTACGTCGGCCGTACGTTCATCGAGCCGTCGCAATCGATCCGGCACTTCGGCGTCAAGCTCAAGCTCAACCCCGTTTCCGACGTGGTCCGCGGCAAGCGGGTGATCGTGGTGGACGACTCCATCGTCCGCGGCACCACCAGCCGCAAGATCGTGAAGATGATCCGCGACGCGGGCGCGCGCGAGGTGCACCTGCGCATCAGCGCCCCCCCGACGCGGTGGCCCTGCTACTACGGCATCGACACGCCGGTGCGCAGCGAGCTGATCGCCGCCTCGCACACCGAGAAGGAGATCGCGAAGTACGTCACCGCGGACTCGCTCGGGTACCTGTCTCAGCAGGGAATGCACGAGGCCGCCAAGGCGGAGCCGCGCGGCTTCTGCGACGCTTGCTTCACCGGCGAGTACCTGGTGCAGCTGGCGCCGCCGGCGGCCGATGCGCCCTTGGTCGGCGAGCATGGGCCGCGCGAGGGGAAGGCCACGGGCGCGGCCGAGAACCTCACCATCCTCCGCAACTAGGCCCGGCGCTTCAGATCAACCACAGAGCGCGCGGAGCGCGCAGAGGTGGATACGTCGTCTGAAGGCCTTTGTTGGGTTGGTGTGGAGCCACCCCGAACGTTCGGGGCACCTCCGGGGGCACGGGGCACCATGATCACCCCCCCCAAAAATCTCTGCGCGCTCTGTGCGCTCTGCGGTTGAAGGGAAGGATGAAGCCTTTGGGGGCTGTGCTCGAACCTCCCACCTCGTCGCTTTCCCGGCGCGGAAGTCGCCAGCGTCCAGGATGAGCGTTATCGTCTTCGTGGGAGGGACGCTTGGCGTCGATCATCGACCTGCTCGTCAAGATCCAGGTCCTCGACGAGCGCCAGCACGACGCGGTGATGAGCCGCTCCCGCTCTCCTGCGGGCGGCCACGTCGTGCAGCAGGTCGCCGAGATGGGCTACGCCACCGAAGCGACGGTGGCGCGCGCCGTCTCGGTGGAGCTCGGGCTCCCCCGCATCGACCTGGCGATGACGCCTCCGGAAGGGCCGGCGCTGGCGCTGCTGGATGCACGCACTTGCGCGGACAAATTCGTCCTTCCCGTCGCCCTGCGCGAGAACGGCGAGCTGCTCTGGCTGGCGATGGCCGACCCCACCGACGAGGATGCGATCGGGCTCGTCCGCCGCAAGGCGCAGAAGCGCGTGCGGCCCGCGGTCGCCGGCCCGACCGAGATCCTCCGCGCGGTGCGGACGCTCTATGCGGCCCCTGGCGCGGGAAGCACCCAGCCCGAGCCGGTCCAGAACGACAAGCTGGCCGCCATCGAGATCGAGGGCAACGGCGACGAAGCCTTCGAAGTGCTGAACGTCGCCGACGACATCGGGGAGAGCCCGCTCTCGCGGATCGCGAAGGAGCTTGGAGTCGAGGTCCCGGCGAACGTCCCCTCGCAGGTCCGCAAGAGCAGCCCCACCACGGGACCGCTCCGGTTCGAACAGCTCTTCACGACGGCCACCCAGCCGGGTCCGATCGAGACGGACGATCTGGCCGAGGGTGACATCTCAACGCTGGAAGCGCTGCGGTCGGCGCTGGAAAAGGGCGCGCTGGTGCTGCGTACGCTCGCGGAGCTGTGCGTGGATAAGGGCGTGTTCACGCGCGAAGAGATGAAGAAGCGCAAGCCGCCGACGGGGCCGGTCAAGCCTTTGTGACGTCGCGGTGCGTGATCTTCACGTTGGCGCGCTGCTTCTCGGTCAGCCTGCGCCCCAGCTCCTCCGCCAGCGCCACGCTGCGGTGCCGGCCACCGGTGCAACCGATGCTGACCGTGAGATAGCTCTTTCCCTCGGCCCGATACTGCGGAATCAGGAACTGCAGCAGGGACTCCAGCCGCGCCAGGAACTCCTGCGTCTGCATCCGCTCCAGCACCCAGGCCGCGACCCTCGGGTCGGTGCCGGGATGGGGCTTGAGGCCCTCGACGAAGTACGGGTTGGGGAGGAAACGGACGTCGAACACCAGATCGCTCGCGGGCGGGATTCCGTTGCGGAACCCGAAGCTGAGCAGGGTCAGGTTGAGCTTGTCGTCCTGTCCCGGACCGCCGAACTTCGCGGTGATGACGTCGCGCAGCTCGTGGACGTTCATGCGCGTGGTGTCGACGATCTGATCGGCGAGGGCGCGGAGCTGCGTGAGCATGCCGCGTTCCAGGGCGATTCCTTCCTGCACGCTCCCCTCGGGGCTGAGGGGGTGCCGCCGCCGCGTCTCCGAGAACCTTCGCATCAGCGCGTCGTCGGCGCAGTCGAAGAACACCACCTCCAGCTGGTGGCCCTCGCGCCGGACCTCCTCCAGGGCAGCCGGGGTGGAATCGAGGAACCGCCCCTCTCGCGCGTCGACCACGATGGCGAGCCGCTGCACCTCGTCGCTGGTCCCGTGGCTGACCAGCTCCAGCAGCTTCGGCAGCAGCATCACCGGCAGGTTGTCGATGCAGAAGAACCCGAGGTCCTCCAGCGCCTTGGTGGCGGTGGATTTCCCCGCCCCGGACAACCCGGTCACCACCACGATGCGGTGCGTGTCCGCGCCGCGCTTGGGCGGATCGTTCTCCGGGGACTCTGCCACTACTCGACCTCGTCGCCGATCCCGCGCGTGAGCGTCGCCTGCGCGATCTCGCGCGAGAGCTTCTCCTGGAACTCCTTGGCGGAATGGTGCCCCTGCAGCTTGAGCAGGTGGTTGCGCGCCGCCACCTCGACGATGGTGGTCAGGTTGCGGCCGGGCCGGACCGGAACGACGAGCAGCGGGACCTCGACGTCGAGCATCGTGTACTTCTGCTCTTCGACGCCGAGCCGGTCGTACTCGACCTTGTCGTCCCACTCCACCAGCTCCACCACCATCTCCACCTTCTTCCGCTCCCGCACGGCGGAGACGCCGAAGAGGTCTTTGATGTTGATGATGCCGATGCCGCGGATCTCCATGTGATGCTTGATGATCTCGGAGCCGCTGCCGTAGACGGAGCCGCCCTGCCTGCGCTTGAGGTCGACGATGTCGTCGGCGACCAGGCGGTGGCCGCGCGTCACCAGATCCAGCGCCAGCTCGCTCTTGCCGATGCCGCTCTTGCCCAGGATGAGCACGCCCACGCCGATCACGTCGATCAACACCCCGTGGACCGAGGTGCTGGCGGTGAGCGCCTCCTGCAGGAACTGCTCGACGTTGTCGATGAAGGCGGAGGAGAGGTGGCTGCTGCGCAAGAGCGGCACGCGCGCGTCGGTGGCCTCGCGCTTGATCCAGTCCTCCACCGGCAGGTTCTTGGTCACCACCAGGCATGCGATGGGGAGCTGGAAGAGGTTGCGGACGCGCTTGAGCGCCTCGTCATGCCGGAGCGTCGCCAGATAGCTGATCTCGGTGTTGCCGAAGACTTGCAGCCGGTCCTTGTGGATGTGCTCGGTGAAACCGCTGAGCGCGAGCCCGGGCTTCTGGATGCGCGAGCTCACCACGCGCCGGTCGAGGCCGTTCTCGCCCGCGAGCAGCTCGAGACGCAGATCGAAGTCCCGGTCCTTGACGAGCTGCTCGATCTTGATCGAATCCATCGGTCGGCCAGCGTAACAGAGCGCGCGCCCGCCCTCTACTCTACCTGAACAGCTGTGGGTACAGCGGAAGATAGGCCGGGCGGCGATTACCGTTCAGGCGTAGCCCCTGAGTTTACTGCGGCGCCGGGAGTTGGCTCGCGCTAAAGCGTAGCCCCTGAGTTTGCTGCGGCGCCGGGCTAGTATTTCGCGTCCTCTTCCGAGATCAGCCGGAAGATCCCGGGCGCCCCCTCTGCATTCAGGATCGCCTGCCGGAACTGCGGCTGCTTGAACAGGCGGGAGATCCGCGCCAGCGCCTTGAGGTGCAGGCCCGCGGAGTTGTCCGGCGCGAAAAGAATGAAGAAGAGGTGGGTCGGCTTTCCGTCGATGGCGGCGAAGTCCACCCCGGCGCGTTTGCGGCCGAACGCGGCGAGGAGCCCAGGGAGCCCAGGGAGCTTGCCGTGGGGGATCGCTACGCCCTCGCCGATCCCGGTGGAGCCGAGCTTCTCCCGCTCGAGCAGCGTGTCGGTGAGCTGCTGCGCGGAAAACGATGGATAAGCCCGGGCGAGGCGAGCGCACAGCTCGGCGAGCACACCCGCCTTGTCCGACGCGGCAAGGTCGGGGGAGACCAGGTCCTCGCGCAGGAACTCGGCGATGCGCATCGGAAACCGAGCTTACTTCACTTCGCGGCCGCTTGCTGCCGGAGGACGCTTTCGCCCTCCGGCGCGATCAGCCCGAAGTTGCCGTCCCTGCGCCGGTAGATCACGTTGACCTCCGAGCTCTCCGGCCGGGTGAAAACGAGGAAGTCGTTGTTGAGCAGGTCCATCTGCACCAGGGCCTCCTCGACGCTCATGGGCTTGGCAAGGAACTCGTCGGTGCGGATCACCTCGGCCTGGATGCCGTCGAGGTCATCCCTGGCGGAGAAGACCTCGTAGCGCACGCGCACCGGACCGGTCTGGTGGATGTGGGCGGGGCGGTGGTTCTTCAGCCGCTCCTTGTGCTTCTTGAGTTGCCGCTCGATCTTGTCGATCGCGGTGTCGATGGACGCGTACATGTCCTCCGACTTGTCCTTCCCGCGCACGTGAAAATGTCCCGCGTGCAGGTTGATGTCTGCCTGGTGCAGGTAGCGCTCCAGGGAAAGCGTGACGTGGGCCTCGGTCACCTTGTCCAGGTACTTGTCGACCACCTTGCGCAGCTTGTCTTGCGTGTGGTTCCGCAGTGCATCGGTGGCGAACATGTTCCTGAAGGTGATGTTGACCTGCATGGAGTGACCCCCAAGACCTCGGAGTAGAGGCTAAAGCGTCAGCCACGACCCTTCATTGGCGGCCGCGGCTAGAAGAACCGCTTGCGCTTGCTGGACGGCAGGATCCCGAGCACCTCCCTGTATTTCGCGACGGTGCGCCGCGCGATGTCGACGTTCTGCGACCGGAGCACTTCCACGATCTTCTGATCGCTGTACGGCTTGTCCCCCGGCTCCGCCGAGACGATCTGGCGGATCTGGTTCTTGACCGCCTCGGAGGCGATGTCGTCGCCGCCGTTGGCGCGAGCGATCGAGGAGTTGAAGAAGAACTTCAGCTCGTAGATGCCCTGCGGCGTGTGCACGTACTTGTTGGTGGTCACGCGCGAGACCGTGCTCTCGTGCATCCCGATGTCCTCGGCCACGTCGCGCAGGATGAGCGGCCTGAGGTGCGCGATCCCCTTGTCGAGGAAGTCGCGCTGGAACTTGATGATCGAGTCGGTGACCTTCACGATGGTGCGCTGGCGCTGGTGGATGGAGCGGATCAGCCACACCGCGGAGCGCAGCTTCTCCTGGATGTACTCCTTGCTCTGCGCGCTCGCCCCGTTCTTCAGCGCATTCCGGTAGTGCTGGGAGATGCGGAGCTTGGAGAGGCCGTCGTCGTTCAGCACCGTGACGTACTGGTCGCCGACCTTGTGGATGTAGACGTCGGGCGTGATGTACTGGGGCTCCTCGCCGGAGTAGTTCCGCCCGGGCTTCGGGTCGAGGCGGGAGAGCAGCTTTATGGCCGCGACCACCTCGTCGAGGGAGACCTCCAGGTCGCGGGCGATCGCCTGGTACTTCTTCGACTCGACGGCCTTGAGGTGTTTGCGGATGATGGAAGGGAGCAGCTCGGCATCGGGATCGTCCTTGCCCTCGCCCTCGGTGGTGTAGTGCCGGGCCTGGATCAGCAGGCACTCGCGCAGGTCGCGCGCGGCGCACCCGATCGGGTCGAAGCGCTGGATCCGCTTCAACACCTTCTCCGCGATGACCGCCGACACGCCCGCTTCCAGCGCCAGCGGAATCAGCGGATCGGCCTCGGACTTTGGCTTCTTCGCTTCCTGCTCGCGCCGCAGCGCTTCCAGCGCCTCGGGCGCGACCGCCGGCACTTCGACCGGCTTGTCGGGATCCACCGGCCCGGGGTCGACAGCGGCCACGGGGGGTGGCAGGTCCGGGTCCAGGACCAGGTACCCGTCCCGGTTCAGGTTGCCGATGATCAACGCCCCGATGTGCTCCTCTTGCTGCGAGAGCCCGGCCATGCGGAGCTGCTCCATCAGGCGCTCGGTCAGGCCCTGCGTCCTCGTGAGCGTGCTCTCGATCGAGGGGAGATCCTCGGAATTGAAGCCCCCTCCCGACGGCGCCGTGTGCTGCGTCTGGTAGTTGTCGAGGTACCGCTCCCAGTCGATGTCCTCGCGCTTGACGTCGCCCTCGGCGCGCGCCTGCAGATCCGGCTGGGCCACTTCGGGGGTGGGCGCGGCGAGCTCGCTCGCCTCGATGCTCTCGCTCAGCGTGGAGACCAGCTCCGCCGGGGCCTCGTTCAGCTCCGCCTCGGCGCCGTCCTGCGGCTCCTCCAAGAGCGGGTTCTGCTCCATCTCGGAGCGGATGAGATCGACCAGCTCCAGGCGGGACAGCTGCAGGAGCTTGATCGCCTGCTGCAGCTGGGGCGTCATCACCAGCTGCTGCGACAGCCTCAAACTCTGCTTGAGCTCCAACGCCATCCCGTCCCCCTCCTTACTCTAGCCTGAAGCGCTCGCCGAGGTACACGGCGCGGGCGCGCTCCGATGCGGCGATTTCCGCCGGTGTCCCTGACTCCAGAAGCTTTCCGTCCACCAGCAGCACCGCCCGATCGCAGATGCCCAGAGTCTCGCGCACCGCATGATCGGTGATGAGGATACCGAGGCCCCTCTCGCGCAGCTTGTGGATCAGCCGCTGCAGGTCGTGCACCGCGATCGGATCGACGCCCGCAAAGGGCTCGTCGAAGAGCATGAACGCCGGCTCGGCTAGCAGCGAGCGCGCCACCTCCGCCCTGCGCCGCTCGCCGCCGGAGAGCGTCTCGCCGCGCGCGTCGGCGACGCGCAGCAGGTCGAATTCGGTGAGCAGCTCGTCGACCTTGGCTTCCTGCTCCGCGCGGGGAAGACCGAACCCCTCGAGCACGAGGAGGAAGTTCTGGCGCACGGTCAGCTTGCGGAAGATCGAGGGCTCCTGCGGCAGGTAGCCGATCCCCATCCGCGCCCGCTCGTGCAGGGGGAGGCCCGACAGATCGCGGTCTCCCAGCTGGACGGCGCCGGAGTCCGGCACCAACAGGCCCACCACGCAATGGAAGCTGGTGGTCTTGCCGGCGCCGTTCGGACCGAGCAACCCGACTACCTCGCCCGGCTCGACGGAGAAAGAGACGTCGTCGACGACGCGGCGGCCGCGGAAGCTCTTGCTCAGGCCCTTGGCGTGGAGCGCGGTCATGGCGCGCCCCGTTCGCCCTTGTGCGCCTCGGGCCGCAGCCGGCCTCGAGCCCGTTCGACACGCACTTCCTTGGAGTCGAGGCCGAGATCGATGCGGTCCCCGCTGAGCACGTCGCCCTGATCGTAGAGCTTGGGATCTCCCAGCAGCACCAGCGTGCGGGCCTGCGCGTCGTAATCGGCGGTCTCGCCGGTGGCGCGGCGCTCGCCCTGGCGCACGTCGACGCCGCCTCGGAGCTCGAGCCGGGTGAGCTGACCGTCGGGATCGTAGCGCGCCTCCATCCGGGGGCTGCGCACCACCGCGTCGCCGCGGCGCACCACCACGTCGTCGGTGAAGCGGGCGAGGCGCCTCGCCTGCAGCAGGACCAGGTGGTCCGCCTCGACCCTCACCGGCGTGGGCTTCGCCTGACCGTCCTCGGCCAGCGAACGCTTGAGCACTAGCCTGGGCCGGATGACGTCCACGTCCTCGCTATCGAGGCGCAGCAGGATCCGCTCGCCGGACAGGACCTCGGAACCGTCGCGAACCACCGGCGGCGCGTCCGGCGTCCCGGTGAGCACCAAGGTCTGCCCGGGCACGTCGACTACGCCCTCCTCGCCGTTCGCCGTCCGCGAGCCGCGTTGCACGTGCACATTGCCCCGCACGGTGAACCGCTGGACGGTCTGGCCGCCCAGGCCGGCTTCCGGATGGGTGGACTGGCCCCGCCCCCGGGGTTTCTGCGCAGTCGCAGGCTGATCCCTCCCGTACTCCGCCACGGCATGCTGGCCGGTCACGTTGAGGTCCCCGCGCGAGAGCTGCACGTCGCCCTGCAGCACGACGCGACGCTCCTGCGGCTCGATCCGCATGTTCCGGGCCTTGAAGTCGAGCGGACCAGCGGGAAGCGCCGCGGCGGCCACCAGGAGGGTAAATTGGAGGCCAAAGCCGATCATCGCGGAGCCTCCATCTCGAGCTGACCCTCGACGCCGGAGGTGAGCTGGATGGCGGAGCCGTCGACGCGTGCAAACAAGCCGTTCCCGTTCACCCGATAGCCCGGCCCGTGCGCCGCCACCGGAGCGTTGCCGCGCAGAACATCGCCGTCGTACTCAACGCGTTCCGTCAGCGCCGTGTCCCCCCGCGCTGCATCGAGCCGGACACCTCCAGAAGCGGTACCCCGCCGATTGGGAACCTCCCCCGCGGCGTCCTGGGCGACGAACCGGAGCGTGCCGAAGGCTGCCAGGCTGCTACCCGGCAACGGCTGGACGTCGGCGGTGGCGCGAGAGGCCACAAGCCGGCCGCCGCTGCGGCGGTAGTCGAGGCGCGCCGCGGTCCCGCGCGCGACAACCTGCCCCTCGGACAGGCGGGCAAACGCCACCACCTGCAAGGACAGGTCAGGAACGTCAGGTATGGAAATGGAGGATACAGGCGGGTTTGCGGAATTCCCGCATCCCCAGACCAGGGCCAGCACGAGCACACCCAAGACGGCCCTGACGCTCTGGCTTCTCATTTGCAAGAGAACGCTATCACCGCGCCCGTCCGCTGTCGAGGCGCTCGAGCGTGTTTTTCTGTTGGTTCGAGAACTACTTTTCCCTTGCAATATCCGCTGGCTGTGTCCGCCAGCGGGGGTGCATCCACACCCACTCGTCCGGCCTGCTTCGGACCTCGTCCTCGATGCATCGGGTGGCCGCCGCGGTAAGGGCCACTGAGTCTCTATCGCGATCGCCGGTGCGCTGCACGTCGATCCGCCGGACCACCATGCGGTGCATGTCCCGCGCCACTCGATGGGCGCAGGCGAAGAGCATCGGCGCACCGAGGCGCGCCGCCAGATCGCCGGCGGCACGCGGCGTGAATGCAGGCCGGCCGAAGAACGGGACGAAGTGCCCTGCCACCTGGGTGTCCTGATCGATCAGGACGCCGACGATCCCTCCCTCGCGCTGCAGGAAGCGGAGGATCTCGCGGGCGGACATCGGGGTCCCCCGCCAGAACACGCGCACGCCCGCGCGCTCGCGAACATTCATCAAGAGGGCCGTGATCCGCGGGTCGTGCGCCTCCTTGGCGACCGTGCTGCAGGGGATCCCGGTGGCCGCCATGCGGCGCCCGAACAACTCCCAGGCGCCGATGTGCGCGGTCACGACCACGATGCCCTTTCCTTCCGCGTGAGCGGCGTGCAGCAACGCTTCGTCGCGCGGGTCGAGATCGACGAGCGCGCGGATGTCCATGCGATCCGCGCGCGCGGTCTCCAAGGCGGCCCGCCCGAGATTGACGAAGCTGGCCCGCCCGATGCGGTCGCGCTCGGCGTCGCTCTTTTCCGGAAAGGCCAGGCGCAGCTGCTCCCGGGCGAGCCGACGTTGGCGGGGCACCACGTACCAGGCGAGCCACCCCAGCGCGGCCCCGGCCGCTAGAGGGAGGATCCTCAAGAGGGGAAGGGAGAGCAAGAGCACCCGCACGCGCAACTCCCGCCGGATCCGCTTGCCGGCGCGGGAGAGGAAGCCCTTCTCTCTCGCCTGGGCGCTCATCCCTGGGGAGCCGGCTTGGCTGCCTCTTCGGGCGGAGGCCAGCCGACTTTCGCAGCCAGCAGGATCTCGCAGAGCTCGCGGACCGCGCCGCGGCCAGCCGGACGCCGGGAGACCCAAAGCACTTCCTCGAGCACCTCGGGCGCTGCGTCCTGCGGCGCGCAGGAGAGCGCCACCTTGCGCAGGGCAGGCAGGTCGTTGACGTCGTCGCCCATGAACGCGGTCTGGTCCAGCGGGACGCCCAGCTCCACGGCAATCCTCTCGATCGCGTCGCCCTTCGCGCGACTTCCCCCGACGACGTGATCGATGGAAAGCTCCTGGCAGCGCTGTTGCACGAGCTCAGCGCGGCGGCCCGTCAGGACGGCGAGCTTCACGCCCCCGTGCATGCTGAGCAAGCGCAGCCCATGCCCGTCGCGGACGTCGAAGGCCTTGAAGGCCTCGCCTTCCTTGCCGTAGTAGAGCCGCCCGTCGGTCATCGTTCCGTCCACGTCGAGGACGACGAGACGGATGCGCTGCAGCAGCGAGCGGGGCGGGCGGCGGGGCATCAGCCGGTGAGAGCGCCGCGGATCCGGAGGACGTCGGCGACGAGCGCATCCCAGAGGGGAAAAGTGAGCGAGTTGGGCCCGTCGCTCAGCGCGTGGTCTGGGTCCTCGTGGACTTCGCAGAAGAGCGCGTCGATTCCCACCGCGGCCGCCGCGCGGGCCAGCACGGGCGCGAGGGCACGGTCGCCTCCGGTCGAGGTCCCCTGCGACCCGGGGCGCTGGACGGAATGGGTGGCATCGAAGCAGACGGGGGCGAACCGGCGCATCGTCACCAGGGCGCGCATGTCCACCACCAGGTTGTGATACCCGAACGAGGCGCCGCGCTCGGTCAACAACACCTCGCGGCAGCCCGCCTCGCGCAGCTTGTCGACCACGTTCTTCATGTCCTCGGGGGCGAGGAACTGGCCCTTCTTGACGTTGACCGCGCGGCCGGTCCGGCCGGCCTCGAGCAGGAGGTCCGTCTGCCGGCAAAGGAAGGCCGGGATCTGCAGCACGTCCACCACCTCCGCCGCCGGAGCGCACTGGCTGGTCTCGTGCACGTCGGTGAGCACGGGCAACCCGACTTCCTTCTTCACCCGCGCCAGGATGCGCAGCCCATCCTGCAGCCCCGGCCCGCGGAACGAGCTCCCGCTGGTCCGGTTCGCCTTGTCGAAGCTGCACTTGAACAGGGCCTGGACGCCGTGCTTCTGCGCGATCTCGGCCACCCTGCGCGCGTGCCGCAGCGTGAACTCCTCGCCCTCGATCACGCAGGGACCCGCGATCAGCAGCAGCGTTTCGCCGAAGGTCACGCCTTCGCCACCGGGGTGCCGGACGGGAGCACGATCTCCTGCGCCGCGCCGGACTGCGCCTGGGGCGGCATCGAGATCCCCTTGCGCGTCCGCTGCTCGAGGGCGGCCTTGATGAACCCCGCGAACAGCGGATGGGGCTGGAACGGCTTGCTCTGGAACTCAGGGTGGTACTGGCAGCCGATGAAGAAGGGGTGTCCGTGCAGCTCGATCACCTCGACCAGCCCGAGCTGCTCGTTGACGCCGGACGCGACCATGCCCTTCTCTTCGAGCTGCGCCCGGTACGCGTTGTTGATCTCGTACCGGTGGCGGTGGCGCTCGCTGATCTCCTGGCGCCCGTACAGCTTCGAAGCCAGCGAGCCCGGCTTGAGCGTGCAGGGATACGCTCCGAGCCGCATGGTCCCGCCCTTGGCGGTCACCTGCTTCTGCTCGGCCATCAGCGACACGACCGGGTGCGGCGTGGCCTCGTCCAGCTCGATGGAGTTGGCCTTCTCCAGGCCGCAGACGTTGCGCGAGAACTCGATGGCCGCCATCTGCAGGCCCAGGCAGATGCCGAAGAAGGGCACTTTGCGCTCGCGGGCGTACTTCACCGCGGCGATCTTGCCCTCGGTCCCGCGCACGCCGAATCCGCCGGGCACCAGGATGGCGTCCGCGTGCTGGAGCAGCGTGTCCGCTCCGAGCTGCTCGATCTGGGTCGAGTCGATGAAGTCGAGCGAGACGCGGGAGTCGTTGGCGATCCCGCCGTGGACCAGCGCCTCGTTCAGCGACTTGTAGGACTCGGTCAGGTCGACGTATTTGCCCACCACCGCGATGCGCACCTCGCGCGAGGGTTCCTTGATCGCCTTGACGATCCGTTCCCACTTGTCGAGCCGGGGCGCGCGGCTCCAGATGTTGAGCAGCTCGGCCACGCGGTCGTCGAGCCCCTCCTCGTGCAGCGCCAGCGGCAGCTCGTAGATGGTCTGCACGTCGGCGGCGGTGAAGACGGAGCCCGGCTCCACCGAGCAGAAGAGCGCGATCTTGTCCTTGATCTCCTTGGAGAGTTGCCGGTCGGTGCGGCAGAGAAGGATGTCCGGCTGGATGCCGATCTCGCGCAGCTTCATCACCGAGTGCTGCGTGGGCTTGGTCTTCACTTCGTGCGCGGTCGAGATATACGGCACCAGCGTGAGGTGGATGTAGATGGCGTTCTCGCCACCCACGTCGTACTTCATCTGCCGGATGGCCTCCAGGAACGGCAGCGACTCGATGTCGCCGACCGTGCCCCCCACCTCGACGATCACGATGTCGTTCTGCTCCGAAGAGGCGAAGATGAAGCGCTTGATCTCGTCGGTGATGTGGGGAATCACCTGAACGGTCTTGCCCAGGTACTCGCCCTGGCGCTCCTTGTTGATCACGTTCGAGTAGATGCGCCCGGTGGTGGCGTTGTTGCTGCGCGACATCTTCGCCGAGCTGAAGCGCTCGTAATGCCCGAGGTCCAGGTCGGTCTCGCCCCCGTCGTCGGTGACGTAGACCTCGCCGTGCTGGAACGGGCTCATCGTGCCGGGGTCGACGTTGATGTAGGGGTCGAGCTTGAGGTGCGTGATCTTCAGACCGCGGTTTTCCAGCAGGGCGCCGAGCGACGCGGACGAGAGGCCCTTCCCCAGCGAGGAGACCACGCCGCCGGTGACGAAGATGTACTTGGTCCGCTTGCCTCGAGCGGGGTCGCTGCGGCGCTCCGTCCGAAACGCGCTCATCCATGCCTCCTTCGGTCTCCGGCGATCAACTGACGGACAAGCTCCAGATCTTCCGGCGTGTCCACGGCGGCGGAGGGGAAGTTGCCCACGCCGACGTCGATGGGGATGCCGTGGAAGAGCGCGCGCAGCTGCTCGAGACCCTCCGCCCGCTCGAGGGCGGTCTCGGGCAGCCGGGCGAGCTGCTGCAGCGTTTCCGCAGCGAATCCATAGAGCCCGACGTGGGCCAGCGGAGCCAGCTCTCCCGCACCCCGGGGGTAGGGGATCATCGATCGCGAGAAATAGAGAGCGCGGCGGCGGATGTCGAGCACCACCTTGACCACCTGGGGAAGCGACTCCTCTCCGGGTTGGAGCGGACGCGCCAGCGTGGCCATCTGCGCCCCCTGCCGGACCAACCCGGCGACTTGCGCTATCGCCCGAGGATCGATCAGGGGCTCGTCTCCCTGGACGTTCAGGTATCCGTCGGCCGGCAGGTCCCGCGCGGCCTGCGCGATGCGCTCCGTCCCGTTGCGGCACTGTGAGTCGGTCATGATCGCGCGGAAGCCCGCCCCCTCGACCGCCGCGGCGATCCGTTGGTCGTCCGTGGCCACGGCGACCTGATCGATGCCCTGCGCCTGCGAAGCGCGCTGGGCCACGCGGACGACCATGGGCACGCCGCCGATGTCGGCGAGAGGCTTTCCGGGCAATCGCTGGGCGGCGTAGCGCGCGGGAATCAGGGCTGCGAGGCGCACATCGCGTTTTACGTCGGTTGGGCCGCCTCTGCAACCGGAACGTGCTATCCCCTCTTCCCGCATGGGCGTTCTCGACGACATCCGGCACGCCGCTTTCGACCTGCGGCAGACGGATCCGCAGGAAGCCGTCCGGGTCCTGAGGCGCGCGGCGCAGCAGGGCGGCGAAGCCGAGGTGCTGGCGCGGGGCGCCCTGGGCGAGATCTACCTGGACGAGTTCGGCGATCTGGACGGCGCGGAACACGAGTTCCGGCGGGTGCTCCAGCTCGCGCCCGGTCTCACGGCGGCAGAGATCGGCCTCGCCCGGGCGCGGCGCCAATCCGGCGACCTGAAGGGGGCCGAGACGGCCTTTTTTCGCGCCATCGAAGGCTTGTCGCGCGACATCCGCGGGTTCCGCGAGGCCGAGACCCTGCCGGAAGGGGCCGAGGAAGTCGTCCTGACCCTGCTGGAGACCGCGGTCGAGCTCGCCGAGCTGCGCAAGGGCGCGGTGCCGCTCGACGAGGAGATCCTCGCCTGGGCGGCGGCGCAGAAGCTGTTCGACGAGGAGGAAGACAAGGACGATTGGGTGCGCTTCCACGCCCTCTGGACGCAGCTCCGGATCCTGACGGGCCGGCCCGAGGAAGCGGTCACCGCGTTGCGAGAGGCGGAACGCCAAGGCGAGCTTCCGCCGGAGGAAGCAAAAGAGCTGCTCGGCCTTTCGCTTCGTGAGCTGGGCGTGGCGCCCGTGGTGCAGCTCGGCAAGAGCACGAAGAGCTGATCACCGCTCCCGGGCCCAGAGCTCCAGGCAGAGCAACGCCCATGCCTGCCGCGGGTTCCCGCGCGGCGCCAGGGACTGCGTCAGGGCCCGGTCGATGGCGCGCGGATCCAGCAAGGTCCGGACCCGCGCGGTGGGGGCCCGCACCAGGTCCTGGAGCATCTGGCGCAACGGTCCCCGCAGCCAAGCGCCGACCGGCACCGAGGGGGAGCGCGGGGGGCGCGTGAGGACCTCGCGGGGCAGCAGATCGGCGACGGCTTCGCGCAACAGCCTGCGCACGTGAAGGCGGCCGAGCTTGTCCTGCCAGGGCGGCGGGACTACGGCCTGCGCCAGGTCCACGTCGACGAACGGCGTCCGGACTTCGCGCCCGCCCGCGGCCACATCCAGGCGGAACATCACGTTGTCCGGCAGCGACACCTCGAAATCGAACGCGAGCGCTGCGTCGAGCCCCTGCAGATTGTCGGTCGAGGGCCCGCGCGCGGTGCGGGCGGTCACCCCGAGCAGCGCGGTCCGCTCCTCGGGGTTGAAGATCTCGATCATGGCGCGGGCCCGTTCCGCGCCGGTGGTCCGGAGGGTCGCCGCCGCCCGATGCAGGGTGCCGCGGTGGCGGGCGGGCGCGAGCTTGCGGAGGAGCTCGGCGGCGCCCGCGGCCGGGCGCAGCTCGGGGATGCGCGCGGCGCGCAGATAGCGCAGGTGCCCCGCGAACAGCTCGTCAGCGCCGTCCCCGGTCAGCACCGGCCCGCGCATCTCTCGCAGGAGCCCGGCCATCGCGAGCAGCGCCGGGTCCGCGAAGGGCTCGCCGGCCTCGGCGATCAGCGCGGGCAGCTCCTCGGCGGGCCGGTGCGTGATGCGCAGCTCGTGGTGCTCGGAGCGAAACCGATTCGCGATCTTGCGTGCCAGCTCCAGCTCTTCGTCCGTGCCCGCCGCGTAGGTCCGCACCCGGCCGGACAGGCGCGTCATCAGCGCCACCAGCGCGCTCGAGTCTAGCCCTCCCGACAGCATCGTCGCCGGTCCTCCGGCGAGCCGCCGGCGAACGGCTTCCTCCAAGCGCGCCCGGACCGCGATCCGCGATGGGGGTCGGCCGGATCCGGGTACCGGCATCTCGAACCAGCGGCGGACCTCGGCGCCCTGGGGGCCGAACCGGAGCAAATGCCCGGGGGGCACCTTCCGCACGCCGCTCCAGGCAGTCGCGGGCGCGGGGACGTATCCCAGCTCGAGGTAGTCGGAGAGCGCGGACCGGTCGATCTGACCCCGGGGGCCGCCCTTGGGAACCCGGGTTCCGAACCAGAGCTGGCTTCCCGAAGCGCAGTAGTACAGCGGCTTCGCACCGAGCGCGTCACGCGCCAGCACGAGAGAGCGCGCCTGCTCGTCCCAGACGGCAAGGGCGAATGCGCCGCGGACGTGCGCGAGCGCGCCCTCCCGGTGCTCGGCCCACAGGCGCTGCACCTCGTCGGCGGCGGGTTCGCCCTCAAGCGCCAGCCCTTCGGGAAAGCCGCGCGCCAGGTCGACGTGGCCGTTCACGCGCTGGGGCCTTCCGGATGACGGGAACGGGGCGGACGGGCGCGGCGATCGCCCGGGGTCCAGCTGCGCTCGTCGCCGGGCTGGCGCAGCCTGACGGTCATCCCGTGCCGGGGAAGGTACGCGCCGCAGCGCGGACAGGTCTGCACCTTGAGGTTCCGCACCATCCGGCCACAAGCGTCGCAGAACCGCGTCAGGTACAGGTAGCCGACGGTGACGATGATCACCGCCAGGACCAGCGCCAGACGGAAGCCGATGGATGCGTGCGAGAGCAGGCCGCGCTCGGCTGCGGCAGCCACCAGCGCGCCGGCCAGAGCGAGCAGCGTCACGCGCAGCGCGACCCGCTTCACGCCACCCCGCGCGCGCCCGTGGGCGAGGAACCAGAGCCAGAGCGCCGCAAGCGCTCCGGCGGCGCCAATCCAGATCACCTGCACCGGCCCCGTTTAGGCCCGCTCCGGCGCGAACGCAAATCCTCCGCCGAGTGCGGTCACCCGCGAGCACGGGGCTTGCGAGTCACCGCGACCCGATGTAGTCGCCAAGCCGCCTTCGGCGGCCGGCCGTGTCTGACGCTCAAGCCCCTGAGTTGGCTGCGGTGCCGGGCTAGAACAAGCGCGCCCGGAGCCTGCGCAGCCGCGCGAGCCGCCGTCTCCCCTTCCGCTTCATCCCCGCCCTCCGTTCCTCTGTTCCCGCCGGCCGCAGAACCGGACCAGGATCTCCGCCACCCGCTCCGCCGCCCTGCCGTCCCACAGCTCCGGAACGCGGCCCTGCTTCCCCCGGCCCGCGAGCACCTTGCGAGCCGCCGCCACCGCCCGAGCCGGATCGGTCCCCACCAGCTCGTTGGTCCCCACTTCCACTGTGACGGGGCGCTCGGTGTTCTCGCGCATCGTCAGGCAGGGAACGCCCAGCGCGGTGGTCTCTTCCTGGATGCCGCCCGAGTCGGTCATCACCAGGCGGGCGTCCGCGGTCAGCGCGAGGAAGTCGAGGTACCCGAGCGGCTCGACCAGCTTGAGCCCCCTGGCCTCGAAGCCTGCAGGCAAGCGCGAGCGAGTGCGGGGGTGGATGGGAAACACGACGGGGATCTGGGCTGCGACGTCCGCAAGCGCCGAGAGCAGGCGTGAGAGCGCGGCTGGCTGGTCGACGTTCGCGGGGCGGTGCAAAGTGGCAAGCGCGTACCCCTTGGCCGTCAGCTCCAGGCGCTCGTGGATCCGACTCTCCCGGGCGCGCGGCAGCGCCGCCTGCAGCGAGTCGATCATCACGTTTCCCACCAGGTGGATCCGGGCAGGGTCGATGCCCTCGGCGCGCAGGTTCTCGTCGCCGTCGCGCGAGGGCGTGAAGAGGAGAGCGGAGAGCCGGTCGGTGAGGACGCGGTTGATCTCCTCGGGCATGGTCCAGTCGCGCGACCGCAAGCCCGCTTCGACGTGGGCGATGGCGAGGCCCATCTTCGCCGCCACCAAGGCGACCGCGATGGTGCTGTTCACGTCCCCCGCCACCACCACGACGTCCGGCTTCTCGCGCGCGAGCACCGGCTCGATCTCCACCATCACCTTGGCGGTCTGCTGCGCGTGGGAACCGCTCCCCACGCCCAGGTGCACGTCGGGTTCCCGCATCCCCAGATCCTGGAAGAAGACGTCCGACATCTTCGCGTCGTAGTGCTGTCCCGTGTGCACCAGCACCTGCTCGACGGAGGGGCGCTTCTTCAGCTGGGCGAGGATGGGCGCGACCTTCATGAAATTGGGCCGGGCGCCCACCACGTGGAGGATCTTCACAGGGCCAACCGTGCGCACGGAAGCCCGCTGCTGCAACTTGCGCTGTTATAGAGAGAACGGAGGCCGGCGCGTTGGCGGACGATTCCCTGGTCCATTACGAGGTGGAGCCCAACTACGCCGGCTGGACGCTGGCCTCGTACGTGGCCGAGAAGCTGAGGCGGCCGCTCCCGCCCGACCGGTTGGAGCGCCTGCTGCGCGGCCGGTCTCTGGTCCACGCCGAGCCGGAGCTGCTTCCTCACACCAGGGTGTGGCCCGGCCTGCGATTCGCGCTGCGCAAGAGAAGCCCCGGCGATTCGGGCGAGCCGCCGCAGCTCCCTGTCGTGTACGAGGACGAAGCGCTGCTGGTCGTGGACAAGCCGTCTGGCCTCGCGCTGCATCCCACTGCGCGCTACCACGTCAGCACCCTGACCTGGGCGCTCGAGCGGCACCATCGCAACTCCGCGGGCCAGAAGCCGGATCCGGCCCACCGGCTCGACCGCGAGACCAGCGGCCTGGTCGCCTGCGGCCGGACGCCGGTGCATACGCGGCGGCTGAAGGCCGCGTTCGCCGCCCGGCAAGTCGAGAAGGCATACCTCGCGGTGGTGGAGGGCTCGCCGCCGGAAGATCGATTCGATGTCGATCTCCCGCTGGTGGTCGGAGGCGGCCGCGTCAAAGTGAAGGTGCGCGTCGACCCGGCCGGCGCGCCGTCCGTCACTTCCTGCCAGGTCGTGCGGCGCCATGCGGGAGTGACGCTGATCCGCTGCGTGCCGCGAACCGGCCGGCAACACCAGATCCGCGCCCATCTGCAGGCAGCCGGGTTCCCGCTGGTGGGCGACAAGCTGTACGGTCCCTCCGAGGAGATCTTCCTCCGCCTGGCGGAGAGCGACGGCTCGCCGGCGCCGGCCGGGATGTTCGACGACCTGATCACGGCGCGCGAGCGCGCGCAGCTGCGACTCTGGAGGCAGGCGCTGCACGCGAGCGAGCTGACGGTGCCGCACCCGGTCAGCGGGGAGCTGCTGCGATTCGAGTCGCCGCTGCCCGCCGACATCGCCGGGCTACTGGAGACGCTCAGGCCGCTTTGACGTTCACGCCCCGAAAGAACTCGACCACTCCCGCGAGCCCCTCCTTGAGCTGTACGCGAGGCTCGTACCCGAGCACGGCGCGCGCCTTGGAGATGTCCGCCGAGGACTCGCGCAGATCGCCGGCGCGGGGGGCCTGGTGCTCGATCTCCAACCCGGCGGCGGAAGATCCGATCACCTGCTTGAGCGCGGCGATCAAGTCGATCAGCGACGAGCTCACCCCGCTGGCTACGTTGACGACCTCGCCCGGGGCCTTGTCGCTCGTCGCCGCCAGGAGGTTCGCGCGCACCACGTCCGAGATGTGGACGAAGTCGCGCGTCTGCAGGCCGTCGCCGAAAACGATGGGCCGCTGCCCCTTGAGAAGCCGCGTGGTGAACCGCGGGATGGCCGCCGCATAGTCGCTCTTCGGGTCCTGCCGCGGGCCGTAGACGTTGAAGTAGCGGAGCGCGACGCAGGGCAGGCCGTACGCGCGCGTATAGGTCTGCGCGTACAGCTCGCAGGCGATCTTCTGCGCCGCGTACGGGCTCATCGGCCGGGGCACCAGGCCCTCGTGCTTGGGCTGCTCGGGCCCGTCGCCGTAGGCCGCGCAGGAGCAGGCGAGCACCACGCGCCGCACGCCCGCCTTGCGCGCGATCTCCAGGAGATTGACGGTGCCGCCCACGTTGACCGCGTTGGTCCGCTCCGGCTCGGCCACCGAGAGCGGAACCGACGGAATCGCGGCCAGGTGGAACACCCAGGTCGCGCCTGCGACGGCCCGGAGCGCTGCGTCGGGGTCGGCGATCGAACCCTCGACCAGCGTGAAGTTCGGGTGTAATGCCAGCAGCGCCGCGTTCTCCCGCTTGCCGCTGGAGAAGTCGTCGAGCCCCGCCACCTCGTGCCCCTCGCGCAGGAGTTTCTCGGCCAGATGTCCGCCGATGAACCCTGCCGCGCCAGTCACGCAGATCTTCGCCATGGACCCTCCCCCGTTGCTACCTCGAGGTCGCGGGGACGTCGAGCGGAGCGAAGGTGTAGGCGATCCCGCATGCCTGACGTCCCTCCGGCGTGAGCAGGTGCTGGCAGTCGCAGATGTGCGAATCCAGCGCCTTCTGGCAGACCTGCTCGTCCTGGGTCCGCACCGGAAAGATCGACGCCTGGTCCCGTGCCCGCTGCTGACAATTCGCCCTCGACGTGTCGTCCGGCTGACAGCTACAGATCTGGTCGGCCAGCTGGAGGCAGGCGTTCCCGCAGCCGGCGGCCAGCGAGACAGTGAGCACGCAGGCGAGCAGGAGCAAGGGTTTGAGGCACCTCATGGAGGTGCGCGATCTAGCACAGCCGCCTCTCCGACGGGATAAAAGAGCGGCATGCGCCATCTGTGGCTCCACGGCTTCGCGAGCGGTCCCACCTCCAGCAAGGGCCAGTTCGTCAAGCAGCGCCTGCGGGAACGGGGCATCGAGCTCGAGATCCCCGACCTGAACGAGCCGGCGTTCTTCGACCTCACCGTCACCCGGATGCTGCAGCGCCTGGATGCGCTCACGGGCGGCGACGACGGGATCGTGCTCTTCGGATCTTCGCTGGGCAGCTTCACCGCCGCCACCTGGGCAGCCCTGCATCCCGATCGGGCACGGGCGCTGGTGCTGCTCGCCCCCGCGTTCGAGCTCGGTCCTCGCTGGTCTGCGCGGATGGACCCGGCGGAGCTCCGGCAATGGCGCACCACCGGGCGCCACGCGTTCGATCATTACGCGCGCGGCCGCAAGGAGGAGCTCTCCTACCGGTTCCTCGAGGACGCGCAGCGCTACCCGGGCTTCCCGCTGCCACGCTGCCCGACCCTGGTGATCCAAGGGACCTTGGACGAGGTGGTCGATCCGGCGCTGGCCCGCGAGTTCGTCCGGCGCATGGAGGGACGCGCGGGCCTGATCGAGCTGGAGGAAGGACACGAGCTGACCGGGGACCTGCCCGGGCTCTGGCGCGGGATCGAGCGATTTCTCGACGCCTACGAGGCGCGGCCCACTCCATAGTAGGTGAAGCCGATCTCGCGCAGCCGCTTCGGGTTCCAGATGTTGCGGCCGTCGAAGAGGATCGGCTGCTTCATCGCCGCCTTGACGCGGGCGAAGTCGGGCTGACGGAACTCGTTCCACTCGGTGACGAGGAAGAGCCCGTCCGCGCCGTCCGCCGCCAGGTAGGGGTTCGGGACGAACTGCACGCGGTCGTCGAAGATCCGCCGCGCGTTGTCCGCCGCCACGGGATCGTGCGCCCTGACCGTGGCGCCGTCCGCCAGCAGCTCGTCGATGAGCGCGAGCGCCGGCGCATGCCGCAGGTCGTCCGTCTTGGGCTTGAAGGCGAGTCCCCACACTCCGAACTTCCTGCCGCGCAGGCTGCCGAAGTGCGCCCTGGCTTTCTGGGCCAGCAGGCGCTTCTGCCGATCGTTCACGGCGTCGACGGCGGAGAGCAGCGTGAAGTCCAGCCCGTGGTTGCGGGCGGTGGCGATCAGCGCCTTCACGTCCTTGGGGAAGCAGCTCCCGCCGTACCCGCAGCCCGGGAAGAGGAACTTCTGGCCGATCCGTTCGTCCGCCCCCATCGCCCTGCGCACGGAGTCCACGTCCGCCCCCACCCGCTCGCAGAGCATCGCCACGTCGTTCATGAAGGAGATCCGGCTCGCCAGCATCGCGTTCGCGGCGTACTTGGTCAGCTCCGCCGAGCGCGGGTCCATGAAGTAGATGGGGCCTTCGGTGCGAACGAACGGCGCGTACAACTCCGCCATGATGCTCCGGGCGCGCTCGCTCGGCGATCCGATCACGATGCGGTCGGGGCGGAGGAAGTCGTCGATCGCGGCGCCCTCTTTGAGGAACTCGGGGTTGGAGACGACGTCGACCTCCACCTTGGCCCGCGCAGCGATCTCCGCCTGCATGCGGGCCGCGGTGCCCACCGGAACGGTGCTCTTGTTGACCACCACCGTGTAGCGCTCCGCGGCCTCCGCGATCTGGTGAGCGACCGACATCGCCGCGCGCAGGTCGGCGCTGCCGTCGTCGCGCTCGGGAGTGCCCACCGCGATGAAGACCACGTCGCTGCCGCGGACCGCCTCTTTCAGCTCGGTGGTGAAGGCGATCCGCTCGGCCGCGAGGTTCTTCTCCAGCAGCTCCTCCAGGCCCGGCTCATAGATCGGGCTCCGGCCCTGGCTCAGCGCTTTGATCTTCGCTTCGTCGATGTCGACGCACGCAACCGTGTGCCCCGAATCCGCGAAGCACACGCCGGCCACCAGCCCGACGTACCCGGTCCCTACGACCGCAATCCGCATTGCCCGCTTCTACCGCGCCCGCCAACTCCCGGTCGAGTTCTTGCAGCGAAGTCCCGCGAGAGACCGAGGGGGTACCAGAATGGTACAGGCTTCAGATCAACCGCAGAGCGCTCAGAGCGCGCAGAGGTTTTTTGGTTTGACGCGGCAAGTGATCGGCGCCGCGATCGAGGTGCATCGCCACCTCGGGCCGGGAATGCTCGAATCCGCTTACGAGGCCTGTCTGACTCAGGAACTCGTGAACGCAGGACTCCTCGTGGAGCGACAGAAGGTCCTGCCGATCGTGTACAAAGGGCAGCGGCTCGACGTGGGTTACCGACTCGATCTGGTGGTCGAACGCTCCTTGATCCTCGAGCTCAAGGCTGTCGAGCGGTTGGATCGGGTTCACCTCTCTCAGATGCTTTCTTATCTGAAGTTGTCCGGCCATCAGCTCGGGCTGCTGATCAATTTCAACGTCCCGCAATTGAAGGAGGGCATACGCAGGGTCGCGAATACCCTCCCAAAATGAAACCTCTGCGCGCTCAGCGCGCTCTGCGGTTGATCTGAAGCGTTATTCGACCGTTACGGACTTGGCCAGGTTTCGAGGCTGATCGACGTCGGTGCCGCGGTGGTCCGCCACGTGATAGCTGAACAGCTGGGTCGGGATCACCGAGATGATCGGCATCAGCAACGGATTGGTCTGCGGGCAGGGGATGGCCGCTTCCGCCAGGGTGGGGACCTTGGTGTCGCCCTCCGAGTGGATGGCGATGACGCGGCCGCCGCGGGCGCGGACTTCCTGGATGTTGCCGAGGATCTTCTCGTAGTTCACGCCTGCCTCGGTCGAAGAGTCGCGCGGCGCGAGCACCATCACCGGCATGTTCTCGTCGATGAGCGCGATCGGGCCGTGCTTCATCTCGCCCGCCGCGTAGCCCTCGGCGTGGATGTAGGAGATCTCCTTGAGCTTGAGCGCTCCCTCGAGCGCCACCGGATACTGCGGGCCGCGCCCGAGGAAGAGGAGATCGCGCGCCTGGCTGAACTTGTAGGCGGCCTGCCGGATCGCCTCCTCGTACTTGAGGACGCGCTCCACCAGCATCGGGACCTCGTTGAGCGCCTGCAAGTGCTTCTGCGCCTCCTGCGCCGAGAGCGTGCCGCGGAGCCGCCCCAACCGGACCGCCAGCAGGAAGAACGCGGCCAGCTGGGTGGTGAACGCCTTGGTGGAGGCGACGCCGATCTCCGGGCCGGCGTGCGTGTAGAGGACGTCTTCCGCCTCGCGCGCGATGGCGCTGCCGACCACGTTGCAGATGGCGAGACCGCGGGCGCCGCGCGCCTTGGCCTCGCGGAAGCTGCCCAGGGTGTCCGCCGTCTCGCCGGACTGCGAGACCGCGATGCAGAGGGTGTCGCGGTCGACCAACGGCTGGCGGTAGCGGAACTCGCTCGCCAGGTCCACCTCGACCGGGAGCCTCGCCAGCGTCTCGATCATCAGCTTGCCGGTGAGCGAGGCGTGCCAGCTCGTCCCGCAGGCGACGATGGAGACCTTGGTGAGCTTCGCCACCGCCTTCGCGTCCAGGCGGCAGCCGTCGAGGTAGACGTCGCCCTCCTCCACGCTGGCGCGGCCGCGGATGGTATCGGTGAGCGCGCGCGCCTGCTCGTGGATCTCCTTGTGCATGAAGTGCTTGTGGCCGTTCTTCTCGGCCATGGTGGGCGTCCAGTCGATCCGCTTCACGCCGCGCGCGAGCTTGTGCCCGGCGTTGTCGGTCAGCTCCACCCCCTGCTTGGTGATGACCGCGAAGTCCCCTTCCTCGAGGTAGATGACGTCGCGGGTGTGCGCGAGGATCGCGGGCACGTCGGAGGCGACGAAGTTGCAGTGCTCCCCAAGCCCCACCACCAGCGGGCTCGCGTTCTTCGAGACCACCAGCATGTCGGGGAACTTCTCCGAGACCACCGCCAGCGCGTACGTTCCCTTCACGTTCCGGAGCGCCGCGCGCACCGCGTCGGGCAGCCGCAGCCCCTTCTCGATCTCCAGCTGGATCAGGTGCGCGAAGATCTCGGTGTCGGTCTCCGAGCTGAACTTGTGCCCGGCCTTGGCGAGGGCCTCCTTGAGCTCGAGGTGGTTCTCGATGATGCCGTTGTGGACCACCGCCACGCCCCCGTACTTGTGAGGATGCGCGTTCTCGTCGGAGGGCTTGCCGTGCGTGGCCCAGCGGGTGTGGCCGATTCCGGTGGCGCCCTTGGGCATCGAGACGCCGAGCAGCTTCTCGAGATTGGCGAGCTTCCCCTTGGCCCGCACCACCGACAGGCCCTTGTCGCCGAGCACCGCGACGCCGGCCGAATCGTACCCGCGATACTCCAGCTTGCGCAGGCCGGCGACCAGCAGCCCCGCGCATTCCTCGTCGCCCACGTATCCCACGATGCCGCACATGCTTATGGCTCTCCCGAATCCTTCTTCGGCGCCTTCCGCGGCGCCTTCTTTTCGACCCAGCCCTCGATATTGCGCTGCTTGCCGGCGCTGACCGCCAGCGCACCCGCCGGAACGTCCTCCCGCACGGTCGTGCCGGAGCCCACGTACGCCCCCTTGTGCACGGTCACCGGCGCGACCAGCTGCGTGTCGCTGCCGACGAACACGCCGTCTTCGATGGTGGTGACGTGCTTGCTCTTGCCGTCGTAGTTGCAGGTGATGGTGCCGGCGCCGATGTTGCACCCCTCCCCGATCACCGCGTCCCCCAGGTACGTCAAGTGGCTGGCCTTGCTGCCCTTGCCGAGCACGGTCTTCTTCAGCTCCACGAAGTTTCCCACGCGCGCCTGCTCGGCAAGCTGTGCACCGGGCCGGAGCCGCGCAAACGGGCCTACACTTGCGTCTGGCCCGATGGTTGCGCCGTTCAGGTGGCAGTAGGGCAGGATCGTGGCGCCGTCGGCGATCACGCTGTCGACAATCACACATCCCTGGCCGATCTGGACCCGCCGCCCGACCCGCGTCTTCCCCCGCAGCGAGACCATCGGCTCGAGCACGCTGTCTGCGCCGACTTCGATCCCTTCGTCGACGTAGGTGACCGACGGATCGACCAGCGTCACGCCGTCCTTCATCAGTTGCGCATTGCGCCGCTCGCGAAGCTGCGCCGCGCTCCTGGCGAGCTGCGCGCGATCGTTGATGCCGGACACTTCAGTCTCCTCCGCCTCGACCGCGACCGCGCGGCCCCTGGCGACGATGTCGGTCAGATAGTACTCGCCCTGCGCGTTGCTGCGGCCCACGCTGCGCAGCGCCGTGAACAGGAACCGCGCGTCCGCCAGGTAGATGCTGGCATTCACCTCGGCGATCTTCCGCTCCTCGGCCGAGGCGTCCTTTTCTTCCACCACCCGGGCCACCGTTCCGTCGGACCGCCGTACGATGCGCCCATAGCCCTTCGGATCCCCTGCCCGGAAGCTGATCAACGCCACGTCCGCGCCCTGCCTGGCAGCCACCAGCTTCTGCAACGTTCCGGGCCGGATCAACGGAACGTCGGCGGCGAGGATCAGGACGCTCCCTTCGAAGCCCCGGAGCGCCTCCTCCGCGCACAGCACCGCATGTCCCGTCCCGAGCTGCTCGGACTGCAGGGCGAAGCGGATGGGAGCGCCGGAGAACTGCCGCGACAGCTCTTGCTCGACGGCGGCGGCCTGGTGGCCCACCACGACCACGACGGGCGAAGCATCCAGGGCCAGCGCCGTCCGGATGGGAAAGAACGCCAGGGGGCGGCCGCAGGCCTCATGCAGCACCTTGGCCTTGTCCGACTTCATCCGCGTGCCCTTGCCCGCGGCGAGCACGACGGCGGCAATCTTCTGTCCAGCGCTCGACAAGGCCCTCCCCTTGCGCAGGTGTCCCGGTTTGGTAGGCAGTCGAACACCTCCTGCCAAGTCCATGGCACATGTTACCGTCGCGGCAATGTTCGTCGATCTCCATCTTCATGCCGATGGGATCCCTGATCCGGATCTCGCTACCCTCGCATATTTCGGCGTCAAGGCGGCGGTCACCTGCGCGCGAGACGCCGGTGCGGGAAGCGCTGCTGCCCTGCGGCGGCACTGGGACGAGCTGGTCGGGGTGCAGGCGCAGCGCCTCGAGCAGGCCGGTATCCGGCCCATGGTGGCTCTCGCGGTTCATCCTGCGCGCCTTCCCTGGCACGGCGTCGACGATCTTCTGCAGCGGCTGCCGCATTACTTCGACGATCCGCACGTCGTGGCGTTGGGCGAGCTCGGCCTCGACCAGGGTGGAGAGCGGGAGGAAGAGATCTTCTCCCGGCAACTGGAGCTGGCCGCACAGCTGCGCAGGCCCGCGATCGTCCACACGCCCGACCGGGAAAAGCCCGCGCGCACGCGGCGCATGCTCGCCTTGCTCAAGGGCTCCCCGCTCGATCCCTCGCGCGTGCTGGTGGATCACGTCAGCCCGGAGACGTTTGCGCTCGCCCGGGGAATGGGCTGCTGGTGCGGGCTGACCCTGCAGCCGGGGCTCTTCGAAGCCGAGGCCGCGGCCGGGTTGATCTCGCGCCATGGCGCCGAGCGGATCGTGCTGACCAGCGACATCGGCGAGGGCGCCACGGACCTGCTCGCGCTGCCGAAAGCCGATGAAGCCCTGAAGGCGGCGGGCCTGACCGCGGGTCTCCGCCGGCGCGTGCTCTGGGAAGGACCGCTGGGCTTCCTCAAATCGTAGGCGCTCGAAGATCCGCCCACTCCGGCGGCGCGGCCCGGCTGGCTGGCCGCCTGGGCGAGCGTGTGGTCGCGTTGCAGGTGAACGGGAACTTGAGCGCGGGCGCAATGCCGGACAGACTGTAGAGCGAGGGCCTGCCCGGCCGGTCGCCGTGTGGTACCGTGTGGGTGCTAACTGGGCCGTTCATCGGGAAGGCGGAGGCTGAGGCCGCGTGTTGGACAAGCCAGCGATGACAGAGATGCGTTGCTGCCACCGGGTGTTCTTGTTCGCCGCGACCGCAGTCGCCCTCGCTGCGTGCCACAAGCAGGCAAGCGCGACGAATGCCGCCGTGCCAGTCCAGAAGGCTACCGTCGCGGGTGGGCCCTCAGCGTCGATCGCCAAGCCACTCGACGCCCCGCCGGCCGATACGCGGCCACAACCGCATCCGCCCGCGGCCCCTTGCGTGGTCACGGCGGGCGGACGCGATCCGGCGCTCCCGGATCTCCTGGAGCAGGCGGCGCGCGACTTCGAGAAGGGCCGCTACGAGGACGCCCTGGAGTGCGCCCGCGAGGCCACCCGGACGGACGGGAGCAGCGTGGCGGCTCACCACTTTCGCGGCGCTGCGCTCGCCGAGCTGGGCCACGTCGAGGAGGCGCGCACAGCCTTCGCGCGGGCGCTGGCGATAGACCCGGACGATCCCGAGGTGCTGCGCTCCAGCGCCGACCTCCACGTGCGCCGGCTCGGGTCACGCGACGATCTCGAGTTGGCCCTGCAGTACGTGAAGCGTGCGCTGCCCCGCGCCCAGAAGGGCCGCGACCGCTCGCTGATCAAGGAGCTCCACCTGCTGCAGGCGATGGCGCTCGACGACCTGGGCCGGCCCGCGGGCGCCCTCGCGGCGGCGACCAAGGCGCTCGAATACGAGCCGAAGGATCGCGAGGCGCGGCGCGAGAAGGGCGTGGCGCTGTTCGAGCTCTGCCGCTTCGACCAGGCGAGGTCCGAGCTGTCCCGGCTGGCCAACGAAGTGCCTGACGCCTGGGCCGAGCATTACCTGGGGCTGATCGCCGAGCGGGCGGGCGACGACGTGGCAGCGGCCGCGCATTTTGCCCGCGCGCGCAATCTCGATCCCGACGCCTTCAAGCCCACCGCCCAGGCTCCGCGGAGCGTGTTCCAGAAGATCGTCCAGGAGGAGATGGAGAAGCTGCCGCCGGCGATCAAGGCCGGGCTCGCGCGCGCCCACTTCGAGGTCAAGGACCTGCCGGAGGTCAGCGACCTCGTCGCCACCGATCCTCCGCTCTCTCCAGGCATCCTCGGCCTCTTCCGGCCTCCGCCGGAGAGCACGGCCACGGACGCGAGGCCGACCATCCTTCTGTATCGCCGCAACCTGTCCCGCGCCGCCCACAACGACGACGAGCTGAGGCGCGAAGTTCGCGACACGCTCATGCACGAGGTCGGTCACCTGAACGGGGAGGATGACGAGCAGCTCCGCGATCGCGGACTGTAAACTCTCCGTATGAAGATGATCGACATCGCGGAGAAGGACAAGACCTCGCGAGTGGCGATCGCGCGGGCCGAGCTGCGTTGCTCGCGGGAGACGCTGAAGCTGCTGAACGAGGGGCGGCTCGAGAAGGGCGACGCGCTGGCGGCGGCCCGCCTCGCCGGCATCATGGCGGCGAAGCGGACGCCGGACATCTTGCCGCTGTGCCATCCGATCGTCCTCGCCGGCGCCGACGTGGACGTGGCCTGCGACGAGAGCGCGGGGGTGGTTCGCATCGAGGCCCGGGTCCACGCGGTGGAGCGGACCGGGGTGGAGATGGAAGCGCTCACTGCCGCGATGGCGGCGGCGCTCACGCTCTACGACATGGCCAAGCGCCACGACCGCGGAATGCAGGTGGTCTCGGTGCGGCTGGTGCACAAGAGCGGCGGCCGCTCGGGCGAGTGGAACCGCGAGGACGAAGCGCCCCAGCCGCGACCCAACCAGCCCCTGACGCCGCCGCGCACACGCAAGCTGCCGCGGTAGGCCGGCGGGAGGTAGCGTCTGAGGCTCAAGCGTAGCCCCTGGGTTGGTTGCGGCGGCCGGTCGTGTCTGAGGCTCAAGCGTAGCCCCTGAGCCACCTCCGGTGGCCGGGGCTAGTGTCCTCCGCTGAGGAACCGCTCGGCGTCGATGGCCGCCATGCAGCCGGTCCCCGCGGCGGTCACCGCCTGCCGGTAGACGGGGTCGGCCGCGTCGCCCGACGCGAATACTCCTGGAACCGAGGTCTGGGTGGTGCCGGGCTTGACCTTGATGTAGCCGACGTCGTCCATCTCCAGCTGGCCCTTGAAGAGCTCGGTGTTCGGCTCGTGCCCGATGGCGACGAACAGTCCACCCATGGGCAGCTCGCGAACCTCGCCGGTATTCGTGTCGCGCGTGCGCACCCCGCGCACTCCGCTTTGCTTGTCGCCCAGGACGTGGGTCACCTCCTGGTTCCAGGCCCAACCGATCTTCGGGTTCGCCATCGCGCGCTGCTGCATCACCTTGCTCGCCCGCAGCGCGTCGCGGCGGTGGATGACCGTCACCTTGTTGACCATCTTGGCGAGGAAGTTGGCCTCCTCCATCGCCGTGTCGCCGCCGCCCACCACCCCGACTTCCTTCCCCCGGAAGAAGAAGCCGTCGCAGGTGGCGCAGGCGGAGACTCCGTGGCCGGAGAGGGCCTTCTCGGAAGGAATGTCGAGCCACTTCGCCGAGGCGCCGGTCGCGATGATCACCGTCTCGGCCAGCATCTCGTGCGCACCGTCGCCGACGATGTGGAAGGGGCGCTTCTTGAGGTTCACCTTGGTCACCATGCCGTCGATGATCGTGGTCCCGAAGCGCTCCGCCTGGGCGCGGAAGAGCTCCATCATCTCCGGGCCGAGGATCCCCTTCGGGAAGCCCGGATAGTTCTCCACGTCGGTAGTGATGGTGAGCTGCCCGCCAGGCTGCAGGCCGGTGAACAGGACAGGCTTGAGGTTGGCCCGGGCGGCGTAGATCGCAGCGGTGTACCCGGCTGGACCCGACCCGATGATGACGACCTGGTGCTTCTCCACGATATCTCCTTGCAATTGCGCGGGCAGTGTAACCCGGAAGGGGGGCGCCTGCCTGGCGCTTCTGCTACAGTCCCCAAGACGAGGGACGCTTGGATCCCGCCCAGCTCAAGAAGATTCCCCTGTTCGCGAACCTGACGGCCGACCACCTGGAAAAGGTGTCCCACATCGCTGCCCAGAAGCAGGCGCGCGCGAACGAGAAGATCTTCCAGGAGGGCGAGGTCGGCACCGAGATGTACCTGATCGCCTCCGGCAAAGTGCGGATCTCGAAGATGGTCCCGGGAGTGGGAGAGGAAGCGCTCGCGATCCTCGAGCCGGGCAGCTACTTCGGCGAGATGGCGTTGATCGACGACACGCCGCGCAGCGCGGACGCAACGGCGCACATGCCGTGTACCCTCTACGTCATCCAGAAGGCCGACCTGGAAGAGCTGATGTTCCTGCACAAGGACCTGGCCTACGAGCTGCTCTGGACGTTCGTGCGCACGCTCTCGGCGCGCCTGCGCGAGACCAACGACAAGATCAAGGCGTTCTTCGCGCTGAGCGCCCGGTTCTGAGACCGGGGGTCGCGTCCCCGGGGTCCTGTTCTGGCACCCTCCGCTCGCGCGTGGCGTGGCACAGGCGCTGCACTGGGCGGGGATCGTGCCCGCTGAACGAATCCTGAGCGAGGGCGCGGCCGGGCTTTCGGACGCGGAGTTGTTGCGCGTCGTGCTGGGCGCCCGGGACGATCTCCTGGCCGGCCGCCTGCTCGCGCACGGCCTGCCAGCCTTGCGCAGGGCCAGCGCGGGCGAGCTGCTGTTGGAGCCAGGGATGAGCTCCGCGCTTGCGGTGCGCGTGCTCGCGGCCCTCGAGCTGGGTCGCCGCGTCGCGCTGGCGCCCGCTTCGGGGCGGCCGCGCCTGCTGCGCGCACAGGACGTCGCCTCCGTGCTCTGGTCGCGGCTCGCGCACTTGCCGCACGAGGAGTTCTGGGCCGTCCTGATGAATGCGCGGCTCCAGGAGATCCGGTGCGTCCAGATCGCCCGCGGGGGGCTGACGCAGTGCTCCGTTTCCCCGCGGGAGGCCTTCGCGCCTGCGCTGGTGCACCGCGCGCCCGCGGTCGCGTTCGTGCACAACCATCCTTCTGGCGATCCCGCTCCCTCCGGGGAAGACCAGAGGCTGCAGCTGCTGCTCGACGAGGCCGGGCACGCGCTCTCCGTCCGCGTCGTCGATCACCTGGTGCTGGCCGAGTCCGGAGTGCACAGCGCGGTGGAGGGAGCGTGCGCTCCGCCCGATCCGGTTTCGCTCGTTCCGCGCGACGGCGTGGGGTAAGGAGGAGGGAGATGGAGCTGTCCGAGGCGTTGAGGCAGCATTTCGGGTACGACGCGTTCCGCAAGGGGCAGGAGGCCATCGTCCGCTCGGTCCTGTCGGGCCGGCCCACCATCGCCATCCTGCCCACCGGAGGAGGCAAGAGCCTCTGCTACCAGCTGCCGGCGCTGCTGCTCGAAGGCACCACGGTGGTGGTCTCGCCGCTGGTGGCCTTGATGAAGGACCAGGTCGACGCGCTGCGCGCCCGCGGAATCGCCGCCACCTTCATCAACAGCTCGCTCGCCGAGTCCGAACGGCAGGAGCGGCAGGCGGCGCTGCGCCGCGGTGAGTACCGGCTGGTGTACGTGGCCCCCGAGCGGTTCAGGTCGCCCTCGTTCATCTCCGCCATGGCGGGGCTGACGGTCCCGCTGCTCGCGGTCGACGAAGCGCATTGCATCTCGGCCTGGGGCCATGACTTTCGGCCCGAATACCAGCAGCTTGCCCGGGCGCGCGAGCAGCTTCGCGCCGAGCGCGTCCTCGCGCTCACCGCCACCGCCACGCCCGAAGTCCGGCGCGACATCGCGGATGCGCTGGAGCTTCGCGAGCCGAGGGTGTTCGTCGCCGGGTTCGATCGGCCCAACCTGTTCATCGAGGTCCTGCGGGTCTCGGGCGACAAGGACAAGCTGGGCCGGCTCCTGGCGGTGGCCCGCTCCGGCGGTCCGGGGATCGTCTACGCCGCCACCCGGAAGAACGTGGAGAAGGTCGTCTCCGCACTCCGCGTCGCCGGAGTGGATGCGCTCGGGTACCACGCCGGCATGGCCGACGGCGAGCGCACCTCGGTCCAGGAGCGTTTCGTTCGGGGCGACGCTCCGGTGATCGTGGCCACCAACGCCTTCGGAATGGGCGTGGACAAGGCGGACATCCGATTCGTCGCCCACTTCGACGTGCCGCGCTCGCTGGAGGCGTACTACCAGGAGATCGGCCGCGCCGGCCGCGACGGTCTGTCCAGCTACGCGCTTCTCCTCTTCAACTTCGCCGATGTGATGATGCAGCGGCGGATGATCGAGGCGGGCCGTCCCTCGCGCGACCTGGTGGAGCGCGCCTGGGAGGCCGCGCGAGGCCTGCTCAAGGGATCGACCGAGGAGCTCGCGCGGGCCTGCGCCGTCAGCGCTTCGGAGCTGTCCGGAGCCCTGCGCCTGCTGGAGAGCGCCGGCCATCTCGAGCGGGGGCTCGGCCGCGACGGGCAGTTCTTCGTCGCCACTCCGTCGGTCCCTCCTGACGACCTGGCGGTGGACTTCGAGCTCCTGGAGCTCCGGGTCGCGCGCGAGCGGCAGATGCTGGATCGGCTGGTGCGGTTCGCAGACACGCGCGGATGCCGCCGGCAGAACCTCTTGCGGTACTTCGGCGACGCGGACGCTCCGCGGGGGTGCGAGGCCTGCGAGAGCTGCAAAGGAAGTCGCGCTCCCGCGCCGGAAGAGGTCGGGCCCACCGCGTCCAGGCGGAAGCCGGCGCAAGCCGCATCGCCGGACGAGGGCCCGTACGACGAGCAGGTGTTCGAGAAGCTGCGCGCGCTCCGGACGGAGCTGGCGCGGGAAACGCGCGTGCCGCCCTACGTCGTGTTCCATGACGCCACGCTGCGGGAGCTCGCGCGCGCGTTGCCACGAGACGAGAAGAGCTTCCTGCTGGTGAAGGGCGCCGGCCCCAGCCGTTGGCAGCGATACGGCGAGCGCGTGGTCGCGATCACTCGCGACGGGGCCCCGCGCGACGCCCCGCCTGTCGTGCGTGACGCCCCGCCGGCCGTGCGTGACGCCCCGCCTGTCGTGCGTAACGCCCCGCTGTTCGTGCGCGAGCCGGAGCCCCAGCGGGATCTGCGCTTTCCGGCCCCGGACCCCGTCGCCCATGAGCGGGCCGTCGGGGCCGGCTATGGAGCTCCGGCGGGCCTGGCGGCGGCCGGCGTGGAGCTGTGGAGACTGTGCGCTTCCGGCGCGACCCTCGGCGACATCTGTACGCGCCTGCGGCGCACGGCTGCCGACGTGGCTTCCGAGCTCGCGGACGGCGCTCGGCAGGGGAAGACGGTCGACGTGACCCGCCTGCTCGGACTGGACCGCGTCGAGGCCATCCGCGCCGCCGCGCGCGGCTCGAACGGCGACATGGTCGCAGTCCGCCGCCGACTCCCGTTTCCGGCAGCGCTCGCCGAGATCCGGCTGGCGCTGACGGTCTCGTAGCCCCTGGCCTGGTCGTTGGGTGCCCCTGGGTGATCGCCCATGGCCGTGCCGGCGCGGCTTGCTGTTCGGCGGGGGCGAGTCTTTGTGGCCTGGGTGCTGGCTCGGGGACGTATCGTTCCTTGGGTACCGGTCCGCGGGCTTGTGCCCTGACGTCTTGGCTGACCCCGGGCCGAGTTGGACCTGCGTATCGCCGGTGGTTCAACCCCGGTTGAACTGCCTATGAGGCATGGCTGTCGATCCACGCTCTTCAACGCTTGCCGGCGACAATAGTATTCGCGTCAAGTCTCGAGACCCTTCCAAAAGCTCGAGCCTCCACTTCTCATTGGCGCAGTAGTGGAGGAGTATGTGTGCGGATAGAATGAGCGGGATAGTCGCCCAGTCAAAAACATTGTAAGAGGACGGCCTGTCGAATTTAGCAAAATGCCGCGCCATGAGCCTTGCGCGCCATCCACGTGCTACTAACTCCAGCGTCGGGCGTCTCTTCAATGTCTCGAGCATTTTCGCATCGGCAGAAAATGCTCCTACGACGAGAGTCATCCGGGTCTCATTCACTAGCGCAGTCCTCGCCTCGCTCCACCGCACTTCGGAGTAGCTTCACGTCTAGTGCGGCAACCGTCGTCGTTATAGCAAAGATCGTTGTAGTGCACTTCGGGTCCGTGGGCTGGCTCTTATTCACCGAGGAGGACTTGCCCTTTTAGCTCAGCGGGCTGCCCGGTTCGGACGCCTGCGTACATCGGGGCGGTTCAACCGGTTGAACCAGTCCCCTTCCCGCCGGGCGGATCGCTCCGAAGCAGGCGCCTGCGGAGTGGCGTCCTTGGCCAACACCGGGCAGGCGCTGTGCGAGAGGCTCGCGCGATTTCAGACCGGGTGAGGGGCATGACGCAGCGCGGCCCGTCCCGCAACGAGTTCCGGGGCGCTCCCATTGCCCGCCTGCCAATCCTCTCGCGTCTTGCGGCATTCCGATACGGAGCATTCCAGGCCCAGGCCCCGACGCATGGATCAAGCCGGTGCCGTCCAATCCGGTCATGGCTCTCTAGTCGCCCCGAAGCGACCTCCGGTGGCGAGAGGCTTCGCCTCCATCCGCAGCGGTGCCGCCTAGAACGGAATGTCGTCTTCGGCCGGCTTGGCCCCTCCACCGGACGGCGCCTCTTCCAGGCCCGGGGGTGGACCGCCGAAATCGTCAGCCGGGGCGCCGCCGCCGCGGGAGGCGCCGCGGCCGCTGCCGCGATCGCCGCCGGCGAGGAACACCACGCCGCCGACGGGGTTGGCGACGATCTCCGTCGTGTACTGCTTGGCGCC
>DATBZA010000031.1:0-17766 GCA_036513415.1 Myxococcales bacterium | reverse complement strand
GCCCCCGGCCCCGGCCGCAACGCCCCCGGCCCCGGCCGCAACGCCGTAAGCCTGCGCAGGGCGAAGCGGGCGAGCGGGCGTCTGCCCGTTCAGGTGGAGCGCGCATTCCGGCCGGTGGCTATCTTCCGCCCATGCTGGCAGAAGCGCGTGTGGGTACGAGTGGGTTCGCGTACCGGGAGTGGGTGGGTCACGTCTATCCGCCGGAGGCCACGTCGGAGCAGTTGCTGCCGCTCTACGCGCAGCGGCTCTCCTCGGTGGAGGTATCCCTTCCGCCGCCGGAGCGGGTCGAGTCGTGGGCCGCGGCGGTGCCGCCCGGGTTCCAGTTCGCGGTCAAGGCGCCGACCCGTGTCGCCAGCGAGCTCGCCAGCGGGAAAGGCGCCGCGCGCGCGTGGGATGCCTTCCTGGACGTGGCTTCCAACCTGGGCGAGGCGCTCGGGCCGGTGCTGATCCAGGTCCCCGGGTCGCGCAGCGCCGATCGCAACGCGCTCGCCTCGTTCCTGGCCGCGCTGCCCGAAGGCCTCCGCGTCGCGTTCGAGTTCAAGCACCGCTCCTGGCACAACGACGCCACGCTTCGGATGCTGTCGGCCCGGGAAGCCGCCCTGGTGCTCACGGACGACGTCGCGGGGCTGCCGCGCATCGAGCTGACCGCGGGCTTCACCTACGTGCGCCTCCGCCGCGACGAAGATCGGCCCGAGGCGATCGAGGCCTGGGCAGGGCGCCTCGGTCTGCTCGCGCGGCGCGGGGTGGAGGTGTACTGCTTCCTCAGGCACGACCGCGGCGGTCTGGCGGTGGATCGCGCGATGCGGCTTTCGGCGCTGCTGCGAGCAGAGTCGCAGTTCGGCGAGCAGGCGATGCTGAGCTGACCTTGGGCGTGTCTGGCGCTCAAGCGTAGCGCCTGAGCCACCCTTCGGTGGCCGGCGCTAGTCCGATTTCTTCGTCGGGGTGGGCACGGTGCTCGAGGGCGCGTGGCTGGGAGGGGCGCCGCCGGTCGAGGGGGATGGAGTGGCTGCCGCTGGCGCGTCGCTGGCGGGCTTGCTGGTGCCCGCGTCCGCCTTGCTGCTGGAGCTGTAGAGGTCCTTGTACCAACCCCCACCCTTGAGCTGGAACGAGTTGCGGCTCATGATCTTCGCCATCTTCCCACCGCATTCGGGGCACGCATCCGGCGGCGGATCGGACACCTTCTGCAGGCGTTCCACGATGCGGCCGCAGTTCTCGCAGACGAATTCGTAGATCGGCACAGGCCGAGCTTAACTTAGATGCAGCAGCTTCTGCAGCCGAAGCGCATCTTCCCGCGTCAGGCGCAGCTTCTTCGCGAATAGATCCAGGGCGTCCCGCTTGCCCTGCAGGCTGGTCCAGATCACCCCGGCCCTCACCGCCACCTCGCGCTCCAGCCCTTCCAGGACCCCCAGCTCGCGCAGCTCGTCGCGGCGGTGCAGCAGCTGCTCGATCCGCTCCTGGGGCCAGCGGCGCCGCAGCGCTTCCCGGCGCATGCGGTCCCGCAGGGAGTCCAGCTCGCGGGCGATGCCGCGCTCGACGGCGATCTCCCGCAGCTCCTGCGGCGTGGTGCGCAGCTCGGACGCAACCTTGGCTTCGGAGCCGCGGTGCTTCGACCACAGGGCGCGGATCAGGTCCCGCTCCCGCAGCGCGAACTCGCGCTCGAGGCCCGCCGCCCGCAGGCGCGCGAGCAGGGCCCGGCCCGAGGCGCCGAGACGCTCGCCCAGGATGGCGCGGCGGGGGCCGACCTCGGCGAGCAGGGCTTTCAGCGTTTGTTGCTCGGAGGGGATCCTGGGCTCTTCGGGGGCTGGTGGCGGGGGCGGAGCAGGGGTCCGGGTCCGCCGGCGGACGGGCGCCCCGCCGGGTCCTGCCGCCGCCTTGGCGAGCGGCATCTGCGCATCGGTGCCGCGAGCAATGCGGTACGCTTTGCGGCGGATGCCGAGCACCTCGAGCTCCGCGTCGAGCGCGGCGAGCGGGATTCCCAAGGAGCGTGCGACGAGGGGTGCGTCGCGGTGGTAGGCGAAGAGGCCCAGCAACTCCTGGGCCCGTTCGGTCGTCGCCGGCTTGGACTTTGGCGCGCGGGTCCGGGATCGCCGCCCGTGGTGAGCGGGCGGCTGTGGACTGGCTGCGGTGATCAGGGCTGCGAGGGCATCGCGTTCTGCCTGGAGCGCGTAATAGCCGGAAAGTTCCCGGGCGGCGGCTATTTGAGGGTCGGTACCGCGCGCCAGATCGGCCCAGGCGAACGGACCCAGATGGCTCCTGGGCGGATCGCGCAGCAGGCGTTGCAGGCGTTTTTCCTCGGCGGGCGAGAGTGTGGACAGGGCTGCGCGGATCTCCGTTTCGTCCGCGCCGTTCGTACAGTCACGGACGCTCGCGACCAGCTGTGCGTCCACTCTGGCGGGGTCCCGGGGCATCGGGCCGGCGCACCTTCACGAAAACGCCACCACAAGTCAACCCGAATACTTGCGCCGACCCTGCGCTAAGCCCGATGCTGGCCGGCGCAATGCGCCGTTTTCCGCTCCGCCTCAAAATCGCCGGCTTCGCGGCCGGACTGATCCTGCTGGCGACGGGTCTGGTTGCGCTCTTCACGGTGATCTTGCCGTGGCGGGCCAAGCTGCAGGCGCAGGAGCGGATCGCCTCCTCCCTTGTGAAGACCGCGCTCCCGCTCGGGATCGACCTGCGCGCCGACGGGGCCCACTTCGATCCGGCCCGCGTGCACGCCCTGGTGGCCAACTCCAGCCGGGTGCAGGGCGTCGAGATCGTCTACGCGCTGCTCTGGGACGACAAGGGCCACCTCGACTCGGCCGCCTCCTCGGTGAACGCGCAGCTGTTGCAGAAGGCGTCCGAGCCGCTCGCCCAGCTCTACTTGCGGGACCGTGCCAGGGCCCTGGAAGTGCTCGCCCTCGGCCGGCGGCAACCCGGCATCCGGCGCCTGCCCATCAAGCTCGCCGCCGGCGCCCCACACTCGACCATCGGCCGCCTCGACCTGGGCCTCTCCACCATGGCCATCGACTCCGAGCTCCGCCGCAGCTTGATCCGCGACGCGTTCGTGCTCGCCGGCACGCTCTTCTTCGCCGTCTGGAGCGCCCTCTGGGTGGCCGGGCGCATTGCCCAGCCGCTCACCGACCTCTCGGCGGCCATGGGGCGCGTCCGGGAAGGAGATTTCGAGATCACCGCCGCGCCCAGCGCCCGGACCAACGACGAGATCGGCGACCTGGCGAGATCGTTCGACGAGATGGCGCAGGGCCTGAAGGAGCGCGAGCGCCTGCGCGGCACGCTGGGCCGCTACGTTTCGGGCGACGTGGCGGAGCGTATCCTCTCGGAAGACGACGATCTGGCCCTGCGCGGCGAGGTGCGCCACGTCTCGGTGCTGTTCCTCGACGTCCGCGGCTTCACCACCATCTCGGAGAAGCTGGGGCCCAGCGAGGTAGTGGCGCTGCTCAACGAGTACTTCGACGTGGTGGTCGACCGGGTCGCCGCGCACGGGGGCACCGTCAACAAGTTCATCGGCGACGCGGCCATGTGCATCTGGGGCGCTCCCAAGCCGGCGGAGCAGGCGGAGCGCTCGGCGGTGCTCTGCGCCCTCGAGATCCAGTCCCGCGCCGCGCAGCTTTCCAGCGAGCGGAAGCGGCGCGGCCTCACCACCGTCGGATTCGGGATCGGCATCAATGCGGGCGAGGCGGTGGCCGGGAACCTCGGCGCGGCCAAGCGCCTCGAGTACACGGTGATCGGCGACGCCGTGAACCTCGCCCAGCGCCTGGAGTCGCAGGCCCGGGCAGGCGAGGTCCTGGTTTCGCAGCGCGTCTACGAGAAGGTCGCCTCCGAGGTGGAAGCGTTGCCCCGGGACCCGGTCAAGCTGAAGGGGAAGTCGAAGCCGGTCCCGCTTTGGGAGATCCGGCGTGCGAAGGTGGTCGCAACGGAGGCCGCGTGAAGCGCGTCCTCGCCGTTGCCCTGCTGCTCGCCGCTGCCGCATGCGATGACGAAAAGGGCAGCGCCCCCGACGAGCTGACCATCGTGGTGCAGGGTGACCGCCGCGAGGTGGAGCAGCTGGAGAAGTCGGTCCGCGAGCGCGAGGAAGCGCTGCAGAAGGACAAGGCGCAGCTCGACCAGCGCATTTCGGAGCTGGCCCGGGGCCTGAAGGCGGCAGCCGACGCGGAGCAGAGGCGCCGGATCGAGGAGGAGCTGCGCCAGTCGCAGGCCCTGGAAGGTCAGCTGGGCGTGCGCGTCTCCGCCCTGCAGGCGCAGAAGATCGAGGTGGAGGCGAAGAAGCGGGCGGTGGACGCCGACGTGCATCGCGCGGCCCAGGCGGCGCTGGACGCGCGTGCGGCCGCCGTCGCCGTCAGGGAGGCCAAGGCGGCCGAGCGCGAGGCGCAGCTCGCCACCGTCGAGCGCGACCTCTCGCAGAGGTTCAAGGACGTGGCGCTGCGGGAGAAGGCGGTGGCGGCGTTCGAGCGCCAGGGCCCGCCGCCGGAGTATCGGGATCGCAAGCAGGTGCCCAAGGCGGCGGTGGTGGAGGAGAAGCACAAGAAGCTGCTCTCCGAGCTCGACGCGCGCGGGATCCTGATGAGCGACCTTCCGCCCGAGGACCAGCCGCTGAACGCGGAGATCTTCGTGGCCCGGCGGCAGCGCGATTTCGCCCGGGCCATGGACCTGCTCAACGATCTGGTCAAGGCGGTGGCGAGGCTGCGGGTGGACCAGCGCTTCGTCGAGGCGAAGATCACCCGCTTGCAGGCCCGCGGCACCGCGAAGCTCTCCGACACCCAGCGCGGGGAGATAGAGAAGCTGCTCAAGGACGTGACCTCGGCGTTCTCCGACGGCCGCTATGACCAGGCGAACAAGGGCCTGAACCGGATCGCGGTGATCCTGGACGCCGGACCCGCCTCGGGGTAAACGACGCGGCGTGGGCGAGAGCGCCGCCGATCCACGCCGCCTTCGCGTCCGTTCGGGGCTGGCCTTCGTGCAGGTGCTGCGGCCGGCGCTCTACGTGCTGCTGGTGCTCTCCGCGCTCTTCACCTTCTGGTCCGGCGGACCGGTGGCGGGACGCACGCTGCCGCGCTGGACCCAGAGCGTCGCGCCCACCCTCTTCGCCGTTTTCCTGCTCATCTTCACCGTCTACCGGTTCGCGCTCATGCGGGCGAAGAAGTATCCGGCGGCCACCGGGCTCTTCCAGGTCGGTCTCGGCGCGCTGATCTGGGTGCTGCTTCTGCCCTCGACGCGGCAGAAGATCGCCCCGCCGTCCGCGGCGGTCACCGACGAGGTGCCGGCGCTGATGTCGTCGCCGGACCCCCGCGCGCGCGCGCTGGCCGTGGAGGTGGCGGGCTACCGCGGAGACGGCAGCCGGTATGCGCCGGAGCTGATCGACCGGCTGGAGGACGCCGATGCGGCCGTGCGGGAACGGGCGCACGCGGCGCTGGTGCGTCTCGCCGGAACGGACGTGGGCCGGGACCCCGGCGCCTGGCGCGAGCTGGCCCGGCAACGCGGCTGGTTGCGGTGAATCGACGCCTCATCGCCGCTTGACGGCCTGGAGACCAGCCGGTAGATTTGTTTTCGAGACTGAGAATCAATTTCAAAATGAAGCGCGCCGCCACCCCCCGCAAGACCGCTCCCGCCGCCGCCCGCGAACGCCTCGCGAGCTGGATCGCCTCGCGGGGACTGAAGGCGACCCGGCAGCGCGACCTGATCGTCGACACCTTCTTCTCCCAGACCGGCCACCTCTCGGTGGACGAGCTGGTGGAGAAGGCCAAGCAGCGCGACCCCAGCATCGGCGCCGCCACCGTGTACCGCACGATGAAGATCCTGGCCGACGCCGGGCTGGCCTCGGCGCGGCACTTCGAGGGCGGCCAGACCCGCTACGAGGCGGCGCTGGACCGGCACCACCACGACCACTTGATCTGCACCTCCTGCGGCAACATCGTGGAGTTCGAGAACGAGCGGATCGAAGAACTTCAAGATCGGGTAGCCGAGGACCACGGCTTCACGGTCACACACCACAAGCTCGAGTTGTACGGCCTCTGCGCCGATTGCAAGCAGCAGCAGGCCACCCCCAACAAGCAGCGTTAGTTCCCCACTGACGGAGAGGCGCACATGCCCCGCACGGTCCAACTGAGAATGAGAATCAGAATCGGTCTCACAGTGGTCGTGGCGGGGGCGCTGCTCGCTCCGTCCGCGCGCGCCGACCGCCGGACGATGATCCGCGCGTACGAATACATGACCCAGCCGCAGGGCAATCTCGAGCTGGAGCTCTGGAACGACATCTCCGCGCCGGTGGCGGGCGGGTTCGATCAGGCCTCGACCCTGCAGCGGATCGAGCTGGAGTACGGCCTGACCGACCACTGGGACCTCGCGCTCTACCATGTCTTCGGCCAGGACCCGGGCGCCTCTCTCCGGTTCGACTCCTGGCGCCTGGAGACGCGGTATCGCTTGTTCGAGAAGAACGTCCTGCCGGTGGACGTGATGCTCTACTTCGAGGTCGAGCGCCCGGCCCACTTCACCGAGCCCTGGGTGATCGAGGAGAAGCTGATCCTGGAGAAGGACTTCGGCCGCTTCGCCCTGGTCGCGAACCTGGCCGGGGAGCAGAAGCCGTTCCACGGGAACCAGGGCCATCAATGGGAGATCGACGCCGGGGCGCGCTACGAGGTGGTGCCGCAGCTCCGGCTGGGCGCGGAGTTCTGGACCATCCAGGAGACCGCGGGCGGCGTCACCCAAGGCAGCTACTACCTCGGGCCCTCCTTCTCTGTCGCGACCAGCAAGCTCTGGGTGCAGCTCGGCGCCGGCTTCGGCATCGGCGAGTCGTCGGGTTCGACCTTCGTCCGCTCGGTGCTGGGGATCAACCTGTGAAGCGTCGCGCGGCAGCTTTCCTATTGCTGGTGGCGGCGGCGTGTAGCTCGGCGCCCTCGCGCCCGCTTTCGCAGGAGGAGCGCGTGTACCGCGCCAAGTGCACGTCCTGCCACCGCGCGTACGAGCCGGGCGAGCGGAACGACTGGCCCGCCGTCCTCGACCGCATGAACGCGGAGAAGAAGACGCACCTGAACGCAGACGAACGCGCGCAGATCCTGGCCTTCCTGCAGGGACCCGGCACGACCAGGTAGGCCCTTGAACGCTTACCCTCCGTTCGGATAAAATTTCACAGCCTGCGGCCTGAGCAGTTGATCCGGAGAGGGACTTGCCGAGAGCGCCGAGCCGGTTCGAGGTGGAGCACCTCCACCGCCTGATGATCCAGGCGTCGGCCGAGGCCTCGCGGCTCGAGGGGCGCCTGGGCGAGGCGCAAACGGCCGACACCCTCTGGCCGCTGTCGGAGGCGCTGCGCCAAGAAGGCCTGCTCCAGGAGGACCACCGCAAGCGGGCGGAGCTGCGCGGGGAGCGCGACCGCGCCCGCGCCCGGTACGAGCGGCTGCGGCAGGCTTGGCTGGCAGCGCAGCGCGACTGGGAGGCGGCGCAGCGACAGCACGTTTCGGGGCCGGGCGCCCAGCAGCACGAGGTGAAGAAGCCACCCGTCCCGGGCCTGCGCCCGCTATCGCAGCACGCGACCAGTCCCGTGATCGTTCGGCTGCCGCACCCGACGCCCCAGGAAAGGAAGGCGGCGCACTCCGGACCAGCAGCGTCGAAGCTGTCGCTGAATCGCCTCCTGGAACGCGGGCACCACCGCGCGGACGCGGCGGCCGCGCGGTTGGAGAAGACGCTCTCGCACCTCGCGACGGCCGAGCACCGCACGCTGACCGACCCGACGGCCGGAGAGCTGCGCGCGCATCTGGCGCGGATGGATTCTGTCCTCGCGCGCCTCAGCGGAAAGCGCGGCGACGAGCTTCGGAGCGGCGCCCGCGAGGTGAGCACGCTGCTTCACCGCATGAGCGCCATCGCGACCCGGGCCGGCAACTCGGCCCACGTCGCGCCGTTTCGCAAGCTGATGGAGGAGCGCAAGGGGCAACTCCGGCGGCTCGCCCAGGATTCCGGGGGCCGGCCGCGGGAAGCGGCCCTCTGGCCGCCGCCCTTGCGCGACCCGGGCCACCCGCTCCGCGAGCTGCGCGGGAGCGATCCCGGGCTGGATCGGCTGCTCCGCCAGTCGTCGCAGGCGCAGCTCGCGGCGGAGCTGTCGAAGCAGCCCCGGGCGGGTCTTCACTCGATTCCGGCGACGCGGGCACCGCAGGCCGCAAGCTTCGCGGCGGCGACCCTGGCCGGTTTCGGTGGCGCGCATCCCACCGGGCTGGCAGCCCTCACCGGAGGAGGCGGAGCGCTGGAGAACGAGATGCGGCAGCGCCGGCGCGAGGAGCCGCGCCAACCGGGCAGCATCCTCGCGGGTCTGCATCCGGCGCCGGAGGGCACGGCCCTGCGGGAGCTGGCCCGCAGGGCCGGGCTCAGGGAGAAGCAGCTCGCGACGCTCTCGGTGCGCAAGGGCCCGCCGCCTTCGCAGATCACGGGTGCCGCGCTGCTGGACGCAGTTCGTGAGCACCCGAAGGGACGTGCCTTCGCCGCGCATCTCGCGCCGGGAGGTCCGCTCCGCGCGCTCTGCGAGACGGCGCAGCGCGGCCACGGCCTCCCCATCGGCCAGGCGGCGCAGCACTATCTGGCGTCTCGTGGCAGCAGCCATCTCTGGAACGCGGTCGCCACCTTCAATACGCTGGCGAGGGCGGGGTACACCCCGCGCTTCAGCCTCGGGAGCTGGCTGAGGAAGAACGTGTCCGACCCGGCCTCCCATGCCCTGCGCTCGCTCCCGGGGACGGTGGGCCAGGGGGCGCTCGCGGCGGCGAGCCTGGCCACCGGCGCGCGAGAGGGAATCAGCAGCCTGGGCCAGCGTGCGCGCGGCGTCGTTCTGGACCTGGCGCGTGGCACCGGGCAGGCGGTGAGGCGGTCCGGGCGCAATCTCAGGGATTCGGCGAGTCTCGGCGCGCAGTCGACCTGGGGCCAGATCAGGCTCGGCAGCCACGCGCTCGCGCGGGTCGGAATGAGCGGGCTCCAGGCGGCGCAAACGGGAGCGAGCTGGCTGCATCACAAGGCAGGAGCCTGGGCGAAGCACGAGGCCCAAGGGGCCGCGCACTGGCTAGGGGAAAGGGTCCACTCCGGGCTGGAGTGGGCACAGAAGACCGGGGTGGTCGGAGCGGTGGGCACCGGCTTGAGGAAGGGCCTGAGCTTCGTCAAGAGCGCCGCTGGGCAGACGCCGCTCGGGTCCGCCGTCAGGAAGGGCCTTGGCTTCGTGAAGTCCGGCAGCCTGGCCCGGGTCTGGAATTCAACCGGGCACCTCGCCGGGAAAGCGTGGGCTGGGATCAAGGCCGCCTCCGCGGCGACCTCGAGGTTCCTGCAGAGACCGGCCGGCCAGCTCCTGGTCACGGGGCTCTCGCTCGCTGCCAGCTTCATCCCCGGCGGGCTGGTGGTGAAGGCGATGATCGGCGCCGGGATCGGCGCCCTGCAAGCGATCAGCGACGGCAAGGACTGGAAGGCGGTTCTCGCCTCCGCCGCGGGTGGCGCCATCACGGGGGCGATTCCATTCCTCAAGGTCGGTCCGCTGGCGAAGCTCGGAGTCGGCGCGCTGCAAGGCGGGATCACCGCGCTCGCCTCCGGCGGATCGCTCAAGGACGCACTCAAGGGAGCCGGCGGCGGCGCGCTCGACGCTTTCGACCCGGGCGCGTTCCACGCATTGAAGAAGCTGAAGACCTTCACCGCGGCGGAGAAGCTGCTCAGGAGCAGGACGCTGCCGAAGCATGCCCCGCTGCGGAGCTTGGAGAAGGCGCTGTCCAACCCGCGTGCCCGCAGGGTGATCGGCGCGCTCGAGCGCGCCGGCAGCAAGGGAGTGAAGGGCGGCATCTGGGTGAGCGGGAAGGCGGCCAGGGCGCAACACGTCCTCGACAAGGCAGTGGGCGCCGGCGAGCAGGTGCATGGCGCGCTCTCGCAGGTGCATGATCTCGCGCCCGGGCTCGCGGAAGCGCTGGGCGACAATGCCGCAGGGCACTTCGTCGCCCGTGCCGGCGACTGGGCGGGGTCGAGCGACGACCGGCTGCAGAAAGCCCTCGGGTACGGCCACACGGCCTCCGGCGCGCTCTCCCGGTACCGCGGCTACCTGGACAAGGGCCTCGGCTACGCCGGGGTGAAGGACCCGGCGAAAGCCTACGAGAAGATGAGCGCACGCGCCGACCTGCGCGCAGGACGGAAGGGCGCGCTTGAGCACGTGGCGCAGCTCGAGCTCGAGGACCATCGCCGCAAGCACCCTGAGCTGCAGCTGGCCGAAGCCACCGGCATGCGCACGCGGCGGATCCACGGCGAAGAGCAGCTACTCGCCCGCAAGCGCCTGCGGAGGGAGGCAGGTGGTCTGGAGAAGGCGATCGAACGTGGCCGGGAGCTGATGACGAAGGGACGGCGCGTCGCGCAGGGCGCCCACGACAAGCTCGGCAACGTGCACGACGTCGTCGAAAAAGGGTTGGTGGGAGCCGGCAGGGTGCAGTCCGGTCTGGAGAAGGCCAGCGCGCTGGCGCGGCAAGGAGCCGGCATCTTCGGCGAGGACAGCGACATCGGCCAGAGCCTCATCCACGCCGCCGATCGAGCGGACCAGATTCACGACCATCTCGAGATCGGGATCGACGCCGCACAGAATTTCAACGAGAAGGTCGGCGCGACGCACGATCTCCTCGAGAAGATCCCAGGGATCGAGGAGAAGGGGGAGGAGGGCCCTGCGTACCTGGAAGGCGGGCGGAGGAAGAGGTCTCCGCACGGACCCGCCGAGCGGCAGGAACCGCAGGCTGCGCCTCCTCAGGAAACGGAAGAGCAGCGAGCCGCGCGCCTGCGACGGGCCTGGGAGAGGATCGGCTCCGTCTCCTCGCAGGTGCAGAGGTTCGAGCAGGAGTCCGCCAAAGCGCAGCTCCGGATCCAGGAGCTGCTCCGAGACGGAAAGGCCAACGAGGCGAGCACGGAGCTGATGGGCCTCGGGTCGCGGTGCGAGCAGATCGATCGCGCCATCCGCGAGGCCAAGACGCTCTCCAGAGGACACGAGAAGTACGAGAAGGAAGTCCGGTTCTACGAGGACTGGCACCGCCGGACCCGGGAGAAGCTGCACGTCAGGATCGCGGACACCCAGGGCCTGGGAGGCCAGGTCGCGATCTCCGGATTCGGGATCCAGGAGAAAGCGAAGTACCGGAAGGACAAGGCGGCCCATGAGTTCCTCACCGGCGGCGGGTCGCAGGACAAGCTGATCGACGAGGTGCTGCAGAAGCTGGCAGGCGCGGAGAAGGCGGCCGCGCCAAAAGAAAGGAAGGTGGCGGGAGTCGCCGAGCAAGTGAGCGAGATGCTCCGCGAGGATTCCCCGCTGGGCCAGCTGGCGCAGCAGCTCAGCGAGGGCGCGGGGAAGGAGCACGGCAAGCTGCACGAGGTGCTCGATGTCGGGGGCAAAGGGAAGAAGTTCCTCCACCGAGGACAAGAGGTCTTCGAGCGGGTGCTGGAGATCGCGGAGGGCCACCACGCGAAGGAGTTCGGGAAGGGCGCTGCCCATGAGGTCCGGGAAGCGCCGCACGAGGGCTGGGACCTCACCGCCCAGGAAGCCCAGGTTGCCTTCGAGTCCGTCAACAGGTTGCATGGGCTCCGGTCGCAGCCACATCGGGCAGATCGGGATGCGCCGCCACGAATCGAGACCGACGGTGAACCGACCCTGCCGGTCGTCGCCCATGGCGCTCGGACCCAACACGATCCCTTCTCGGATCTGCTCGAAGATATGTTTGGCGGAGGGGATGCGCGGATCCACGTGGACCGCGGTGGCGCGCGCCTCGACCTCGACGAGCCCGACCTGCAGGACGTCGATCCGGCGGCGATGGACACCTGGATCGGTTCTGGCGAGGCCGTCAAGTTGTTCTCGGAGGTGTTCGACGCCTTCATCCCGGCCGAAGCGGCGATCGTCGTGCACGCCGGCCACGGTGGAGCCCATGGGCAGGGGAAGGGCTCCGAGCCCGGAGAGCCGTCTCGCCGCCGGAAGCGCCGGCGCCGAAAGCAGCGCGGCGGCTTCTTCGCCAGGCTCTTCGACCAGCTGGAAGGGTTCGCCGACCGGATCGGCGGCTGGGCGAACAACGGATCGCGCTGGCTCGGCAAAGGGATGCACTTCGCCGAGCTGGGCATGCACGGGCTGTCGCAGATCGAGGGCGCGGCGGAGCGGGTCCAGGGCTTTGCGGGCAAGTCGGAAGGCTTTCTGGAGAGGATGGGACTGCACCGGCTGGCCGGCTACGCTGGGCGGATGGGAGCCGCCGCCGGTGGGGTGGACGAGGAGGCGAAGCTCCTCCACGGTGGCCTGAAGACCGCCGACCAGTGGATGGGAAGGGGCAAGAAAGCGACCGGCGAGGTCGAGGAGGGCGCCCACGCTGCGGGCAGCATCTTCCACCAGGCGGCGCAGGGCCGTTCAGGCGCGCTGGTCAACATCTTCAGGGCGTCCAGGAACGGGGACGGCATCGACGGGAAGATCTCCCCCGACCGCGTGCCGCTGGGGTCGGTGTTCGACGAACCGCGCAGGCTCGACGTGAGCACGCTCTCGAGAATGGGATCGTTCCTCGGCGGCGACTTCTCCGGCGTGCGAATCCACACCGGACCGGGCGCCGCGGAGGTGACGCGGCGATTCAACGCCGAGGCCGTCACGGTCAAGGACCACATCTTCTTCGCGCCGGGCCGCTTCAACCCCACGTCCGTCGAGGGCCAGAAGCTGATCGCGCACGAGCTGACGCACGTCCTGCAGAAAGGGCGGGCGAACCTCGACGTCCGCACCGCCGAGGGCGAGGCGCTCCATTCCGAGCACAGCTACGGCCAGGGACCGTCGATGGAGACCCTGAACCTGCGCCGCCCGGAGCCTGGTTTCCGGCTCGCCGCGGACGGCGAGGGGATGGGCGCTTCCTCCGGCATCCACACCGCGAAGCGCACCCGCAGCCGCGGCGACGACACTGGCAGCAAGGACACGCTCCCCGACGGCGAGGAGCTCCTGGAGCAAGTTTCCGGACGCGTCTATGAGCTCTTGATGGAGGAGCTGGAGCAGGGCTTCCAGTCGCGCTGACGTTTTCTTGCCCGGTCCCCGCCCCGGTGTAGCGTCGTCAGGACGTGCTGGCGAAGCTCTCACCGCGGAGGAAGCTGGTGTTCGGCGCGTTCGCCGCCTCGCTCTGCCTGGGCGCGATGTCGCTGGCCGATCCCAAGGGGTTGCGGCGCCTGGAGCGCCTGCGCGCGGACATCGACCGGCAGGAGCAGAAGAACCGGGAGCTGCGGGACCAGAACGCGCGCCTGGTCAAGACGGTGCGCGAGCTGTCGCCGCCGATCCAGCCCTCGGCCCTGGAGAGGACGGCCCGGGAGCAGCTCGGGTTCGTCAGGCAGGACGAATTGCTCTTCAAGTTCGAGTGACCGATGCCGCCGCGGACCGGCACAACGCGCAGGTGGGCGGCCCTCGCGGCGCTCCCCGCCGCGCTCGCCGGGCTGTGCGCGCTCCTGCTCCGCGGTGCGTTCGCCACGCCGCACCCCGTCCCCTGGGCATTGTTGATCGCGACGGCGATCGGCGCGGTCGCACGCTGGGGACTGGCCCGGCAGCGCAAGACCTGGCACGCGCTGGAGGACGGACTGCTCTGCGCCCTCTCGGTCCTGGCGCTTGCGCAGATCGCACCGCCCCTGCAGCCGCTCATGTACCTCCTCGCGGCGGGCTACGTGCTGGCGCTGCCGCTGAAGCTCGCGCTCCCCCTGCTCGGAGCGCTGCTTGCCCTCGACGCAGCGCTCACGCCGGAGTTGCCGCAGCTCCTGGCACACGCCTCGTTCACCGCGCTCTTTGCCGCGCTGTATCACGCGCTGCTCGGGGCCCGGCTCGCCGCGGCCCGGCGAGCGGAGAGGGTCGCGGTCCGCAGGCGCGTCGCTGACGCGGAGGTGCGTGCCCGCGAGCTGCGCCTGATCGCGGTCTCCTCCGATCCTCCGGACGCGGCGGAGCGCCACCTCCTCGCGGGTGTGGCCGAGGTGGAGGAGGTGCTGCGCGGCGCGCTGGCGATCGCGGACGCCGCGCTCCGCCCGCACACCATCGCCGTCTTCCTCCTCTCACCGGACGGGGAAAGCGTGCGGCTGCGGGAGTGCGCTTCGAAGAGCGAGCGGCTGTTCCGGGGGCCATTGTCATCGCGCGAAGGGGCGCTGGGAGCGGTGCTCTCCACCCCGAGCGCGGTCCGGCTGGAGGACGGCGCCGCGCAGCTCACCTACTACGAGGATCGGGCGCCGGTTCCGTGCTTCTGCGGCGTGCCCCTCCAGGAGCGCGGCGGCAGGCTGATCGGGGCGCTGGCGGCAGACCGGGCCACGCCGTTCACTCCCGAGGAGCAGCGCGTCCTCGAGGCGCTGGCCAACGAGGTGACCCGGGCGGTGGAGGCGGAGCGGCTGCTCGGCGCCGTCCGCAAGGAAAAAGAGGAGAAGGCCCGATTCTTCCGCGCCCTCGAGGAGCTGAACAAGACCACCACTCCGCAGCAGGCTGCCGAGACGGCGGTGGCGCAGGCCCGGCAGATGTGCGGGGCGCTCGACCTGTGCGCGGTCACCCTCTTCGAGCTCGGCCGCCACCGGGTTGCCGCGGTGGACGGGGAGTCGACCTCCGCCCTTCGCGAGCTCTCGTTCTCGGAGAACGCCGGCCTGGTGAGCAACGTGGTCAAGCTGGGAGCGCCTCTGCCCGGGCGGCCGCTCGCGGCGATGGACCGGGTCCAGATCTTCGACGGCGGCACGGTCGTGCGCGGGCTGGCCGCTCTCAAGATCTTCCCCCTCAAGGCCGGCGACACCGTGGTCGGCACGCTGGTCTGCGGTTCGCGCGACGCGGGGGCGCTGCCCGAGTCCGCGCAGAAGGAGCTGGCGATGCTCGCGCTCCAGGCCGCGGAGGCGTTGCTGCGCACGCGCCTCTACGAGCAGGCGGAGCGGCTGGCCACCACCGACGGCCTGACCGGGCTCCTCAACCGGCGCACGTTCAACGCGCAGCTGCAGGGCCGTCTTCGCGAGGCCCAGCGCTACAACCGCCCGCTCTCGCTCTTGCTCCTGGACGTGGACCATTTCAAGAAGGTGAACGACACCTTTGGCCATCCCGCGGGCGACGCGGTGCTGAAGGGGATCGCCGCGGTCGCGCAGAAGCAGGCGCGCGAGACGGACATCGTGGCCCGCTACGGCGGAGAGGAGATGGCGCTGATCCTCCCCGAGACCGACGCTGCCGGCGCGCACGCGATCGCGGAGCGCATCCGCAAGGCGGTCGGGGCGACCTCGCACCCGACGGAGCAGGGTGCCGTCCAGGTGACGGTCAGCATCGGCCTCGCCACCTCGCCCTGTCCGGGCGACGCCGAGGCGGTTCTCGAGGCGGCAGACAAGGCGCTGTACCGCGCCAAACAAGGCGGAAGAAACCGCGTCGTCGCCGCAAATCCCGCTTCCCCCGGGGTCCGTGGCGATCTACGCTCCCTCCATCCCGGGAGCCCAGGTTGAGAAAGAACTACGTCCTCGACACCAACGTCCTGCTCCACGACCCGCGCGCTCTCTTCCAGTTCAAAGACAACAACGTCATCATCCCCATCTACGTCGTCGAGGAGATCGACAAGTTCAAGCGGGACCTGTCCGAGCTGGGCCGCAACGCGCGCCAGGTGTCGCGCGATCTGGACGCCTTCCGGGAAGAGAACGGCAGTCTCACCGAGGGCGTGCCGCTGGAGAGCGGGGGCACGCTCCGCGTGCTCTTCACCCAGCGCGAGTTGCCGCGCGAGCTGATGAACCAGCACATCGCGGACAACCGCATCCTCGCGCTCGCCATGGACGTGAAGGAGCGCGAGCCCAATCTGCGCTGCGTGTTCGTGACGAAGGACATCAACCTGCGCATCCGCGCCGACGCGCTGGGGCTGGTGACCGAGGACTACGAGAACGACAAGATCGAGAACCCCGAGGTGTACATGGGGGTGCGCGAGCTGGAGGTGGGCAAGGGCGACATCGACGATTTCTACGCGCGCGGCGAGCTTCCCCCTCCGGACGGCATCAACGGCGTCTACCCCAACGAGTTTGCGCTGCTCAAGGACAGGAACGCTCCCAACCACACCGCCTTGAGCAAGTACAACGCGCAGAAGGGCCGGTTCGTCCCCCTGCTCAAGTCGCTGAAGGAGGGGGCCTGGGGCCTGCGGCCGAGAAACAAGGAGCAGAGCTTCGCGCTCGATCTGCTGCTCAACGACGAGATCAAGCTGGTCACCATCGTGGGCAAGGCCGGCACCGGCAAGACGCTCCTCGCCATCGCGGCCGGCCTGCAGAAGACGATGGAGGAGCAGGTCTACCAGAAGATGCTGGTGAGCCGGCCCGTGTTCCCGCTCGGCAAGGACATCGGGTTCCTTCCCGGGACCGTGGAGGAGAAGCTGAATCCGTGGATGCAACCGATCTACGACAACGTCGAGTTCCTGATGGGGTTGTCGCGCGCGGACAAGAAGGCAGGGCGCAGCTACCGGGAGCTGATCGACCTCGGCCTGGTGGCGATCGAGCCGCTCACGTACATCCGCGGGCGCAGCATCCCCAACCAGTACATCGTGGTGGACGAGGCGCAGAACCTCACCCCGCACGAGGTGAAGACGATCATCACGCGCGTGGGCGACAACACCAAGATCGTCCTCACCGGAGACCCGTACCAGATCGACAACCCCTACGTGGACTCGACCAGCAACGGCCTCGTCCACGTGGTCAACAAGTTCAAGCACGAGCGCCTGGCCGGACACATCACCCTGACGAAAGGTGAGCGTTCCGCGCTTGCCGAGCTCGCGTCCAACGTCCTGTGAGGGCCAGCTTCCTGGCTCGGGGCCGGCGATCTGGCCCTTGGAATTCGCACAGCTTCCCTGTAACAGGCAGGAAGCATTGGCCTGATTTGCGGCACGAGCTTTGAAGGTCTGACTGAGCATGCCGTCTGCGAACTTCGTCTTCCCCGTACGGTACGTGTCGGAGGGGGTCGCCGTTCAGAGCACCTCGCGGGAGTTGAGCCCCCTCGGCATCGCCGTGCGCTCGCTCGCTCCTCCACAAGTAGGCGCGCGCGTCTCGATGGCGTTGTACCTGCCCAACACTTCCGTTCCGGAGGTGGCGATCGGGCGGGTGGCGAAGGCGAAATCCGGCGCTGCGGGCGATGCCGGATTCTGGGCGGACTTCATCGTGGTCGATCCCCAGGCGCGCATGCGGATCTCGCACCTCCTCTCCGATCGCGACCAGAGCGAAGGCACCAACCATCGCGGCTTTCCCCGCCACCAGGTCACGCTCGAAGTGCGCTTCCGGACCGCGCGCGATTTCGTGCTCGAGCACGCAAGCAACATCAGCCGCGGCGGCATCTTCATCCAGACCGACGATCCGCCGCCGCTGGAAACCGCGGTGCAGGTGGAGATCGTGCTCCCGGACGAGCCGGCCCCCGTGACGACGAACGGCGTCGTGGTGCACCGCCAGCTCGCGGTCGGCGGAAAGATCCCGGGCGCCGGCGTGCAGTTCGTGGACGGGAGCGACGGATTCCGGGAGCGGATCGACCGCTACATGGACTCGCTGCTCAAGCACTGAGGCAGAACGCGTTTCACAACCGGAACTGCGGAATGACCTCCCTCAGGCGCAGCGACTGAGTTGGCTGCGGTGGCCGGCTAGGGGCAATGCTGCTCAGTTAGTGCAGGACGATGGAAACAGAGCTACGTCGACGCCGACGTTACGTGGACGTGAGCGTGGACGGCGACGGCGACGGCGACGTGGCCGTGGGCGCCATCATCGACACAGTCTCGTGAGCATCCCCACGATCCGTTCGAGAAGCTCGTCGCCGCGTTGTTTTGTACTGGCATCGATCAC
>DATBZA010000030.1:0-27020 GCA_036513415.1 Myxococcales bacterium | reverse complement strand
GCGGTTGGCGCCTGTGCCCCCGCCGATGTGATCCACTCGCGGATCTTCGCTTCGTCTTCCGGCGCGAGGCCCGCGAAGCGAATCTGCGCCGACGGTCCGCCGCGCACCACCAGGCCCCAGCTCTGGAACGCCCCCCACGAGAGGCGCACGGTGTCTCCGGCCTTGAGCGGAAGCTGCGAGGGCGCCTCCACACCCGCCGGTGAAACCGTTGCGCCGTCCAGGCGCGATGAGGAGCCCCGCGCCGCCACCGCCACCGTGGCGGGCGCGCCGCCTTCCTGCGCGAAGGCCAGCCCGACCGACGCCACGAGGCGGGCGACGAACTGGTCCTTCGGCATGGGCATGAAGAGCAGATCGCTGGCGCCGGCACGAAAGCATTCGTCCCGCTGCGCAGCCTGCTCGCGCTGCAGCACCGCCACCACCCGGCCGCCGCGCCCGCGGAGCTTGGGAGCAAGCGCCTGCAGCGCGGCGGACAGCGGCGCTCCCGGAGCGCCGTAGAAAACGGCCAGCGCTTCGGCCCGATCCACGGCGGCCTGGGCCACGCCAGGTTCGGCGAGCGAGACCGCGGTGACGTCGAACCTGCCTCCGTCGCGAAGCCCGCCCGCGAGCGCGGGAATCATTTTGGGATCTGCGAGGATCAGCAGGCGGGGCGCAGCCACGGTCCTCCCTCTCTAGTGAAAAACCCTACTCTAGAGATCCATGCCTGAGAAGTTTACAGACGCTGCGGCGAACGCGGCTGAAAGGGCCTACAACGCACCCCATGCCGGTGCGGATGCGCCGCTGGAACGATCGCAGGTTGCCCGGCGACGGTTTGCGCCTGCTGGTCTGCCGTTACCGGCCGCGCGGGGTGCGGAAGACGGAGGAGACGTGGGATGAATGGGACGCCGATCTGGGTCCGAGCCGCGCGCTGCACGCGGCGGTGTACGGGAAGTCGGGACCCGCCATCTCCTGGGAGGAGTACAGGATGCGTTATCTCGCCGAGATCGAATCGAGACGCGCTCGCATCGAAGACCTGGCGGGGCGGGTGCGACAGGGTGAGACGATCACGCTGCTCTGCTCCGGCGCGTGTGTGGACGAAAACCGCTGCCACCGGTCCCTGTTGCGGGAACTGATCGAGGGCGCTGTCGCTCGCTGAACAGGGCACTGAGGTTTTAGCGATGTCGAAGACCGTGCGTGTTACGACAAAGACCATGCCTCGAAGGGCGCTCTGGTTCTTCCAGCGCACGGGACCCGGACAGATCCGGCGCATCTCGAATCCGTCGATGCAGCGGTTCCTGGTGGGGGAGCGCGCGCTGCCGCACGACGGCGATGGATTCGTCCGCTGCATCGGCATGTCGCTCGAGGTGCAGGACCGGAAGCCGGCACAGGTGGCGCGCGTCTGGTTCTCGAAGATCCGCGTGAACGTCGATGGCAAGGTGGATCCGCACCACCATCACGAGACGGCGAAGCAGGCGCAGACCGAGGTGCGCCAGATCACGCAGGCGGGGTCCTCGGTGGTGGTGGCGGGGCACCGGTTCGCGCTCCGGCGGCTCGCGCACCTCGGCGAATGGCGCCCGGAGGAGCGCGATCTGCTCGCGCTGCGCGCCGTGGTGAATACCAAGGCCGGCAAACAGATGCTGTAGGCGCGGCCACCAAAGGTGGCTCAGCCGCCTATGCCTGAGCGCGATCACTCGCCGGTCCGGTTGTGAGACGCGTTCTCGCGGCGGCGGCTTCAGCGTTTCCGCAGGCCCTCGAGATAGGCGTCGAGCCGCACGCGGAACGCGTCGTCGGCTCCCGTGAACTGGAGGCCGGCGCCCGCCGGCTGCGCCGATCCCGGCAGGAGCCGGTGCAGCACGATGGCCTGCACCTCCACCGGCGGCTTTCCGTCCGGCAGCTCGAGCGTCACCTGGACGACCTGGTCGAGCGGGGGCGGCGTTTCGGTCTCGACGAAGACCCCGCTGGCGGACAGGTTGAGTGCCTGGTGGCGGGTCTTGCGCTCTCCGATCCTGAGCGTCACCCGGAACCGGTCCTGGAACCGCGGCAGGAGGCGGCGGTTTTCCGGAGAGGTGGACTTGTGGGCAGTCGGCCCGGCGAGCAAGGCGGTGCGGATGTGGTGCCGCGCATCCTCCGTCAGCGACACGAAGCGGGCGCGGAAACCATCGGCCTCCACCTCCCCCACTTCCGCCTGGACGGAGTCCGTCATTCCCGGGAGATAGAGGCGCAGCACCACCTTCTCGCCGCGGGCGGGCGCGACCACGCAGCGGATGAAGACGCTCTGCTCGTCGAGGTCCCGGGAGGTGGTCTGCACCGTCTGACCCGCGGACACGAAGCGCACCGGAAACGCCATCCCCTTGCGCATTCCCGCAGTGTGCCACAGTGCACCGCATGGCGTGGATGATTTACGGAGCAAACGGCTACACAGGGCAGCTGATCGCGGAGGTTGCGCAGAAGCGTGGCGAAGCTCCCATCCTGGCCGGCCGGAGCCCGGACAAGGTCAGGCCGCTCGCGGAACGGCTGGGCCTTCCCTGGCGCGCGTTCGCGCTCGATGATCCTGACCTGCGCGAGGTCCGGCTGGTCCTGCACTGCGCGGGACCGTTCTCGGCGACCAGCCGGCCCATGGTGCAGGCGTGCCTTCTGGCCGGGGCGCACTACCTCGACATCACCGGCGAGATCGACGTGTTCGAGGCGGTGCTGGCCCGCGATGCGGAGGCGCGCCAGCGCGGGATCGTCCTCCTTCCCGGGGCCGGATTCGACGTCGTCCCCAGCGACTGCCTTGCTGCGCTGCTCCAGCAGCGCCTGCCGTCCGCGACCAAGCTCGAGCTCGCCTTCGCGCCTCTGGGAAGATCCAGCCCCGGCACCCTCAAGACGTCGATCGAGTCGCTGCCCCGCGGCGGCCTCATTCGCCGCGGGGGCAAGCTGGTGCGCGTTCCACCGGCGCACGAGGTGCGCGAGATCCCCTTCGCCGACAAGCGGCGCATGGCGATGTCGGTGCCGTGGGGCGACGTGGCGACGGCGTGGCGCAGCACCGGGATCCCCGACATCACCGTCTTCATCGCCGCCAGGCCGGGGGCGATCCGGGCGGCGCGCTTGACGCGCTTCCTGGCGCCGCTGCTCGGGCTTGCTCCGGTGCAACGTCTCCTCAAGTCGCGCATCGAACGAACGGTGCGAGGACCGGACGCGCAGGAGCGGGCCCGGGGTGGCGCCCAATTCTGGGGACGCGCCAGCGACGGATCGCGATCGGCGGAACTGACGATGTCGCTTCCCGAGGGATACACGTTCACCGCCCAGGCAGGCGTCGAATGCGCGAGGCGCGTGCTCTCCGGCGCGGTTAAACCAGGCGCATGGACGCCCTCGCTCGCATTCGGCCCCGGCTTCGCCGCCACCTTGCCCGGTGTGCGAGTCGGCAAAACCTGATCTCCACGCTTGCGGGCGCAGGCGTCCTGTGCGGGACTACGCGCGTGCGCGAACGGCTTCGCCAGAGCCAGGTGCGATTCACGCCGCCGCCGGAGCCGCCCAGATGAGCTCCCCGCGCATCCTCTCCGTCGCGAAGTCCTTGCCGCCCCACTACGTCGAGCAGGAGGCGCTGCTCGCCGCGTTCCGGGAGCTGTGGGGCGAGAAGCACTTCAACCTGGAGCGGCTGGAGCAGCTGCACCGCGCCGTGCGGGTGGGAGGGCGGCACCTGGCGCTCCCGCTCGAGGCGTATCAGGAGCTGGAGAGCTTCGCGGCGCGCAACACGGCGTGGATCGAGGCCGCCGTGGCGGTGGGCACGGACGCGGTGCGCAGCGCCCTGCTCGCCGCGGACCTCTCGCCGTCGCAGGTCGATCACCTCTATTTCGTCACCGTCACCGGCATCGCCACTCCCTCCGTCGACGCGCGTCTGGTCGAGCCCCTCGGGCTGCGCGCGGACGTAAAGCGCGCCCCGATCTTCGGCCTGGGTTGCGTGGCCGGGGCCGCCGGGCTCGCCCGGGTAGCGGACGTGCTCCGGGCGGTACCCCGCGAGGTGGCCGTATTGCTCGCCGTCGAGCTGTGCTCGCTCACGCTCCAGCGCGAGGACCTGTCCATTCAGAACATCATCGCCAGCGGGTTGTTCGGAGACGGCGCGGCGGCGGTCGTGCTCGACGGCGGGGCGCGCAACCGCGGTCCGCGCATCGTCGCGACACGGTCGGTGTTCTATCCAGGCACCGAGCGGGCGATGGGCTGGGACGTGGTCGATTCCGGGTTCAAGGTGGTGCTCTCTCCAGCGGTTCCCCAGCTGATCCGCGACAATCTGCGCTCCGACGTGGATTCGTTTCTCCAGGCGCGCGGGCTTCGCCGGCAAGACATCCGCCACTGGATCTGCCACACGGGCGGCCCGCGGGTGCTCGAAGCGGTGGAGGAGGCCCTCGAGTTGCCCGGGCCGGCGCTGCGGCGGAGCTGGGAATCGCTGCAGAACATCGGCAACCTTTCCTCCGCCTCGGTGCTCTTCGTTCTCTCGGATCTGCTCGCCTCGGGGGAAGCGCGGCCCGGCGACACGGGGCTGCTGCTGGCCATGGGCCCCGGTTTCTGCTCGGAGCTGGTGCTGCTCGAATGGTAGCGGGGTACCTGGCCTTCCTCGCGCTCTTCGGCGCCGAGCGGATCGCGGAGTTGCTCCTCTCCAGGCGGAACGCGCGCATCGCGGTCGCGCGCGGCGGCGCGGAGAGCGGGGCCGGCCAGTTCCGCTGGATGGCAGCCGTGCACGCGCTGTTCCTCCCTTGCTGCGCCGCCGAGGTGCTGCTCCTGCGCCGTCCGTTCCCGGGCGCGGCTGGCTGGGTTTGCGCGGCAGGCGCGCTCTGTGCGCAGGGCCTGCGCTGGTGGGCCATCTCCGCTCTCGGATGGCGCTGGAACGTGCGGGTGATCGTGGTCCCGGCCGACGCGCCCGTGCGGCGCGGTCCGTATCGCTTCCTGCGGCATCCCAACTACGTGGCCGTTGCCGCCGAGATGCTGCTGGTTCCCCTTGCGCACGGCGCCTGGATCAGTGCGGCCGTCTTCTCCGCTCTCAACGCGTTGCTCCTCCGGGCGAGGATCCGGACCGAGGAGCGGGCGCTGGGAGCCGCCTGGGAGCGCGAGTTCGCCGATGTCCCCAGGTTCATCCCGCATGGATGAGGTCCTGCGCGAGATTGGGCGCGTGCTGCGCGAAGAGCTGGGCTTTCCGGCCGAGCCGCGCCCCGGCGACGATCTGGTCAGCGATCTGCAGCTCGATTCAGTGGGCCTCTTGACCCTGGTGGTCGGCCTGGAAGATCGCTTCCGCGTCGCGCTGAAGGAGGAGGACGCGGCAGCCGTCCGCACGGTCGGCGAGCTGGCCGCGCTCGTGCTCCGCCGCCAGGAGGAGATGCGGGCATGCTGAGCGGCGGACCGATGGTGGCGCCACGGCACGCGACGCTGCAGTCGGCGCTGGAGGGCGCGGCCCGATCCCGCTTGGGACTTGCCTTCCTCGATGCGCAGGAGCGCGAAACCCAGCTTTCGTTTGCCGAGCTCCACGAGCGAGCCCAAAGGGCAGCCGGCGGCCTGCGGCAGATGGGAATCCGCCCGCGCGATCGCGTGGCCATCGTGCTGCCCACCGGGCCGGAATTCATGGATGCCTTCTTCGGTGCCGTGCTCGCCGGCGCCGTGCCGGTGCCGCTCTACCCGCCCTTGAGGCTGGGGCGGATGGAGGAGTTCCACCGGCGCACCGCGCGAATGCTGCAAGTGTCCGGGGCCCGGGTGGTGCTGAGCGACGCGCGCATCTCGCGATTCCTCGGCGTGGCGGTCGCGCAGGCCCGACCCCCGCTCGGCCTGCAGCGCGTCCGGCAGGGGCAGCCGATCGCCGTTCGTTCGAGCCCAGGCGATCTGCTCCTCATCCAGTTCTCGAGCGGCACGACGGTGGATCCCAAACCGGTGGCTTTGACGCACTCGAACGTGCTGGCGAACGCCGCGGCCATCGAAACGATCGTGCCCGGCGACGACGCGCAGGCCGGCGTGTCGTGGCTGCCGCTGTACCACGACATGGGGCTGATCGGGTGCTTGCTGCTGGCGGTCTACCGGCCGGGTCCGCTGACGCTGATTCCGCCCGAGGTGTTCCTCGCCCGCCCGGCCATCTGGCTGCGTGCGATCGCGCGCAAGCGCGCCACCATCTCGGTAGCGCCGAACTTCGCGTACGGGCTTTGCGTCCGGCGCGTGCGCGATTCGGAGATGGAAGGCGTCGATCTGTCCTCCTGGCGTTTCGCGCTGAACGGCGCGGAGCCAGTCGCCCCCGCGGTGCTGCGCCGCTTCTCCGAACGATTCGCGCCCAACGGCTTCGACGGCCGCGCGATGATGCCGGTGTACGGGCTTTCGGAAGCCTCTCTGGCCGTTTCGTTCACGCCCACCGGGCGGGGTCCGCGAACCTGGATCGCGGGCGGGCGCGAGCTCGCTTCGGTCGGAGCTCCGCTGCCGGGCATCGACATCGACGTCAGGGGGGGCCGGGTCTTCGTGCGTGGACCCTCCGTGATGCAGGGGTACTTCGGAAATCCGGCCGCGACCCGGGAGGCGCTGATCGACGGCTGGCTGGACACGGGCGATCTCGGCTTCGTCGACGGTGGCGAGCTGTTCGTTTCGGGCCGTGCAAAGGATCTCGTCATCTTGCGCGGCGTGAACCACGCGCCCCAGGAATTCGAGGATGCGCTGGACGGAGTCGACGGCGTGCGCCCGGGCTGCACGGCGGCCGTGGGCGTTCCAACGGCCGAGGGCGAGGAGCTGGTCCTCCTGGTCGAGACGGACGGCGACGCCGACGCCGAATGGATCCGCGGCCGCGTGATCGAACGCACCGGCATCCGACCCTCCGAGGTTCATCTCCTCCCGCCCGGGACCCTGCCCCGCACCTCGAGCGGAAAGCTTCGCCGCAGCGAGGCGCTGCGGCAGTTGCTGGCCGGCGAGCTGCGCTCGCCCGATCCCGTCACCCTGCTCCATCTCGCGAAGGAAACCGCGCGCTCCCTGCTCGCACGGATGCGGGGCTGATGCACGACGTGGCCATCGCGGGAGGAGGTCCCGCGGGGCTGGCGGCCGCCATCCGGGCCGCGCAACGCGGCTTCCGGACGGTGCTGTTCGAGCGGAGCCACGCCGTACCCGACAAGGCCTGCGGGGAGGGCCTGATGCCTTCCGGGGCCCGCGAGTTGGAGCGGCTCGGCATCCGGATCGCCCAGGATCGATGCGCGCCGTTCCGCGGCATCCGCTACCTCCAGGAGGACGGAACCGTCCTCGAAGCGCGCTTCGGCACGGAGAGCGGGATCGGGATCCGCCGGACGGCGCTCGGGGAAGCGCTGCGCGATCGCGCTCTGGCCTCGGGCGTGGACCTCCGCCATGGCACCGTGACCGGCGCGACCGCCCTGCCCGGCTGCGTCGAGCTGCGGACCGATGCCGGCGCGGCCGAAGCGCGCCTGCTGATCGCCGCCGACGGGCTCCATTCGCCCCTGCGCCGCGCGGCAGGCCTCGATCTCCCGCAACCAGGCCGGGCGCCGGTGCGGTACGGGATCAGGCGCCATTTCGCGCTGCCGCCCTGGACCGATTTCGTCGAGGTGCACTGGGCGGAGGGCGTCGAAGCGTACGTGACGCCGGTCGGTCCGCGCAGCGTCAACGTGGCCTTCCTGCGCGAGGGTGAAACCAAGGACCGCTTCGAGGAGTTGCTCGGGCGGTTCCCGTCGCTGCGGGAGAGGATCGGGGACGCCGGCGCCGCATCGGAGGTGCGTGGAGCAGGGCCTCTGCTCCAGCGCGTTCGAGCGCGGGCGGGGGAGCGGCTCGCGCTGATCGGCGACGCAGCCGGATACGTCGACGCCATCACCGGCCAGGGGCTTTCGCTGGCGTTCGCGGCCTCGGCGGTCCTGATGGAGGCGCTCCCGGACGATCTTTCGACCGATCTGCGGCCTGCCCTTCAACGCTATGAGGCCGGGGTGAGGGCGCGATGGCTGAGGTATGCCCTGCCCGCACATGCGCTGGTGGCCCTCTCGCGGCGACCCGGGCTGCGGAGGAGCGCCCTCCGCTCGATCGCGCGGTTTCCTTTGGCCTTCGGCGTGGTGGAGCGCATCGTCGAGTGACCGCGACTGCGCGTAGCTTGCGGGCAACCGGAATCTCTGTAGGGTGAAAAACGATGCCCCGGGCCGACACGCCTCCGCGCGCAGACCCGCACGAGGACCCGGTGGCCCCCCGCACGATGGGCCCCACGCCCGTCACCTCGCCCGCGGCAACCCCGGCAGACGTGGATCGGCTCCTGGAATCGGAGAGATACGAGGTCCAGGCCCTGATCGGGTCGGGCGGGATGGGGAAGGTCTACAAGGCCTTCGACCGGAAGCTGATGCGGGCGGTCGCGCTCAAGTTCCTGCGCGGCGGAAACGCGGCGGTCGAGCGCAAGTTCCTCCGCGAAGCGCAGGCGCAGGCGCGCGTCGACCACGCGCACGTGTGCAGGGTCTACGAAGTGGGACGGCTCGCCGACCAGCCGTACATCGCCATGCAGTACGTGAGCGGAAAGACATTGCGCGATGCCGTCGGCGAGCTCTCTTTCGAGGAGAAGCTCGCGCTCATGCGCGACGTCGCCGAGGGCGTGCACGCGGCGCACCAGACGGGGCTCGTGCACCGCGACATCAAGCCGCAGAACATCCTGGTGGAGCGCGGAGCGGACGGGCCGCGGCCGTTCATCACCGATTTCGGTCTCGCGCGCGACGTGCAGTCTCCCGGAGAGACTGCCGACGGGACGGTGCTGGGAACGCCGCAGTACATGGCGCCGGAGCAGGCCAATGGAGATCTGCGCGCGCTGGATGCGCGCACCGACGTGTACGGGCTGGGCGCGACCCTGTACGAGGTGCTCACGGCCCGGCCACCGTTCGAGGGCGGCTCGCAGCTGCAGATCCTCTTCCGGATGATCCATGAGGAGCCCGCTCGGCCCCGCAAGCTGGCCGCCGGCATGCCGGCGGATGCCGAGAGCGTCGTCCTCAAGTGCCTGGAGAAGGACCCCGCGCGCCGGTATCCGACGGCGAAGGCGCTCGCGGAGGACCTGCAGCGGGTGCTCGATGGCGAGCCGGTGCGCGCGCGCTCCGCGAGCGCGGCTGATCGGCTCTGGCGCAAGCTGCGGCGCAACAAGGCGCTGTCGGCGGCCTTGCTGGCGCTGGTGCTGGCGCTGGGCGTTCCGCGCCTCTGGGCGTTGCTCGATCGAGGCGCGCCAGTCACGGTCGCGGTGGCCGACTTCGACAACCAGACCGGCGACTCCGGGCTCGACGCCCTCTCCGGCATGCTGATCACCTCGCTGGAGCAGTCGCGCCGGCTGTCCGTGCTCACCCGCTCCCGCATGTTCGATCTGCTGCACCAGACCGGCCACCCCCAGGAGCCGAGGATCGGCGAAATGGTGGGGCGCGAGGTGGCCCGCAAGGCGAATGCGCAGGCGCTTCTGCTCGGGTCCATCCGGCGATTCGACGACCTGTACGTGATCGATCTGAAGATCCTGGAGCCGCGCACGAACCGGTACCTCGCGGCCATCGAGGAGCAAGGGCAGGGAAAGGCGGCGGTGCCCTCGCTGATCGACAAGGTATCCGAGGCGGCCCGGCGGATCCTGCGGGACAAGGCAGGGGAGAGAGGCGCTCCGGTGGAAGACGTCACCACCCGGAGCCTGGAGGCCTACCAGCACTACTTCCGCGGCGACGAGGCCGTCGACCATCTCCAGTTCGCGCGCGCCACCGATCACTTCCGCGCGGCGCTCTCGATCGACGGCGACTTCGCGCTCGCCTGGTACCGCCTCGCCTACGCTCACATGTGGGAGCACGACGGACCGAGGGCGCGGGACGCCATCGAGCGCGCTCTCCAGCTCGCGGACAAGCTTCCGGAGAAGGAGCGCCTGCTCGCGCGCGGCGTGCGCGGCAGCGTCTTCGCGAGGGGACAGGAAGCCTATGACGCCTACAAGGAATGCGTCGAGCGCTGGCCGGCGGAGAAGGAGTGTGCCTTCACGCTGGGCGACGTGATCTTCCATGCCGGGTACCCGAAGTACGCCGCGCCCCGCTTCCGCGACGCGCTCGCGCTCGACCCGACCATGGAGCGCGCGCACCAGCACCTCGTCTGGTCGTACCAGTTGTTGGGCGAGAGGACCGCGGTGCTGGCGGCGGCGCAGGATTACGTGCGCCGCGTCAACGGCGACGAGGCCTGGGGCCACCTCGGGCGCGCCCAGGCCGCGGTGGGAGAGCTGGACCAGGCGCGGCAGACGTTCGAGCAGGCGGCGCAGCTCTTTCCGCACAGCGCGCTGCCGGCGGTGGACCTGGCCGCGCTCGACGCGTGGCAGTCCGAGGTCGACGCCGCGGCGACGCGGCTTTCGCCCCTGCTCGGTCCAGGGTGGCCGGCGCGCGAGCGCGAGCTTGCGCATCTCACGTTGGGTGGCGCGCTGGTCCAAGGGGGTCGTGCGCGCGCCGCCATCGCGGCCTTCGAATCGGCCGCTGCGGCAGCGCGCGAGGCCCGCGATCCCGAAGCGGAGGCGATCGCGCTGTCCTTGGAGGCCATGGTCCGCTTTCTCTACCTGCGCGACCCGGACGGTGCGCGCCGGATCGCGCGCGACGCGGCCGCGCGCGGCGTTCCGGAGACGATGTTCGCGTTCGTGTATCCGTTGCTCGGCGAGATCGACGACTACCGGCGACTCCTGCGCTCGGCGGGAGATCCTCTTGTCGACCCATCCGTCGAGGCCTTCCGGAAGCGCACCGATGGCGACTTCGCCGGCGCGGCCCGCGGCCTCAGCGAGCTGGCCGCCAGGTCACCGTACCGCGACTTCCTCCAGTACCTCATCGCCGACTCCTGGATGCAGGCGAAGGAGGACGGAAAGGCCATCGAGGCTTTGCTTCTCGCGCGGTCGACCTTCAACGGTGTGACCGCTCCGGGTCCCGGCTACGGGGGCATGTTCCGCGCACGCTCCGACGCGCAGCTCGCGGCCCTTTACGAGCGCACCGGCAACCACCTCCGGGCGGCGGAAGCAACCCAGCGGTTTCTCGCGGCCTGGGCGAAGGCTGACCCGGATTTGCCGGAGATCAAGGAAGCGCGGGCGCGCCTCGAGCGCCTGCAGGCGCGGGGAAACATCCCCCTGCGTTGAAGTGTCAAGCGAAATGCTCGGGGATGTGCCAATGTTCCGCGGTCATGGAGAACAAGCGCTCGCTGGGGATCCTGATCGGCGTCGTCGTGCTGGTGGCGGCGGGAGCGGCTGTCTGGTACCTGCGGCGCCCCGCGCCGGAGCAGGCCCCACAAGCGCAGACGCAAGCCACGCCTCCCAGACCGGCCGACGCGCCGCTGCCTCCCTCCGCGAAGAGCGACGCCCAGATGCGCAAGGACCTGGCCTCGCTGTCGCCAATGCCGGAATGGGCCCAGTGGCTCGGCGCCTCCGAGTTGCTCGATCGGTTCGTGGTGGTCGTCGACAACGTCGCCGAGGACGTGAACCCGCGCAAGCAGATCGACTTCATCAAGGTGACGGGACAGACGTCGGAGAAGCTGGACACCGCGCGCTACGACCGGATCGCCACCGTGATCGCCTCGATCGACGCGAAGGGCGCCGCGCAGGTGGTCCGCGAGCTGCATCCGCTGCTGGAGAGCGCGTACCACAAGCTCGGGTATCCGGACCGGAGCTTCGACCAGGTGGCCGCGAAGGCGCTGCAGCGGATCGTTGACGTACCGGTAGTCGAGAAGACGCCCCTGCTGGTCCCCAAGGGAGCGAACTTCGCCTTCGCGGACGAGAAGCTGGAAGCGCTGGGTCCGGTCGAGAAGCTGCTGCTGCGGATGGGGCCGCAGAACACGAAGCGCATCCAGGCCAAGGCCCGCGAGATCGCGTCCGCGCTCGACTACAGAATCGCGGCCCACTAGGGCGGCTATGAAAAGCAGCCCCTGGCTACGGCGCCGCAGGCGGCTTGGGGCTATGCTTGAGCGAGATCATTCGGCAGTTCCGGTTATGAGACGCGTTCTAGAGTTCAGAACGCTTGACGGATCGCCAGAGCGGCGCCACGGTCGAACTTTCCGTTGGTCGCCCACCCCACTCCAATCCAGGCGTCGAGCTGGAACTCGTCGATGATCAGCGCGTGGATGCCGAGCCCGAGGGCGTTGGCGAGGGCCAGCTTGTCGAGGTTCGTGGTGCGATTGATCGACCCGTACGCGACCTGGTTGTGGAAGATGCCCAGCTTGAAGACGTCGCGCATGAATGAATAGCGGAACTCGAGGTCCAGACCGACGTATCTGCGCGCGTACTCGCCGCCGAATGGCCCGCGCAATACGTCTCCGCCGACCGAGCTCTCCTCGGGGAAGACAACGTTTCCGGTCCGCGAAATGCCGCGCGCTTCCACCCAGAATTCGTGCCAGCCGATGGGAAACATCTTCTGGTACCCGCCGGAAAGGTGGACGGCGCCCTCCTGGCCCTGGTTGGGCGGACCGTAGACCCTGGCGCCCAGCCCGAGCAGGTGGTGGCGGTCGCGCCGCAGCGCCTCGGGATCGAAGACCAGCTCCAGCCGCGCCTCCGCGTACGGGCGGTTCTGCGCGAAGGCATACGACGACCCGAAAGGCGGGTTGGTCACGGTGGAAAGCGTCTCCACCTGGTACAGGATCCGGCGCTCGACTCCTGCGCCGATCGCGGCGTGGACCTGCGGGATGGGGAGCAGAAGGAGGTCCACTCCGCCCTCGAGCCTGGCGAACATGAAGCTCTCCAGGCTGAGGTCGCCGCGCTGCTGATCGGTGAGTCCCGCGTTGGCGTGGATGGAGGGCCTGAGGACGCCCGCGATCGGCGGCGCCTCGTACTCCCCTTCTGCGAGGGCGCGGGTGAACGAGAACGTCGTTTTGGTTTGGTCCAGCCTCTGCCGCAGCGCACCGGCGACTCGCGCGCCGAGGTTCCAGCGGTCCTCGCGGGAGATCAGGCGGCCAGAATGGTAGGTGGCGCCGACGGCGCCGCCTTGGACAGAGTTGATCTCCAGCTCGGGCGAGAGGCCCGGCCGGAATTGTCCCGGCTGCACCAGGATGTGCAGCTCGTAGGGGCGGCCCGGGCGCACCAGCCCCAGCGAGATCTTCTCGATGGGATCGAACTCGTCGATCTGCACCTTGGGAGCGCTCAGGTTCGGGACCGGCACGATCTCGTAGGCGAACTCCGCCAGCCCCAGCCGCTTGGCCAGCGCGTGAAGCTGCCGTTCCAGGTCGGGCTGGTTGAACACGTCGTACTGGATGTTCAGGTCGAGGCGGAGCCGCAGCGTCTCGAAGGCGCCGCCGCTGAAGAAGATGACCTTGTCCAGGCGCCCCTCGTCGACGTCGACGACGATCTGATCTCCGTCGGCGCGCGCCCGGACCGTGGCTAGCGCGTAACCCGCCCGGTGCAGGAAGCTGGTGAGGCGCGTCGCCACCAATCTCGCATTGGCCGGCGTCGCCTTGGTGCTGGCCGGGAGATCCAGGAAGCTGCGGTACACGTCCTCCAGCAGCGCCACGTTGCCGTGGAAGGTCAGCAGGGGCGCGAGCAACAGGGCAGCGAACATTCAGCCCGGGCCCGGCAGGTGCGCGGGTCGCCGCGGCCCCGACGGCGTCTCGTCGGTGGCAGCCAAGAGCGGCGTCCCGGAATCACGGACCACGACTGGAGTGGTACCACAGGGTGCCGCGGAGGCGACTTTACCTGCGCGACCGGGCGGAAGCGCGGCCGCCCTTCCTGGCGGCTGTGCGCCTGCGATTGCGAGACGAGCTGCCGCCGCCGGTACGACTGCGCGTGCGGCTCGATCCCTTGGTCTCGCCCTTCTGGCTCCGCGTCTTGTTGACGGTGGCGGCGGCGATGCGTTTGGCCGTGCCCGCGCTGCGGCCGCGACTCTTCGCCGACCTCTTGATGTGCTCGTACTGCCTTTCGCGCTTGTTGCTCCAGGACTTCGGCATTCCGTCTCCTCGACGCCGAAACGGCGACGCACTCCCCCCGCTGCCGCGCAAACTATGCACCCGATTTCTCGGGAGAAAGGGGGATGAGCAAGAGGAGCAGCGGCAGCAGCTCGACCGCCGCGGCGAACACGTAGAGCGGCGCGGCGCTCCCGAATCGATCATAGCCCGCGCCGGAGAGTGCGTAGCCGGCTGCGTTCCCTGCCCCGAACACGAGCGCCGAGAACAGCGCCTGCCCCGTCGCGCGCAGCCGGACCGGCACCGTGCGCTGCATCGCCTCCACCGCGCAGCCCCAGAACATGCCGAAGGTGAACGCGTGCAGCAGTTGCAATCCGATCAGCTCCGGCGCGCCGCGCGCCCGGGCCAGCAGCACCCAGCGAAGGGCAGTGACCGCGAAAACTCCGCCGAAAAGCATCCGGAGCGAGAACCGCCGCAGCAAGGTTGCGAAGGTCAACAGCGCCAGCACCTCGCCGAGCACTCCTGCCGCGAGACCGGCGCCCGTGACCGTGGAAGGGAATCCCAGGTCGCGCACCTGCACGCCGAAGAGCAGGTGATACGGCGCGGACGCAGCCCAATGGATCGCGCAGATAGCGAGTACGAAGAGCAGCCGCGGGTTCTTGAGAAGGACGGCGGCGTCGCGCCAGTGCGGGCGCTCTGGATGTGCGTCCACCGGCGGAAGCACCTGTCCGAGCAGCGCGTACCCGGCCACGCAGATGAGGTAGGCGAACGGCATCGCCCGGTCCCCGGGCCGATCGCCGCGCAGCGCGAGCAGCAGGCCCAGCCCCTGGGCGGTGAGGACGAAGCCGATCGATCCCCAGAGGCGCGTCCGCGCATAGCTGTGGCCCGCAAACCGCTTCACCGTCTCGACGGTGGTCGAGTCGAGGAGGGGCACCACCGCGCCGGAGAAGAGCCCGGAGAGCGCCAGCACCACGCCGACTTGCGCCGGCGTGCGCGCGAAAGGCAGCCCGCAGATTGCGAACAGCATCCCGGCGGTACAGACCGCCAGGGCGCGGGAAGGAGCGCCCAGCCGATCCGCGATGCCGCCCCAGATCAGCGTCGCGGGCGCAGCCACCGCTTGCTGCGCGAAGGTCACCAGGCCGATCTGCTCGCCGGAGAGTCCCAGCCCGCGCAGATAGGGCGCGAAGTAGGAGAGGAAGGTCCCCACTCCGGCGTAATAGAGGAAGTAGAGCCAGCGCAGGCGCGCGATCATCCGGGCGCGTCTTCCGGCTCCATCGTGCACAGCAGCGGAAAGCCCGCCTTCTCCGCGAGCGCCATCGTCTGCTGCACCTTGGTCTCCGCGATCTCGAACGTGTACACGCCCGCCACGGCCATCCCGTGCGTGTGCGCGTGCAGCATGATCGCGGTCGCGTCGGCGTCTGACTTGGCGAACACCTCGTGAAGCACCAGCACCACGAACTCCATCGGCGTGTAGTCGTCGTTGTGCAGCAGCACCTTGTAGAGGCGCGGCCGATCGAGCTTGGGCTTCGCCTTGGTCCGGGGCTCCGCGATGCCGACGTCGCCCTGGCGCTTCTTCGAGGGACTCATGAGGCCGCCTTGAATATAGGCGACTCGCGCAACGATCGCTCGATGCTCGCTTCCCGCGCGGGCGTTTCACGGGAGAGGAACTCCCGCACGGCGCGGTCCAGCTGAGCGTCGCGAAAGCCGTGCGCCGAGTACGTCATCGCGGGAAGGAAGCCGCGGGCGAGCTTGTGCTCGCCGCCGGCGCCGCCCTCGAACACCTCGAGCCCGCGGGCGATGCAATCCGCGATGGAGTGGTAGTAACAGACGTTGAAGTGCAGGAACGGGTGCTCTTCGAAGCAGCCCCAGTACCGCCCGTACAACCGCGTGGCGGAAGCGACGTTGAAGGCGCCCGCCACCAACTCGCGGCCCCGGAAGGCGCCCACCACCTCCACCGCGTCGGGCATGCCGGCGAATGCCTGCAGGTAGAACTTCTCGTTCAGCCAGCGGCGACCCCACATCAGCTTGTCCACGGTGCTCCGGTGCAGCGCGTGGGCCGCCTTCGCCCAGCGAGCGGGCTCGCGTTGCAGCTCCTCTCCCCGGACGGTGCGGATGACGAGTCCCTGTTCGGGAGCGGCGGCCATCTCCCGCTTGAGCATGTGCCTGCGCTTGGAGTTGAACCGGGCCAGGAAGTCGGCGACGGACCGGTATCCGTCGTTGCGCCAGTGGAACTGCCAGGAGACGCGCAGCGCCATGCCGGCCTGCTCCAGCTCGCGCGCGGAAGCGGCGTCGGGGAACAGCGCCTGCCAGGTCGGGTAGCCTTCCTCGTCGCAGACCTTGCTGGCCGCGTCCACGATCCGCGCGACGGAGGCGGCGCGATCCTCTCCCGGCGCCACCAGCACGCGCTCGCCGGTGCACGGTGTGAAGGGGACCGTGAGCGCGAGCTTCGGGTAGTACGGGATCCGTCCGCGCGAAAGCGACGCCGCCAGGTCCCAGTCGCGCGAGAAATCCCCGTCGCTGTCGTCCTTTGCGTAGGCAGGCGCGGCAGCGATCAGGGTCTTCCCTCTCCAGAGGGTCAGATGGCGAGGCATCCAGCCTGCCCGCTCTCCGGCGCTGCCCGATTGCTCCAGGGCTTGCAGCCAGGCGTGTCGCAGGAAGGGTGTCGAGCGAGCGGAATGCAGCGCGTCCCAGTCCCGGGCGCGGACGTCGGTTAACGTCGTCAATATACGCACCTCGACGGGCCGCATGGCGCTCCTGCGTAGCGCGCGCCGGCCGGACGCGCAATCGGGAGGGGCCGGCTGTGGGCGGCCCTCCGACCCCGCGGCACTTGTCGGTACCCTCGCCTCCACAGTAGATCGCTCGCTGGACGATCAACCGGGGGAGCGCACCCCCTTGTAGCGTCCAACCGTATCGGGGGGCCGTCCACATCGCGCATCGCAAAGCAGGGGCCCGCCGCGTCCGGTTGAGGGGGAGGCATCATGTTCGTCGCATTCCTCGTGCTCGCGGCTTCGGCGAGCGCCGACCCTCGTGCCTCGTTGGAACGTACTCGCAGGATTCTGCTGGCGGTAAACGAAGAGGCGACCTCGCCAGCAGAGAAAGCGGAAGCGCGGGCCCCGGCGGGTGACTCGAAGATCGAGCACGCGCCCCTGCTGACGACGCCCCGCAACGAGACCGTCGTGATCCAGGCGAAGGTGCTGGACACTTCCCGGCTGTTCGCGCCGCTGGTCTTCGCGCGCAAGTCCGGGATCGCTCGCTACGAGGCATTCACCATGCGCGATCGGGGTCCGGGGCGGGCGTTCCAGGCGCGCTTGCCTTCGAGCATCCTCTCCGAGGGCTCATTCGAGTACTTCATCGAGGCGCAACACGAGCAAGGCCCGGCGACGCGGCTCGGATCGCCGCGAAACCCGCTCATCTGTGTCGCCTTCGACCCGCCGCCCCAGCCGGTCGCGCTCACCATCCGCACCGCTGAGCCGGGCGCCGCAGTGCGGATCGACGACAACGACGCTGGCCGGACCCCGATCACCGTGCGGCTGCTTCCGGGTCCGCACACCCTGTCCGTCACCGGCGTGGACGGACGCAGCACGGAGCAGCAGATCGACCTGAAACCCAGCAAGAAGCTCGACCTGGCGGTCGCGTTGCCGAAAGACGCCGGCGGGCCTGCCACGCTCTCCATCCACAGCGATCCGCCCGGCGCGAACGTGCTGGTGGACGACGCCCTGGTCGGGCGCACGCCGTACCAGGGCGAGCTGAGGCCGGGCCAGCACACCATCGCCGTCGAGGCGGAAGGGCGGCTGCGCGAAGAGCGGAAGGTGTTCGCGCGCGAGGGACGCGACGCCAGCTTTTCCTTCGCGCTAGCGCCGTTGCCCCGGACAGCGGCGGTGGCGGTCGACTCCGAGCCGGTGGGCGCCCGGGTCCTGGTGGATGGAAAGGAACGGGGGCGCACGCCGCTGGTCGCCGCGTTGCCTCCGGGCCGTCACCAGCTGCTGCTGCAGCTGGAAGGCCGCCGCGACGTCGGCACCGAGTTCGACATGCCCAAGGACCGCGATCTCTGGATCCGCCTGGACCTGCCGATCGCGGATCGAAGCGCGTCGCGCTTGACCGTCAGCTCGGCGCCAAACGGCGCAGTCCTCTTCGTGGACGGCGTCGAAGTGGGTCTCACACCGTGGTCCGGCCCGGCCAAGCCCGGCTTCCACACGGTCGCGGTCCAGACCCCGGGCTTCGTCAAGGACGAGCGGACCGTGCAGGTCCAGCCCTACCGCGACACCGACCTCGCCTTCGCCTTGAATCGCGCGCCCGGCCCGGCCCGGCTGCACGTGGAGACCGAGCCTCCGGCACAGGTCAGGGTCGATAGCCAGGAGCTGGGCCTCTCGCCCCTGACCATCGAGGTGCCGCCCGGAGAACATGAGGTCCAGGTCGCGCTCGAAGGGCACCGGACCGTCGCACAACAGCTGACGCTGGATCCTGGGCAGGGGCTTTCGGTCAGGATCCCCATGCATCGCTCGCAGGCGCACGACGCGCCGCTCATCGCGGTCGCCACGGATCCCGCCGGAGCGCAGGTCTTCCTCGACCAGAAGCTGGTCGGCGCCACCCCGCTGAAGATCCGTTCCACGACCGGCCCGCACGAGGTGAAGCTCTCGCTCGACGGGTACATCTCGCGGGTGGCGCGGCCCATCCTGCCCACCGATCGCGATTTCGAGCTGCGCATCGCGGTCGTGCTGAAGCCGGTGCGTGGTGCGGCGGAGAAGCAGCGCGCGCCGACCGTGGCGGAGCTCGCCGACGCGCAGGTGGCGGCCGCCCACGCCTGCTACGTCAAGGGTGACCTGGAGTGCGCGCTGTCTGGCTACCGGGCCGCCTATCAGTACCGTTCCAACCCGCGGATCCTCTTCAACATCGCGCAGATGCGGCGGAAGCTCGGCCGATACGAGGAGGCCGCCGGCACCTACCGCGAGTTCCTTGGACTGGCGGACAAGCAGCGCGCCGGCGCGACGCAAAAGGAGATGATCGCCGAGGCGAGGCTTCAGCTCGCCAACTGCGAGAACCAGTTGATGCCCAGGCTGGCCGCGGCGCCGGCGGCCGTGGCCGCGGAGGCGGCGGCGGTGCCGGCGGCTGTGGCGCCGGCGGCGGAGGCGGTGGCGGCGGCACCGGAGGTGGAAGACTCGACCCCTCCCCGGCTCGCTCATGAGGCCCTCCGCAGCGGAACGCGCGGCCGGCCGCTGCGCCTGGTGGCCACCGTCACCGACGATCGCAGCGGCGTGGGGTCGGTGCAGGCGTGCTGGCGGAACGCTTACGGGCGCGATTTCGAGTGCCACTCGATGGGCAACACCGGCGGCGACGAGTACGGGATCGACGTCCCTGCCCGCACCGTGACGGATGGCTTCGCCTACTACCTGGAAGCCTGGGACAACACCGAGAACGGGCCCGCGCGCAGCGGCGCCCCCGAGCTGCCGCACGCCATCATCCTCGACGAACCGGCTCCGGTGTCCGTCTCCCCGGGTGTCGGCGTCCAGCCGCCGGAGACCGGAGACGTGGTCGCCGCCAGGTTCAATCCGGTCCCGACTCCGCCGCTGGTCATCGTCGATCGCAAGCTCCCCGCCCACCTGGCGCCGGCCGCTCGCCAGGCGGACGACTGGACCTTGACGGCGCTTCTCGGCGGCGAGCGGAGCAACGAGCAGTCGTATACGGATTCCACGCTGGTCGGGCGCATCGGAATCGACGCCACGCGGCGGTTCGGGGAGTCCTGGTTCTTCGAGCTGAGCGCAGACTGGCGGTCGTCGAGCCAGCAATACGTGCCCTTCAACGCGACGCGGGGCGCGAAGGTGAACGTGGTCGAGAACCGGTTCGACTTCGCAGGGTGGGCCGGGTACGACTTCGGCGAGCTTCTGGACGCGGGGGGACGGCTGGAGCTGGTCCCGCTGGCCGGCGCGGCGGTAGTGACCGCCCGCAACGACGGATTCGCGTTCGACATCGTGGGGGCCGGCGGCGGGCTGCGCGCCTCGTGGGCATTCGCGCCGTTCACCGTCCGCGCGCTGGCAACCTACACGTACAACCTGAACAAGTCATCGTCTGCCAACTCCGCGTTCGGCGTCCCCGTCTCGGCATTCTCGGGCCGTGCCGGCCTCGGCATGCGCATCGCGGCGGCCTACTCGGTCGAGCTCGACTACATCGCCGATGCAATCCAGTTCGACCAGGTCCGGCGCGTCGCGCACGGAGCAGTCCTCGGCTTCAGCAAATCCTTCTAGGGGGTCACACCATGAGGCGCATCTCTGCCCTCTTCGCATGTTCCATCGCTTCAGGCCTGCTCACCGCGTGTTCCGAGGGGGTGAAGGTTCCCCTCGCGTACATCGACGCGCCTCCGCCTTCGGTGAACGCCGGCAGCTACGTGCTGCTCAACGGCAGCGCCAGCCAGGATCCACAAAGCCGTCCACTCTCGTATGCGTGGTCCTTTCTCGAGCGCCCGCTGGGGAGCAACGCGACGCTCGTGGACGAGCACACGGCCACGCCCTCGTTCCTCGCCGACGCGCCCGGCACCTACGTTCTGCAGCTGATCGTCTCGAACAGCGTGCTCACGAGCACGGGCACTACGGTCAGCGTCCAGGTCTCGACGTGCGGGGCCAACGCGCCCGTGATCACGGGCCCCCTGCATGCCAGCAAGAACCCGCTGAACATCGGCGAGACCACTCAGCTCACCGCGTTCGTGACCGACGCCGACAACGAATCGCCCTGCAATTTGAACCAGACGCTCTCGTATTCGTGGGTGCTCATCCAGCAGCCGGCGGGGAGCACGGCCGCCCTGAACAGCGAGAGGTCCGAGACGCCCAGCCTGATCCCGGACAAGAGCGGCGACTACATGGTGCGTCTCACGGTGACCGATTCGACCGGACTATCCAGCGACCCCAAGGCCCTGATTCTGACGGTCACGGACTGCACGACGATGCCCATCGAGTGGGGGCTGCAGCCGATCACCGCCATCGCCAAAGATCCGCAAGCCGGCGCGCCCTCCTTCACCGATGGCAACGGAAACCCGATGCCGCATGTCGGGGCGCTGGTCCAGCTGACGCCGCACGCGACGGTCCCCGCCTATTGCGGCAGCGTCCCGACCGGCCCCTTGTCCTGGTCGTGGACGCTGAGCTCGCGAGCGAGCGAAAGCGAAGCCGCGCTCGACTCGTCCACGACGGAGTCGCCGAGCATCCGGATCGACAAGAACGGCCACTATGGCATCTCGGTTGTCGCCACGGACGCGCTCGGCAACCGGAGCACGCCGAAGACGATCGAGCTCGATACCACCAGCTGCGGCGTGAACCGCGTGACCACCTTGCTGCTGACGGGCGCCGGGGCGCCGCTGGTGAGTAGCCCGCAGGCGCCCGTGAGCGTCGGCAGCTTCGCACCCTTCACCATCGCGGCGCAGATCGCGACGGACGACAACCTGGCCACGGCCTGCCCGGCGCGTTTCCGGGTCAGCGCTGACTTCTCGTACCGCCTCGCCATCCAGCCTGCCTACGGCGCGGGGAGCCTCTCGAACGTCTTCGGCGACTCCACGGTGTTCGAGGCGCGCGCGGCGGGCGCATACGCCGTCGATGTGGACGGCGCCGTCACCAACCTGGCGGGCCGCGTGCACGCGCCGCCGGCGTTCGTGTACCTCAGCGCGGCGTCTTGCTCGCCGCCGGCGCTCTCGATCCCGAGGCTCAGCGTGGGCGGCTCGACCAGCGTCTTCAAGGGTGACCTGGTTGGCCTGACAGTTGACGTCGTCCCCGGCAATTGCGGAGCGATCTCCTCGCAGCTCACCTACAGCTGGACGCTCTCGCGGCCGCCGGGCAGCGCGGCGACCTTGACCTCTGCGACCAGCGCGACGCCCTCTTTCATCCCCGACGTGGCCGGGGCCAGCTTCGCCGTTTCCGTCGCGGTGACCGACGGGCAGGGCAACACGTCCACTTCTCCTCCCCTGATCATCACCACTTCAACCTGCGGCAACAGCCCGATCTTCGCGGACATCGCCGATATGCCGGGCGCGAGGCCGTTCGACGATCATACGTTCGCGGCAGTTCCCGCCGCGGGCCGGACCACTTTCTCGGACGACGACGCTACGTGTCCGGCCCGCTTCGCGGGGCAATACTCGTTCTCCTGGAGCGTGGTCTCGTCGGCGCCCAGCGTGGGGTACGCGTTCGACACCACGAGCGGCTCCACCGTGCACTTCACGCCGGGGGGCAACGCCGTCTATAGCGTCAAGCTCGTCGTCAAGAGCCCGACCCAGCGCGCGGAAGTCATGAAGCTGGTGGCGGTGAGCTGTCCTGATGTGTTCCCCAAGGTGGACGCGATCTCGATCGCGAGCAGCACGCCAGGATACGTGCCAGGGAAGTTCTTTCTCGGCGATACGGCAACCCTGTCCGCGACCTCGAGCTCACTTTGCTATAGCGATGGCAGCACGGCCTATTCGCACCTCTGGTCGTTTCAAAGGCTGTCGGGCGGCTCTGCAACCCTCAACTCGACCATCGCATCGCAGCCGACGTTCACCGTCGACATGGCCGACGGCTCTTGGCAGGCAACAGTGATCGTCGTCGACAAACTCGGCAACAGGTCTCAGCCGTCGGCGTTCACGAACTTCAACTCAGAGCCGTGCAGCATCAATCCCGTGGTCGTCTCACTCTCCGGTCCGACCCGGCCGAGCGGTGGCCTCCCGTTCGACCCGTATGCGTTCACGGCGTCCGCGCACTCGAATGATGACGACCCGGTCCAGTGTCCCGCCCGCTTCGCGCAGACGTATTCGTTCGCATTTGGCCTCACCTCCAACCCCGCGAGGCCGCTGAGCCTGCTCTTGCCGGGCTCGGTGGCGGGCGTTCTGTCGGGCGCATCTGCGACTTCGACCCTGAAGCCGGGTGGCAACGCGACTTACACAGTCGCGGTCCACGCCTCTGGATCGAAGAGCGGCAATGGTGCAGATACCTCGCAAGAAGTGATGGTCCTCTGCAGCGACCCGCAGCCGACCAAGGTAACGACCCCGTCAATCGCGTCGGTGACTCCGCCCGGCGGCAGCGACGGGTTCACGCGCGCGGCCGGTCAGTTCTTCCGCGACGACACCTTGACCCTGACGGCTACCGCCTCGTCGACCTGCTTTTCGCCGGGAAACGCCGGGTTCCTGTACTCCTGGATCCTCTCCCCCGCGAACCCGCCTACCCTCAATGGAGCCACGACGCAGACGCCGTCGTTCACCGTCAACACCCCGGGCGGCGCATACACGGTCTCGGTCGCCGCGACCGACTCGATCCAGAACTTCTCGGAACGCCAGAACACCTTCACGGCCGATTCGTGCGGCGCCAATCCGGTGCTCGCGCGGATCGTCGACGTGACCGCGGGCCTCGCCTTCGATCCGCACTCGCTATCGGTGGCGCCGCTGAACGGATCGCTTTTCTCCACCGACGACGACGCGACGGCGTGCCCTTCCCGCTTCGCGCAGACCTACTCGTACAGTTGGAGCATCGTGGCTCCCGGAGGCGTCAGCGAGTACCTTTTCAGCCCGACGGCCGGTGCGACGGCGGACTTCGCCGCAGGCGAGAACGGAACCTACGACGTCAGCGTGGTGGTCACGGGCGCGAAGCAAGGCTCGGACACGGCACACAACCTCATCGATGTCGTCTGTGCGGCGCCTGCGCCAGCGGTGATCATGCCGGTCAGCGTCACTGTCTCCGATCCAGACGGCTACCTGAAACCGGGTCACTTCTTTGCCGGCGACGACCTGACCGTCGCTGGATCTGCCACTCACGCCTGCTACACTGGTGCGAACTTCAAGCCGACATTCGGTTGGTCTTTGACCTCGAGCGATCCGGACACGCGCCTGGCGGCCGGGACGACCAGCGCGACGTTCCATTCGTCGGTTCCGCAGGGAGGCTACGCCCTGACGTTCAGCGTCGCCGACCAATGGAACCACACCGCCGCGAGCACGGCGGCTTTCCTCGGCGACGCCTGCGGCGCCAATCCCGTGGACGTGACCGTAACCACGGCGCAGAACACGGGCATGCTTGCGTTCGACCCCTGGACCGTGTCGGCGCTGGCGTCTTCGAAAGACGATGACAGCAGCTTCTGTCCGCCACGCTTCGGCCAAACCTACTCGATCGCCTGGGCGGTCTCGGCGTTTCCGCAGGGCGCGACGAAGTACGTGCTGTCGCCTCAGACCGGACCGCAGACCGTGTTCGCCGAGGGGGAATCTGCTTCTGGCGCATATGGAATCCGGTCGACGGCCACTGGGAACAAGAGCGGTGTTTCAGGCAGCGGGACGGCGACGATTACCACCGCGGCCTGCGGAGCCCCGGCCCCCACGTTCGCGATCGGAATTGCGCAGGTGACTCCGCCCGTGCCCGACCCCTATTACGCCGGCCATCCGGACTCATTCTTCAACGGCGATTCGGTCAGGGTCTCGGCAGCCGCTACGTTCGCCTGCTACACGAACCAGGCTGTCGCCGCGCCGACGTACGCCTGGAGCCTCGCGACCGACGCATTTCCGACGCCCGCTCTCACGCCGACCGCGGGCGCGCCCTCGAGCGCCAGCTTCACCGCGGATCAACCGAACCGGACGTACCATACGCGAGTCGAGGTCGCCGACCACTGGGGGAACAGCAACGTCGGTTTGCGCGACCTCATTTCAGGAGGCTGCGGCGTGTCGCCGATCAGCGCGGCGATCACCGCCGCGCAGGCCCCCGATGCGAAGCCGATGGACGACTGGACGCTCACAGGCGTCGGCGCGACCGGAGCGTTCCTCTCCGACGATTCCGATCCGTCGAAATGCCCGGCCCGGTTTGCGCCGACGTATCAGTTCGCCTGGTCCCTGAATCCCGATGTGGGCGGCGGCATTCCGGCGGGCACGTTCTCGTCGACCTCTACAAACCCGACCACCTTCACCCCTGGAACCCATCGTTTGTACAGCGTGCTCCTGGTGGTTTCGGGCAACGGTCAGAACGGGGCCAGGGACCAAGCGGTCAACGCGAACTGCGACCTACCCGTCGTGGAGACTCCCGTGGTCGCCGCGGTCAACGGCGCGCCACCCTCGCCGACCATTTTCGTGGGCGACGTCGTGAAGGTCACCACGCCGGTGACTTCGCAATGCTTCGCTCATCCGAGCCTTGGCTACACGTACACGCTAACGCTTGGCGGAGGTCAGGCGGCCGAGTCATTCGTCCCGAGCGCGAACGACGCGCAACCGTCGTTCCAGCCGCAGACATTCGGCGGCGCGTACCAGGTTTCGGTCACGGTATCGGACGCGTCAGGTCAAAGCGGATCGCCCACCGCACCTCTGCAGATCAACGTCTCGTCTTGCGGCAGTGCTGATCCAACTGTGCTTGCCTCCGTGGCAACGCAGCATTTCGAAGCCATCCTCCAGGGGATCACGGGCACCCCGGCAGCCAGCGCGCCGTTGACCATCACGCAATCTCAAGGGTCGCTGACGCCCCAAGTCCAGGTCGACTTCGGCGGTACGCCGCACAGCGTCGCCGTGCCGTTCTATCTGAACAGGCAGATCGGCGTCGATGTGACGATTTCCATCCCGACGTCCTGCCCCAACGTGCGGTTCACCGGCGCCCAGCTCCAAGATCCGCACTTCGAGCTCATTCCCGCGGACCAATGGAATCAGCCTGGCCCAACGACGGTGACGGCGGGACAGACGCTGCACTTTTCATTCGTCCCCAGTATAGGCGACGAGAAGGACTCGACCGGGATCCATCCGGGCTTCTATTCCCTTTTGGTGAACCTCGCTTTCGGAAGCACGAACGAGCCCATCGTTACGTTCGTCCGCCCCGACAACCCGATCAACGTCGGCGGCCGGTGCGGCACCAACGTGCCGTTCGCGGACGCGGTCTTCACCGCATCGTCGGTCCAGGTGGGAACGCTCATCGGCATCAACGCGACGACTTCGTCCGACGCCGACAACGACGTGCTCGCGTTCGCGCTCGACAACACCAGCACAGGCTGCGGTTTGCAGCAGCGGTTCACGTACGCATGGTTCGTGCAAGCCGCGCCTTCGGGTTCGGCCGCGCAGGTCCTGCCCGGGACGGGGGCGGCTCAGTTCACGTTCACGCCCGACTTTCCGGGCGGCTACGATCTCGCGCTCCACGTGACCGACGATACCGCCGCGCCGGCAGGGCCCAAGACGGGAACGAAGATCTTTCCTGTCGCCGCTGACGCAGGATTGATGTTCACGCGGGTGCCGCCGTTCGGAACGACCAGCGTTCCGCTTAGCGACGTGATCGTCACGTTCACGACTGCCCAGGGCACCGACTGCACCACGTGCACCGGCACCGTGACCCTCTCGGCTTCGGGCCCTGGAACACTGGGGGGAACGTTGTCGAAGAGCGGAACGGGGTCCGTCATTTTTACCGGCCTGACGTTGTCGGCGGTGGGTGATTACACGCTCAGCGCGGTCAGCGACATCGGCGGCGCAGCGACCTCCAATGGAATCATCCGAGTTACCGACCCACAACTCAGCGTCGCGGTTGCGACCGCGAATCCCCGCGATGGGGTACCCTTCGATGTCACCGTGACCGCTCGTGACATCGATACCAATCCGCTCTCCTTCAGTGGTTCCGTCGAGCTGAGCGTCTGCAACGCTGGTGGCTTGAACTGCATCCTGCGAGATACGCAGCCAATGAACGGGCTCAACGTCACGTTCAGCGTCACCCTCACCCCTTCCGACGCCACGTACACCCTGCGTGCCCATGCCCTTGGAGCCGTGAACGGGCTATCCGATCCTGTCACCGTGGTGCCGTAGCCGGTCGGCAAGGCTCGGGCACATTGCCTGAGGCCATGGCGCCGTGCCACGGTGCGGCGCCATGCTCATCGCTCTCCTGTTCCTCCTCGCCCAGGCGCCGCGCGAGACGCCGGCGGCGACGCGGCCGTCCGAGCGCGTCCTGATCAAAGCCGCGCACTTGATCGACGGCCGCTCCGACTCGACCCGGGACGGGTTCGCGGTGCTCGTCGAGGGCGACCGCATCGCGAAGGTCGGTCCAGCGGCCGAGTTGCAAGCTCCGGGGGTCAAGGTCATCGACCTGGGGAATGCGTGGCTCCTGCCCGGGCTGATCGACGCCCACACGCACGTCCTGCTCCAGGGCGACGCCACGGAGGCGGAGTACGAGGCGCAGATCCTGAAGGAGTACCCCGCGCACCGCGTCGCCCGCGCCATCCGCGCGCTGAAGATCGCGCTCGAGCACGGCTTCACCTCGCTGCGGGACCTCGAGACG
>DATBZA010000029.1:0-19888 GCA_036513415.1 Myxococcales bacterium | reverse complement strand
GGGCTCGCCGTCGCGCTGCTCGCGTTGGGGCCGCTGACGCGCGCGGCGCTCTTGCGCACGCTTGCGGCCAGAGGAAAGTTGCTGGGCGCCGCGGCGCTGATCATCCAATGTGCCGTCGCGCTCGCGGCTGGCCGCCTGCTGTCGGTCTCGGGCGTGCTCGCCGGCGCCGCGGCAGCAGCGGAGCAGGGATTGTCCGGGGTGCGCGGCGCGCTCGCCGGGCAGGTCGCGGCGTCCCCCCTTGCGGCGGCGGCGGCGTTCATCCTGGTGGCGCTGGCTCTGGCAACGCTGTGGTCGGCGGGTGCGCGCGGGTGGTTTGCGCCTTTGCGCCACGGGCCCAGCACGGCCTGAAACGCCGTGGGTGCTGCCCCGCGGCGCCGGCGTTACACTGCAGGCATGAAGCGGTTCCTCCTCGCCCTTGCGCTCGCAGCTGCCGCCCAGGCGGCCGAGCAGACGCTCAGCCTGAAAGTCGAGGGCTGGCACAGCAAGGGCGACGTCTACAAGACGGAAGCCGCCGTGCAGAAGGTCAAGGGAGTCGTTCGCATCTCCTCGGACCTCTCCGGCAACACGATCACCGTGGTGTTCGACGACGCGGTGGCGAACGCCGCGGCGATCCAGAAGGCGATCTCCTCCGCGGGATACGTCAGCCGCTGATCACGCGCACGCCTGCCGCGCCGCCCACCACGACCGTGGGGGCGAAATCGAGAAAGAGTCCGTGGTCCACCACGCCCGCGATCCCCTTGAGCGCGCGGTCCGTCGCGTGCAGGTCCGCGCCCGGAGGGAGCGGCGCGTCCACCAGGACGCCGCCGTTGTCGCTCAGCGGACCCTCGCGCCGCATCGCGCCGGGCAACAGCGCCGCGATGCGCGCCAGGGTCGCCGTCCAGCCGAACGCGATCACCTCGATCGGCACCCCCCGGGTCGAGCCCAACCGCGCAACCAGCTTGGCTTCCTCGACCACGATGATGCGGCGCCGCGAGGCGAGCGCGACGAGCTTCTCCCGGACATGCGCGCCCCCGCCCCCTTTCAGGAGCTGCGTTTGCGGATCCACCTCATCGGCGCCGTCGATCACCAGGTCGAGCTGCGGGTGGTCGTCGAAGCCGACGATCGCCAGGCCGAGCCGGCGGCACAGCTCGACGGTCTTCTGGGAGGTCGGCACCCCGCGGACGCGCGCCTTGCGCGCCGCCAGCGCTTCCAGGGCGGCCGAGGCTCCCCGCCCGGTGCCGAAGCCGATCACCATCCCGTCCTGAACGAACGCGGCTGCGCGCTCCCCCGCAGCCTTTCTCTGGGCATCCATGTCCATGGGGCTCCTTTACAGTCCCGCGAACCGGAACGCGAACCGCGCCACGCCTCCCAGGGCGAGCATCACCGCCGGGTTGATCTCGAATCGGCTGAGGGTGAGGGCCACGGCAACGGCGATGGCGATCTCGCCCTCTCCATTGAGCGTGTCGCCGAGGGAGATCACCGCCGCTGCCATCAGCCCCAGCACGGCCGGCGTCAGCCCCCGCAGGGCGGCGCGCACCGGCCTGCGTGAACGGATCCGGTCCAGCCAGGTCCCGGCGAACGCCACCAGCACGAACGGCGCGCTGAAGATGCCGATGGTGGCCACCACCGCGCCGAGCCATCCATAGCGTAGATATCCGATGAAGGTGGCAAGCAGGAGCACGGGGCCCGGCGTCAGCTTTCCGATGGCGACGGCGTCGGCGAACTGCCGCTCGCTCAGCCAGTGCTCGCGCGCGACCACCTGCTTGAGGTGGGGAATGATGGCGAAGCCCCCGCCGTAAGCGCCCAGCCCGGTGCGAAAGAACGAGAACGCGATCCGGACCAGCTCCGCGTCCACGCCGGGAGCGTGGAGCGCGATCCCCATCATCACGGCGAAGACCGTCCAGGTGGCGACGTTCATCTTCTCGGGTGGCGCCCGGGGAAGGTCCTTCTGGGTCGCCAGCGTGGCGCCCTCCTCGGGCAGCACCACCGGCTCCTCGGTCCGCTCGCGGGAGCGCCGCCGCTCCATCGCGAAGAGGCGCGCGCGCTTGGTCCCCAGGTCGACCGCAAGGCCGACGGCGATGGAGAGCAGCGCGATCTCGCCCGGCGCGGCGTCGCCCAGCACCGAAAAGAGCAGCGCTCCGGCGGCGACGGCCATCTGCCAGAGGCGCCCGATCGCGGTCCTCGCCATCTTCAGGGTGATGGCCCCGATCACTCCCACGACCGCCGCGTTGAAGCCGCCGAGCAGCGTCGCGACGTCGGGTGTGGTCCCGTAGTGGACGTAGAAGAACGCGAGCACCATCACCGCGATCCACCCGGGCAGCACGAACCCCACGTACCCGAGCAGGGCGCCGGACAAGCCGCCGAAGCGCAGTCCGGCGTACGCCAGTGTGTTCGCCGCGGCGCCGCCGGGCAGCATCTGCGCTACGGTGATGGTGTTGGTGAACTCGCGATCGGTCATCCACCTGCGCTTCTTCACCAGGAGCGCATGGATGTTCGCCAGCACCGAGAGCCCGCCGCCGAATCCGAGCGCGCCGAGCAGCAGGGCGGCGCGGAAGAAATCCGGTCGCCGCGGGCGCACACGCGGCCCCGCGGCGGGGGCGTCGATGGCGTGGCCGTCCATTGGGTTCCAGTATAGAAGGTCCGCCGTGCCGCGGTTCCTCAAAGGCATGAAGATCGTCCACCGCGCCCAGGGAGGCTGGGGAGTCGGTCATGTCCTGGCGGTCAGCGACGATCCCCCGCGGTTGTCGGCGCAGTTCCCCGGCCGGCCAGGCGGTGCGGTGATGCTGTCCTCGCGCGATTCCGCGCTCACCCGCATCCGCTTCGCTCCCGACACCGTCGCGTTCCTCGCGGACGGCGCGGCCGCTCGGGTGTTGCGCGCGCTTCCCGGACCCGCGGACGATCTCTACCGCTACACCGTGGAGGTCGCGGGGAAGAAGCCGCAGATCCGGAGCGAGGCGGACCTGCGCGGCCCCATGCCGCGGGAGGGACCGGCGGAGCAGCTCGCGTCCGGTCGCTGGGGCACGCCGGAGGACTTCCGCCTCCGGGCGGAGACGGTGCGGCTGGATCTCGAGCGCCGCGCGGATGCGCTGGGCGCGCTCTTCGCTTCTCGCGTGTACGTGAAACCTCACCAGGTCAGCGTGGCCCACCACGTCCTCTCCGCGCCGCAGCCGCGCTTCGTGCTCGCCGACGAGGTGGGGCTGGGAAAGACCATCGAGGCAGGCCTGGTGCTCTCCGGGCTGCTGCACGCCGGCCTGGTAAAACGCTGCCTGGTGGTTGCGCCCAGCCATCTCACGGTGCAGTGGCTCGCCGAGCTGTTCCACAAGTTCAACCTGCTCTTCACGCTGATGGATCCGGACCGGGCGAAGGACGACCGCGAGGCAGCGGAGGCGGAAGCGCCCGACGACGATGCGTCCCCCTGGGCACGCCACCCGCTGGTGATCACCTCGCTGGAGTGGCTCTCCCGCAGCCGCGAGGAAGCGAAGGCCGCCGCCGACGCCGGCTGGGACCTGGTGGTGATCGACGAGGCCCACCATCTGCGCGGGGCGCGCGCGTACGAGGTCGCCCAGGGGCTCTCACGGCGGACGTGGGGACTGTTGCTCCTCACGGCCACGCCCCTGCAACTCGATCCGGCGGAATACCACGCCCTGCTTCGCCTGGTGGACCCGGCTCCGGCCGCCACCGAGCAGGAGCTGCGCGCGCGGCTCGAGCGTCAGGGCGAGCTTTCGGCGCAGGTCCGGGCGTTGCTCGCCGGAGACGTCTCGGCGGCGGAGCGCATCGCGAACCTCTTTCCGGACGACCCCGCGCTGCGGAAGCTGCAGGGCCAGGCGCTCCTGGCGCACCTCGCCGAAAGCTACGGGCTCTCGGCGCGCCTGCTGCGCAACCGGCGGGCCGCTGTGGGCGGGTTCACGCCGCGCAGGCTGACCCGGGTCGAGGTCACGCTGACGGAGGAGGAGCGCCAGTTGGAGCACGATGTCCGGCAGGCGCTTGCGCGCGCCAGGCTGCCGTCGGGGGCGGTGCTCGCATCGCTTTTCCGGCGCCTGGGCAGCTCACCGCCAGCGCTCGCGGCAGGCCTGGCAAGCGCGGGGGAGAAGAAGCTGGCGCAACTCGCGCTCGCCCTGCCGCACGACTCCAAGCTGGAGGCGTTCCTCAGGCTGCTCGACGAGCTGGGCCCTGCCGAGAAAGTGCTGGTCTTCGCCGAGCCGCGCGAGACGATCGAGTATCTGAAGACCGCGTTGGCGCGCCGGCGGATCGAGGCGCTGGCCTACGTGGGCGACCTCTCGCCCGCGGAGCGCGACAAGCTGGTGGCTCGCTTCCGCGATCCGGACGGACCCCGCGTGCTGCTCTCGACCGAGCTGGGAGGTGAAGGGCGCAACTTCCAGCACTGCCACGTGCTGGTGAACTACGATCTGGCCTGGAGCCCGGCCGCCATCGAGCAGCGCATCGGCCGCATCGACCGCATCGGGCAATCGCGCGAGGTGAGCATCTACGCCTTCCAGGCCGAGGGCACGCTGGCGGCGCGGGTCCTCGACGTCCTCGACCTGGGAGTGGGCGTGTTCAGCGAGCCGGTGGGAGGCCTCGATCCGGTGCTCGAGAGCGTGGAGCCCACGCTGCTGGCGCTCGCTTCGTCCGACGATGCAGGGCGCTGGGAAGAGATCACGCGCGAGCTTTCCGCCCGCGTCTCCGCCGCCCGGGCGGAGGTAGGCCGGGGGTACGATCCGCTGCTGGACCTGCGCAGCTGCGATCCGGCCGCGGTCCGGTCGCTGGCCGATCGCGGCGGGGAGAGGATCGGCGGCCGCATCCCCGCGGGAGCGGACGCCGAAAACGCGCTGCGCAGCGTCGCCACCATGCTGGAGACCCGGCTCGAGGCGGTCACCATCGAGGCCGCCAAGCGCGTCGGCCTGGCCGTGGACTTCGAGGTGGACGTGTTGCCCGGCCAGGTGTCCTTCCACGTCGGGCCGGAGCTGAGGGTGGACGCGCTCGCCGGGTTCGATCTCTCGCAGGACCGTACCGTGGTGGGATCGTTTCGGCGCGAGGTGGCCGTGCAGCACGAGGAGCACGACTCGTTCGCCACCGGCCATCCGCTGGTCGAGGCGCTGTTTTCCTGGGTCCGCGACGGCGAGCTGGGCCGCGCCACCGTGGGGCGGACGCGCCTCCGCGGAGTGTCCGGCGCGGCGCTCGACACCCGCTTCCTGGTCGCCCTGCCGGAGCCCGCCGACCTGGCCCAGGGTGCGCGCGTTCCATCGCGGCGGGCGGCGCGGCATCTCGACGAAGCCCAGGTCCGGGTGTCGGTGCGGCTGGACGGCCGGGGCGGCGTGAGCGTCGAGGACGCGCTGAGGGCCCAGCTCGATTCGGCGAAGCTGGAGCCGGTGCCGGCGCCGGAGGGCGGCCCGCCCGGCGCGTTCGCGCAGGCGGTCGAGGCCGGGCTTCGCGTCGCAGAAGAGGAAGCGCAGCGGCGGTTGCGCGCACTGGTCGAGGCGGCGAAGGCGCGGATCCGCGCGGAGCAGGAAGCTGCGTCGCTCCGTCTGGGTCGCTGGCTGGCCCAGAGCAAGGTGCCGGCGGCGGAGGCCGCCAAGGTCCTCGCGGCGGAAGCGCAGATCCACGAAGAGGCTGCCGCGGCGCTCGACGGTGCCCGCCTCGAGCTGGACCAGGCGGCCCTCGTCCAGCTGGCGTGAAGCGCGCTCAGCGCGCGTTGTAAGCGAGACCGATCAGGGCCAGGAAGCCTGTCTGCGACGCGGTGCCCGAGGAAGTGAGCCCGAACTGCGGCCCGATCCGGAACCGCGCCGTCACTGCCAGGTTGCGATCGATCAGGTACTCGGCCCCGCCGCCGAACTGCGGCCCGAACATGAAGCCGGTGGGATTGGAGAAGGAAAGGAGCACCGGGATGTCCACGCCGACGTCCAGCGTGAGCAGCGGGCTGACGTGGAACCCGGCCACCACGCCCACCGGGCCGCCGATTCCGAAGAGGACGCCGTTGTTGTCATAGATCGAGATCCCCGGTTGCATCTGGAACGCGACGTCGGTGTCACCCGTCACGAGATTGCGGCGGTAGGGGACCGCGAGGTTGATTCCGGTTACTCGATTCGTGGTCCCTTCGAACCCGTAATTGAACCCGACGTGGAATCCGAGGTCGCTGCGTTCGTCGAGCCCCTTCAGGTAGGTGAAGCCGATGCCGGGCCAGCCGGCCTCCGCCTGCAGCATCGAGCTTCCGGCTCCGACGGTACGTCCGGCAGTCGCGCTCCAGTTCGCCTCCGGCATGGGCTGGATGCTGGTTTCCGCGATCTGCGCGCGGGACGCCAGGGGCCAAGCCAAAGCCACCGCCAGTGCTCCAGCCATCCACCCATTCCTCGTCGTGCCCATCTACCGCCTCCGGAACCGCGTACGCCCCTCTACGACTCAACGTTGGGTTGCTGATGCCCGCAAGCAAGGCCAGGAATCCTGAGTAGGCCTCTTGGGCGCTTGATCTTCTTCACTCCTCGGGTAGGTTGCCCCCGTCATGCAGGTTCTCGCCGGCGATATCGGGGGCACCAAGACCCTCCTGGCCGTCTGTGAAGCGGGGCCGGTTCCGGGTGGGGACGGCGCTCTTTCGATCGAAGTGCTGGCAAGCAACCGCTATGACAGCCGCAAGTTCCAGGGGCTGAGCGAGATCTGCCGTCTCTTCGCCGACGAGGTGCGGCGGCCCATGCCGCGCTTCGCCGGGTTCGGAGTCGCCGGCCCGGTGACGGACGGCCGCAGCCAGATCACCAACCTGCCCTGGGTGCTGGACGAGCGCGACCTGGCGCAGGCGCTCGGCATCGAGTCCGTGCGCCTCGTCAACGACTTCCATGCGGTCGCCCTCGGCATCCCCGCGGTGAAGCCAAAGGACCTGGTGACGCTGAACGAGGGGCGCCGCGAGCCCCGCGGCCCCTGGGCCTTGATCGGCGCCGGCACCGGCCTCGGTCAAGCCATCGCGATGCCGGTCGCGAAGGGCGAGCGCGAGGTGCTCGCGACCGAGGGCGGACACACCAGCTTCGCCCCGCGGACGGAGCTGGAGATCGGCGTGCTCCGCTTCCTGCTGGGACGGTACGAGCACGTGAGCTGGGAGCGCATCCTCTCCGGAGACGGCCTGGTCAATCTCACCGAGGCCATCGCGCACCTCACCGACATCAAACCGGGCAAGACGCTGGCCGAGACCATCGCCCACGACCGCCAGAATGCTCCCGCAGCGGTGACGTCCGCTGCCAGGGCAGGCGACGCGCTCTGCCGGCAAGCCGTCGAGCTGTTCTGCAAGCTTTACGGCTCGGAAGCCGGCAACCTCGCCCTGAAGACGCTCGCGACCGGCGGCGTGTTCGTTGCGGGAGGGATCGCGCCGAAGATTCTCGAATTCATCACCGATGGCCGCTTTCTGGCGGGCTTCCTCGACAAGGGGCGCATGCGTGTGCTCTTGGAGAGGATGCCGGTGCAGATCGTGCTGGACAGCCAGACCGGCCTGCTGGGCGCTGCAGCGCTGGCAGAGCGGGAGGCGCAGTTCTTGCAATCCCGATAGACTTCACCCACGAGCCGAGCATGAACCGCGATCTGGAACAGAAGAGTATCGACACCATCCGATTTCTCTGTGTCGACGCTGTCGAAAAAGCGAACAGCGGGCATCCCGGGATCTGCATGGGCGCGGCGCCGATGGCGTTCGTGCTCTGGAGCCGGCACATGCGTTTCAATCCGCGCGACCCGCGCTGGGCCAACCGGGATCGTTTCGTGCTCTCGGCCGGGCACGGCTCGATGCTCATCTACGCCATGCTCCACCTGGCCGGCTTCGATGTCACCATGGACGACATCAAGTCGTTCCGCCAGTACGGATCGAAAACGCCGGGCCACCCGGAGTTCCACGACACGCCGGGCGTCGAAGCCACTACCGGACCGCTCGGTCAGGGGCTCTCGAACGCGGTGGGGATGGCGCTCTCGCAGCGAATGCTGGCGGCCCGGATGAACGTGGGCGGGAACTTCCCCATCGACAACTTCGTCTACGGAATCTGCAGCGACGGCGATCTCATGGAGGGCGTGGCATCCGAAGCGTGCTCGCTGGCCGGCCATCTCAGGCTGGGGAACCTGATCTTCCTCTACGACGACAACCTCGTCTCCCTGGCAGGGCACACGGACGTGACGTTCACCGAGGATCGCGACAAGCGCTTCGAGGCGTACGGCTGGCACGTCCAGCACGTCGCCGACGGCAACGACGTGGAGGCCATCGACCGGGCTGTCCGCGCCGCCCAGAAGGATCCGCGGCCCTCGATGATCAGCGTGCGCACGGTGCTGGGCTACGGCTCGCCGCACAAGGCCAATACGCACGAGGCGCACGGCTCGCCCCTGGGCAAGGACGAGGTGAAGGCGACCAAGGAGAACCTGCGCTGGCCGCTCGAGCCCCCGTTCCTCATCCCGGACGAGGTGCGGCAGTTCTGGGCAGGACGCATCGAGGAGCTGAAGAAGTCCTACGAGGAATGGCAGCGCCGATTCGCCGACTGGCAGCGCGCCAATCCAGAGAAGGCGAAGCTGTGGAATGCCATGGCCGGAAGGCAGGTCCCAGCGGACCTCCCCGAGCAGCTCGTGTCCGGGCTTTTGAGCCCCAACGCGCCGGAGTCCACCCGCAAGCACGGCCAGGCAGTGCTCCAGAAAGCCGCGCAGCTGATTCCCGGGCTGGTCGGCGGCTCGGCCGACCTGGATCCCTCCACGTTCACGTACCTGAAGGACGGCGGTGACGTGCAGCCCGGCAACTACGCGGGGCGCAACATCCACTTCGGCGTCCGCGAGCACGGGATGGGCGCGATCGTGAACGGTTTCTCGTACGACGGGTTCTTCACCGCGTACAGCGCGACTTTCCTGCTCTTCTCCGACTACATGCGACCGCCGATCCGGCTGGCCGCCCTCTCGCGGCTGCCGAGCATCTTCGTCTTCACCCACGACTCCATCTTCCTCGGAGAAGACGGGCCCACCCACCAGCCGATCGAGCAGCTCGCGACGCTCCGCGCCATTCCCAACATGGAGGTCTGGCGGCCTGCCGACGGCGTGGAGACCGCGGCCTCGTGGGCGGCCGCGATCGGGCGCCAGGACGGGCCGAGCACGCTGGCGTTCACCCGGCAGAAGCTTCCGGTCCTGCAGCGCAGCGCTCCAGCGAACGTCCGCCAGGCGCTGCGCGGGGCGTACCCGCTCAACGACGTGGACGATCCGGACCTGGTCGTCATCGCCACCGGCAGCGAGGTGTCGACCGCGCAGCAGGCGCTGCAATACCTCGACAAGTCGCTCAAGGTGCGCCTGGTGTCGATGCCGTGCGTCGAGCGTTTCCTCAAATGGTCCGGCGACGAGCAACGGAAGCTGGTCCCACACGGCCGCGCCAGGCTGGTGGCGGTGGAGGCGGCCGGCGGCCTCGACTGGTACCGCATCATCGCAGAGGGCCTGATGGTGGGCATCGACCGGTTCGGCGCCAGCGCCCCGGACAAGGCGCTGGCAGACGCCTATGATCTGACGCCGCAGAAGGTGGCCGGACGGATCTCGAAGTGGCTGGCCACGGGAGCACGCACCAATACGAAGTAGGGGAGTGACCATGAAGCCGGCAGCGAGGCTGAGTGAGTTCGGGCAGAGCGCATGGCTGGACCTGATCGGACGCAAGCTCATCCGGTCGGGCGAGTTGAAGCGGATGATCGAGGAGGACGGCGTCCGGGGGGTCACGGCCAATCCCGCCATCTTCGAGAAGGCCATCGTCGAATCAGACGAATACGACGACGAGCTGAAGTCGCTGATCGGGCAGGGGAAGTCCCCGATGGAGATCTACGAGACCATCGCCGTCGAGGACGTGCAGGCCGCCTGCGACGTGTTCCGCCCGCTGTTCGATCGGCTCGGAGGACGCGACGGCTTCGTCTCGCTCGAGGTGTCGCCATACATCGCGCGCGACACCAACGCGACAGTGGCGGAGGCGAAGCGGTTCTGGAAGGCGGTCGATCGTCCGAACGTGTTGATCAAGATCCCGGCGAACCCGGAAGGCATCCCGGCGATCCGGCAGGCGACGGCAGCCGGCATCAGCGTCAACATCACCCTGATCTTCAGCGTTCGCGTGTACGAGCAGGTGATCGACGCGTACATGTCCGGGCTGGAAGAGCGCGTCGCCAACGGCCTGCCCATCTCGCAGATCCACAGCGTGGCGAGCTTCTTCGTCAGCCGGGTGGACTCGGCGGTGGACAAGCTGCTCGAGGAAAAGGGGGCCCGCGATCTGCTGGGCAAGATCGCCATCGCGAACGCGAAGGAGGCGTACCAGCGCTTCCTCGAGAGCGTCGCGACGCCGCGCTGGAAGGCGCTCGAGGCGAAGGGCGCGACGCGCCAGCGCCCGCTCTGGGCGTCCACCGGCACCAAGAACAAGGCGTACAGGGACGTGATGTACGTGGAGACGCTGATCGGGCGCGACACCGTGAACACGCTGCCGCTGGCGACGCTGCAAGCGTTCAACGATCACGGCAAGGTCGAGGGAGAGACGATCTTGCAGGGCGTCGAGGAAGCCCGCGCCCAGCTCGCGCGGCTCAAGGAGATCGGGATCGATCTGGAGGCGGTCTGCGCCAAGCTCACCGACGAAGGCCTGGAGCTCTTCAGCAACGCGCTCGACGGGCTCCTGCACGCGATCTCCGCGCGGGCCGCTGCGCAGAACTTCACCCGCAAGGCGCAGCTCCGCGAGAGCATGGGCCGCCGCAAGGACGACGCGGCGGAGGGCCTGAAGATCGCGCGCGAGAAGAAGATCGGCGCGCGGCTCTGGGCACGGGACGCCACGCTCTGGGGCGCGAAGAACGTGGCGAAGACGCGCCTGGGCTGGCTCGACGCGACGAAGTTCGGAAAGCAGCACCTCGCGGAGATCGCCGGGTTCGCGAAAGAGGCCTCGCAGAAGTTCAGGCACTGCGTGCTGCTGGGCATGGGTGGGTCCTCGCTCGCCCCCGACGTGATCGCGCGTGTGCTCGGCAAGCGCGAGGGCGGGCTCGATCTGCGCGTGCTCGACTCCACCGCTCCCGACGCGGTGCGCGCGGCCGCGCAGGGGTTCGATCTGCGCAGGACGCTCTTCCTGGTCAGCTCGAAGAGCGGCGGCACCACCGAGGTCGACGCCTTCTACCGGTATTTCCGCGGCAAGGTGGACGACGGCGCGAACTTCGTCGCCATCACCGACGCGGATACGACCCTGCAGAAGCGGGCCCAACAAGAAGGATTCTGGCGGACCTTCGTCAATCCTTCCGATATCGGAGGCCGCTACAGCGCGCTGAGCTACTTCGGGCTGGTTCCCGCCGCGCTGCTGGGGCTCGACGTCGGAGCGCTGATCGAGCAAGCCGAGAAGGTGGCGCTCGCGTCCCATGCACGGGTGCCCCTGCACGAGAACCTCGCGGTGCGCCTCGGCGCGATCGCGGGGGGCCTGGCCCGGAAGGGGGCCGACAAGCTGACGTTCGTCTTCTCCAGGAAACTGGCGCCGCTCGGCGCCTGGCTGGAACAACTGGTCGCCGAAAGCACCGGAAAGCAGGACCGGGGGATCGTGCCGGTCGACGGCGAGCCGCCGGGGAAGACGGATGAGTACGGGAACGATCGCCTCTTCGTCTCGCTCGCGCTGGCGAGCGAGAGCCACGACATGAGCTACCTGGCGGAAGCGGGACATCCCCTGCTCCAGTGGAAGCTCTCGGCGCCGGGCGAGATCGCGGGCGAGTTCCTGCGCTGGGAGATCGCCACCGCGGTGATGGGCGCCGTGCTGGAGATCGATCCCTTCGACGAGCCCAACGTGTCGGAGAGCAAGGAGAAGACCAAGGCGCTCCTCTCCGCGGGCACCTTGCCGCCGCAGGAGCCGGCGCTGCGATCGCAGGGCCTCGCGCTCTTCGCCTCCGCAGGGCATGCGCAAGTGCTGCGGAAGGCCGCGGGCACGCTGGGCAGCGCGGCGGCGTCGTCGGCCGCCGGCTGGATCGCCGCGCATCTTGCGCTCGGGGAGCCGGGCGATTACGTGGGCCTTCAAGCCTACCTGCCGCCGGACGATGACCTGGCGAACGACCTGCACGGCGTCCAGGGCGAAATCCGGGACGCCACCCGGCTCGCCTGCACCATGGGATTCGGTCCGCGCTTCCTCCACTCCACCGGGCAGCTGCACAAGGGCGGACCGAACACCGGTCTCTTCCTGCAGATCACCAGCGACGGCGGAGAGGACCTGCCCATCCCGGGGCTGCCGTTCTCGTTCGGAACGCTGTTCGCGGCGCAGGCACGGGGGGACCTGGAGGTCCTCCAGGCGCACGGGCGGCGCGCTCTTCGTATCCACGTCGAGGACGGCCGCGACGGGGGCAAGGTGATCGAAGCGCTGCGGCAGGCGGCCAGGCTGCTTTCCAGAAAGTAGGTGGGATTCCCATGCAGCTCGCGATGCTGGGTCTGGGCAAGATGGGCGGCAACATGGTGCAGCGGCTGCTCCAGGCCGGGCACAAGGTGGTGGTCTACGACGTCGATCCCCGCCGCGCGGCGGAGCTGGCGGCGCTGGGGGCCGCCCCGGCCACCACCCTCGACGAGGTGATCGCCGGGCTCAGGCCTCCCCGGGTCTGCTGGACGATGGTGCCGGCGGGAAAGATCACCGAGGAGCTGATCACTTCGCTGGCCGCCCGCCTGCAGCGGGGCGACATCATCGTCGACGGGGGGAACTCGTACTACAAGGACTCGCAGCGGCGCGCGAAAGAGCTGGCGGAGCGGGGCATCCACTACTGCGACGCCGGCACCAGCGGCGGCATCTGGGGGCTGAAGAACGGGTACTGCCTGATGGTGGGCGGCGCTTCAGAGGCATATGCGGCCATCGAGCCAATCCTGAGATCGCTGGCGCCCGAGGGCGGCCTGATGCACACCGGACCGGCGGGGAGCGGCCACTACGTGAAGATGGTCCACAACGGGATCGAGTACGGCCTGATGACGGCGTACGCGGAAGGCTTCGAGATCCTCCGGACCTCGCCGTTCGGCCAGCTCGATCTGCCACGCATCGCCGACGTCTGGCGGCATGGCAGCGTGGTGAGCTCCTGGCTCTTGGACCTGCTCCAGGCGGCCCTGGCCAAGGACCCGGGGCTGGACGGCATCCGCGGGTACGTCGAGGACAGCGGCGAAGGCCGCTGGACGGTGGCGGCGGCCATCGAGCAGAACGTGCCTGCGCCCGTGATCACCATCGCCTTGCAGATGCGCATCGCCTCCCGGCAGGACGAGTCGTTCAGCGCCAAGGTGCAAGCGGCGCTGCGCAACGAATTCGGCGGCCATGCCGTGAAGAAGGGCTGAGCCGTGCCCTACGCGCCGGAGCACGACGAGATCCCCAACCCGCTCCGGCCGGGCCTGCGCGCCGAGTCGGCTCCCGAGCCGTGCGCCATGGTGATCTTCGGCGCGACCGGCGATCTCGCGCGGCGGAAGCTCGTGCCGGCGCTCTACAACCTGGCGGTCACCGGACATCTTGCGGCGGCGTTCGGGATCGTGGGCGTGGCCAAGAGCGAGCACTCGGCGGAAGAGTTCGCCCGCGACATGCGCGAGGCGGTGGGTACGTTCTCGCGGACCAAGCCGATCGACCCGGAAATCTGGCAGGACTTCGCGGCTGGGGTGCGCTACGTCTCCGGCTCCTTCGACCAGCCCGAAACGTTCGCTCGCCTGCGAGCGCAGCTCGAGGAGCTGGACCGCACGCGGTCCACCCGGGGCAACCGGCTCTACTACTTCGCCACGCCGCCCAGCGCCTTTCCCACGCTCCTCAAGGGGCTCAAGAGCGCCGGGCTGATCAATCCGCCCAACGACAGCCGGTTCACGCGCGTGGTGATCGAGAAGCCGTTCGGGCGCGATCTGGCCAGCGCGCGCGCCCTGAACCGGCTGGTGCTGGAGACCTGCGATGAGCGCCAGGTCTTCCGCATCGACCACTACCTGGGAAAAGAGACCGTCCAGAACCTGTTGGTGTTCCGATTCGCGAACTCCATCTTCGAGCCCATCTGGAACCGGCGCTTCGTCGATCACGTCCAGATCACCGCGGGCGAGGAGCTGGGCATCGAGGGGCGGGGCCGCTACTACGAGGAAGCCGGCATCCTGCGCGACATGATCCAGAACCACGTGCTCCAGCTCGTCTGCCTGACCGGGATGGAGCCGCCGGTCGCGTTCGACGCGGACGCGGTCCGCGACGAGAAGATCAAGGTGCTGCGCGGGGTGGAGACGTTCGAGACCCCCGAGCAAGTGGCGCGCAACGTCGTCGTCGGGCAGTACACCGCCGGCAGCATCGGAGGCATGGACGTGCCGGGCTACCAGCAGGAGAAGGACGTCGCACCCGGGTCGCGCACGCCCACCTTCGTGGCCATGCGGCTCAACGTCCGCTCCTGGCGCTGGGACGGCGTTCCCTTCTACATCCGCTCCGGGAAGCGGATGCCCAAGCGCGCGACGGAGATCGCCGTCCACTTCCAGCCCCTGCCGCACTCGCTCTTCGGCGAAGGAGCGACCCAGCCGAACGTGCTGATCGCCCGCGTCCAGCCAGAGGAGGGGATCGCGCTCCGCTTCTCCGTCAAGGTGCCGGGTGAGCGCTACCGCCCGCGAACCGTCAGCATGGACTTCCGCTACGGAGCCACGTTCGGCATGACCGTCCCCGAGGCCTACGAGCGGCTTCTGCTCGACGCCATGCGCGGCGACCAGACCCTGTTCACCCGCAGGGACGAAGTCGAGGCGGCCTGGAAGATCGTCGACAGCATCCTCAAGGTGACGGGGAGCCCCGAGTTCGCGCCGCCTCATCCCTATCCGGCGGGGACCTGGGGGCCGCCTGCCGCGGACCAGCTTCTCGCCCAGGACGGGCGCGCGTGGAGGCAATTGTGAGCGAGAATTTTGGCGAGCCGATCTCGGCGGGCGCCGCGCCGCGGACCCGGGACTCCGGTGAGCTCACCCTCAAGTTCGACACCGGCTTCGACCTCCGGCGCATCGAGCGCCTGTTGCAGCAGGCGCGTGAGCGCGGGGGCCCAACGCCGGAGAGCGTCTGCACCCTCAACCTGATCGCGATCTTCTTCAACGCCGGACAGTACGAGCGCGCACGGGAGACGCTGGAGGTGGCCGGCCAGATCCATCCCTGCAGGCTGGTGGTGGTGATCGGGGACCCGCTGATCGAGCAGGAGTCGCTCACGGCCAGCGCTTCGGTGTCGCGATCGGGCGGCGCCATCACCATCGAGCGCCTGGTCCTCTCGGCCACGGGGCGGGCCGTCCGCCATCTCGAGTCGGCGATGATGGGCCTCCTGCGCCCGGACCTCCCCCGCGTCGTCTTCTGGGGTGGGCGTCCCCACGGCGACCTGATGCGCCGCGCGGTCGAGTCGGCTGACCGGATCATCACCGACTCGGGGGCGAGGCCGGCCGCCTACCTGGCGGAGCTCGCGAAGCTGCTCGCGAAGGGCGCTCCCATCGGCGACCTGGCCTGGGCGCGCATCTTTCCCTGGCAGGGACTGGCAGCGGACACGCTCGATCTGCCCAACCTGCGCGAGCATCGCGGCAACATCCGCAAGGCGCGCGTGGTCTGCGCCGGCGCCGTCGGCGCCGAAGGGCTGCTGCTGCTCGGCTGGATGCAGTCGCGGATCAAGCGTCTTCAGATTCAGATCCTGGCGGAAGGCGAGAGCGAGGCCGAGGAGGAGATTGTGGCGTCCTCCACCTGCCCCCGGCCGGCGCCCATGGGTCTGGGGCAGGTCAAGGCCCTCGAGTTCGAAGCGCCCCCCGCCACGTTCACCGTCCGGCGGGAAAAGGGCATCCTGGTCGCGAACGTGAAGGGCGACGACGACGGCTACTGCGCGAACCGGGTGCGGCTGCCGCCGGAGACGCCCGGCCGGCTGCTAGCGCTGGAGCTGAAGCTGCTCTCGGGATACGACGACCTGTACGCCCAGGCGGCGCAGGCGGCCGCGGGGCTGTTGGCCTCGGTCCGGACATGACCGAGGTGGCCGTCGTCGCCGACGTTCCCGCGGCGGCCGCCGAGCTGTTCATCGAGTCGGTCGGTGGGGCAGTCGCGGCGCGCAGGAGGGCGGCCGTTGCGCTCACCGGCGGGTCCACGGCTCCTCCTCTGTTCGCCAGGGTACGCACGGCCCCGCTCCCTTGGGAGCAGACGGAGATCTTCTTCACCGACGAGCGCGCCGTTCCGCCCGAGCACGAGCTCTCGAACTACCGGTTGGCGGAGGAGGGGCTGCTGCGCCACGTCAGGGTGGCTGGCGTCCACCGCATGCGCGGGGAGGCGCCCGATCTGGACGCCGAAGCGCGCCGGTGCGCCCAGGACTTGCGCGACACCCTGGGAACGCCGCCGCGGCTGGATCTCATGCTGCTCGGCCTGGGAACCGACGGCCACATCTGCTCGCTCTTCGCGGGGGTCCCCGCGATCGCGGACCGCGGGGACGAGGAGCTGGTCCGCCACGTTGCGGCCCCCTTGCACGTGGAGCCGAAAGTCGACCGGCTCACCCTGGTGCCCTACCTGGTCGTGACCGCGCGGATGGTGGTCCTGCAAGTGACGGGCTCGGGCAAGGCCGAGGTGCTCGCGCGCGCGCTGAAGGGTCCCGAGGACCTGGTCGCCTGCCCCGCGCAGTGGCTTCGGAAGGCCTCAGGAAGGGTGGTCGTCGTTTGCGATCCACCCGCGGCATCCCGCATCTGAGGATGCCGTCCCGATCGGTGACCCGGCGGACGTCTACCGCACCAGCCGGAGGTGCCGGCGGGGTCCGCCTTCGGAGCTCGACTCCTGTCGCGGACGCTCTTCCTTCAGCTCACCGTCCACCGCGGCCAGCGAAGGCTTCTGGCGTCCGGACGGCGGACCTTCGGGCGTCCCATTGTGCCGGGTGCCCCCGTTCCGATCGGACATCGTGTGCACCACTTCCACCGGCAGGTCCTCCGGCCAGACCTGTCCGTCGCCCGTGAGGTGACTGGTGATGCCGAAGATGGAGCTCCAGGGAAGGACGCAGTGGAAAGGGCGCCCGCCGAACGAAAGCGTCGCCTGGACGCGCTCGTCGGAGACCTCCAGGTCGGGGATCGAGTACCGGTAGCTGAGGTTCAGGCGCAGGTGCGCATCGCTCACGTACTGCGCAGGAACCACCACCCCAGGCCTGCGCGCGTCGAGGTGCACCATGGCGACGCCGCGGGCGAGAAAGCCGAGCAGCGTCTCCTTCTTGGTGGGCGCCCGCATCGCCATACCGGGTTTGCTGTACTCCTCTATGCAGGCTCCCGCAAGGGGTCCGCGGGGGCGAACTGCAGCTCGTACAAGCGCGCATATTCACCCCTCCTGGCGACCAGCTCTTCGTGCGTCCCGAGCTCCAAAATCCGACCCTGGGCGAGCACCGCGATTCGCGTCGCGTGCCGGATGGTGGAGAGCCGGTGCGCGATCACCAGGCAGGTGCGTTCTTCCATCAGCCGATCGAGCGCCCGCTGCACCTCCCGCTCGTTCTCGGTGTCCAGCGCGCTGGTGGCCTCGTCGAGCAGCAGGATGGGAGCGTCCTTGAGCAGCGCACGGGCGATCGCGATCCGCTGGCGCTGCCCGCCCGAGAGCGTCACGCCGCGCTCGCCGACTTCGGTGTCGTAGCCCCGCGACAGCTCGCGGATGAACTCATGCGCCCGCGCCGCCTTCGCCGCGGCCTCCACGCTCTGCTGCGACACGTCCTCGAGCCCGTACGCGATGTTCGCGCGGACCGTGTCGTTGAAGAGGAAGGTCTCCTGCGCGACCAGCGCGATCTGCGAGCGCAGCGAGCGGAGGGTGGCGCCGCGGATGTCGCGACCGTCCAGCGTGACGCGGCCGTCGGTCGGGTCGGCAAAGCGCGGCAGCAGGTTCATCAGCGTGGTCTTTCCGCCCCCGGAGGGACCGACCAGCGCGATCACCTCGCCCCGCCGGAGCGTCAGGTCGAGGTGCCGCAGCACCAGCGGGGAGTCCTCGCGGTAGCGGAAGGAGACCCGTTCGAATCGGATCTCCTGCGAGAACGGCGGCAGCTCCGCGGCGCCGGGCATCGGCTCCACCGGCTCGTCGAGCACTTCCCAGAGGCGCCGGGCCCCGGCGAGACCCTGGGTGACGCCTTGCCCCGTGCCGCCGAGCGACTTCAACGGGGTGTACAAGAGGACGATGGTGGCGAGGAACGAGATCACCCGGTCGGGCTGGAGACCCCCGGCCGCAACCGCCCGGGCCGCGAACACGACGGTGGCGGCGATGCCGACCGCCGCCATGATCTCCAGGGTGGGCGTAAAGATCGCGCGGACGAAGAAGCTGCGCCGCATCGTGCCGAGGAACCTCTCCTGCTCCGCGGAGAACTTGTCGCGCTCGTACTGCTCCATCCCGAACGACTGCACGATGCGCACGCCCTGCAGCGCTTCGTGCACCAGCGTGTAGAGGTTGCCGATCTGGGCCTGGCCCCGTGCGGCGATCTTCTTCAGGCGGCGTGCGAACCGCATGATCGGCAACACGGTGATCGGCACGGCCACGAACGCCAGCAGCGCCAGGCGCCAGTCGAGCGCCACGGAAACGGCCAGCAGCACCAGGACTTGCAGGCCGTCGCGCAAGTAGGCCGCAAGCGCGTAGGTGACGGCGAACTCCACCGCCGCGACGTCGTTCGCGAACCGCGCGAGCAGGTCCCCAGAGGCGCTGCGCGCGAAGAACGCCGGCGGAAGCTGGAGCAGCTTCTGGTGGAGCGCCAGCCGCAAGTCGGCCACCACCCGCTGGCCCAGCATCCCCATGGCGTAGAACTGGCCGAAGTAGGCCATCCCGCGCACCGCGGCGATGAGGAGGATGAGGAGCGGCAGCGCGTTCAGGACCGTGTCGCGCCCGATGCTCTCGGGCGCATGTAGGAAGGGGAGCGCGCTCCGGAGCGCGGCCGCATCCAGCGCGCCTCCCTTGAACACGAACTGGAACATCGGCCCGACCAGCCAGGAGAACGCGCCGGTGGCCGCGGAGAGCACGACCATGGCCGCGATCGCCGCTCCGAGCAGCGCGATGTGCGGCCGAACCGCCGCGAGAAGACGCCGATACTCCTTCACGCGCGACTTGTAGCACGGCGTTTCTCTTGATACGCACGCCGCCCGATGATGGAGCGGGCCGGCCGGCTGCTGTTCAGGTGGAGGAGCTTCACGCCGGTGCTGCTCGTGCTCGTGGCGGTGCCTCTTCTCTGGCGCAGCCGGGGTCCGGCCTCTCCGCTCTGGCTCGCCTTTGGCCTCGTCCTCTGCGTCGCCGGGCAGGCGCTGCGCGCCTGGGTGCTAGGCCAGGTACCGGACGGCACTTCGGGGCAGAACGAGAAGCTGATCGCCAGCGCGTTGAACACGACCGGACCCTACGCGCTCACGCGCAACCCGCTCTACCTGGGAAACCTCGGCATCACGCTCGGCCTCTGCCTGGTGGCCCACGACCCCTGGCTCCTCGGGGTCGTGATGGCGCTCTTCGCGGTGCAGTACCGCGTCATCATCGCGGCCGAGGAGCAGTTCCTGCGCCAGCGATTCGGAGCGGAGTACGACGCGTGGTGCGCGCACGTTCCGCGCTTCTGGCCCCGCTTCGCAAGGGTCGATTCGACACGCGCTTGGGACTTTCGCCGTGCGCTGCGCAAGGAGCACAACCCCGCCGCCGCCTGGATCGCGGTCGCGCTCTTGCTGATCGCTTCCGATCGCCTGCATGCGCCGCTCTGGCCCTACGGCATCTCCCTGGCGGTCGTGGCGGCAGCCTGGCTGGCGGCGAAGGGCTGGAAGCACCGCTGGCTGCACGGCAACTTCATCGCGGACTTTCGCCGGCGCCTGCGCGAAACGGTGCGCTGAGGGGCCTGGAACGCTTCTAGTATCGTTCGCTGAGACGCCGCCGGGCTGCATGGCCCTGCGCCGCCACGCAGAAAGCGAGCCCGCCGGCGAGGTACTTCACGTGAAGCGAGAGACACGGGGCGGCGCATTCTGCGCGTCGTGTGCTTTCTGATGCGTCGGC
>DATBZA010000028.1:0-51942 GCA_036513415.1 Myxococcales bacterium | reverse complement strand
ATGAGGAGCTCCTCGACCCTCGCGCCCAGCTTGCGCGCGTATGTGACGTCGAGCGCGTGCTCGGCGTCGATGAAGGCGGCGCATCCGCCCTGCGCCTGCACCTGTGCGATGGCGTGCAGAGTCAGCGTAGTCTTGCCGGAGCTCTCGGGTCCGAAGATCTCGATCACGCGCCCTCGCGGGTAGCCGCCGCACCCGAGCGCCAGATCGAGGCCGAGCGATCCGGTGGGAATGGTGGCGACGGGCTGCGACATTTCGGCCTCGCCCAGCCGCATCACCGCGCCCTTTCCGAACTGCTTCTCGATGGCCCCGATGGCCGCCGCGATGGCCTTCAGCTTCTCCGACAACTTGCTCATGTCCCCTCCCTGGGAAGTCCAGCGGGCTGCGCGCCCGGAGTCCGATTCACCGCGGCCCCGCGCGCCAGCTGAAGCTGCGTGACCCGCGCCGGCGGCCTGCCGTCCACCCGCCGATCGAGGCAGCGGAGCTGAGAGGCTTCGTGGATGTGCGCCTTCCCGACTCGTTCGTCGCCCTGCAAGTCGGCGATGGTGCGCGCGAGCTTGAGCATGCGATCGTGCGCGCGAGCCGACAGGCCCCTGAGCTCGATGAGGGCGGCAAGCTCCGAGCGTGCCTCGTCGGTTGCATTGGCCAGCCGCCGCGCCGCGGGCCCGCTGAGCTGCGCGTTGCAGTGGAGGCCAGGGATGTGCGCATAGCGCCGCCGTTGGAGGGAACGCGCCCGTTCGACCCGCTCGCGGACCGGGCCGGACCCCTCGCCCTGCGGCTGCCCGAGCAGATCCGCGGGCGGGAGGGCCCCCACTTCGATGTGCAGATCGAATCGGTCGAGGATGGGTCCGGAGACGCGCCGCCGGTAGCCCTCCTTGGCGGCGAGAGTGCAGGTGCAGCGATCCGGATCCGGATCGGCCGCGTGCCCGCACGGGCAGGGGTTCATCGCGCCGAGCAGCATGAACCGCGCGGGCATGGTGGCGCGATCCTGCGCGCGCACGAGGGAGACTTCGCCGTCCTCCAGCGGCTGCCGGAGGGCCTCCAGCGTGGCGCGCCCGTACTCCGGCAGCTCGTCGAGGAAGAGGACGCCCCTGTGGGCCAGCGAGATCTCGCCCGGCCGCAGCGGCGTGCCCCCGCCGATCAGCCCCGCCACCGAGATGGTGTGGTGCGGAGCCCGGAATGGCCGCACGGTGAGAAGCCCCTGGCCTCGCTGGAGACGGCCGGCGACGGACCAGATCGAGGTGGCCTCGACGGCTTCCTCGAACGTCATGGCAGGCAGCAATCCGGGCAGCCGGCGCGCCAGCATGGTCTTGCCGGCGCCGGGTGGACCGATCAACACCGCGTTGTGGCCCCCCGCGGCCGCGATCTCGAGCCCCCACTTCGCGGTGGCCTGCCCGCGCACGTCCGCGAGATCGGCGGTGGCGGCAGGCGCCGTCTGGGCGGCGGGCGCCGCCGGAGCGCGAAGGTTCGCTCCAGAGAACGTCTCGGCGGCTTCGGCCAGGGTCCGGGCGCCACGGACCCGCAGGCCCTGCACGAGCGCTCCCTCCGGAGCGTTGGGCTCCGGGACGATCAGCTCCTGGAAGCCGAGCCGGCGCGCTTCCAGCCCGATGGGAAGGACTCCCCGGACCGGCAAGACCTCGCCGGAGAGCGCCAGTTCCCCCACCACTAGAGGCGGCCGTTCCGGCAAGGGCACCAGACCGGCAGCAACGAGGATCCCGACGGCGATGGGCAGATCGAAAGCGACGCCCTGCTTGCGCAGGTCGCCCGGCGCGAGGTTCACCGTGATCTTCTTCTGCGGCAACTGGTATCCGCTGTTGCGCACCGCGGTGAGCACGCGGGTCCGGGCATCGTTGCAGGCGTGGTCGGGCAAGCCGACGAGGTGGAACCCGGGCAGCCCGAGCGCGAGATCCACCTGCACCTCGACTGGCCGAGCGCCCGCTCCGGCAATAGCGGCGCTCTGGAGGGACGCGTGCACGCCGGTTGCCGTTGCGAAAGACATGCCGGGCGCGCTTCAGAGAGGCGCGCATTGCAATCGTTTCAAAACAGGGCTCCCGATTCGCGCTGACGATTCAAAATGAGACCGCACGTTCCCGCTCTTGCCGCACGGCGACTTGACTGTTCTTTTCCGATCTGGCTTTAGCGCGCGCAGAGGAGGCTCAACCATGTCCAATCGAATCGCTCTTCTCGCGTGCATTGCAGCAATGGGCATCGAGGCTCGCGCAGACGAATCGGGGCGCCTCCGCGCCGTACCGTTCGTATACGTGGGCGACGCAGGGGACTGCGCCCCCGGATATCCGGCGGGCAGCAACATCGTCACCTCCGCATGGCTGCGTGGGATGGGGCTGCCCGACGATGGCCAGGACAACACAACCGTCATCAACTTGCTCACCGGTTCACCGTCCAGGAGCGATCCGCATTACGGCCTGCTGCTCAACAAGAACGGTCCCAGCGCGGACTGCTCCGCAGCCGGCGCCCGCATTCGCGGTGTCGAAGGGATGCCGGTCGAAGCGGTATTCCCGCTCGGATTCGATATCCGAAATGGGACGCACTGCGGTGCTGGCGCGCCGCGCTTCAACCTTTCATTCCGAACCGGCTCGACGCCCGGCTTCCGATTCGTCGGCGGGTGTTCCAACGGCGCCCGCACGCCCGCGCCGCAGGACCCGCTCGAATGGTCACGCGTGCGCATCGCGGCCGCGGTCGACCCGCCGATACCGCCAGGGAGCAGGATCGAAAGCCTGACCCTGATCTTTGACGAGGGTACCGATACTCCGCTCGTCGACGATCCGTTCGGAGTCGGCCTTGCCGTGGTCGACAACATCTTCATCAATGGCACGTACATCCGCAGCGGCAGCGGGCCGGGCGGCGGTTCAGGTTCAGGTCGAGACGACGATTAGCCCCGGCCGCCGACGGCCGGCTCAGGGGCTACGCTCGAGCATCAGACATGGCCGCGCCGGACGCCCGTCAGTCCCACCAGCGTCGGTAGCGGGTGTTCGGCGCGAATAGCACCACCATCAGGAGCGCGACCACCAATCCGGCGCCCTGCAGCATCGGGTGCTTGCGCGCCACGAACGCGGTGATCGCTCCGCCGAGAAACGTTCCGAATGCCATGGCCCCCGCCAGCACGCGCGCCCTGGTGGTCGGAAGCAGCGACAGGAGCTTCAGCCCCACCGGCGTGAAGTCGTTGGCGCCGCTCCACCAGGACAGCCGCGTCCGCTCCCGCTCGGCCACCTGGCGCGCCAGCGCCTCGCCCAGGAGCCGGTTCTGCTGGAGAAGCGCGGTCTCCCTTTGGTGCCGCGCCGCCGGCTGCTCCTGTGCCTGCGCGGCCTTCCGCTCCGCCCAGAGCCGCTCATTCCAGGCGCGGACGTCCTCGCCCGTCAGGGGCGCCTGGCAATTCAGGCAGCGCTCCGCGTATCGCGAGTTGTCCGCCTCGCACCGCGGGCAGCGCAAGAACGGCTGCTCCCCCAGGTCCGGCTCCAGCGCCATTCCAGAGGGCTCGCCGGTGAACCGCGCCTTGGTGGCCACCTCGTGCTTCGGCCCCTCGCCCGGGCGGTGCGGACGTTCCAGGTTGAGAAAACGCGTCAGCCGCCCGGCCATCAGCGGACCACCGCCAGGCGCTGAGCCGAGGAGGCAGGCCGGGTCCGGTTCTTCGACCATTCGCGGAGCCGGCCGATGTCCTCGCCCATGGTCGAGGAAAGGGGAACGGATTCTTCGACCGCTTTCATCACGTGGCCCTGGCGCAGGTCGGTTCCCTCGCCGAAGGCATGGTAGAGCCCCGCGACCACCGCCTGCTCGATCTCCGCTCCGGAGAATCCCTCGGCGGCGGTGGAGAGCGCGTCCAGATCGAACGCCGCCGGATCGCGCTGCCGCTTCGCCACGTGGATGCGGAAGATCTCCCTCCGCTCCGCGGCGCTGGGCAGGTCGATGAAGAAGATCTCGTCGAACCGGCCTTTGCGGAGCAGCTCCGGCGGCAGCGCGTCGATGCGGTTCGCGGTGGCCACCACGAACACCGGCGCGGTCTTTTCTTGCAGCCAGGTGAGCAGCGCCCCGAACACGCGCGCGGAGACGCCGGAGTCGGTGACCGCCGCGCCCGCGCTCCCGGCCAGTCCCTTCTCGATCTCGTCGATCCAGAGCACTGCCGGCGACACGCTCTCCGCGACCCGGATCGCCTTGCGCAGGTTCTCTTCGGAGGAACCGATCAGCGAAGAGAAGATGCGCCCCACGTCCAGACGCAGGAGCGGGAGCGCCCAGTGCGAGGCGACCGCCTTGGCGGTGAGGCTCTTGCCGCACCCTTGCACTCCGAGTAGCAAGAGGCCCTTGGGCGCCGGCAGACCGAACTTGCGGGCCGGCTCGCCGAACGCCCCGATGCGCCCGGTCAGCCAGCCCTTCAGCTCGTCGAGACCGCCCACGTGCGCCAGCTCCTGCTCGACGCCCACGAACTCCAGGAGCCCGCTCTTGCGGATCACCTGCCGCTTCTCGTCGAGCACCAGCCGGATGTCGTCCTTGTCGAGGACCCCGTCGTTCGCGATGGCCTTGGCGAAAGCGTTCTCGGCCTCGCTCAGCGTGAGCCCCTGCGCCGCCTTGATGATGTTCTCGGCCTGCTCCTTGGTCAGCTCGACCCGCGCCTTGTTGCCGCGCCGGACGACGCCGACGATCTCCTTGAGCAGCTGGAAGAGGTCGCGGAACGAGGGCAGCGGCACGTCGAGGACCGAGATCTCCTTCTCCAGCTCCACGGGAATGGTGAGCGTGGGCGAGAGCAGGATCACGGTCGTGTAGGTGGATTTGAGATCCTGCGACAGCTCGCGCAACGCGCGCACCACCGCCGGGTTGTCGAGGAAGGGATGGAAGTCCTTGAGCACCACCAGCGACGCCTCGGTGAGCTTGGCGATGGCGCCCAGGGCCTCGATCGGCTCGCGCGACTGCTCGCTGATGGCCATCGAGCGCGCCCCGGAGACGCGGCGCAGGCCGCGCGTCACCGACCACTGCAACAGGGACTTTCCGTGGCTCTGCGCCACGTCTTGAAGGATTGCGTCCAGCCGCTGCTCCTCCCAGCTTACCAGGTAGATGAGCGGGTACCGGGCGCGGATCAGCGTGTCGAGGTCGGAGACGAACCGTGGCGTACTGGCGGGCCCGGCAGTCTCGAGGCTCTCCACGGAGCGAATGCTACCAGAGAATTACCCCCGCGCCGCAGCCCGGCGCAGGCGCGCGGCGGCCTCGTCGACCTGGGTCGGGGGGAAGTCCAGGTGCGTCACGGCGCGGATGCGGGTGGCGCTCACCGCGTGGATCAGGACCCCTTCTTTCCTGGCCGCTTCGACCAAGGCAGGGGCGTTCGCGACGTCGGCGAGGAGGATGTTGGTCTGCGGCGCATGCCAGGCAAACGGCACGCTGGCAGCGAGCTTCCTGGCGCTCTCGTGGTCTTCCGCGAGCCGCTGCAAGTGGTGGTCGAGGGCATACATCCCCGCCGCGGCCAGCACTCCGGCCTGCCTCAGGCCACCTCCCACCCGCTTGCGCAAGCGCCGCACCAGCCGGGAGCGCTCGCGGCTCGTGGCCACCAGCGATCCGGCCGGCGCTCCCAGGCCCTTGCTCAGGCAGACCGAGACGGTGTCCGCCTTCTCGCACCACTTGAGCAGAGGGATCCCGGTCGCCACGTGGGCGTTCCAGATCCGCGCCCCGTCCAGGTGCAGCGCGAGCCCGGCCGCATGGGCCACGTCGGCCACGCTCTCGAGCTGCGCCAGCGGCCAGATGCTGCCTCCGCCGCGGTTGTGCGTGTTCTCGACGGCCACCGCCTTCTGGCGGGGATCGTGCTCGCTCTGGCCCGGCCGCAGCGCCGCCCGGACGGCCTCCGCCGTGAAGATGCCGCGCGGGCCGTCGATCACCAGGCTTTGCACGCCCCAGAGTGCGGAGATGGCGGCGCCCTCGTAGTTCACCACGTGGCAGTTGCGGTCGCAGATGATCTCGTCGCCCATTCCGGCGAGCGACCCGAGGGCAACCTGGTTCGCCATCGTGCCCGTCGGCAGCCACACCGCCGCTTCCTTGCCCAGCATTGCGGCGACGCGCTCCTGCAGCGCATTGATGGTGGGGTCTTCGCCGTAGACGTCGTCGCCAACCTCGGCGGAGGCCATCGCCTTTCGCATGCCGGCGGTGGGGCGGGTGACGGTATCGCTGCGCAGGTCGATGAGGTCCATGGGTTGCCGCCATGATAAACGCGCGTGCGGTGGGGCGCGAATCGAAAGCGGAGAGGTCGCGCAGGTTCCTGGAGATCGTGCGCCGGTTGGAGAAGGCGATGCCGGAGGCGAAGATCGCCCTCGAGTACCAGGACGAGCTGCAGCTGCTCGTCTCCGTCATGCTCTCCGCCCAGAGCACCGACACGGTGGTGAACCAGGTCACTCCTGCCCTCTTCGCGCGCTACCCGACGGCCGCGCATTACGCGCGCAGCACGCCCGAGATCCTGGGGGAGCAGATCAAGCGGGTCGGGCTCTGGCGGGGAAAGGCCAAGAACCTGCACCAGACGATGACGCGGATCGCCCGCGACCACGGCGGGAGAATCCCGCGCAAGCGCGAGGAGCTGTGCGAGCTGCCCGGGGTCGGGTGGAAGACGGCGGGCGTGGTGGTGAACCATGCGTTCGGTACGCCGGCGCTGCCGGTCGACACCCACGTCGGGCGGGTGGCGCGCCGGCTGAGCCTCACCCGGCAGGAGGATCCGCGCAAGGTCGAGGAGGAGCTCTCCTCGCTCTTGCCGGAGCGCCTCTGGGGGCGGGCGCACCAGCTGCTCATCTGGCACGGCCGCCGCACCTGCGAGGCCCGGCGGCCGCATTGCTCGCGCTGCGTGCTCCTCGATCTCTGCCCGCGGCGGGGAGTCAAGGAGAGCGACTGAAGAGGATCAGGTCGTTTCCGTCCTGGAGGAGCGCGTCGAAACGCGCCCATCCTTTCGGTGCGCGAGCGACATAGCGGGACCAGGTCAGGGTGGTCAGCGGCTCGTCGGAAGCGGCGAAGTGATGGATGAAGCCTTCCACCGTCTGCCGGCTGGGGCATGCCATCTTCCGTCCTTCGGCGAGGATGGAGGCTGCCTCCAGCCAGGCGCAGATGAGCTTCGGATCGGGGCTGTGCGCCGCCGCGATCACGTAGAGCAGCTCATCCGGGAGATGCCGCAGGATGCCCGCCGCCAGCCCGAGCACGTGGTGGGCCTGCGTACCCGCGATCATCGGTTCCGGCCCGCAAGAGCCGTCGGCCCGCCAGGGAAGCGTGGACGCCTTGAGGGTGTCGTGCCAGATGGCGGCGGCGGTGAGCTGATCGGCGTGGATGTCGACGCCATACACATGCCGGTACTCGTTCGCCAGCCCGCGCGTGGCGAGCAGATCGGCCAGCGTATGGACGGCGAGGCCGCCGGGATACCCGTGATGGCCGCCGTCCTCGCAGTCCCCGCCCGGCGCGGCGAGGAAGTCGCCCTTTCTCGGCGGCGGGAGCTCGAGCCGCGGGTCGCCCAGCGCTGTGCGCGCCTCCGCCAGGTGCCCATAAGCCCAGGCCTCCGGCGGGAGCCAGGGTGCGAGGACCTGCGCCTCGATCGCAGCCCGGAGGGCGGGATCGCCGATGGCGCCCGCTTCCCGGCGGAGCTCCAGGTAGGCGCGATACGCGAACGGCAGGCGGACCGCGATCCCCCTGGCGCGGGCAGCAGGGTCCTGCGCGGCCGCGGCGAGGACGAGAAGGAGCGGAATAGTTGCCATGGCGGGCCGGGGGTCTACCGTAGTTTCCATGCAGCGCGTCCGCCACCTGATCCGGTCCGAGCAGTCCGACGCTCTCGAGTCGGGCCTCGCCGCGGAACAAGCGCTGGCCGAGGCCGCGGGCCTGCTCTCCGAGGCGGAGGAGGTCTTCTCCCGCCTGTCCAGTGCGCCGCGGTCGCCGCGGCGGCCCACGCGGAAGCGCCGCAAGCGGTGATACAAGCCGCGGCATGGCCCTCTATGCCTTCGTGGCGCTGAAGTACCTGTTCCCCCTCGACCGGATGCAGCAGACCATCGAACGCCATCGCGCGTACCTGCGAGAGCTGCACGCCCAGGGAAAGATGGTGTGTTCGGGACCGTTCGTGCCGCGGGAGGGCGGCGGGTTTCTGCTGCGGATCGAGGATCGGTCGGAGATCGAGGCGCTGCTGGCGAAGGACCCGTACCAGCTGGAAAAGCTGGTCTCGCACACGATCTTCATCTGGGATCCGAACATCGGCCGCGAGGGGCTGGATTCGCTCGCGCGGCCGAAGTGAGGCCGCAGCGATCGACCTCGCCCGCCGCCGTTCAGCGCGGAAGGTGCGCCAGGTACTTGTCGAGGTGCGACCCGAACTCGTCGCTCGCCCCGATGAACTGGACGCCGACGCCGCGCCGGCCGGCGACGTGCACGACGTAGGCATGCACGAAGTCGGCGCCCGGCTGCTCGGGGAAGGCGATCTCCAGCTCCACCACCGATCCCCGCGCGGGCAGCGAGTCGAGCTTCACGAACGCGCCGCTGCGGCTGATGTTGGTGACGAATCCTTCGGCCTTCGGACGGCTCCTCTCGAGGAGGGTCGCCTTGAGACTGGTGTGGAAGCGGGGAAAGGGCCGGTTGCCCATCTCGCGGCGCCAGAGCAGCTCCGACAGGCGCTGGCGGTCGAGATCGTTGGAGTCCCGGAACTCGGCCCGGAACTGGCTCCCCGTCGCCTCGGCCACCACCGCGCTCCGGACGACGACTCCCCCGGGGGAAGGAAAATAGAGCTTCATGCCGATGGACAGCCCCGGCTGCGGCGAAAGGACCGAGCGGACGTGGACGTCGTCCGCGCTCAGCGCGGTGGTGCTGGCATGCACGACCTCGCCCTGCGCGACGTACCGGACCGGAATGACGAACTGGACCGGATTGGCGGTCGGGGCGAAAGTTTCGAGCTGTCGCGCGGTATTCATCGAACCTACCTCCGTGTCGTGCGGCCTGAGTGCACAATTACAAGTAGCAAAGAGGAGGCCATTTCATTCGAGGCGAGAGCGGCGCCCCGTCTGGGAGGGAAGCTGGTGCGATGCGCTCGGGTGAGCGGCGGCGCGCCGCTTACAAGGGCCCAGTCTTGGAAGCTGGCCGTCGGCCCGAAGTCGAGCCGCGGAAGAGAGGGGATCCGGCGTGTGGAACCGCCGCCTCAACGATCACCTCGTGCCACATCGCGATTCAAGGGCTAGCGGCGCGCGGTGAGCCCGCGACCACCGGGCGTCCCGCCCAGCCCGGCGGCACCACCAGCTCGACCGATGGCGCGGGAACCCAGCCCGTCAGTCCGTTTGCCAGCTTCACGCGCCGGAAGCCTGGTTCCTCGTCTTCGACGCGCACCGTGGTGCCCTCGTGGATCTCGAAGTGGCTCGCGCTCTTTTCGCCGGGGCCTTCTCGCGCCGAGACGGACGGGGCCACCACCACGGCCCGCTGCATTGCCATGCGGCGGCCGGCGGCAGCGCCCCAGGTCACGAGCGCTGCGAGGACCGCTCCGGCGAAACAGGCCGCGGCGGCAGTCGAAGCCCAGCGCGGACCACCCCGGAGCAGGCGGACCGCGAGCAGCACCCAGCCGGCGGCCCAGAGCGCGACGAGCGCGAACGCCGCCGCGAATCCGGGCAATGGCCTGAGCAGCCGCGCCGCCGTCTCGGTCCCGCCTTCCTCGCCCTCTCCCTCCAGGCGGTCGACGTTTCCCCGGCGCACTTCGATCAGGTCGGCGCGCGCATCGTCGTCGCCCGGGTCGAGGAACAGCGCGCGCTCGAAGTGCAGCGCCGCCAGGCCCCGCTTGCCTTGGCGCAGGTAGGCGGCGCCGAGGTTCGTTTCCAGCTCGGTAGCGGCGACGCCTTCCGAGACCAGCGCCTCCCAGGCCGCGACTGCGCGCGACACGTCGCCCGAGAGATACGCGGCGTTCGCGTCGGCGAAGAGCTGGGTGCCGGGCGGCTCCACAGCAGCGAGCAGCAGCGCCAGGAGCAGCGTCACGCGTTCCCCCGGTCCAGCTCATTGAGCACCTGGTCGGCGCGGCCCAGCATCGCCTCGCGCGCCGGCGCCTCGCTGCTTCCCGGCGCGAAGCGGGCACGGTCGCAGTCGTCGAGAACGCGCAGCAGCCGGCGCACCGTCTCCTCCGGATGCCCGCGCGCTGAAAGGGCCCCGGCCAACTCGTCGCGGGTCAGTCCTGCCGGCGCCACGCCCTGCTTGTCGGCCAGGTAGACGGTCACGGCGCGGGCGATCTCGGTGTAGAAGGCCACCGATTCGCCGCGCTGGAGCAAGGCCCGAGCGCCGCGCAGGCGCTTCGCCGCGGCGCTCCGCGCCAGCCGGACCCGCCGGGTGCCGGGATCCACCTGCAGCATCCGCCGCAGGCCCGCGAAGCCGAGCACCAGGGCGAGACCGAACGGCGGCAGCCCGAGCGCCGGCCAGAACCAGGGCTCCGCCCAGGGCGGCGCCGACCGCTGCACGGAGCCCAGGCGCAATCGGATGGGACGAACGCCGCCGCCGCCGAGCAGGTTCTGGGCGATGGGACTCGACACCGGCTGTCCCACCTGGGCCGCCACCACGTGCACCGCGATCGGATCCGTTCGCAGCGTCCGATACTGCTTCTGCGCGGGGTCGAAGATCTCCATCGTCAGGGAAGGGATCTCCACCGCGCCACTCCGCTCCGGAACCAGGAGCTGCTCGACCGTGCGAATCCCGTTCACCTGGCCGCGCTCGATCGACTCCTTGTCGGTCGTCGTGGCATCGAAGGTGCGCACCCCCGGGATGGCGCCGAGCCTCGGCAGCCGGAGATCGCGCACGTTCCCGCGGCCGGTGGCGACCATGCGGAAGGTGACCGGCTGCCCGACCGCGACGCCGAGCGGGTCGGCCTGGGCGGTCAGCGTCCACTGGCCCACGTTGCCGGAGTCGAAGCCCGGCGGCCTTCCCGGGGGCAGCGGCTGCACCTCCAGGTGCAGCGCCTGCGAGGAGCGCCGCGAGCTGCCGCGCGAGAACAGCATGCCGAACCCGGTGAGGACCTGCACATCGGCGGGCTCGATGATCGCCTTCCCGGGCCGCAGCGCGAAGAGGGCGCGGCGGCGCAGCAGGTAGGCGGTGTACGGCACCCCGTCGAGGATGCGCTGCTCGGGCACCAGCTGCTGCGGCGCCTCGATGTCCTCGCTCCAGAAGCCGTCCAGGCGTGGTACCTGAAGTTTCTCGATGCTGCTCACGTTGGCGCGGGCGAGCAGGTACAGCGAATAGGTGATCTGCTCTCCGACGTACGGGCGGTCGTTGTCCACCGCCGCGCGGAGCAACAGGTCGCGCACGCCCGGGTGTACGTCGGCGAAGGGGTCGACGTCCGGAGGAACACGATCGCTGGACGGCGGTGGGGAAGCGGCGCGGCCTCCCCGCGGCGACTGCCCCGTCGGGACCACGCGGACCCGGATGGGCTCCGTCTGGAAGACCTTCGCCCGAGCCTCCAGCTTCGCGGGCTCGATGGTCAGGTCGCCCACGCGCTTGGGAGTCAGCATGACGGAGGTGAGGACGGTCCGGCGGAAGGATGGCGCGCCGTTGACGAACGAAAAGCTCACCTGCTCCGACCGGGATTGGTCCACCACGTCGAAGTCGGCGAAGGCGGGAAGCTGCAGCTCGCCTGTGTCGCCCTGGGAGGAATAGATGGCGCTGACGCGCAGCTGCAACGTGCCGTCCAGCGCGACCTCGGCCGCGTCGGTGGTGGCGGACAGCTCCACCTCGGCGGCCGCAATCGCGGGAGCCGACATCAGGAGTGCGAGACAGAGCGCGTTACCAGTCCTTCTCGGGATCACTTCGCTTCCTCACATCGGTCTTCTTCTTGGCGAATCGCCAGGTCTCCAGGTTCTTCTCGCTCGCGCGCAGGGCGTCTAGCAACCGCTGGGCCTCGGTCCGATCCAGGGGCTTCTCGTTGCCGGTTTCGGGGGTGGCTGCTTGCGGCTTCTGCTCGGGATTCTGCCCCTGCTGCTGCGCTGCATGGCCCTGGGGATCCTCCTTCTGCTGCGGGTCCGGCTGCTGGCCGGGAGATGCTTTCTGCGGAGCAGACTGCTCCTGCTTGCTGGGGGCATCCCCCTTCTGCGGCTCGGGCTTCTGTTGGGCGCCCTGTTGCCGCGGCTGCTCCTCGCTCTGCTTTCCCACCGGGTTCTGCCGCGGCTGGCGCTGCGTGCGCAACAGCAATTCCAGGTTCACCTTCGAGTCCACATCGTCGGGGTCCAGCGCGAGGGCGGCCCCGTACTGGCGGACGGCCTCGTCCGGCTGGCCCATCGACTCGGTCGCGAGCGCCAGCTGGTAGGCCGCTTTCGGCTTCAGCGCCGCGTCTGCCGCCTGCAAGGCCCGCCCCGCCTCGCCCGCGGCCGCGCCGGCCTTCGACGGGTCGAGCTTCAGCAGCGCGGCTGCGCGATCGAACGCGACCCCCGGATCGTCGGGCAGCCGCGCGCGCGCCTTGTCGTACTCCCGCAGGGCGCCTTCGGGGTCGCCCTGCGCCAGCAGCGCATTTCCCACGGCGACGTCGTCGTCGTCGCGCTCGTACAGCCCGCGGACGATGCCGCGGAGCGACTTTCCCATCCGCGCGAGGAACCCGGGCGGCTCCGCCTTCTTCGCCACGACCACCACCCGTTCGGGCGTGGCGATCAGGAGCGCGAGCACGGCCGCGGTCATGCGGCCCTCCGGCGCAAAAGCGGGCCCTCGCCGAGCGCCGCGGCGGCGCAGATCATTAGAAATGCCGGCCAGGCGAACCAGATGTACTTGTCGTCGTATTGCACGGACAGTCGCGACTCGAACTCTCCCTTCTGCATCTTCTCCAGCTCGGGCAGGAATTGGAGGACGCCCAGATCCGCGCCGGCGCCCTGCAGCAGGAGGCCGTTGCCGCGCGCGGTCAATTCGCGCAGGCCGGCAACGTCCGTGCGCGTGAGCACGGTGCGACCCTGCTTGTCCTTCTTGTACCCCACCAGGTTGCCCGAGCGGTCCAGGATGGGGATGGGCTCGCCCTCCGCTCCACCCACTGGGACGGCGAAGACCCGGACGCCGGACTCGGCGACCGCGGCGGCGGCCGCCAGCGCGTCGCCGCGCTGGTCCTCGCCGTCGGTGATCAGCAACACGGCCTTGCCCGCATCCCCCCGCCCGCCTCCCTCGAGCACGTCGCGCGCCTCGTAGAGGGCGTCGGCGATGGCGGTTCCTTGAGTCGCCATGCTGACCGGTTCCACGGCCCTCAGGAACATCCGGGCGGCCGCGTAGTCGGCGGTGAGCGGGCACTGCGTGAACGCGTCTCCGGCGAAGACCACCAGGCCGACGCGATCTCCAGTGAGCCGTTCGAGCAGCGCCGTCACCTCCAGCTTCGCGCGCTCGATCCGCGACGGCTTGACGTCGCGCGCCAGCATGCTGTTCGACGCGTCGAGAGCCACCACCAGATCGATGCCCGTGCGCTTCACCAACTCGGTGCGCTCGCCGCATTGCGGCCCGGCGGCGGCGAGCAGGAGGAAGAAGAGCCCCAGCCCGATCAACGAGCTCCGCGCGACGCCCTGCGCCGCCCCGGCGCCCTGCAGCACATGGGCGAAGCGCGCCGGGGGCACCAAGGCGGCCAGCCGCCATTGCCGCCGCCATGCGCGGACGGCCGCGATCGCGCCCGCCACCAGCGCGAGTGGAGCGATCCAGAGGAGCAGCGGAGTCAGGATCCGCACATGCTGCCCGAGCAGGGTGGTCTGGATCCCCGTCATGCTACGGCGCCCCCTGCAAGCGCGTTCCGCGCAGCACCACGCCCATCAGCCCGAAGAGCGCGGCCGGCAGGAAGAACCGCGCGTACCACTCGTCGTACCGGGCGCTTCCACCCGCATCGTAGATCTTGCTCTTCTCCAGGCTGTCGAGGACCGCCAGGAGGCCGCGCTCCAGGGACTCCTTGTCCGTCGCGGCGGAAAAAGTCCCGCCGGTCACGCCGGCGATCTGCTGGAGCAGGTCGGGGTTGACGTCGATCTCCACCGGCTCGTACGTCGTGCGGCCGAACAGGTCGGTGCCGGTGGGGTAGGGAACGCGGCCGCCCTTGCCGATCAGGATGGTGAAGACCTTGATGCCCAGATCCTTCGCGATGCCGGCAGCCTGCAAGGGCGAGAGGTTGCCGGCGTTGTTGTCGCCGTCGGTGATCAGGATGATCACGCGGCTCTTCGCCTCGGATTCCCGCAGCCGGTTGACGGCGGTGCCCAGGGCATTGCCGATGGCAGTGCCGTCCACGATCACGCCGGTGCGGACCTGATCCAGGAGCGCTTCCAGCACCTTGTGGTCCAGCGTCAAGGGACACTGCGTGTACGCCTCGCCGGCGAAGACGACCAGCCCGATCCGGTCGTTCGGGCGCGAGCCGATGAAGTTGCGCAGGACCTCCTTCGCCACCGTGATCCGGTCCTTGGGGCGGAAGTCGGCTGCCAGCATCGAGGTGGACAGATCGAAGGCCACCACGATGTCGATCCCCTCGACGGAGAGGTCCTGCCGGCGCGCCGCGCGCAAGCGCGGACCGGCCAGGCCGATGCTGGTCAGGACAAGGGCGGCGATCACCAGCGCGCCGGGCAGCCACCACAGCCGCGCCCAGCCGGAGGGGCGAATGGCGCGCGCGGCGCCGCTCTCCGGAAGGACGATCGCCGGCAGCGTCCGGCGCCGCCGCCGCAAGAGCCACACCGCCGGGACGGCCGCGAGCAGTCCCAGCAGCGCCCAGGGATGCGCGAAACCGAGCGCGCCCGCGGTCATGCCGCCTTCCCCGGAATCGCCCGCAGGGGGCGGGTGTGGCGGATGAGCGACTCGGCCAGGTCGATGCCCGCGAGGCACTCCTCCGCCGTCGGCTCGACCTTGGCGAACTTCACCAGGTCCTCCCAGCGCAATTCCTCGATCTGGGCGGCGAGATCCAGGCCGATGAGGCGGCGCCGGCGCAGCTCCGCCACGAGCTCGTCGCTGGTCAGATCGAGCGCGTTGAACTGGAGCCGCGCACCCAGATAGCCGCGGACGATCTCCGAGAGCGCGAAGATCGCCCCGCGCCCTTGCCCGCGCGACCAGGCTGCGTCGGTGCGCAAGGCGGCGAGGCGCTCCAGGGCCAGGTCGTCCGCGAAGGCCTCCGGCGCGGGTGCTTCCGCCGCGGCCGTTCGCCTCCCGAGCCGCTTGCGCGCGACGAGGAACGCCAGGGCGAGCGCCAGAGCGCCCAGGATCCACGCCCAGCGGAAGCTCCGGACCTTGACCGCGACCGGCGGCTTCGGCCCATGGTGCGCGCGCTCCGGCGAGGCCTGTCCTTCCTCCTCGACCAGGCTGCGGAACTTGAGCGGCCGGCCGCGGATCGAGAGCTGCCGGGCGCCGTCCGGGCCGCTCACCGCCAACGTGAGATCCGGGATGCGCGGCTCCAGCGTCGCATAGTCCGCGAGCGTCAGCTCGAACTCGGTCCGGGCTTTTCCGCCGCCCAGGTCGGAACGGCGCGAGCGCGGCGCGGCCGCTCCCTTTGGCGTCGCCATCGGCGACGGGTCGAAGGCCGGCAGCGAATAGACGTCGCGCGCATCGTGCTCCACCACCAGCCGCACCTCGACCAGGTCGCCGAGGGCGACTTGCTCCGGGGTCGCCTCCAGGGCGAGGAAGAACGGCGCGGCTTCGGGGAACGGTGCTCCGGCCGCCAAGAGCAGCGCCACGGCGGCGATCATGCGGAGCGCCTCCGCGCCCGCGCGCGAAAGAGCGCCGCGAGCGGAGCGACGTAGTCGTCGCCCGGCCGGAGCCGGACCGCCTCGACCGAGAGGTGGCGGAAGATCCGCTCGCGCTTCTCCACGCGCTCCTGTGCGCGCCGCTGGTACTCCCTTCGGGTGCGGCCGTCGGAGAAATCGACGAGGACCGCCTCGCCGGTCTCCGCGTCCATCACCGGCCAGAGGCCCGGGATCCCCGGGAGCGCCTCCTCCGCCGGATCGCTCACCACCACCGGCACCACGTCGTGCCGCCTCGACAGCACCGCCAGCGCCTGCTCGTAGCCGTCGGCGAGGAAGTCGCTGACCACGAACACCACCGCCCGCCGCCGCTGCGCGCTGCTGAGGTGCCCGAGCGCCGCCGCCAGGTCGGTGCCGCGGCCCGTCGGGCGGAAGGCGAGCGTCTCGCTGATCAGCCGCAGGCCATGCTTCTTCCCCCGCCGCGGCGGGACGTACCGCTCGATCCGGTCGGTGAAGAGCAGGAGCCCCGCCCGGTCGCCGTTCTCCAGCGCGGAGAAGACGAGCAGGGCGGCGATCTCGGCCGCCACCTCCGCCTTCGACTGCCGGGCCAGCCCGGCGTCCTGCGACGCGCTCCGGTCCACCGCGATCAGCGCCGTCAATTCGCGCTCCTCGGCGAACACCTTCACGAACGGCTCGCCCATCCGGGCGGTCACGTTCCAGTCGATGGAGCGGATCTCGTCTCCGGGCTGGTACGGGCGCACTTCGGAGAACGCCATTCCGCGGCCCTTGAACACGGAGTGATAGCTGCCCGCGAGCGTATCCTGCACCGCGCGCCGCGTGGTGATCTCGATCCGGCGGATCTTCCGGATCAGCTCCGCCGGGGCCGCCACAGGCTGCCTCCCGATCGCGGACCCGCTCTCATGGGACCTCGATCTTCTCCAGGATCCGCTGGATCACCTTCTCCGGCGTGAGGTTCTCCGCCTCCGCCTCGTAGGTCAGCGAAACCCGGTGCCGGAGGACGTCGTAGGCGACGGCCTTGACGTCCTCGGGCGTGACGAATCCGCGATGACGCAGAAAGGCGTGCGCGCGCGCGGCCAGGTTCAGATAGATGGTGGCGCGCGGGGAGGCCCCGTACTCGATGTACCCGGCCATCTCGCTCAACCCGGCCGACGGCGCGTCGCGGGTCGCGAGCACGATGCTGACGATGTAATCCTTCACCTTGGGATCGATGTAGATGTCGCTCACCACCCGCTGCGCCCGCAGCAGCTGCTCGGGCGTCACTACCGGCGTCAGCCGCGGAAGCTGCTGGCCCGCGACCCGGTCCATGATCAGGAGCTCCTCCTCGCGGGAGGGGTACCCCACTCTCACCTTGAGCATGAAGCGATCGACCTGCGCCTCGGGGAGCGGGTACGTGCCCTCTTGCTCGATCGGGTTCTCCGTCGCCATCACCAGAAAGGGCGTGGGCAGCGGGAAGGTCTGATCGCCGATGGTGACCTGCTTCTCCTGCATCGACTCGAGCAGCGCGCTCTGCACCTTGGCGGGAGCCCGGTTGATCTCGTCCGCCAGGATCAGGTTGGCGAACAGCGGCCCCTTCTTGACCGTGAAGCTTTGCGTCTGGGGCTGGTAGATCTGCGTTCCGATCAGATCCGCAGGCAGCAGGTCCGGCGTGAACTGGATGCGCTTGAACGAGAGCTGCAGGCACTCCGAGAGGGTCTTCACCGTCAGGGTCTTGGCCAGCCCCGGGACGCCCTCCAGCAGCACGTGGCCGCCCGTGATCAGGCCGATCAGCAGCCGCTCGATCATCTGCCGCTGTCCGACGATCACCTGACCGGCCTGCGCGAGCAGCGCTTCGACGAACGCCGACTCCTGCTGGATGCGATCGTTGAGGAGGCGGATGTCGGTCGCCGGCTGTGCGCTCAAATTGCCATCCCTCGTCCCGATGCAGGCTAACAGAACCACCAAACACGCCGAAACTTCCCGCCCCGGGCCGCCGCGCGCGGTGCGCATCCCGCGCTTGGGAATCGACGGCGCATCTGGCTATTTCAGCTCGCGCAGCGCATCGCAGGCACTGACGTCGCCGCCGTCGCAGCCCTTCTGGAGCAGCTCCCGGCCGCGCTTCGGGTCCATGCCGCTGTCCACCAGGAGGTATCCCTGCCCCGCGCAGCCGCGGGGCGAGCCTCCTTCGCAGGCGCGCGAGTAGTAGAGGCCGGCGCGGAGCGAATCGCGGGTGGTGAGGTAGAGATCCCCCAGGTGGGCGCAGCCGGAGGGGTCTCCGAGCTCGCACGCGCGCAGCGCCAGGTCTTCGGCGCGCTCCTTGTCTCTGGTGTGGAACGCGATCGACGCCAGGTTCGAGCAGGCCCGAGCGAACCCCTTGTCACAGGCCTGCGACAGCAGGGCATCCACCCGCGAGGCGTCCTGCGGGCCCCCCAGGTGGCGGACGAACAGGTCCCCGAGATTGCCGCAGGCGCGCGCGCTGCCGGCCTTGCACATCTGCTCCAGGCGGGGCAGCGCAGTCTTCGCGTTCGCGGCCTGGCCCTCGCCCAGGGCGGTCGCGCGCGCGTCGTCGGCGCATCCGTCGGAATTCTTCCCTTTGCAGGCCTTGCGGAAGAGCTGCGCCGCGCGGACGTCGTCACGGTGGACGCCGAACCCGTCGTGGAACAGGTTTCCCAGCTCGTCGCACGCTTTGGCCTTGCCGGCGGCGCACGACTTCTCCAAGTCCGCCGGCGTGGCCGCGGCAAGCAGCAGGATCGCGAGAATCATCGGCGCCATATACCGCGACTCACTCGTCCGCGGTCAGCTCGCGGGCTCCCGCGGGCTCGTCGCGCACCTCGGCCGGCACCGAGCCATCCTCGGGGAAGAAGCGGTCGAGCGCGCGCTTCACATCGGCCTCGGTGAGCAGCTCCGGCGCGATCCGCCGGAAGGCAAGGCCGCCTCGCCGCCCTCGCGTGTACCAGAGCAGGTGCTTGCGCAGCTCCCGGATGGCGGCCAGCTCGGCCTCGCGCGCGTCCAACTCGTGGTGGTCGTGGCCCCCGTTCGGGCGGCGCGGCCGCGGCGCGCCTTCGGGGCGCGGGAGCCGGTGCTTGCCTTGCTTGTCCTCGATCGCCATGCGGACGTGGCGCAGGATGGTGCTGCGCCATTCCGCAAGCGTGACTTCCTTGGGCGTCTGACCGCGCTCGAGCGCCAGCAGCTCGCGGAAGATCCAGGGGTAGCCGCAAGCACCGCGCGCGATCCGCGCGGCGTCCGCGCCCGTTTCGGCAAGCATCCGGATGGCCGCCTCCGCCGTGAACAAGTCCCCCGACCCCCAGACGGCAATCCGGACCGCCTGCTTGGTGCGCCGGATCAGGTCCCAGTCCGCGCGGCCGCGGTACATCTGGGCGCGCGTGCGCGGATGCAGCCCCACCGCCACGGCGCCACCCTGCTCGCAGGCGGCGGCGATCGCGGGAGCATTCCTGTTCTCCTCGTCCCAGCCAGCGCGCAGCTTGACCGTCACCGGCACGGGCGCCACGGCCGCGACCACCTTGCGCACGGTCCGCTCCACCAGCAGCGGATCCTTCAACATCGCCGCGCCGGCGCCGTGGCAGCACACCTTCTTCACCGGGCAGCCCATGTTGATGTCCACGGCATCGACGGGCCCGTACCGTTCGACGGCGACCCGGGCCCCTGCCGCGAGCACGTCCGGGTCGTGCCCGAAGACCTGGATCGCGAACGGCCGCTCGGCGGCGGGGCGCTCCAGGTAGCTCAACGTCTGGTCCCCGCCGTGCACCAGCCCGTCGCTGCTGATCATCTCGGTGTGCGCGATCGACGCGCCCATCTCCCTGCAGAGGAGGCGGAACGGCCAATCCGAGACTCCGGCCAGCGGCGCCAGGAAATACCGGTTCGCCAGCGTGAGCGGGCCGAGCCGGACCGGTTGCACGGTTCCAGACGCGGGGTGTGCTCCGGGGTGCGACTCGCCCCGCGCGGCGAAGGGTGCATCCTGGCTGAGCGCCCCCACGGACATGGCAGGCTTGTATCGGCGGCAAGGGTTGCGGGCAAGGGAGGATCCGGAGCGCCCGCACGCGCGCCCGCCGTACGGCCGCTTTCATCTGGTGGCGGGCTTGATGCTCTGTTAGCAGTGCGGGGCGTGCGCTTCCTGCCCCTCCTGATCGCCGCAGCCTGCGCCGCTCCGAAATCGCCGCCGCCGCCCGTGCAGCCGGAGCAGAGGCCGGCGCGAGAAGCGGCGGGGCGTGTCGCCGCGGACCGCGTCACGCTGGTGTTCTCCGCGTCGATAGCGGGGCAGATCGTGCCGTGTGGGTGCTCTCCCGACCAGCACGGCGGCCTTCCCCGGGCCGCCGCGTACCTGCGCAAGCTTCGGCAGACGGAGCCGGACCTTCTTTTCGTCGACGCCGGAGATCTCCTCTTCGAGACCTTCGCGCGCCCGCCCGGGCAGATGCTGACGCAAAAGCAGCTCAAGGCACGCACCCTCGCGCAGGGCGACGTCTTGCTCGGCGCGGCCGCGCGCGCGGTCGGACAGCGCGACCTCGCGCTCGGTGCGCCGTTCGTGGCGGAGACCGCGGGAGGGATCCCGCTCCTCGACGCCGGGATGGCTTCGGTTCCCGGCGCGCGCGAGACGCTGATCGCGAGCGCGGGGCCGGTGAGGGTCGGGCTGTTCGCGGCCGGCTTCGAACCGGACGTCGCCGCGACCCTGGCCGCGCGCGCCCGCGCTCTGCGCGAGCAGGGCGCCCGGATCGTGGTCCTGCTGCTCCACCCGCGCGGGCCGACGGCGTTCACGGCAGCGCAGGCGCTGCTCCCGTCGGCCAGGGAAGCGGGGGTGGACGTGGTGGTGCTGGGAAGGCGCGACGATCCTGCGGCGGACCCGAACGCGAAGGATCCCGGGCTGCCGCCGCTGCTCGCGGTCGAAGGCAATGGGCAGAGCCTTCTGCGCCTCGACGTGCACCTGGGCGACGGGCCCTTGTCGCTCGCGCCCACCGCGGAGGACCGCGGCCAGGAGCTGAAGGGACTCGATGCCCGCATCGAGCGATTCCGCCTGCAGCTCGCCGCCGCCCCCCAGCGGCGCGAGCAGTTGCAGGCCAAGATCCGGGAACTGGAGGAGCGCAAGCGCGCGCTCCTGGCCGCCCCCCTGCCGCAGCCCGCCCCGGGGACCAAATGGGCCCAGGCAACGTTCGTCCCGCTCACGAAAGAGCTCGGCGCGGACGCGGATGCGCAAAAGCTGGTCGATGCGTACGACCAGAAGGTGACCGAGCTGAACCTCGCGGAAGCACGGCGCCAGCCGGAATCGTGTCCACCCCCGGCCCCCGGGGAGCGCTCCTTCGTCGGAGTCAATGGGTGCGCCAGGTGCCACGAGGATGCGACTGCATTCTGGACCGAGACCAAGCACGCCCGCGCCTACCAGACGCTGGTGACGGTCAAGAAGCAGTTCAGCCTGGACTGCATCCAATGTCACGTGACTGGCTGGCAGCAGCCCACCGGCGTCTGCCGCATCGATCGCACCCAGGTCGGCGGCCCCGGAGTGGACGGGCGCGGCGTCGGGCGCCAGGACGTGCAGTGCGAGAATTGCCACGGGCCAGGCAGCGAGCACGTGAAGGATGGAACCGGCGCTTTCATCCAGCTCCAGGTGCCTGCGAGCTCCTGCATCCGCTGCCACGAGGCGGCCAACTCTCCCCACTTCGACGACGCAAAGTATCGCCCGTACATCGTCGGCCCTGGACACGGCCAGCCGCTCGCGAAGGGCGAGAAGCCCCGTCCCCGGCCGGGTGGGCCGCACCATGAGTGAACAGAAGCTCGCGCATGCCCTCGAGCAGCAGGAGGACCCGGGGCGCCTCTGGTTCCTGCTCGCGGCGCAGAAGAGGCGCCTGGGGCTGGCCGCGCGCCGCATGCTCTCGCAGGGCGGGTTGCTCGCGCTTCGCGGCGTGCCCGATCTCTCGCTCGAGCTGATGATGCGGCTCGCCCACGGCGCCATGCTGGCCCAGGGCGCCGAGAGCTGGACGGCGCCTCTTCACGGTCACCGGGTGCACCGGTACGCGTTCACGGGGCGGGGCGACGGTCCCCCGGTCCTGCTGCTTCACGGGCTGGGCGGTTCGGCCAGCTCGATGGCGCCGATGGTGCCGGCGCTGCTTCCCCTCGCGCCTCGGGTGGTGCTGCTGGAGCTGCCCGGGCACGGGCGGTCTCCGGACCCCCTGCAGGGGCCGCTGGGGGCGCGCGAGTATGGCGCCGTCGTCATCGACTGCGTCGCGGAGATGATCCGCGAGCACGGCGGCAAGGTGGCGCTGGCCGGCAACTCGCTCGGCGGCGCGCTTGCGCTCTACGCCGCCCATGAGCGGCCCGATCTCTGCGCCGGCGTGGTGGGACTGAACCCGGCCGGGGCGGAGCTCTCCGACGAGGCCATGAACGCGCTCCCCCGCGCATTCACGGACCCGAACACGGGCGCGGCGCACATGGCCCGACTCCTGTTCCACCGGACGCCCTGGCCGTTCTGGCTGGTGGCGCGGGACTTCGCCCGGCATTGGGGCACGCCCACCGTGCAGCGCATCCTCGACGACGCGCGGTCCGGGAGCGATCGCTCGCTGGGGCTGGACGTGCTCACCGACATCCAGGTCCCGGTGCTCATCCTCTGGGGCGCGGAGGACCGGCTGCTCCCGGTGCGCAGCCTGGAGGACTTCCGCCGCATCCAGGGCGCGCGGGTCGAGATCTTTCCGGGATGCGGCCATGTCCCGCAGCTGGAGAAGCCCGCGCTCACGCGCCGCGCGGTGGCCGACTTCATCCGCACGCTGAAATAAGCGGCCGCCGCCGTTGATTCTTGTCCGAGGCGCGGCCCATCCATGTCGGCAAACCACTCCAGCCCTGCGCCGATGTGTACTTTGACAGAGTCCCCGCTCGCCAGTAGGAGGGAAAGGTTGCGCTCCGCGATCGCCATCGTGCTCGCAGCCGTTTGCGTCGCGCCTGCCGGGCGCGCGCAGGAAGACCCGTGGGGAGACGCCCAGCGGGTCACCGATCCGCCGCCCGAAACCGAGCAGCAGAGGCCGGACGAGTCCGCGGACGACCCCGATGCGCAGGCCGAAGTGGAGAAGAGCGCCGCCGAGCTGGAAGCGGTCCGCAAGGCGGAGGAGAAGGCGGGCCTGTTGCCGCAGGCCCCTGGCGCGGGCCCGCGCGACGGCATCTCGGTCGGGCTGGATCCCGCCGATCCGGTGGCGCGCGATCTCTCGACCGCGCTGGGGACCGGGCTGGACGGCGCGCCGCTCGCGGACCCCGCGCCCGCGGGCAGCGTCTCGGTCAAGCTCCCCGAGCTGCTCGGAATCTCCGAGGAAGAGCTGCGGGCGAAGTACGACATCCCGGTGGAGCTGAACGATGCCGTGGTGGCCTACATCCGGTTCTTCCAGACCGACGCGCGCGAGCATTTCTCCAAGTGGTTGGGGCGCAGCACGCGCTACATCCCGATGATGCGCGAAGTGCTCGAGCGCGAGCGGATTCCGCTCGACACGGTCTACCTGGCGATGATCGAGAGCGGGTTCAGCGCCTACGCGTACTCGTTCGCGAAGGCCGCGGGGCCCTGGCAGTTCGTGCTCGGCACCTCCAAGCGGTACGGCCTGCTCACCGATTTCTGGGTGGACGAGCGGCGCGATCCGTACAAGGCCACGGTCGCCGCCTCGCGCTACTTGAAGGACCTCCGGGAGAGGTTCCGCGGCAATTGGTATCTCGCCTGGGCGGGCTACAACGCCGGCGAGGGCAAGATCAGCCGCGCCATCCGCAACGAGAAGACCACCGATTTCTGGCGGATGATGGGCAAGGGCAGGACGCTGCGCGCGGAGACCAAGCACTACGTGCCCAAGCTGATCGCGGCGGCGCTGATCGCCAAGCATCCGGAGCGGTTCGGGTTCCGCGTCGACTACGACGAGCCGCGGGAGTTCGAGGAAGTGCGGGTGCCGGACGCGACCGACCTGCACGTGCTCGCGAACGCGGCGGGCATCACGTTCGAGGACTTCCGCGATCTCAATCCCGAGCTCCGCCGGTTTTGCACGCCACCCGGCGGCTGGACCGTCAAGCTCCCCAAGGGGAAGCGCGAGACGTTCCTCGGGGAGTACGCGAAGCTGGACGCGAAGGATCGACTCAGCTTCACCGAGCACAGGGTGGAGAAGGGCGAGCCCCTGACGAAGATCGCGCGCGCTTACGGCGTGAGAGAGTCGGCCATCCTGCGCACCAACGGGCTCAAGAGCTACCGGCAGATCAAGCCGGGGCGGATCCTGGTGATCCCGATGGCTGGCGCCTCTCGCGGCCTGCTGGCGGGAGCGCAGCTGGAAGATCGCCGCGCCCTTCGACGCGCGCGTGAGCGCGTGACGGGCGCCGCGAGCGATGCCCCGGCAAGGGTGCCGGGGCCGCAGCGGCCCCCTGGAACGCTCTACACCGTGCGGCCGGGGGACACGCTCTGGAGGATCGCCGCGAAGTTCTCGACCACGGTGGACAAGCTCTGCAAGCTGAACGGCCTGACCCCACGGCAGGCGCGCGCCCTGCAGGTCGGCCAGACGCTGGCGGTACGAGAGACTTAGCGCGGAGCGCCCTTTTATCGACAGGCGCGATCCGTTTGTCGTCTTGCCGGTAGGCATTCCTGGACTCGCCCGGGGATTCCGGAACGGGTTGGGGCTTCGCCCAGCTCGTTCCGGAAACCGGGACGAGTCCAGGAATGCATATGGGCAAGACGACGAGCGGATCGCGCCTGGCGCTACGTCGACCCGGCAAATGCAAATAGATGTGGTTCAACTGGTTGAACCGGCGGCTCGAGGACCGCGGTCCGAACCGGGCACATGTGACGGATCATGAGTGTCGCCGGACGGGTTAGAGTGCGGCGCCATGCTGATTCCCATCCTTGCTCTCGCCCTGGCCGCGGCCCCGGTGAACGGCGACGCCCGCTTCGAGGCTTTCGCGCAGAAGTACGTCCAGGAGCTGCTCGATCGCGACCCGGAGACCGCCACGCGCCTGGGCGAGCACCGCAACGACGCGCGGCTCAACGACTACAGCGCCGCGGGCGTGCGGAAGGACCTGGCGGCCGCGCGCTCCGCGTTGGCGGAGCTGTCGCGCATCGATCTCTCGACGCTTTCCTCCGAAGACGCGGTCGACGCGCGCACGCTCAAGAATCGCCTCGACTCGCAGATCTACGAGCTGGCCACCATTCGCGGCTGGGAGTGGAACCCGCTGCAATACAACGTCGGCGGCGCCATCCATGCCCTGATCTCGCGCGAGTTCGCTCCGCCTGAGCAGCGCCTGCGGGCGGTCATCGGGCGGTTGAAGGGAGTTCCGGGCGTGGTGGCGGCGGCGAAGGCAAATCTGAAGACGCCGCCCCGCATCCATACCGAGACGGCCATCCAGCAGAACAAGGGCACCCTGCGGCTGGTGAAAGAGCAGCTGGACGCCCTGGCGAAGCAGGTTCCGTCCCTGGAGAAGGACTTCCAGGCGGCGCGGGCCGGGGCGCTCGCCGCGCTGGAGGGCTACCAGGAATGGCTGGAGAAGGACCTGCTGCCGCGCTCCACCGGAGACTTCCGCCTGGGCGACGCGAAGTTCCGCAAGAAGCTGCGTTTCGCGCTCGATTCCGACCTCTCGAAGGAAGAGATCCTCCGGCGTGCCGAGGCAGACCTGCAGGAGACGCACGCCGCGATGCATGCCGTTTCGATGCAGCTCTGGCCGCGGCTCTTCGCCGGCAAGCCGCCTCCGGAGGATCGGGCTGTCGCGATCAAGGCGGTGCTCGACGAAGCCGCCGGCAAGCACGCCACCAACGAGACGGTGATCGCGCAGGCCTCGCGGGACCTGGCGGAGGCGACGGCGTTCGTGCGCGAGAAGGGCATCGTCAGCGTGCTCGACGAGCCCCTCGAGATCGCACCCACTCCCGAGTTCCAGCGCGGCGTTGCGGTCGCGTCCTGCAGTCCGCCCGGCCCGCTGGAGAAGAACGCCAAGACCTTCTATTACATCTCGCCCACGCCGCAGGACTGGCCGACCTCGCGCGTGGAGTCGTTCTTCCGCGAATACAACGACGACATGCTGCGGGAGATCACCATCCACGAGGCGATGCCCGGGCACTACCTCCAGCTCGCGCATGCCAATCGCTTCCGCGCTCCGACGCTGGTCCGGGCGGTCGTCGCCTCCGGCACATTCATCGAGGGCTGGGCCACGTACGCGGAGCAGCTGATGGCGGACGCCGGCTACGGCGGGCCCGAAGTGCGCGTGCAGCAGCTCAAGCTGCGCCTGCGTTCCATCCTCAACGCCATCATCGATCAGAAGATCCACACCGAGGGGATGTCCGAGAAGGAAGCCATGGCGCGGATGATGACCGACGGCTTCCAGGAGGAAGGGGAAGCGGCGGGGAAGTGGAAGCGCGCGCAGCTCACCTCGACGCAGCTCTCCACCTACTACGTCGGCAACGCCGAGATGAACGACATCCGCGCGGCCTGGGAGAAGGACCACGGCAAGTACCCGGACCTGCGCGCGCTGCACGACGGCATGCTCTCGTTCGGGAACGCCGCCCCGAGGTACGTGCGGGAGCGGATGGGTCTGAGCGGCGCTTCGCCGCGCCCGCGAGCAACCGTGACTCCTCGATGACCGCGGGCTATTGCTCGGAGAGGAGGATCTTCAGCTCGCGGATGCGCTGCGTGATCTCGTCGCGAGGCATCTGCCGGTACGATTCGGGCAACAGCGCGCGCGAGGTGCATTCCGCGATCGCCACCAGCGTCTGCAGCTCGACCTCCAGCGGGTAGCTCGGCGGCAGGAAGTCCGCGAAGGTCTCGCGCAGGTCCTGCGCGGTGACCCTCTCGCGGCCATCGGTGACGGCGCGGAGCTTGGCGCGCACCAGCGCGGACTCGATGTCCGCTCCCGACATCCTGGGCAGGTCGGGGGGCAGGATGGCGGTGGTATCGCCCTCGAAGATGACCTTGGCCTTGCGCGCCATCGTCTTCACCAGCTCGACGCGCTCCTCGTGGGACTCCGGATAGAAGAGCGCGAGGTGCTCCTCCGCGCGCCCCTGCCGCTTGAGGTCCACCGGCAGCAGGTCCGGCCTCGAGGTGAGCAGGAACCAGACGATCTTTCCCCGGAACTCGGTGTTCCCCATGAACGAGGCGATCTGCGAGAACACGCGCGCGCTGGTGCCGCTGTCCCCCTGGGCATTGCGGTTGCCCAGGAAGGCGTCGGCCTCGTCGACGATCACCGCTACCGGCCACATCGCCTTGAGCAGGTTGAAGATCTTTTCCAGGTTTCCCTCGGTCACCCCTTGCCACTGCGAGCGGAAGTTGAGGAACTTCACGCAGGGAATCCCGATCTCGCCGGCGAAGCAGGTGGCCAGGAACGTCTTGCCGGTCCCGATCGGCCCGGCGATCAAGAAGCCCATCGGCACCACGTCGCGCTTGCCGGCCTGGATCGCCTTCGCAGCCTGGCGCAGGAGCTGTTTCGCCTTGGCGTGACCGGCCACCATGTCGATGGAGTGCGCCGGCTCGATGAACTCGAGCAGCCCGTGGCACTCGGCCTGGATGATCTCTTTCTTCTTCTCCTTCAGCTTCTCCACCGTCAGCTTCGGCCCGGCGATGGCCTCGGTCAGCACCCGGTCGAGCGCCACCCGGGACATGCCGGCCGTCATCTGGGCCAGCGCCTCGGCGTTGACGTCCGAGATCTCGGCGCGCTTCTTCCCCGACTGCCCGATCTTCCAGTCCACGTACTCGTACCGCTCCTTCTCGTCGGGGAGCGGCAGCTCGATGGAGGCGGCGTAGGGATTGCGGCCGATGCGCGGGTTGAGCTCGGCGAGGTTCTCGGCGATCAGGCAGACGGAGAAGTCGGCCGTCAGGAACTGCGGGTCCTGCGCCCACTTCACCAGGGTCACCAGCGAGTAGCGGTCCTCGCCGGGCATGTAACCGAGGTCCCCCGCGGGGGCGACGGTCTCCGCGAAGTCCACGATGATGGCGACGCTCTTTCCGTCCGCGATGCGTACGCGCGCGAACGACTCGAGCAGGGGAAAGGCGCGCGCCGGGTCCTTGGGGACCGCCTTGGCGTACTCGGTGCCGAAGAGCGTGTCGTAGCCCGAGACCGCGGCCATGAAGTCCTTCTGCATCTCGGGAGTGGCGAGCCGGATGCCGCCCGACCGGTCGTAGAAGACCACCAGGTCGCGCGTCCCGAACAGCTCGTCGGCAAGGAAGCTGCGCAGCGAGATGAAGCGCCGGCCGCCCTTGCCGTCGTCCGCCGGCTGCAGATCGCGCACCGCGCCGTGCAGGATGAAGGTGGAGATGGTCTTGGTGTAGTACCGCTCCGCGAGCATGCGCGCCCAGGGCGGGAAGGAGGCGAGCGGGTCCGGCGAAAGCGAACGGGACTTCCTGGGCATGGCGTCCTCTTCTAACGAATCGCGCGCGTCGTCGCAGCGCCAGCCGCGCCGCTCCGGGCGCGGAACGGTATCACGGCGCCGTTTCCAGGCCCCGCTCCGGCATGATGTAGAGAGCAGGGATCAGCACGAGGATCGCCAGGTCAGCTCTCGGTCAAGGCCTTCGCCGGGTCGAGCCGCGCTGCCGCGCGCGCCGGCAGGAACGCGCCCAGGAGAGCGGCGAGAAGTGCCACGCCCACGCCCAGCGCCAGGTGTCCGGTATGAAAGGTGAAGAAGGTGGACGGCTTGAAGGGAAAGTCGGGGAGGCCGGTGCGGGCGATCTGATCCAGCAGCGCCCCCGCCACCCGGGCGAGGATCACGCCGAGCACGCCGCCCGCCAGCCCGGTGGCGGCGGCTTCCGCCAGCACGACGGCAGCCACGTCGCCCCGCGTCGCGCCCACCGCCCGAAGCACCCCGATCTCGCGCGTCCGCTCCCGCACGCTGGCGTAGAAGGCCTGCATCGTGTTCACCGCCGCCAGGCCGGTGATCAGCGCGGCCAGCAGCGAGAGCGCGAGGGTGACGAGCTCGACCGCCGCGCCGATCTGGACGGCGTAGCGCTGCTCGGTGTCGTCGATCTCGAGCCCCAGCTTCCTCACGCCGGCAGCCACCTCGCCCACGTCATCGGCGCTCTGGGCACGGACCAGCACGCTCGAGTAGGTGTCCGCGTCCGCGCCGTACTTGCGGTTGATGCGCCGGATGGCCGCCAGCGGCATGGAGACGCCCGCCAGCGTCGCGCGCTCGGAGAAGCCGACCACTTGCATCGAGGTTTCCTGGGAATCGGGCAGCGAGCGGGAAACGACCCAACTCCGGCCCAGCTCGAGGGGGATCTGGAACCCGACCAGCATCGAGTCCGTCAGCCGCGGCAGGTTGCGCTGCGGCGCGAACACCTTGTTGTACAGCTCCAACAGGCGCCGGTTGACCACCACCGGGACGGGCTGGGACTCCCCCCGATCCTCGAAGGGCATCCGGGCGTCCTCCCCGATCAGCTCGGGCATCAGTCCGGTCGCGACCACCTCGAGCCCCATGCGCAGCTCGCGTCCGAAGAACGGCCCGCTGAACCGGGTCACGGCCGGAACGCGCAGCTGCATCTTGGGATAGGCCGCGGCGACCCCGCGCAGCGCGCGCAGCTTCTGGACCGTCGCGTCGTCGATCTTCTGCTCGCCCAATAGATTTCCGATGGCGAGCTGGGGGACCACCACTTCGACCTCGCGCGTGCTGACGGGGAACACCTGGTTGACGACGCCCTGCAGGCCCGCCCCGAGGGCGAGAAAGAACACCAGGCACCCGGTGCCCAGGGCCACGCCGCCCGCGCTCACCGCCAGGGCCCCCAGCTCGCGGACCAGGTTGCCCCGCGCGAGCCGGATGAGCTTGCCGATCTTCATTCGGTCTCCATCGCCTCGGCGCCGTCGGCGTGCAGGCGACCCTCGCGCAGCACCAGGATCCGCGTCGCGGCGTGGGAGACGCGCGCCTCGTGCGTGACGATCAACAGCGTCATTCCTTCCCGGTGGAGCTGCCGGAACAGGTCGATCACTCCTTCGCCGGTGCGCGCGTCGAGGTTCCCGGTGGGCTCGTCGGCCAGCAGCAGAGGTGGCCGCGCCACCAGCGCCCGGGCGATGGCGACGCGCTGCCGCTCGCCCCCGGAGAGCGCGGCCGGGTGCGCGCGCGCCTTGTCGGCGAGGCCCACCCGGTCGAGCGCCTCCCGCGCGCGGCGCTCCGCGTCTGGAACGCCGTCGCCGAAGAAGTCGGGCAGGAGCACGTTCTCCAGCGCGGTGAGGGCGGGGAGCAGGTTGAAGCTCTGGAAGACGAACCCGATCTGCGTGTGGCGCAGGGCCGCAAGCTCCGCGTCGGTGACGGCGCGCAGATCGCAGCCGAGCACCAGCGCTTCTCCCACGAACTCGCGGTCCAGGCCGCCCAGGACGTGTAGCAGCGTGCTCTTGCCGCTGCCGCTCTGGCCCTCGATCGCCACGAACTCGCCGCGGCGCACGGTGAGGTCGACGCCGCGCAGCAAATCTTGTGGAAGGGATCCGGGCTCCCGCGGCGGGTACTGCTTGGCGACGCCGCGGAGCTCGATGGCGCTCATGGAGCGACCAGCTCCACGTCCAGGCTCCCTCCGAAGCGGTCCGGAAGCGCTTCTGCCGCGACGGTCAGGCGGACGGTCCGGAGGGGCTCGATCACCTGCCCGACCAGCGAGCGCGCGACGTACGATTGGGGGCCGCTGCCGTACGCGCTCTGGGGAAGCTCGCGCAGGGCGGCCGCGAGCTGGCCGAAATCCACGCGCAGCGCCGCTCCCTCGTTGCCGTAGAGCACGGCCGCCTCCGGGCTCGCCGGTCGCGGTGTGCGCCGGATCTCGTCGGGTCGGAGCGGCCCGCCCATGAGATAGGCGACCGGCTTCCCCTCGATCTCCCGAATACCGAACCGTGCGCCGCGTCCAGCCGCGTAGGTGACCTGGAAGTCGTCTCCGGTCCGCTCCGCGCGGGCGCCCAGCTGTGGGAGCAGGCTCGCGATCCGCTCCAGCGCCTTGGCCAGCCGCGACCGGTCGCTGACCTGCGCCAGCGCCACCATCTGCACGGTGTCGAATGGGCTCTTGCGGCGAAAATCGAACCCGTAGTCGATCGCTTCGCCGATGTTCGCGCCGCGGGCGAGACCCAGCGAGACAGCCATGCCCGGCGCGAGCGCCGCGAACACCTCGGCGTCGGCGCCCCGCAGCCGATCGAGCAGCGCCGCCACCTCGGGGGTGGCGCGGACGGATTCGAGGAGCCGCGCTGGAGCGATTCCGAGGCGCGCTCGCAGCGCAGCGTCGGGCGGCAGCAATTCCACCAGGGGCGCTCCGCCTCCGGGCAGCGTCGCCTGCGCGCGCTGCGCTTGCGCCGGAGGCAGCTGCAAGACGAGACGCGACGCCACTCCCTGCTGCGAACCCCGGGCGGAGACGGCCGCGTCTCCGGGCAGCTCCCGCCGCGTGTATCGACGCGGAAGGGCGCTGCCGGCGGGCGCCCAGGCGATGAAGTCCTGCCCGCCGAGGAGCTTGCGCGCGGCTGCGAGCCCGGGATCCAAGGCGAGGGCCTGTTCCTTGGGACGCTCGCTCGCGTCCGCGACGGCCGCCGAAGGATCCCGCGCCCGCGCGACGATCGCGTATCCACGCACCACCGCGACGCCGAGGTGCTGGCCGCGCCGCTCGAAGATCTTCGTGGCCTTGGGTTGCTCCGCGACGGGCGCGAATCCGGCCCGCTCCACCAGGAGCCGTTGCACCGTCTGGAGGAAAACGTCGGGCTTCGTGAGCGGCAGGGAGGCGATCCAGTCCTGCCCGTCGAACAACGCCACCGCCGCTCCCCGGTCGGGATCGAGTCCCGCCGACAGGAGTCCGTCGCGCGTGAGCGGGTCGAAGCCGAGCTGCGCGGTCATGCCCCGCCGGACCTCGCCCAGCTGCTCGCCTCCCGGCAGCGAGGAGGCGCGCTCGGTGAGTGCGAGAAGATGCTGGGCGACGGCGCCCAGGGGGGCCGTGACCACCGCGCCCGGCGGATGCGCCGGCAGGAGCTCTTCCGCCGCCGCCGCGCTGGTCCCGCCGCAGCGCGAGCAGCCCGCGGTGGCGAGGAGGAGCAGCGCCAGGCCACGCGATCGCATCGCCCGCGCTTTCTAGGGTCCCCGGCGCGAGCGCATCATGCGCTGGAACCTCGGATTCCTGCTCATCGTCCAGAGGTAGGCGCCTTCCACGGCGGCGACGCCGAGCAGCAGCGGGCCGGTGAACGGCAGCAGCGTGGCCGCCACCACGCCGGCGCCCAGGCCGACGAGGTTCGGCTTCATCAGGAACGCGTCCTTGAGGTAGCTTTCCGCCATCTCCGCTTACGACTTGACGCCCTCGCGGCTGCCCAAGGTCTTCTGGCCCTCGGGAGTGGAGGCGGGCGACTCCATGCCCATCTCCTGCTTGAACTGCTTGAGCAGCTCGTTGGCGCGGATCTTTTCCGCCTCTTCCTCGATCTTGATCCCCTGCGTATCGACGTTGGACATCGCCATGTCCATGCGGGCCTCGTTGACCGCGGTCTGCTCCTGGATCTTCTGCAGCATCTCGTCGTGCGTGGCGTCGATGCCGGCGACCTGGAAGCTCTCCATCGCGTCGGCGACCTTGCTCTGCCACTTGGAGCGCCGGGCATCGCGCAGCGCCTGCATCGCCTCGTTGGTCTTGCGGTCCTTCTCGCGCATGAAGGCCTGCTTCACCTGCATGGCCTTGTCGAACGCTTGCCGGGCGCCGAGCAACTGCTGCTCATTGCGGGCGAGCGCCCCCTTCACCGTCTGTAGCTGGGTGGCGTAGGTGGTGGCGATGTCGTCGCGGGTTGCCTGGATGGCGGCCTTCACTTTCGAGGTCAGCTCGACCACGTCGTTCTTGTACTTCTGGTTCTCCTTCTCCAGCAGCGTGACGTTCGCCTTTACCATGGCGATCGACTCGTTCATCTTCGGGACCTGATCGTTCAGGTCGCGAATGTTCTGCTCGAGGATCAGCTCGGGATCTTCGGCCGCGGAGATCATCCAGCCGAACATCGAGCGAAATGCGCGCTTCATGCGCTTCCACATAAAGAAGGCCTCCAGGAGGTTCGCCCCTCAAAGCATAGCTTGAGATCGCTGGCAAGGATGGGTATTTCGCCCGCCGCATGCTCACCGGCTGCATCGACCCGCACGAGGTCTTCCCCGATTGGAAGCGCGATTTCGGCCGGACCGCGCCGCTCGAGCTGGAGATCGGGCCGGGCAGGGGCGCCTTCGCGCTCGACCACGCCGAGCGGCACCCCGAGCTCGACCTGATCGTGATCGAGACCCGCCGCTCGGACTGCGAGCTGATCCGGTCGCGGGCGGCGAAGCGCGGCCTGCGGAACCTCATGGTGCTGCACGGGGACGCCCGGTTGCTCGTCCCGCGCCTGTTTCCCCCGGGCTCGCTCGCGGCAGTGCACCTCCAGTTTCCCGATCCCTGGTGGAAGAAGCGGCACCACAAGCGGCGGATGCTCGACGCGGACTTCGGCCACCAGATGCGCGCCTTGCTGGCGACCGGCGGCATCGTGGATTTTCGCACCGATGTTCCGGCCTACGCGCGCGAGGGCGAGCAGACCTGGTTGGAGGCGGGATTCGAGAGGCTGCCGGACGAGCCCCCGGAGGTCCTCTCCACGCGCGAACGGCGGTATGCGATCAGCGGCCAGCCCGTCTTTCGCGCCCGCTTCCGCAATCCGGGCGCCGAGGTCCGCCCGACGCAAACCGGACGGAGCGGCCGCGACTGGCGCGACGTGCGCCGCAAATAGCCGAAAGGCTCTAGACTCCCGAGGGCACATGCTTCTTTCCCTGTTGCTGGCGGTCGATGCGGCGCTGCAGCCCTACGTCAGGGTCGATTCCAGGGCGGTAGTGCTCGAGCACGTTCGCGTGATCGACGGGACCGGCGCGCCCGCCCGCGAGGACCAGACGCTCTACCTGGTCGACGGCAAGATCGCGGCGCAGGCGCCCGCGGGGGCGCAGCGCCTCGACCTCCAGGGGCGCACCGTGATGCCCGGCCTGGTCGGCATGCACGACCACCTCTTCTATCCGATGGGTGGAGGCATCTTCGGCGAGATGGCGTACAGCTTCCCGCGCCTGTACCTGGCCGCCGGCGTGACCACCATCCGGACTGCCGGAAGCATCGAGCCGTACACCGACATCGAGCTGAAGAAGGCGATCGATGCGGGCAAGGCCCCCGGCCCGACGATCTGGATCAGTGGCCCCTACCTGGAAGGGCAGGGCTCGTTCGCCGTGCAGATGCACGCGCTGAAGGACCCTGTCGACGCGCGCAAATTCGTCAACTTCTGGGCCGATCAGGGGGCGACCTCGTTCAAGGCCTACAACACGCTGACCCGCGCGGAGCTGGGCGCGGCCATCCAGGCGGCGCACAAGCGCGGCCTCAAGCTGACCGCGCACCTCTGCTCGATCGGGTTCACCGAGGCGGCCCGGCTCGGGATCGACGATCTGGAGCACGGCCTTCTGGTCGACACGGAGTTCTTCCCCGGCAGGAAGCCTGACGAGTGCCCCGTGCCCCGCGAGGTCTACGAGGACCTGGCGAAGATGTCGCCGACGGACCCGCGCATCGCCGCGCTGATCGCCCAGCTGGTGAAACGGAAGGTGGCGATCACCTCGACGCTGGCGGTGTTCGACGCGTTCACTGAAGAGGGTTTCCGCCGTGCGCTCACGCCCGCGATGCTCGAGGCCGTCTCGGCCGATACGCGCGCCCGCCTGCTGCAGGCCCACATCTCGCGGAATCCGGCGATCTGGCCCGCGCTGGTGAAGCTGGAAATGGCGTTCGAGCGCGCGTTCGTTCAGGCGGGCGGACTTCTAATGTCGGGATGCGATCCGACCGGGAATGGCGCGGTGCTCGCGGGATACGGCGACTGGCGTGACGTCGAGCTGCTGGTCGACGCTGGATTCACTCCGCTCGAGGCGCTGAAGATCCATTCGCTCAACGGCGCCATCTGGCTCGGGGAGCAGGACCGCATCGGGTCCATCGCGACCGGGAAGGATGCGGACCTGGTGGTGGTCAACGGAGACCCTTCCACCAACATCGCCGACATCGAGAAGGTGGAGATCGTCTTCAAGCAAGGGATCGGGTTCGATTCGAAGAAGCTGGTCGAGTCGGTGCGCGGCCTGGCGGGGATGCGATGAAGCGGCTCCTGTTGCTCGCGCTCTGCGCCTGCGCCGTCCCGCCACCGCCGCCGGGGAGCGCGGGCCCGGCCGAAGCAGTGCAGGAGTTCGCCTCCGCGGTGCAGAAAGGGGACGCCGCCACTGCCTGGGCGCTGCTTTCCACGCGCACCCAGCAGGAGGCGGACGCCATCGCGGCACGCGCCCGCGCGAAGGCCGCTGACGGAAAGCCGGAGTCCGGGCGGGCCATGCTCTTCGGCAGCGCGCTGCCCGGCCGGCCCATCGAGGCGCGCGTCGTTTCCCAGTCCGGCGACGTGGCCGAAGTACGAACCAACGAGGACGGGGGCCGCGTCTACCGGGCCGTGCGCGAGGGAGGTCGGTGGCGCATCGACCTCGATCTGCCGCGCTGATATCCTCTCCTGCCCAGGAGAAGCGCATGCCGGACCTGCTGCACCCGACCGAGAGCGAGCCGGAAGATCCGCCGGAGATGCCCATCGATCCAGGCGACTTCGCCCTGGCCGTCGTCGCCGAAGACCAGATGGAAGCCCAGCTCCTCGTCACGGCCTGCGACGAAGCGGGCATTCCTGTCATCCTCCAGTCCGCCCGCAGCGGCTCGGTGGGGACCATCGCCTCGCCCGTGGACCGGTTCCACATCCTGGTGCCGCGCGCGGACCTCGAGCGGGCGCGCACCTTGCTCGAAGAGCGCAAGCGCGCGCTGGAGGAGGATCCTGACGGAGCGGCCCGGGCTGCCGAGGAAGAGGAAGCGGAGACCGAGCAGCAGCCCTGAGCTACCGCGCCGCGGTCTTGATGCGCGAGACGCGCGCCCGGGCCTCGAGTGGGCGGGCCAGCGCGACCCCGATCACCTTCCACTTCTTGTACTCCGTCTGCCGCTGCACGAAGGCGTCGAAGGGCTCGTCCAGCACCGCGCGATCCTTGCCGGTGCTGGCATGGCGCACTACCAGTCCGCCGTCGGAGCTGATCACGAAGCCCATGTGCGAGATGCGCACGACCCGGTTCGGATCGTGCTCGCGCACCACCATCAGGACGGTGCCGGGAGGGATGTCCTTCGACCGCTTCCGGGCCTCTTCGAGCGGCAGGAAGCGCACCTGGTACGTCCCGTCCGGGATGTTCGCCGCCGTGAGCCGCTTCAGCGCCGGCACCTGCGTCCATTCGGACTTGACCAGCGTCAACGTCTCCGAGGGCGCGCGCCGGTCGAGCGCAGGCACCTCGTCCTTGAGGTAACCCTTGCGGACGTTGGACGGCAGCCACTGCGCCTCGGTGAAGTGGTTCCGGCTCTGGAAGCTGGGCTTGCCGTCCGCGTAGCGGATGTCGTCCAGGATGGCCTTGGCCTGGTCGAGGTTCCGGGCGTTGGCCATTGCCAGCACGGTCTCGACGTAGGTCTGGCAGTCGACGCCGTCGGTCCGGAAGAGAGGGCCAGGCTCGGGACCGGAATCGCCGTCGCCGAGCGGGAGGTCGGTGTAAGGCACACCCAGGAACAGCCGGCTCAAAGCGTCGATGCGCCCGCTGAAAGGCAGGCGGCGCGCCTCGGAGATCTTGGCGTCGAGCTCGGCCTCCGTCAGGGAGAGCACCGGCGCGGCGGAAAGGAGCGCTGCGAGCAAGGCGGAGATCATCTCAGGGATGGTAGGTGGCGTGCCCGCGCGGTTCAAGCGAGAACGGTCAGAGTTTTGACAGTGTCCCGGACCCGGGATACCGAGAAAGAGTTGGCACGGCGCGGCACAATTCTGGCCTGCCTCCTTCTGGGCTGTGGACCAGTGAAGGCGACGCGCGTGATCGACAGCGCGGATGCGGCTCTGGTGCGCACCCGGGGGGCGGACGGCGACAAGCTCGCTCCTTACGAGACGACGCTGGCCGATCTTTACCTGGCGAAGGCCCGCGAGAAGCAGGGGTACGCGCAGTACGGCGACGCCGAGATCCTCGCTGCCGAAGCGCGGCGGTTCGCGGACGCCGCCAGCCTGAAAGCGGGTCAGCGCCGCGCCACCGAACCGGCCCCCGCCCCGGCCATGAGCTCCACGGTGCCGAAGCAGTGACGCGCGCGCTTGGGGCATTTGCCTGCGTTCTCGCGCTGGCGTGCGCGTCCGGTTCGGCGCAACGGAAGCGGGCGGACACCATCGCCGCCCAGATCCAGGCGGCTCGCGAGCAGGGCGGCGAGACCTGCGCTCCGCGGGAGCTCGCCACCGCCGAGGCCAACCTGAGATTCGCGCAGCTCGAAATCGAGCGCGGCGACTCTCGCAGCGCGGACTCCCACCTGGCCCTTGCCGCGCCGGCGGCGCGGGAGGCGGCGAACAAGAGCCGGGACTGCGCCAAGGTGAACGTGGTCGTCCGCGAGAAGCCGGCCGAACCCCCGGTCCCGAGGGTGGGGGTCAGGGACACCGACGGAGACGGGGTGCCGGACGTGGACGATCTCTGTCCCGACGTGCCCGGCCCGCCCGAGCGGCGCGGGTGCCCCCTCTTCACCGACCGGGACGGCGACGGCGTCTCCGACGACATCGATCGCTGCCCGGAGGTGGCCGGCCCCAAGGAGAACTTCGGCTGCCCCTGGCCCGATCGGGACGGCGACGGCGTCGCCGACAAGGACGACCGCTGCCCCGACGAGCCCGGCCCGGTGGACAACCAGGGCTGCCCGTGGAAATCGGTGCTGATCGTCGTCCGCCGCGACCGGATCGAGCTGAAGCAACAGATCCACTTCCAGCCCAACCGGGCGATCATCCTTTCAGACAGCTACGACGTGCTCCGCCAGGTGGCGCAGGCCGTCAAGGACGCTCAGGGCGTCGCCGTGCGCATCGAGGGTCATACCGACAACGTCGGCAAGCGGAAGGAAAATCTCAAGCTGTCGCAGGAGCGCGCCGACGCGGTGAAGGAGTACCTGGTCCGCGAGGGCGTCGACGCGGGCCAGCTGAAGGCGGTGGGGTACGGGCCCAAGCGGCCCATCGCCTCCAATGCCACGCGCGCTGGCCGCACGCTGAATCGCCGGGTGGAATTCCGCATCGAGGAGCGCAAGAAGTGACTCCAGTCGTGCGGGCCGGCACCACCACGGCCCCCGACGGAGCGATCCTGGCCTGGCGCGCGGAGGGTTCCGGACCGCGCGCGCTCATCGCCTGCAACGGCATCGGCGTCTCGACCTTCTTCTGGCGGAGGCTGTCGCAGCACTTCGCGGAGGTCGGCCCCTACACCTTCCTGAGCTGGGACTATCGCGGTCACGGGCGCAGCCCCGTCCCCGAGCATCCCGAGAGCATGACCGTGGTCGCCTGCGCCCGGGATCTCTGGACCGTCGCGGATGGCGCCGGGGTCGGGCAGGCAGTGTTGCTGGGGCACTCGATGGGCTCTCAGGTCATCCTCGAGGGGTACCGGCAGCACCCGGAACGCGTCCTCGGGCTTGCGCCCATGCTGGGCGCCGCCGGAAAGGCCCTGACCAGCTTGCCCGGCGGCGGCCCGCTTTTGCCCGTCTTTCGCATGCTGGTGGAGCTGGGCGCGGCCCACGCGCAGCTCGCAGAGCAGGCGCTGCGCGCGGTCCTCAAGCTGCCCGGCGTCTGGGAGGCGATCCGAGCGCTCGGGGTGGTGCATCCAGACCTCTGCCCGCGCGAGGACTTCGAGCCCTACTTCGAGCACCTCTCGCAGCTCGACCTGCGCGGGTACTTCGCCCTCGCGCGGGACCTGCTCTCCCACGACGCCACCGACCTCCTCGAGCAGGTGCGGGTGCCCGTGCTGGTGGTCGCCGCGGAGCGTGACCTGTTCGCGCCGGCGGCGCGCTCGCGAGAGATGGCGGCGCGAATTCCCGGAGCGGAGCTGCTGGTGCTGCGCGAGGGCAGCCACGCAGCGCTGGTGGAACAGCCGGAGCTGGTCGCGCTGACGCTGGAGAAGTTCCTGTCCCGGATCGAGGCGGGAGCTACTTCTGCCGGTAGGTGATCCGGCCGCGCGTCAGATCGTAAGGGGACAGCTCCAGCTTCACGCGGTCGCCGGGAAGGATGCGGATGCGGAACTTCCGCATCTTTCCGCTCGCATAGGCGAGCACCGAGTGCTTGTTGTCGAGCTCCACGCGATAGTTCCCACCCGCGAGCTCCTCGCGCACGGTTCCCTCGACTTCAATCCCGGCTTCCTTTTCTGACAATCGACGCTCCCTTGAAAAGCGCGGGTGTTCTACCCCGCCTTGGGCGCCGCCGCCAGCACTTCAGGGGAAGCCTGTTCCGCGAACTGCTTGAAATTGTCGGTGAAGAGCCTCGCCAGGTACCTGGCCTTCTCGTCGTAGGCCGCCTTGTCCGCCCAGGTGTCGCGCGGGTTCAGCACCTGGGTGGGTACGCCGGGAGCGTCGGTGGGCACCTCGAAGCCGAAGATCGGGTCCTTGGCGAAGTTCACCTTGTCCAGCTTGCCGTCGAGGGCGGCATTGAGCAGCGCCCGCGTATGCTGGATCGACATCCGCTTGCCGACGCCGTACGGACCGCCGGTGAAGCCCGTGTTCATCAGCCACACGCGCGTGCCGTTCCTGGCGATGTTCTCGGTGAGGAGCTTGCTGTACACGGTGGGGTGCAGCGGCATGAAGGGCGCGCCGAAGCAGGTGGAGAAGGTGGCCTGGGGCTCCTTGACGCCGATCTCGGTGCCGGCGACCTTGGCGGTGTAGCCGGAGAGGAAGTAGTAGGCGGCCTGGGCGAGCGTCAGCCTGGCGATCGGCGGCAGCACCCCGAAGGCGTCGTACGTGAGCATCAGCACGTTCTTCGGCTGCCCGCCGATCCCCGACTTCGAGGCGTTGGGGATGTACTGGATGGGGTAGCAGGCGCGCGTATTCTCCGCGAGCGTGCTGTCGTCGAAGTCCAGCTCCCGCGTCTGGGGATCCATGACCACGTTCTCCAGCACGGTGCCGAACATCCTGGTGGTGGCGTGGATCTCCGGCTCCGCCTGTGGGGAGAGCCGGATCACCTTCGCGTAGCAGCCGCCCTCGAAGTTGAAGACGCCGCTTGGCCCCCAGCCGTGCTCGTCGTCGCCGATCAGGGTACGCCGGGAGTCCGCGGAAAGGGTCGTCTTTCCCGTGCCGGAGAGCCCGAAGAACACGGCGGTGTCGCCCTGGGGGCCGATGTTCGCGCTGGCGTGCATCGGCATCGTGCCCTCGGCCGGGAGCAGGAAATTCATCAGCGAGAAGGCGCTCTTCTTCATCTCGCCCGCGTACTCGGTGCTGGCGATCAGCGTCAGCTTCTTCTGGAAGTCGACCAGGATGGCGGTGGGACCGTTGGTGCCGTCCTCCTCCTTCGAGGCCTGGAAAGCGGGCAGGTCGATGATGGTGAACGGGTCGGTGACGTTCGCGTACTCGCCGGGCTTCGCCGGCAGGAGCATCGTGCGGATGAAGAGGTTGTGCCAGGCGTACTGGGTGATCACGCGCACCGGGATCCGGTGCTCGGGGTGCGTCCCGACGAAGGCGTCGAGCACGAACACTTCCTTGTCCTCGAGGAACTTCTTCATCTTCTCGAAGACGCGGTCGAACTTCTCCTGCGGAAACGGCTTGTTGACCTTTCCCCACCAGACGGTCTTGTCGGTGGCGGCGTTGCGGACGATGAACTTGTCGTTGGCCGCCCGCCCGGTGTGCTTGCCGGTCGTCACCACCAGGGCCCCGCCCGCGCCGATCCTTCCCTCTCCCCGCCGGACCGACTCCTCGAACAGGACGGGAGCGGGAAGGTTCCAGTTTGCCTTCCTCACGCGAATGGAGCCGATCTGGTTCGGCTGGTCGGGCATGCGAGCCTCTCCTGTCTGGCACAGGGCGGAGGGAAGTAGCACACGGCGCCGCGAATCGGCAATCCGGCCAACGCGTCGGCGGCGGGCGGATGTTTGAAATCAGTACGGCAATGCACTGATTGCGACGGGATTCTGTGGAACTTTCGATAACGAAAAGGGTTTGATCAGGTCGCGGGGCCAGGCGCGATCCCCCGCCTCCATGCCCGAGAGCCGGGCAAGGTGTGCGACGACTTGTCGCGGGTCGGCGCCGCGCGCGCGCAACGCCGAGAGCGAGAGCGATTGATCCCGCTTCGAAAGCCGTTCGCCATTGGCTGCAATCAGCAGAGGCGCATGCGCCCAACGGGGCTCGCGCTGGCCGAGCAGGCGGTGCAGCAGGATCTGCCGGGCGGTGGATGGCAGCAAGTCCGACCCCCGCAGGACTTGCGTGATGTCCATTGCCCCGTCGTCCACCACCACCGCGAGTTGGTAAGCGAAGACGCCGTCGCCGCGCCGCAGCACGAAATCGCCGACGAGCTGGTGCGTATCGAACTCCTGATGGCCGAGGATCTGGTCGTGGAAGGCGAGGGACCCTGGCGGGACACGCAGGCGCAGCGACGGCGGACGGGTGCGCCGCCGCTCCTCGCGCTGCGTGCGGGTCAAGTTCGCGCAGGTGCCCGGATACCGCGGACCCTCGTCGCCGTGAGGAGCGCTGGCGGCGGCGATCTCCGCTCGGGAACAAAAGCACTCGTAGACATGGTCTGCCAGCCGGCGAAGCGCGCCTTCATGGTGAGCGGTCCGCGCGGACTGGAAGACCGGCGGTCCGTCCCAATCCAGGCCTAGCCAGCGCAGCTCGTCGAGCTGCTGCTCGGCCATCCCCGGCCGTACGCGTGGCCTGTCGATGTCCTCGATGCGGAGGGCAAACCCTGCGCCCTCCTGCCTGGACCAGAGCCAGGAGAGCAGCGCCGTGCGGGCGTTCCCAAGATGCAGCTCGCCGGTGGGACTGGGCGCGAATCGTCCTCGCTCGGTCATCGTCTAATCGCTCTCCTCGCTCAAAACGCTCCAGGGTTGCATGAACACGGACGTTCTATCGACACGGCAGGTCGCGACGCTGCTCGGAGTCGGCGAGGCAACTGTCAAGCGCTGGGCCGACGCTGGTGAGATCGAGTGCTTTCGCACACCCGGCGGGCACCGCAAGTTCCGGCTCCGCGACGTGACCGCGTTCGTGCAGAAACGGCAGTACCAGGCCGCTGGGCCCCTCCCGACCGGCGTGCCGCAAGGGGCCACCGAGCTCGGTGAAGAGGCCCTGCGCACCTTCGAGGAAGCCTCGCTCCGCGGCGACGCGCCCGCCCTGGTCGGACAGCTCGCGGGGCTACGCCTGCGCGGGCATTCGCTGGCGGAGCTGTTCGACGAGGTCGCCACCCCCGCCCTCCACCGCATCGGCGAGAAGTGGGCGCAGGCGAAGCTGTCGGTGGCCGAGGAGCACGTGGCCGCGCAGGCGGTGATCGACGCCGTCGCCCGATCCCAGCCGCTCGCGGAGCGGCCCGGAGAGCCGGTCCGGCCGGATCGGGGCACGGCCATCGTCGCGGCCGTGGCCGGGGAGCTGCACGACATCGCGGCCCGCATGGCGGCCTGCCTGCTGCGGGCGCATGGATTCGAGGTGCTCGCGCCGCTGGCCCAGACCCCGGCGCGCGATCTCGCCGACTTGATCCTGCGCTCGCGGGCGGTCCTGGTGGCGCTGAGCAGCACCATGAACCCGGAAGTCGCCGAGCAGGTGGGCATGTCCGTAGCCGCGACGCGGCAGACTGGAGGACGCGTGGTGGTGGGCGGCGAGGCGATGCGGAAGGCGCGGCTGCCCGAGGAAGCGAAGCTGTTGCGGTCGTTGCGGGAGCTGGAGTCGGAGTCACACGACGCCGGCCGCAAGCGCCCGCGGTCCTAGCCCCAATGCTGCTCAGTTAGTGCAGGACGATGGAAACAGAGCTACGTCGACGCCGACGTTACGCCGACGTCGACGTTACGTCGACGTGGACGTGAGGCTGGCATTGACCCGCCTCCGTCGGCTCCCGCGTCCGGCTTTCCGAGACTCTCGCCTGCCTGTCCACCGCTCTGGGGAGCGCCGCAGCGGAGCGGCCCGACGAGGGACAGGACGGCGGCGCAGGCGATGCGGGTCATGCACCTGAGCGCTCCGGCGAGTCGCCGCATTGCCTTCCCCGCGGGTTTCCCGCGCTCGCCCCCGGCCGCGGGTGTGGTATGACGCGCCGCCCGCGTTTCGCGGGAGAAGGCGTTCGATGAGCGACAAGCCGGAAGAGCAGCAGCAAGCGCAGGGCCCGCGAAAACACCAACCCTCCTTCGAGGAAGTGCTCCAGGGCGTTTCGGTGGAGGAGCCGAAGGCCCCCCCGGCGCCGAAGAAGAGCGCCCAGCCGACCTTCGAGGAGATCCTCGAGGCTGCGGCGCGGCCGGCTTCCGATGCGCCGAAGGCAGCGGCGCCGGAGAGGAAGAGCCGGCCGCCGCGGCAAAAGGAAGAGCGGAAGATGCCCATCGTCGTGCGCAAGCCGACGCTCGGCGCCGCCCCGTCCCCCGAGCCGTCCCCCGCTGCCACGCAGCCGGCGGAGAGCGCTCCTTCGAAGCCCGCGGACGATCCCGGCTCCGTCTTCTCCCAGCCTTCCCCGGAAGAGAACGCCGACTTCGCGGCGCTGTTCGCGGAAACCGAGCAGCAGAAGCCGGGGAAGCTGCGCGTCGGGCAGAAGCTCTCCGTCCGCGTCGCCCACCTGGGCGGCGAAGTCGCCTTTCTCGATCTGGGCGGCAAGGGCGAGGGGATCATCGACCTTCGGGAGCTGCGCAACGACACGGGCGATCTGCTCGTGCAAGTGGGAGAGACCATCGAGGGCTACGTGCTCTCCCTCAGCGAAGGCAATGTGGTGGTGACCCGCTCCGTTCCCAAGGGGGCCGGACGCGAAGTCGTTCAGCAGGCGCTCGACTCGAGGATCCCCATCGAGGGCCTGATCACCGGGCAGAACAAGGGCGGTCTGGAGGTCGATCTGGGCGGGCTGCGCGGCTTCGTCCCCGCGTCGCAGGTCGACCTGCGCTTCGTGGAGGACCAGTCGCAATTCGTCGGGCAGCGGCTCAGGTTCCGCGTGACCGAGATCCGCGGCGGGAACGCCATCCTCTCCCGCCGGGCGCTCCTGGAGGAAGAGCGTGCCGCGCAGGCGGCCGAGCTGCGCAAGAGCCTGGAGGTCGGGGCGCAGATCGAAGGCACCGTCACCTCGGTGCGCGACTTCGGGGCATTCATCGACCTGGGCGGACTGGAAGGGCTGGTGCACGTCTCCGAGCTGTCGCACGCGCGCGTGGCGCATGCGCAGGACGTGGTGAAGCCCGGACAGCGGGTGAAGGTGCAGGTCCTGCGGATCGAACGGGACGAGAGAGGGCACGAGAAGATCGCGCTCTCGCTCCGGGCCCTCGAGCAGGATCCCTGGAACGCGGCCCGGCCTCAGCTCAAGGAAGGGACCAGGCTCCAGGGCAAGGTCGCGCGCCTGCAGCCGTTCGGCGCATTCGTCGAGCTCTTCCCCGGGGTCGACGGGCTGGTGCACGTCTCGGCGCTCTCCGACCGCCACGTGCAGCACCCCCGCGAGGTGGTGAAGGAGGGCGAGAGCATCTGGGTGCAAGTGGAGTCGATCGACGACGCCCAGCGGCGGGTGGCGCTCCGCCGCATCAGCGAGGACGAGGCGCAAGCGCCCGAGGCGGCGAAGCCGGAAAAGCAGAAGCGGGCCCGCGTCGGCGACGTGGTGGACGCCACCGTCGACAAGTGCGAGGCCTTCGGGGTCTTCGTCCACTGGGACGGAGGCAAGGGGCTGGTGCCGAATCCGGAGCTGGGCACGCCGCGCGGCAGCGACAACAAGAAGACGGTGCCGCCGGGGACGCAGTTCAAGGCGCAGATCATCGAGATCGACGACCGCGGCCGGTACCGGCTGTCGCGGACGGCGGCCCAGCGCGCGGAGGGAGTCTCCGACTACCGCGAGTACCAGCGGCAGATGAACAAGAAGATGCCGCCGGGAAAGGGCTTCGGAACGCTGGGCGATCTGCTGCGCGCCAAGCTCGAGCAGCAGAGCGAAGACGAGTGAACGCTCATCGCTCCTGCAGCTTTTGCTGCAGGCGGCGCTCGATGTCGGGCCACTCCCGGTCCAGGATCGTGTAGTACGCGGTGTTGCGCGGCTTGCCGTCGGCGGCGGGCTGGAATGCGCGGAGCACGCCGTCGAAGTGCGCTCCGAGGCGCTCGATCGCGCGCCGCGAGCGGGTGTTGCGCTCGTCCGTCTTCAAGGTCACGCGGTAGCAGCGCCAGGTCTGGAAGGCGTGCCGGAGCAGCAGGAGCTTGGCCTCGGTGTTCACGGAGGTGCGCTGCGCGCTTTCCGCCAGCCAGGTGTATCCGATCTCGGCCGCGTCGAGGACGTCCTGCCCCGGGCGCGGATCCTTGCCCGGCAGCCACTCCCAGCGCTGCAGATCGAACAGGCGCGTGCAGCCAGCCAGCTCGCCGGCCGGCGTGCAGACGGCGAACACCAGCGCCGTCCTCCGCTCCATCAGGGCCACCGCGCCGTCCACGTACTGCGGCACCTGGTCTGGCGTCGGAACGAAGGCCCACTCGAAGGTCCCGCGCGGCCCGGCTGCAAGCGCGCGCATCGCCTGCATGTCGTTGCGCGAGAGCGGCCGCAGGACCACCGACTTTCCCGAGAGCGTGACCGGCTCGATCGGCATGGTCACGGGCACAGCTCGTCGCGCATCCAGGCGTGCAGCGGCGCGTAGGCGCGGGCGGCTGTCTCCGCCCTCTCCAGCGCCTCCGGCGTAATGAGCCAGGCAGCGGGTTTCGACTTCCGGGTCACCGCCAGCCCCTTGTACTTCGACAGCTCGGCGCGCGGACCCTCCGGATCGAAGCCGCGCGCCGGCCGCTGCAGCTTGTCCGAGATCTCCAGCTTGAGCCCTCCTTTCTTCGCGGCGGCCAGGGCCGCTTCGAGCCGCTCCGCGGAGGAGAGGTTGTGCAAGAGCTTGCGCCAGCGGTCCAGCCGCGCTTCCTCGAAGGCGTAGATGCCGCCGCCGAAGATCACCTCCTCGGGCGAGACGTGCAGGTACACGCCCGGGGCATCGTGCTTCTCGCCTCCCTCCCACAGGAGCGCCGCCACGTGCGTCTTGTACGGCCGCTTGTCGCGGGAGAAGCGGACGTCCCGGTTCAAGCGGTACAGGCTTCCGCCCACGCGCGGCACGAAGACCAGTCCCGGCATGATGTCCTGAAGCCGCTCCGCGAGCGCCCCGCACCACTCGAGCATGGCGGGGACGATCTCGGCGTCCCAAGCGACCCGGTGCGCCTCGAACCAGTCGCGATCGTTGTGCTCGGTCAGATCGCGCAGGAAGGCGAGGCCGCCCTCGGGAAAGCCCTGGAACGCCATCACCGCGGGCAGTTCCGCAGGAGGTTGAGGTAGTCCTCCTCGCTCCGCGCCTCCTTCGGCTCCTTGACGCTGATGCCGCGGAGCACGCCTTCCTTGTCGACGATGAACGTCCCCCGTTTGGCGTAGCCGGTCTCGCCGATGAACACGCCGTACTTCTGCGCGACGTTGCCTTTCGGGTGGAAGTCCGAGAGCAGAGTGGCGGTGAGGCCCTCGTCGCGTTTGAACGCCTTCAGGCTCCAGCGGTTGTCCACCGACACGCCGATCACCGCCGCATCCTCGCGGTCGTAGTCGTTCCTCCGGCCGGCGATCTGCTTCAGCTCCTGCGTGCAGATGGGCGAGAAGGCCGCGGGGAAGAAGAGGACCACCACGTTGCGGCCGCGGAAGCTGGAGAGGCGCGTCGGCTTGCCTTCCTCGTCGAGCAGCTCGAAATCCGGCGCGACGTCTCCCACTTGGAGCATGCGGCCTCCGATGGGCGCTGCTTCTCAAGCTTTGGACCCGGCCGCAAGGGGGTTCGCGGGGAGCAGGCGGACGCCTGCTGCATTTCCCGTTTCCATCCGCCGCCTTATGCCGATGCGAACCGCCGGCGGTCTGCGGGGCTTCCCCACCTGCCCGGGAGTCGCAACCTTGTCGCGGTGGGGGGTACGAGAATGCCTTCGGATGCGAAAACGCTGTTGCGGGTCGGGTACGGCGTGGTGCCGATCGTGGCCGGGGCGGACAAGTTCACCAATCTTTTGACCGACTGGGACAGGTACCTGAGCCCGGAGGTCGAGCGGCGGCTGCCCGTCGACGGGCGGACGTTCATGAAGCTCGTCGGGCTGGCCGAGATCGCCCTGGGGCTGATGGTGCTCCGGCGGCCGCGACTGGGTGGCGCGCTGATGTCGAGTTGGCTGGCGATGATCACCGGCAACCTGATCTCGACGGGCAAGTACCTGGACATCGCGGCGCGCGATGCGCTGCTGGCCGTGGGCGCGGCGGCGCTGGCGATGATGCCGGACCGTCCGGGCGCGAAGGAACACGCGCAGATGCCACCCCGGCGGATGCGCATGGACCCGATCGGGACGATCCCGCGCTCCGTCCACTAGCCCCGGCCGCCGCAGTGCGGCTCAGTGGCTACGTTTGAGCGAGGTCATTCGGCAGGCTGGTGCGGTCCGTGAATCCGAACGGCCCTGCCGGATGGCCCCGATGACCCCTCCAAGCCCAGCCCATCCGCCACAGGCTTGCACCTGAACGCATGTTTAGCTAGATCGGTCGGGTCGTGACGCTTCCCGCGCGCCGTCTTCCGAAGGATTTGCACGCCCTCGAGGAGCTGCTGCGCGACGGGCAGGTCCGGCGAGCGCCGGCGCTGTCGCCCCCCGCGCCGCGGGCGATTCCCACCGGCCTTCCTCCGCTCGATGCGGCGCTCGGCGGCGGCCTCGCGCGCGGGCAACTGCACGAGATCGTCGGTCCGCCCGGAGGCGGAGGAACGGCGCTGGTCCGGGCGGCGCTCGCTTCCGCGACGCAGGGCGGAGAGAACTGTGCGCTGATCGATCCCGGCGACTCGTTCGATCCGGCGCCCTGCGGCATCGATCTCGATCGGCTCCTGTGGGTGCGCCCGCACGATCCCGTGCAGGCGCTGCGCGCGGCGGAGATCGCGCTGGAAGCGCGCTTCGCGCTGGTCGCGCTCGACCTCGGCGACGTCAGCGTTCTTCCCCCGCCGAAGCAGCCGCGCGGCGTCATCCAGCTCGTCCGCTTCGAGAAGAAACCGCCGTCGCCTGGAGCGTCGCCGTGGGCGCGGCTCGCGCGGCGGGCGGAGAAGCACGGCGGCGTGCTGTTGCTCCTCGCCCGCGCCGCGCAAGCGGGCACTTTCGCGTCGGCGACCATCGAGCTGGAACGCGGGCGCGCGCAGTGGGAAGGGCAGAAGGGCTCCCCTGGGCGGTTCCTGCGCGGCTTGCACGTCGTCTCCGCGGTGACCCGGCACAAGCGGATGCCGCCCTCCGCGCCGCTGCCGCTCCACCTGCCTCTCGGGCCGAAGTGACGGTGGGCCATGAAGATCGCGTGCCTCTGGGTCCCCGAGCTGTCCTTGATCGCCGCGCTGCGCACGGAGCCGCAGCTCTGCGCGGAGCCGCTGGCGGTGGTGCAGGCGGGCCTGGGCGGCCGCGCGCACGTGCTCGGAGCGACCGGCGCCGCGGAAGGGGTCGAAGCGGGGCAGACGCTGGCGGAAGCGCGCGCGATCTGCCCGCGCCTGCTCAGCCGGGAGGCGTCACCGGAGCGCGAGCGCGCCGCGGCGCAGGCGGCGCGCGAGGCGGCCAGCGCCATGTCCCCGCGCGTAGAGGAAGCGGGGCCCGGTCTGGTGTACCTGGATGTTTCGGGGCTCGAGTCGCTGATCGGCGACGATCGCGCGGTGGCGCGCGCCGTGGTCGCCGCCGCCGAGCGCGTCGGCGTGCGCGCGGCCGTGGGTCTGGGCTCGAGCAAGTCGGTGGCCCGGCTCGCTGCACGGGCGGCGTCCGCGGATCTCACCCTGGAAGCGTCCGCCTCGGGCGTGGGCGGTGGGGCTTTCCGCGTGGTCCCGCCGGAAGAGCAGCGCGAGTTCCTGGCCGCGCTCCCGCTGTACGCGCTGGAGCTGCCCGACGAGCTGCAGGAACCGTTGCGGCGCTTCGGCCTGTCCACGCTCGGAGAGGTAGCGGCCCTGCCGCCCGGACCGCTTGCGGCGCGGCTGGGGCCGGAGGCTGCGCTGCTCTCGCGGCTGGCGCGCGGAGAGGATGCCTCCGCGCTCGCCGCGCGCCCGGAGCCTTCGCTGTTCGAGGAGGGCGAAGAGCTGGAATGGGACGCCTCCTCGGTCGAGCCGCTCCTCTTCGTCTGGAAGGGGCTCCTCGACCGCCTGGCGCAACGCTTGTCGGCGCGCGGGCTGATGGCGCGCGAGCTGCGCCTGCAGCTCCGGCTGGCGGACGGATCCTGGGACGAGCGCGCCCTCGATCTCGCCGCCCCCACCCGCGAGGTCGCGGCGCTGCTCCAGCTGTTGCGCCTCTCGGTCGAGTCGGGCCCTCCGCCCGCCGGCGTGCGCGCGGTCAGGCTCACGGCAGTGACCACCCGCGAAGTGCTCGAGCAGATGCCCCTGTTCGGCTCGCGCGGCGCCAGCCCGACGCAGCTCGCGGCGGCGGTGGCTCGGCTCTCGGCGCTGGTCGGGCCGGGCCGGGTAGGGCGGCCGGAGGAGCCGGATCGCTGGGCGCCGTTCGCGGCGGTGTGCCGCAAGTTCGCGCCCCCGCCGCCGCCCCGCGTGCCGCTTCCGCCGGAGATCGAGGTCTCGCTCGCTTCGCGCGCGCTGCGGCCCCCCCGAACGGCGGAAGTGCGGTGCGACGATTCGGGCGCGCCGCTCCTGGTGATCGGCGAGGGTGCGCTCGGCGGCCGGGTGGTGGCTTGCGCGGGCCCCTGGCGGACGGTGGCGGAATGGTGGACGGACGCGCCACTCGCGTTGGACGCGTACGACCTGGAGCTGGCGGGAGGACTCCTGATCCGCGCCGCGCGCGAGCTGGCCACCGGTACTTGGCGAATCGAGGCGGTGTATGACTGACGTTGATCTCCGCGCGAAGGTCGTCCGCTCGCGCAGTGCCGGGGCGGCTTGCGATTACGTCGAGCTGCATGCCCGAAGTGCCTTCTCCTTCCTGCGCGCCTCCTCGCTCCCCGAAGATCTCGCCCACGCCGCCGCCGCCTCTGGCCACCGCATCTTCGGTCTCGCCGACCTGGGCGGCCTCTACGGGATTCCGCGCTTCCACGCCATCGCGCGCCGCCAGGGCGTGCGCCCTCTGGTGGGCGCGGAGATCGATGTCGAAGGCGGGGGCCGGGTCGCGCTCCTTTGCGAGGATCGCGGAGGATACAAGAACCTCTGCCGCCTGCTGACGCTCGGGCACGCCACGGCGGGGAAGGACGCGTGCCGGGTCACGCCCGCGCAGCTCGCCGACTTCCGCCTGGGGCTCGTCGCGCTCAGCGCGGGAACGCCGCGGCACCTCGTCCTCCTCGCGCAGCATCTGGGCACCGAGCGGCTGTTCGCCGAAGTGCAGCGGCACATGGACCCGTCCCAAGAGCGGGAGAACCGGCGCCGCATCGACGCAGCCCGCGCGCGGGGCCTGCGCGTCGTCGCCTCCGGCGGCGTGCGACACGCGTCGCCCGACGGGAAGCCGCTGTTCGACGCGCTCACCTGCATCCGCCTGAAGACGACGCTGGATGCGGCGGGCCGGCGCTTGTCGCGCAACGCCGAGCGCCACGTCCGCCCTCCGCGCGAGATCGCCGCGATCTTCCGGGACTTGCCGGAAGCCGTGCGCTTGACGCGCGAGATCGCCGACCGCTGCGCCTACACGCTGGACGATCTCGGCTACGAGCTGCCCGAGCCGCAGTTCCTCCATGCCGCATCGCTCGACGGCGAGTTGTGGCACCGCACCATGGACGGAGCGCGCCGACGCTACGGCGGTGCCGGCAGCGCGCGCTGGCCCAAGGCCATCGCCCAGCTCGAGCGCGAGCTGTCGCTGATCGCGAAGCTCGGCCTGGCCGGGTATTTCCTCATCGTCCACGACATGGTGCTGTTCTGCGGCTGCGAAAGCGTCCTGGTGCAGGGGCGTGGGTCGGCCGCGAACAGCGCCGTCTGCTACGCGCTGGGGATCACTGCCGTCGATCCGGTGCAGATGAACCTCTTGTTCGAGCGCTTCCTCTCCGAGGAGCGCACCGATTCGACCGGGCACAAGGCGTGGCCCGACATCGATCTCGATCTACCCAGCGGCGACCAGCGCGAGAAGGTGATCCAGCACGTCTACCAGCGCTACGGAATCTCCGGCGCGGCGATGACCGCCAACGTGATCACCTACCGCGCGCGGTCCGCCTCGCGCGAGATCGGGAAGGTCCTCGGGTTGCCGCAGGAGGAGCTGGACCGGCTTTCGAAGCTGCTGCCGCACTTCGAGTTCACCTCCGACTCCGATTCGCTGCAGAACCGCGCCCGCGAGGCGGGGCTCGCCGTCGGCGACCGGCGCGTCGGCTTGTACCTGCAGCTCTGCCGGCAGATCGCGGGGCTGCCGCGACACCTCGGGCAGCACAGCGGCGGGATGATCATCGCCCGCGGCCGGCTCGACGAGATCGTGCCGCTCGAGCCCGCCTCGATGCCCGGCAGGATGGTGGTGCAGTGGGACAAGGACGACTGCGCCGACCTGGGCATCATCAAGATCGACCTGCTCGGGCTGGGCATGATGGCGGTGCTCGAGCAGGCGATTCCGCTGGTGCGCGCCCACGAAGGCGTCGAGCTGGACCTGGCGCAGCTTCCGCCCGACGATCCCGGTGTCTACCGCCTGCTGCAGACCGCGGACACCGTCGGCGTCTTCCAGGTCGAATCGCGCGCGCAGATGGCGACCTTGCCGCGCATGCGGCCGGACCACTTCTACGACATCGTGGTGGAGGTCGCGATCATCCGCCCCGGCCCCATCGTCGGGCAGATGGTCAATCCGTACCTGGAGCGGCGGGCGGGACGCCAGAAGCCCTCGGTGCCGCACCCCTCGCTCTGGCCGGTGCTGGAGCGGACCCTGGGCGTGCCCCTTTTCCAGGAGCAGCTGATGCGCATCGCGATGACCGCCGCGAACTTCACCGGCGGCGAGGCGGACGAGCTGCGCCGCGCGATGGGCAGCAAGCGCAGCGTGGAGCGGATGAAGCACATCGAGCAGCGGCTGCGGGAAGGGATGACGGCGAACGGGATCACTCCCAAGGCGCAGGACGAGATCGTCCAGAGCATCACCTCGTTCGCGCTGTACGGATTTCCCGAGAGCCATGCCGCGTCGTTCGCGCTGATCGTGTACGCGAGCGCATACCTCAAGGTGCACCACCCGCACGCCTTCTACGCGGCGATGCTCAACTGCTGGCCGATGGGCTTCTACAGCCCGGCCACGCTGGTGAAGGACGCGCAGCGTCGCGGGGTGCGGGTCAGGCCCATCGACGTGGCCCGCAGCGACTGGCTGTGCACGCTGGAACGGACCGGTCCCGAAGAGGAGCTGCGGCTGCGGCTCGGGTTGCGGTACGCGCGGGGGCTGCGGGAAGCGGTGGGGAAGAGGGTCGTCGAGGAGCGGGCGCGGGCGCCGTTCGCCAGCATCGCGGATCTCGCGGCACGGGCGGGGCTGCGGCGGGACGAGCTGGCGGCGCTGGCGGAGATCGGCGC
>DATBZA010000027.1:0-2542 GCA_036513415.1 Myxococcales bacterium | reverse complement strand
AGCGCGCCGGGAACCTGATCTGCCGCTACGGACCGCTCTCTCTATCTTAAGAGGGAGCGAGGGGGACTCGCCTTCGGCCCCGCCAGCGCGCGCTTGCCGGGCTACTTGCGGCCGCATACCGCTGTGATCCTTTTGTGAATCAAAGGCTTAACCACCGGATTGCCTCACGTAGCTTGGCAGGGGCGCCATTTCCCAGCCGCCTCCCAGGGCTTTGTAAACAGCGATGAGGCTGGTCGCGGACTCGGTGCGTACTTGCGCCAGGCGGTCTTCCGCGGCGAGCTGGGTCCGCTCGGCATCGAGCACTTCAAGAAAATCCACCATGCCCCCCTCGTAGCGGGTGCGCGCAATGCGCGCTGCCGTCAGGCTCTCCCGGGCCGCATCCTGGGCGTCGTTGAGACTGTCGCGGGTGCGGGCGTGGGTCACGAGCGCATCCTCCGTCTCTTCCAGCGCGCGCAGCACGGTCTGCTCGTAGCCCGCAAGCGTCACGTCGGCACGGGCCCGGCTGCCGGCGATCTGGGCTCTCACCCGCCCCAGATCAAAAGCCGCCCAGGAGATGGCGGGCCCGATCACGTAGCCGCGGGTGGACGCCTGGCCGAGGTAACCGGGCTCGGTGGCGGCGTAAGTGAAATTGCCGGTGAACGTGACCTTGGGAAAGAGATCGCCGATCGCCACGCCGACGCGCGCGGTGGAGGCGGCAAGGGAGCGCTCGGCGATGCGGATGTCGGGCCGGCGGCGCAGGAGGCCGGCGGGGTCTCCGACCGAGGTGATCTGCGGCAGTGCCGGCAGCTCGCGCGGCGGTGTCAGGAGGTCGTTGAGCGCGTTGGGCTCGCGGCCGGTGAGTACCGCCAGTCGGTGCATGGAGCGCGCGACCTGCGCCTGCAGCGGTCCGATGGTGGCGAGGGTCGTCGACAGCTGTGAGCGGGCGCGGGAGGTGTCGAGCTCGGTGCCGCGGCCGGCATCGAGGCGCGCCTGAGTGAGGCCCGCGGTCTCGCGCTGGTTGTCGACGTTGCGCTGTGCGACGGCGAGCTGGGTCTGCGCGCCGCGCAGCTCGAAGTAGGTGCGCGCCACCTCCGCGGTGACCGACACCTGGGCATCGCGCAAGCTCGCCTCCGCGCCCCCGACCTCCGCGTGCCGCGCCTCCACACCGCGACGCACGCGGCCGAAGAAGTCCAGCTCCCAGAACGCATCGAAGCCCGCCTGGTAGAAATGCCCCGCCAGCGGCGCGCCGGTCGGACTGTCGACCGCGGGAAATTGCTCCTTGGTGTAGCCGCCGGCGGCGGTGACCGTGGGCGCGAGAGCGAACTCGCTCTCGCGGCGCAGCGCGCGCGCCTCGATGAGTCTTCCCAGGGCCATGCGCAGGTCGTGATTCGCATCCAGCGCCTCATCGACCAGGCGGTCCAGGGTGTCATCGCCGAACTGCGTCCAGAACTTCCCCTGGGCGTCCGCGCTGGAGAAGGCGCCGTCCCTGGCACCTTCGAACTGCGGCGCGACTTTGCCCTCGGGCTTCACGTAGTTCGGTCCCACCGCGCAGCCGGCGAGCGCGGCGCTCAACAGGAGCACGGACCCACGCCGGATATTCAAGACGGTGAGGTTCGCGGCGTTCATGCTTCAGGACTCCGGGACGGCGAGCGGTGGCAAGGGAACGGGCGCCGCCGTGTGCGCCGTGGCGCGCCGGACGAACACGTAGAACACCGGCGTCAGCAGCAGGCCAAAGGCCGTCACCCCCAGCATGCCGGCGAACACGGTGACGCCGAGCGCGTGCCGGACCTCAGCTCCGGCGCCCGTGGCCAGCACCAGCGGCACGACGCCCATGACGAAGGCCATGGAGGTCATGAGAATGGGGCGGAGCCGCAGGTGCGCGGCCTCCAGCACGGCCGCTTTCGCATCCCGGCCGTGCTCCTCCTGCAGATGCTTGGCGAACTCCACGATCAGGATCGCGTTCTTGCAGGCGAGCCCGACCAGCACCAGGAGGCCGATCTGCGTGAAGATGTTGTTATCCCCGTGGTCCAGCTTGAGAGCCGTGACCGCGGGCAACATGCACATCGGCACGATCAGGATTATCGCGAGTGGAAGCGAGAGGCTCTCGTACTGCGCCGCGAGCACCAGGAACACGAACAGTACGCAGAGCGGAAACACCAGGAGTCCCGTATTGCCCGAGATGAGCTGCTGGTAGGCGAGATCCGTCCACTCGTACGACATGCCGCGGGGCAGCGTCTCATCAAGGATCTTCGCCATCGCGGCCTGAGCCTGGCCGGAGCTGAACCCCGGTGCGGGTCCGCCGTTGACGTCCGCCGAGGTGTAGGCGTTGTAGCGCTGCACCACATCCGGTCCGAAGGAGCGCGAGACGTTGATCACGGAGCCGAGGGGCACCATCTCGCCGTTCGCGTTGCGGGTCTTGAGCGGCATGACGTCATCGAGCTGGGCGCGGAACGGCGCATCCGCCTGCGCGACTACCTGGAAGGTGCGGCCGAAACGGTTGAAGTCGTTGACGTAGAGCGAGCCCAGGTACACCTGCAAGGTCTCGAACACGTCCGTAAGCTTC
>DATBZA010000026.1:0-3672 GCA_036513415.1 Myxococcales bacterium | reverse complement strand
GATGGCGACCGCCATCGTCAACAAGCTGCTCCATGCCCCCACTTCCCGGTTGCGGGCCGAGGCGGGCGAAGGTCCGCTGGCGGACGCGGTCGCCGCATTGTTCGCCCTGGAAGGCGAGCCTCCGCAGCCGCAGAAGGAAGCCGGACAGAAGTCCGAGAGCGCGGAGGAAGGGACCGTGCTGCCGCTCCTGAGGAGGAGCTAGTGCTGCGCATCGCCACCCGCAAGAGCGCGCTCGCGCTCTGGCAGGCCGAGCGCGTGCGGGGATGGTTGCGCGACCGAGGCCACGCCTGCGAGCTGGTCCCCATGTCCACCCAAGGGGATCGGATCGTCGACCGGCCCCTGGCGGAAGTGGGGGGAAAAGGCCTGTTCGTGAAGGAGCTGGAGCAGGCCCTCGCCGAGGGCCGCGCGGACCTGGCGGTGCACAGCGCGAAGGACGTGCCCTTCGCGGTGCCGGACCCCTTCGTGCTCAGCGCCTTTCCGGAGCGCGACGATCCCCGCGACGCGCTGGTGGCCCCGCTCGCGAAGACGTTCGGGAAGCTGCCGAAGGGCGCGCGCGTGGGCACCAGCTCGCTGCGACGCGCCGTACAGCTGCGCGCGGCGCGCCCCGACCTGTCGATCGTTCCCGTCCGCGGCAACGTGCAGACGCGCCTTGCGCGCGCGACCGGCGCGACGGTGGTCCGCTCTGGCGTGGAGTCGCGCCCGGTGGAAGGCGACCCGCAAGGGCCGCTCGACGCGGTGGTTCTCGCGCTCGCCGGGCTGCGCCGGCTGGGGCTGGATTCGCAGGTAACCGAGGTCCTTGCGATCGAGCTGTCCCTGCCGGCGGCGGGGCAGGGCGCGCTCGCCATCGAAGCCGTGCGCGGGTCTCCGGGTGATGCTGCCACCGCTCCGCTCGACGACAAAGCGACTGCCCGTTGCGTGCGCGCCGAGCGCGCGGTGCTGGCGCGACTCTCCGGCGGCTGCACGGTCCCGGTTGCCGCCTATGCGGTGCTGGAAGGCGAGCAGCTCTGGCTGCGCGCGCTCCTCGGAGGGCCGGATGGCCGCGGCGGCGTCGAGCTGGTGCGGGCGGAGAGGCGTGGGCCCACCCTGGACCCGGAATCGCTGGGCCGGAGCGTCGGGGAGGCCCTGCTCGACGCCGGCGGCGGGGTGCTGCTCGAGGCGGCGCGGTCGCAGGCCCAAGGGCTGCCCGCGCCGAAGCGCGCTTGACGCTGGCCGGCTTGCGCGTGCTGGTCACGCGCGCCGAGGAGGATGCCCCGGAGCTGGAGGCATTGCTGCGGGAGCGGGGTGCGGCGCCAGTGCGCATGCCGTGCATCGCCTTCGAGGACGGGCCCGATCTCGCGCGGATCGCGGCCATCGTCGGGAGCGGGCATGCAGACCTGATCGTCGTCTCCTCGCCGCATGCCGCGCGGCGCCTGCTCGCTCTCTGCGGGTCCATCCGGGTGCCGATCGCCGCCGTTGGGGCCGCGACGGCGCGCGAGCTCCCGGGAGACGTCCTGGTGCCGCGCCAGGGGGTCGGGGCCGACGCCCTCGTCCGCGAGCTGGGCGCGCGTGTGGCCGGCCAGCGGGTGCTCGTCCCGCGAGCGGAGGAAGGCAATCCGGCCCTCGCCGCCGGGCTCCGGGCCGCCGGGGCCCAGGTGGAGGAATTGGTCCTGTATCGGACAGTGACCGCGCCCCAGGCGGAGCCGGCCGCCATCCGGGCGTTGCGAGAGGGCGAAATCGACGCGATCGCCTTTGCCAGCGGCAGCGCCGCCCGCGGATTCGTCGCCCTGGCCGGGGTCAGGGCCGTCGGGCAGGCGGCCGTCGCCTGCATGGGAAAGCGGTGCGCCGAGGACGCCAGGGGTGCGGGCCTGCTCGTGGACGCAGTGGCGGACGGCGGTCTGGGTGAACTCTGCGAGGCCGTTGCACTCGCGGTGCGAGTGCGCAAGCGGTAGGCTGTCCGCGTGAGCGACCGCCGTCAGATCCTGGTCGTCGACGACGACGAGGACACGCGCCTGGTGCTGCAGGACCTGCTCGAGCTGAACGGGTTCGCCGTACGCGCCTGTCCCGACGCGCGCCATGCCCTGGAGGAGGCGCGCGCGGCCCCACCCGCGCTGATGCTGGTCGACTACTTCATGCCGGACGCCGACGGAGCCTGGGTCGTCCAGCAGCTGCGCGCCGCGGGGCTGGGGCGGGTGCCCGTGGTCCTCACCACCGGGTCCAACGAGGGGCGCGAGCAGGCCGAGCGCCTCGGCGTGCGCTCGATGGAGAAGCCGTTCGACGTCAGCCGGCTGCTGGAGCTGGTCCGCTCGCTGGTCGCCGACTCCTGAAGGCGGCGTTCTATGCCGCCCCGTACGCTTCGCCGCCGCGGTAGAGCGCGTAGATGGCGGCGAAACCGATCGCGAGCAGCACCAGGAAGAGGAGGATGGACACGCGCTCCATCCACTTGATCCCGCTCTTGCTCACCGTCACGCCCCAGCCCATGGTCGTGAAGCTCCAGAGGCCGTTGGCGAGGTGGTATGCGATCCCGAGCACGCCCAGGACGTAGACGATCAGCGTCGGCGTGTGGAACCGCATCTCGCGCGAGATCTGCGGGAACGGCTCCGGGCGGCCGTGCAGGAAGCGGGGCTCGAACCAGGCCAGGTAGAGGTGGGCGCCCAAAAACAGGAGCAGCCCCACCGCGGACAGGCGCTGCACGACGTAGCGCAGGTTGGAGAATCCGCCCTGCAGCGGCGCCGGGCGGCTCCGGAACATACGGACGATTCCCCAGACGCTGTGCCAGAGCAGGGGCCCGAGCACGAGCACGAACACGAGCACGGTGGTGGCGACGTTCACGTGCCCGGTCACCGCGATCTCCCACGCCTGCGGCGACTCGTAGGCGGCAAGCTGGTGCCACAGATGCACCACGGTCCAGACGCCGAGCGGCGCAAACGCCAGCAGCGAGCCGAGGCGGGCCACGAAGAAGTTTCTCGCCAAGGTCCGTCCAGCCGGCGCAACGCTGCGATCCGGCTGGTCGGTGGTCAGGGGCAGCGCCATCCTTTCGTCTCCCATGCTGAGGCGTTGCAGTCTTCGCCGCGGCGGGAGCGAAGCAACTCGCTCCCCGGACGCCGGGCGCCTAGGTAGAGCGGGAGTGGTGCACTGTCAAGGAAGGAGCGTGCCGTCGAGCGTCGGGCAGACGTTCGATTTGAACTTCCCGTAGAACGGGACCCCGCCGCTGAGCGGCGGCGGCGCGCCATACAGCAGATTGAAGCTCCCCACGGCCTCGCCACCCGGCTGCTCGGACCAGTCGCGAAGGGCGATGTATCCGGCGTTCACTGCCTGGAACGGCGCCACCTGGCCAAGCTGCTTGACCCCGATGATCTCGCTGGTGGTCCCTTCGTCTCCCGCGCGGCCGGGGATGAACGTGCCCAGGTGGTCGGTGCCCGGCAGAAAGAGGATCAGCGCGAGGTAGTACTCCTGCGGATTGCGGAAGTAGTCCGGGTGGAGCTGGAGGCGGCTGCAGAGCCCCGGCTGGTTGCTGATGATCACCACCTCGGCGAAGTTGGCGGTGGGGTTTCCGGCCTGGTCAAACAGCCGGGCGCGTCCCGAGATGACGCTCTGGATGTTGTCGAACGCGATGAACGGCGTGATGCTGCTCTCGCCGGCGGACCCGATCACCACGTTGTCGCCCGTTCCGCAGGCCGCGGCGGCGAGCAGGAG
>DATBZA010000025.1:0-5146 GCA_036513415.1 Myxococcales bacterium | reverse complement strand
CTCCCCGCCGCTGGCTGCTGGCCGCGAATCCGCTGCTGGCTGAGGCCATCACCGGCCGCATCGGCGACGGGTGGATCACGAACCTCGAACAGCTCGAGAAACTGGCCCCGCACGCCGAAGACCCCGTGTTCCGCGGGGAGGTGCGCGCGATCAAGCAGCGCAACAAGGAGCAGCTCGCCCGGTACATCGAAACCGAGCAGCGCGTGCACGTCGATCGGGCCTCGCTCTTCGACGTGCAGGTCAAGCGCATGCATGAATACAAGCGCCAGCTGCTCAATGTGCTGCATGTGGTCGCGCTCTACCTGCGGGCGAAGAAGAACCCGGATCTGGCCACGGTCCCGCGCACCTTCATCTTCGGCGGGAAGGCGGCGCCCGCCTATGCAACGGCGAAGCTGATCATCAAGCTGATCAACTCGGTCGGCTCGGTCATCAACACCGACCCGCAAGTCAGCGGCAAGCTGCGCGTCGTGTTCCTCGCCAACTACCGGGTCTCGCTCGCGGAGCGGATCTTCCCGGCGTCCGATCTCTCCGAGCAGATCTCCACCGCCGGCAAGGAGGCGAGCGGCACCGGGAACATGAAGTTCGCCCTGAACGGCGCGCTGACCATCGGCACGCTCGACGGCGCGAACATCGAGATCCGCGACGAGGTCGGGCCCGACAACTTCTTCCTCTTCGGGCTCACCGCGCAGCAGGTCTTCGAGCTGCAGCGCGCCGGCTACCGGCCGCGCGACCACTACGAGCAGAATGCCGAGCTGAAGGCGGTCCTCGATCTGATCTCCTCCGGCTTCTTCGAGCCGGAGCACCCCGAGCTGTTCCGTCCCCTGATCCAGTCGCTGCTGGATCAGGACACCTACATGCTGTTGGCGGACTTCCAGTCGTACGTGGAATGCCAGGAACGCGTGAGCAAAGCGTTCCAGGATCCGGAGGAATGGACGCGGAAGGCCATCCTGAACATCGCCCACATGGGGAAGTTCTCCTCCGACCGCAGCATCCGCGAGTACGCCGAGCGGCTCTGGCAGACGCGCGGCGTCCCGGCCTGATGCTCCGCGGGCTGCTGCGGGCGCTCTTTCGTCCGCGCCCGCCGCGCGCGCCGCCTCGTCCCCCCGACCCGCGGCTGGAAGCGGATCCCTGGCTCGGGAGGACGTTCGCGGTGCTGGGCGAACGTTACCAGCTCGGGGCCGACGCACCGGACGGCGCCCGGCTGCTGCGCCGGACCGGGCGGGCTCGCTTCAACCCGATGCCGGTGTGGCTGCGTTCCGCGGATCGGTTGGTACGGGGCGAGTTTGAGGTACGCGGCGACGTGGCGGCGGCCAAGGCGCTGCTGGACGCGCGCGTCGCCGCCAGGCTGTCGGCGCTTGGACTGGGGGTGGCCGCCGAGTCGGTGGAGGAGTGGGCCGGCACCGTGCTGACCCGCCGCTACGAAGGGCGATGTGAGACGGCCGAAGCAGCGGCCGCGGCGGTGCGCTTCTTCTGCGAGGACTCGGAAACGCAGATCAATTTGGCCGCGGAATGATCACCCGCTGGCTGAGCTTCTCGCTGACCAGCTTCCCGAGCTCGGTGAACAGCTCTTCCCCTGTGCGGGTGTCGCGCCAGCTCCGGGTCGGCTCGTGCCAGCCGAAATGCCAGGCCATCAGATTCGCCGACATCCAGATCTGCTGCGCCGCCGCGTGCGAGTTGACCACGTAGCGCGAGCCGTCCTCGAACTCCAGGGTGAGGATGTCCCCCGCCAGGTCGGACTCCACGCCGTCCACGTCACGCAGCGCGTCGTCGAGCTTGCGCAGCGCGTCCGCTGCCCGCTTGCCGAACTCCGTCTCATCCATCGCGCGCCAGCCTTTCCAGGGCGTCGCCCGCCAACCGGAAGGTCTCCCACTCCGTGAGCATCCTGGCACCGAGGGCGCGGTAGAAGTCGACGGCGGGGGTGTTCCACTCGAGCACCTGCCAATCCAACCGGCCGCATTTCTCCTGCACGGCGATTCGCGCCAGCTCGACGAGCAGGGCCTTTCCGATGCCCTTGCCACGCAACCGAGGGCGGACGAAGAGGTCCTCCAGGTACATCCCCCAGCGGCCCAGCCAGGTGGAGTAGGTGTGGAAATAGAGGGCGAACCCGGCCGGCGCGCGCTCCCACTCCGCCATCAGGCAGAAGTACCTGGGGGAGGGGCCGAACCCGTCCGCGAGGAGGTCCTTCTCGGTGGCCACCACCGCGTGTGGCTCCTTCTCGTACTCCGCCAGCTCGCGAATGAACTGGAGGATCTGGGGCACGTCCCGCGGCTCCGCCTTCCGGATGACGAGCATGAGCGAGGAACATACACTCGCCGGCGTGTCCCTGCGCATCGTGAGCTACAACGTCCGCTACTTCGGACATGCCCTCCGCGGCCTCGCCAGCACGCGAGGGAGCAAGCGGGCCATCGCGGAAGCTCTCGCCTCGCTCGATCCGGCGCCCGACATCGTCTGCCTGCAGGAGGTGGAGACGCTCTCCCTGCGCAGCAGCCTGGTGTTCCGCAGGTCCCACCAGACCGAGACCCAGCTGGAGTCGTTCATGGGGCAGCTCGAGCAATCGTTCGAGAGGCGTCCGCCGCCGTTTCCCTACGACGCCTTCTACTTCCGCGCCCACGTCAACCGGATCGGGAATACCCCGCTGCAGAGCATGGGCCTCGCCATCCTGGTGCACCGCTACCGCATCAAGATCGACGCGCACAACTGCGAGAGCCCGCACAACATCACTTATCATCACGTGCTCCGGTGGAAGGACCGGAAGCAGACCCGCATCTGCGCGCACATGAAGCTGATCGCGCCCGGCGGACGGCCCTTCCACGTCTTCAACACCCACCTGTCGCTGCCGACGCCGTTCTCCCGGAAGTTCTGGACCGGGTCCCGCCGGATGGGCTTCGGAGTGAACCAGCTCCAGGAGGCCAAGACGCTGGCTGCCTTCATCCAGCGCCACGCCGGGAACGAACCCTTCATCGTCTGCGGCGACTTCAACTCGCCGCCTCAGTCCCCGGTGTACCGCTACCTGACCGAGGACTGCGGCCTGGTGGGCGTCCAGAAGCGGCTCCGGCAGATCGACCGCGATCCGCGCGATTTTCCCACGGCAGGCTTCATGAACCTGCGCATGCACCTCGACCACCTCTTCTCCTCCGGCAACGTCAACTGGCGCGACCTGGACGGGACCTGCCGCTTCGGCGACCGCTCGAGCCCGTTCTGGGGAAAGAGCGATCACATGCCGCTGATCGCGCGCTTCGACGTCTGAGACCCGGCGTGCATCCTCGTCCGTCCGGCAGCATCCGATGAGCCTGATGTCTTCTCCCCGCAGGCGCGAGCTGGCGGTCGTGCTGCTGGTCGCCGCCGTGCAGTTCGTCAACATCCTCGACTTCGTGATGGTGATGCCGATGGGGCGTGGTTCCGCCGGAGCGGCGGGGCCGCGCGATAGGGATCGTGATGGGCTCGTTTTCGATCGCCCAGGTGCTCGGGGTCCCGGCGGGCCTCGAGCTGGCGCGGCGGTGCGGCTGGACAGCCCCGTTCTTCGTGGTGGCCGGCATCGGTCTGCTCATCGCGGTGGTCGCCGTGTTCCTGCTCCCGCCGCTCCGCGCCCATCTCGCCGAGCGCCGTGAAGAGGCGCCGGCTTCCCAGCTATTCACGCAGCGCAACGTACTCCTCTCCTGGGTGATGACGTTCGTGGTGATGGCCGCCGGGTTCGTGCTGATCCCCAACATCTCCGCCTACGTGCAGTACAACCTCGGGTATCCGCGCTCGCGGCTCGGGCTGCTCTACTTCATCGGCGGCCTGGTCAGCCTGGTCGGGCTCCAGCTCGCGGGACGCTTCACCGATCGCTTCGGTTCCTTCCGGGTGGGAACGGCGGGAACGCTGCTTCTCACCTTCACGATCTTCGGCGGATTCGTGCTTTCCCCGCCCCTGCTTCCGGTCGGGGGCATCTTCGTGGCATTCATGCTGGCGATGTCGCTCCGCAACGTGGCGTACAACACCCTCACCAGCAAGGTGCCGCGGAGCGGCGAGCGCGCGCGCTTCATGTCCATCCAGTCCGCGGTGCAGCACGGCGCTTCCGCGGCGGGCGCCTTCTTCGCCGCGCAGCTGCTCACCGAGCTGCCCGGCGGGGCGCTGGTCGGCGTGGAGCGCATCGCCTTCATCGCCATCGGGCTTACCCTCACGCTTCCCGCGTTCCTGTTCGCCGTGGAGTCGGCGGTCCGGCGCCGCACGGCCCAGCCGCTGGTGACCGCGCCCGAGCTCCAGTAGGCGACCGTGCACGAGCTCCGCAAGCTGCTGCGCCTGGCGGCGCCCATCGCCATCACCCAGGCGGGCTATGCCCTGATGGGCCTCGTCGACACCGCGGTGGTCGGGCGGCTCGGCGCCGCTCCCCTGGGCGCCGTCGGACTCGCGAACGGGCTCTTCTTGGGCCTGGCGCTGCCGGGGCTCGGCGTGATGCTCGGTCTCGATCCGCTGTTTGCCCAGGCCCTGGGTGCACGCGACGAGGCGCGGGCGCGCGAGCTGATCTGGCAGGGGCTCTGGCTGTCCGGCCTGGTCACGCTGGCGCTTGCGCTTCCCATTGCCTCCCTTCCGTTCGTCCTCGAGCCCGCGGGGATCGCTCCCGAGGTAGCGCGCGACGCGCGGCTGTTCCTCTGGCTGCGCCTTCCAGGCCTCTGGCCCATGCTTGCGTTTGCCGGGCTGCGCTCGTACCTGCAGGCGCGCGAGCGGCTCGGCGCGCTGATCGTCTCGACGGTGGTCGCGAACCTCGCGAACTTCGCGCTGGACATCGTGCTGGTGTTCGGAAAGCTCGGTCTGCCGGCGCTTGGAGCACCGGGATCCGGCTTCGCGACGAGCCTCTGCGCCTTCCTGCAACTCGCCATCGTGGCCAGCGCCGTGCGGGCAGGGCCCCGGCGTCCCCCGCGCGCCGCCGACTTGCGGAAGGCGCTTGCCGTCGGAATTCCGGTCGGGCTGCAGTTGGGCGCCGAGATCGGCGTGTTCGCGCTGGTCGGTCTGCTCGCGGGCCGACTGGGGGCGCAGAGCCTCGCGGCGCACCAGATCGCGATCTCGCTGGCGAGCTTCACCTTCTGCGCCGCCGTTGGCGTCGGAATGGCGGGAACGGTTCGGGTCGGGTGGGCCGTCGGGGCTGGCGACACACCCGCGGCCCCCG
>DATBZA010000024.1:0-80165 GCA_036513415.1 Myxococcales bacterium | reverse complement strand
AGCCGCGCGAGGTGCGTCGCCGGCGCGGACGCGAGGATCGCCCGCGCGCGACCAACGCGGCGGAGCAGGCCTGGGGCCAGCCCGCCGGCACGATGAAGTTCGCCCCGCCGCCGGGTCCCACGGTGGTTGCCCAGACCACATCGCGCGAGGAGTCCCCGCCGGCCGATCCGGGCGAGAGCGCCGAAGAGCCGGAGCAGCCGCCGCAGGACCCGAAGCCGGACAGCTTTTGACCGCCGGGCTCCGCGCCCTTAGCATCGGGCCCAGGATCCCGCCGATGACTCCCGGGAAAAGCCTTGCTGCCTTCGCGCTCGCGGCTGCCGCCTGCCGGCCGTCGCCGTCGAGTCGCGGCCTGGTGGTGGGCAACATCGCGGTGAGCGAGGCGGCCTTGCTGGGAAAGCCGGAGATCGCCGAGTCCTCGGAGAACCTGCGCAGGGAGGTGCGGGCGGCGCTCGAAGCGACCGGACGCTTCACGGTCCGCGAGGGCGGGCCGGTGCGGATCCAGCTCGAGATCGACCGGGCGCAGCGCACGCTGGCCCCACCCGCGGCCTTCGATCCGGCGAAGCCCCTCGTCGAGCACGAGGTTGCGGACGTGGCGGTCACGCTGGAGATGACCTCCACGGGCCCGCAGGGCGAGATCGAGCGCCTGGTGGCCGAGGGCGCCGCGCGCAGACCAACCAACGCGGACGACAGCCTCGATCCCGCCGCCCGGCACGCTGCGTTCGACGCCGCTCTCGACGCCGCGTTGCGTGACGCCGTGTCGGCGCTCAGCTCCCAGCTCGACGCCCGGCACAAGAGCGACGAAGCGCTGCTCAAAGACCTGACCGCGGCCGATGTGCGGGTGCGCGACTATGCCATCCGCGTGCTGGCCGATCGGCGCAGCCCGGCCGCCGTCCCGCAGCTGATCGCCCGCCTGCAGGATCCCAATCCGGAAGTCTCGCGCCGGGCCGCGGGCGCCTTGATCGCCATCGGGGATCGCCGGGCGGTCACGCCGCTCATCGACATGACCCGGCACCGCCGCGTCGAAGACGTGGGCCCCATCCTGTACGCGATCGCCAGCCTGGGCGGGCCCGAGGCCGAGGCCTTCCTCTTCACGCTCGAGAGCGGCGCCCCCGACGAGGAGACCCGGCGGGCGGCCAAGGGCGCCTACGAAGACCTGATCCGCAGGAAGAAGGAGGAGGCCGCCCGCCTCTCCCAGCGGAGGCGCGCCCGCCCGTGAGAAAGCTCGCAGGGCTGGTCCTGCTGCTGTGCGCGTGCAAGAGCGGCCCGCAGCCCGCGGATGCCGCGTCCGGGGAGGACGCCACGCGCTACTATCCGCTGGCGGTAGGCAACTCATGGACGTACGCCTTCCGCGGATCGGGCAAGCAGGAGACCATCCGGATCATCGGCCGGGACGGGCCTTGGTTCATCGACGATCACCGCGGCCGGCTCCGGTATGAGAAGGACGGCGTGCGCGATGCCGACCGATATCTGCTGCGCACGCCCCTGGCCGTCGGCGCCAAGTGGAGCGCGGTCGAGAACGTGGTCGTGCAGCGGTTCGAGGTGGTCGACGTGAACGCGAGCGCCGTCACGGAAGCAGGCACCTTCACGCGCTGTGCCGTGGTGCGCAACGAGCAGCCGCTCAAGAAGGGCGGAAGGTTCCTCACCGAGTGGACGTACGCCCCAAAAGTGGGGCTCGTGCAGCTCGTCACCAGCACCCTCGACCCGCAGGGTCGTCAACAGGAACAAACGCGCCTGCAGCTGGTCGCCTATCGCATCGCGCAGTGATACACGACCCGGGGTGGAGCCCTACACCGTCCGCGTCATCTACGGCGACACCGACCAGATGGGCGTCGTCTACTACGCCAACTACCTGCGCTTCTTCGAAGGGGCGCGCGGCCACTTCATCCGCAATCTCGGCCTCTCCTACAGCGAGATCGAGCGCCGCGGGATCCTGCTGCCGGTGCTCGAGGCTTCGGTGCAGTACCTCAAGTCGGCCCGCTACGACGACGTGCTGGTGGTGCACCTGTCCCACACGCGTACGCGGGTGAAGATCCGATTCGACTACAAGGTGCACCGCCAGGCCGACGACGCGGTCCTTGCGCTCGGGCATACGGTGCACGTCTGCGTGGGCCCGGAGCTGAAGCCGACCCGCGCCCCGGACTGGCTGCTGGAGAAGCTGGATGCGGCCGGCCGGGCGGAGCCGCGCAGCGCAGCATTGGAGGAGGCCGGCGGCTTTGCCGACGGTCGGGCGGAGCCGCGCAGCGGCGCAGCATTGGAGGAGGCGAGAAGGAATGGATAGGAACATCGGGCTTGAGGCGGTGCGGCTCACCGAGGCCGCCGCGATGGCTTCCGCGCGGGTGATGGGGCGCGGGGACGAAAAGCTCGCCGATCAGGCTGCGGTGGACGCGATGCGCAAGGCCTTCAACGACCTGCACATCCGCGGCACCATCGTCATCGGGGAGGGCGAGCGGGACGAGGCGCCCATGCTCTTCATCGGAGAGAAGGTGGGGCGGGGCGGGGCCGAGGATCCGGAAGTGGACATCGCGCTCGATCCGCTGGAAGGCACGACCATCACCGCCATCGGCGGTCCGAACGCGCTCAGCGTCATCGCCATGGCGGAAAAGGGAAATCTCCTCAACGCGCCCGACACGTACATGGACAAGATCGCGGTGGGCCCGTCGGCGAAGGGCGCCATCGACTTGAACAAGGGACCGTCGCAGAACCTGCGCGCCATCGCAGACCGCAAGGGCGTCTACGTGGACGACCTGACCGTGATCATCCTCAACCGCCCGCGCCATGAGAAGCTCATCGCCGAGGTCCGCGGAACCGGGGCGCGCATCAAGCTGATCGGCGACGGCGACGTGAGCGCGGCCATCGCCACCTGTTTTCCGGAGACGGGCGTCGACGTGCTGATGGGCATCGGCGGCGCTCCCGAGGGCGTGATCGCCGCGGCGGCCGTCCGATGCATGGGCGGCGACATGCAGGGGCGGCTCGCCCCGCGCAACGAGAAGGAGATCGAGCGCGCGCAGAAGATGGGCATCAAGGACGTGAAGAAGGTCTTCGAGGTGGAGGAGATGGCCCAGGGGCACGTCATCTTCGCGGCGACCGGAGTGACCTCCGGCGACTTCCTGCGGGGGGTCCGGTTCTTCAAGGGTGGCGCGGACACCCACTCGGTGGTGATGCGGTCGAAAAGCCGCACCATTCGCTACATCCAGTCCCGACATACGTTCGAGCACAAGCCGAACTTCGCGTAGGCTCGACCTCACGCCAGGACCCTCGTCCGAATCGTTGGCAGAGGGGGGCGCAGTGCGTCAAACTGGCCTTGGAGGGCAGTGGGAATCGTGCGAACACTCGGGCACATGGCGCGCGTGAGCCGGTCGATCGAGGTCGACGTGACGCCGGACGTGTTCCACGGCGTCGTGCAGGATTACGCCCGCTATCCCGAATTCGTCCCAGAAGTGAAGGCTGTGCGCGTCGGAATGCCGCAGGGCGACGCCGTAGAGGTCACCTACTGGCTGGACGTGAAGCTCCGGGTGTTCGATTTCACCCTCCGCCACGTCACCCGCTCGCTCGAGCGGATCGAATGGACCCTCGTCCGCGGCGGGGAGTTCATGCGGGCGAACGAGGGCGCCTGGACGATCGAGCGGACCCGGAGCGGGGGTACGCGCGCGACATACGAGATCGAGATCGATCTGGGTCCGATGGTCTCCGGGGCGCTCGAGAAGGCGCTGGCGGAGCGGGGCCTGCCCAACATGCTCGCCAATTTCAAGACCCGCGCCGAGAGCGTCCGTGAATCAACGCGTTGAGGCGCGCGTCCCCTACAGTGGGTATGTTGACCGAGATAGGGTGGATTGTTACAAGTCTTGGAGGGCCTGGACGGTCCCTTGGGGAGGCGGGAAACAGGTCGGGGGGGAAAGCGCGGGGGAGTGAAACGATGGTGTCAGGACTGCATCGATCCAGTAGTTGACCCCGGAGGTGCTCCATGCTCGACGCTTTCATCATCGAAGAGATCAAGAAGCGCGAGCGGGAGCAGGATGGCCAGCGGCCGCGCATCGAGCTGCCGCTTCCGGAGCCCCGTCCCCAGCGCCAGAACGACGGCCGCGACGACGACGAGCAGCCTGAGCGCGGCGTGATCATCATTGACTACTCGGTGCCTGCTTAGACATCCCGCCTAGTGGCGGGTCCGCCCGGTCGGACTGAGGCTGGGCATTCGGCGAGGGCTCCCGACCAGGGAGCCCTCGTTGCTTCGGCCGTCTCGCGCAGGCGGAAATCAGCGCGAGATCTCCGCCCAGCGCTCCTTGATCTCCGCCGGGCTCCAAGGCCCGCCCTCGCGGGTGACACCCTGGGTCTCGACCATCTTGTACAGAAAGACCTTCGGTCCCTGTACGCCCACGACGGTGCCGGTGATGTCCGCGGCCAGATCGCTCGCGAGGAAGGCGGCCACCGGCGCGACGTACTGCGGTCCGATCTGCTCCGGCGTGAGGCCCTTGAACATCTGCAAGTCCTGCGTCATCCGGGTCAGCGCGACCGGCGCAATCGCGTTCACCGTCACGCCCATCCGCTGGAACTCCAACGCGGCCGTGCGCGTGAGCGAATAGATGCCGCCCTTCGCCGCCGCGTAGTTCCCTTGCCCGAAATTCCCCAGCAGTCCGGAGAGCGAAGTCGTGTTGACGATGCGCCCACCCTTCGCCTGCACCTTGAACACGCGCCCGGCCGCCTGCGTGACCAGGAAGGTGCCCCGCAGGTGGACGTCGATCACCAGATCGAAATCCTGCTCGCCCATGTTGAGCAGCGTCTTGTCGCGGAGGATCCCGGCGTTGTTCACGACGACGTCGAGCTTGCCGAACTTGTTCAGGGCGCTCCAGACCAGGCCGTCCGCGCCCTCGCGCGTCGCCACGCTGTCGTAGTTCGCGACTGCGTCGCCGCCGGCCGCCTTGATCTCGGAGACGACCTTGTCCGCCATCTCCGCGCCCTTGCCGCCGCCGTGTCGATCGCTTCCGAGATCGTTCACCACCACCTTCGCACCCTCGCGCGCGAAGAGCAGTGCGTGCTCGCGGCCGATGCCGCCCCCGGACCCGGTGATGATCGCGACCTTTCCCTCGAGCAGACCCATGATGCCCTCCGTTGAGGGCGCGCTTCTAGCACATCGGACCGCCTGGAGGGCGTGCGCCCACAGCCGCCCGTTGCCCGGGAGTGCGTGCCGTGCTACGGCCGCGCCATGACTGAAATCGTGGACGTGCACGCCAGGGAGATCCTCGACAGCCGCGGCAATCCGACGTTGGAGTGCGAGGTCGCCGTCGCCTCCGGCAGCGTCGGGCGGGCCGCCGTCCCCTCCGGCGCCAGCACCGGCGAGCACGAGGCGCACGAGCTGCGCGACGGAGACAAGGGCCGCTACGGCGGCAAAGGGGTCCGCACGGCGGTCGAGAACGTCCGCAGCAAGATCGCCCCCCGGCTGGTGGGCATGGATGCGGCCGATCAGGAGGCCCTGGACCGGCTGATGATCGAGCTGGACGGCACGCCGAACAAGAAGTCCCTCGGGGCCAACGCCATCCTGGGCGTGTCGCTGGCGGCCGCGCGCGCGGCGGCCCTCAGCACCGGCACTCCGCTCTACCGGTACCTGGGCGGCGTGAACGCGCGCACGCTGCCGGTCCCCCTGATGAACATCCTCAACGGCGGCGCGCACGCCGATTCCAACGTCGACATCCAGGAGTTCATGGTCGTCCCCTGGGGCGCGCCGACGTTCGCCGAGGCGCTGCGCATGGGGGCGGAGGTGTTCCACGCGCTCAAGGGCGTTCTCAAGGCGCGCGGGTATTCCACCGGCGTCGGGGACGAGGGCGGCTTCGCGCCCAGCCTCGAATCGAACCGCGAGGCGCTGGAGCTGATCGCGGAAGCGATCGGGAAGGCAGGCTACAAGCTCGGCGCCGACCTCGTGCTCGCCCTCGACTGCGCCGCGAGCGAGTTCTACCAGGGCGGCAAGTACGTGCTCGAAGGAGAAGGCAAGACGCTGGACCGCGCCCAGCTGGCAGAACTTTACGCATCCTGGGTGAAGGACTTTCCCATTGTGTCCATCGAGGACGGCTATGCCGAGGACGACTGGGAGGGCTGGAAGCTTCTCACCGACCGCCTCGGCGCCACCGTGCAGCTGGTGGGCGACGATCTCTTCGTCACCAACACCGAGCGGCTGCAGCGCGGCATCGCGCAAGGCATCGCCAACGCCGTGCTGATCAAGGTCAACCAGATCGGCTCGCTCACCGAGACGCTGGACTGCGTGCGGCTGGCGCACTTCAGCAACTACCGCACGATCATGAGCCACCGCTCGGGAGAGACCGAGGATTCCTTCATCGCCGACCTGGCAGTGGGGTGCGATTGCGGAATGATCAAGACGGGATCGGCCAGCCGCAGCGACCGCACTGCCAAGTACAACCAGCTCCTGCGCATCGAGGAGGAGCTGGGCCTGTCCGCGCGATACGCGGGGAAGGGCGCCTTTCCGCGGGTGAAGAAGTGATGCCGAACGCTCTCACGAGCCGCCGAATGACCTCGTTCAAGCATAGCCCCTGGCCACCTCCGGTGGCCGGGGCTAGGCCGTCTCGGCCACCACCATCCGCTCGTCGTCCGGGAACAGCTCCTCCATCAGCTCGCCAAGCTCGGCCTCCAGTTTGGCCTTGGCGCGGATCTCCAGCTGCCGCGCCCGCTCGCGCGAGAAGCCGAAGTGCTCGCCCAATTCCTTCAGCGTCATGGGCTTGTCGTTCATGATCCGCTGCTCGATGATGTAGCGCTCGCGCGGGTCCAGGCGGCTCAGCGCCTCGAGCACGCGCTCCTGCACGATGTGGCGCTCTTCCTGCTCGGCGATCTCCGCGTCCGGAAGGTCGGCCCCGTCCATCACGAAGTCGACGTGGGACGAGCCGCCGTCCTCGCCCATCGGCGCGTCCAGGGAGAGGTCGCGGCCTTCCATGCGCTGCTGCATCTCGAGGACTTCGCCGGGCTTCACCCGCAGCTTCTTGGCGATGGCGCCCTCGCTGGCCTTCTGCATGTCGCCGGTCGCGCCGTCGAACTTCTCCAGCTCGCGCCGGGTGCGCGCCAGCGAGAAGAAGAGCTTCCGCTGCGCCTGCGTGGTCCCGAGCTTCACCAGGGACCAGCTCTTGAGGATGTAGTTCTGGATGAAGGCGCGGATCCACCACACCGCGTAGGAGATCAGGCGGATCCCCTTGTCGGCGTCGAACTTCTGCACCGCCTTCATCAGGCCGATGTTTCCCTCCTGGATGAGGTCGGCCATCTTGATCCCGTAGCTGCGGTACTCGTAGGCAACCTTCACCACGAAGCGCAGGTTCGACGTCACCAGCTTGTGAGCCGCATCGAGATCGCCGCTCTTGGCGTAAAGCCTGGCGAGACGCTGCTCCTCGTCGACGGTGAGAAGTGGATACTTGTTGATTTCCGCCAGATACATAGCGAGCGAGCCTGTGCTCGACGGAAGGGCAGACGGTTGCATGGTTCCTCCGGGATTCGAACTGCTGCGGTTGCCTTCAGCAAGTGGAGTGCCAGCCGGACTAACGCGCCGTTTCCAAGGCCCTTGACGCTTTGAGGGGGGATGCACGTCGGCGGAACGGTAAGAACTTCATGCCTGCCCGCCCGCTAGACCTGTAACTCTTGAGCAGCCGTCCGCTTGCGCACTCTCGTGCTGGCGCTTAGGTTGGCTCGATGCCTCCCCCGGGCAAGCGCGGGAAGTACCTGGGCTTCGTCGCGCATGAGCTCAAGAACCCGCTCGCTACTGCCCTCTGGTCCTCTGATCTCTTGAAGCGGATGGATGCGGCCGACCGCGTCGGCGAGCGCGCCGAGAAGATGATCGACGTCTCCTTGCGGGCGCTTCGGCGCATGCGGCGTCTGATCGACGACTTCTTCACCATCGAGCGCCTGCTGGAGCACGGGTACGAGCTGAAACGGGAGCGGATGAGCCTCAAGGACCTGGTTGAGCCCGCCCTGCGCGCCCTTGCGGAGAAGGACGGCATCGCGACCGACGGCTGGCTGATGGAACTCGGCGACGTTTCCACGATGGGCGATGCAGACATGCTCAGGCGCGCGGTGCGGGCCTCCCTCGAGCATATGGCCCGCGCCTCGCCGACGCCACGCTTGTCGCTCGCCGGACGCATGGACGGCCCCCACCCGGCATTGCACATCCGCGCGGAGGCTCCGCCCCACCCGATCTTTCCGCCCGATCCGGAGGAGCGGCCCAGCGGGGACCCCGCCGGGGCCGTCCTCGGAATTGCCCTGGCCTCGCGCATCCTCGCCGCCCATGACGGCAGGCTGGAGGAGCGCGAGGGAGGTCTCTTGCTGGTGTTCCCGCCAGCGGCCTGATCCGGTTACTTCTCGTCGCGGTCCGGCTTGTCGAGGTCGTCCAGCTTCTCCTTGATGCCTTCGCGGATGTTGCCGGCGACGTTCTTGATCTTGCCCTTGACCTGGTCGAGCTTGCCTTCGCCTTCGAGCTCCCGGTCGCCGGTCGCGGCGCCCACGGTCTCCTTCACGCGACCCTTGATGTTGTCCAGTCCGCCCTCGAGGTTCTTCTTGTCCATGACGTCTCCTGTAGGAGGTACGTTGGACACCGCAGGAGCGGTCGCCGAGCCTCGGCCTAACGGGCGGCGAGTTGCTCGGGCCCGGTCAGCAGCGACTTGTAGGCGGCCAGTACGTTCTTCGGATACGTCTCCAGGCGCCGCCAGGACTTGCTTCCGCGGCGCAGCGCGCGGGCCACGCTGGGACCCGCGTTGTAGGCGATCAGGGCGCGTGTGAGGTCTCCGTCGAATCGGTCCATCAGCTGGGCGATGTAGCTCGTGCCGAGCTCGATGTTCAGCACCGGATTGAAGAGCTGCGCCGGCCGGATCTTCACGGGCTCGGAGTCCTTCTCCAGCAGCCACTGGGCGGTCGGCGGCATGAGCTGCATCAGACCGCGGGCCCCGACGCTGGAAACCGCGAACGGATCGAAGCGCGACTCCACCAGGATCACCGCGGCCACCAGGGCGGGATCCAGCCCGTTCCGCCGCGACTCCCGCACGAGGGCCGCCATCACCCGCCGGCGCTCGTCGCCCCACAGGGTCGTCGAGTCCTTCATGAAGCGCGGGACGCCGATCTGCTCTGCTTCCTGGTAGTCCGAAAGCTCCTGCTCCGCTCCCACGGTCGAGAGGGCGTCGAGGCGCGACTTCGCCGCGCGCAGCTCCGTCCGGGCACTGCGCGCGCGGTCCTCTGCCACGCGCGCCAGCTCCACGGCGGCAGCGGTGGTGAACGCGAACTGGTCAGCACGGTCGCCGGGATCGGGCTGCTTCAGCAGGCCCAGGATGGCGCCCGACGCGCTCGCTCCGCAGGCGAACGCCAGCAGTAGCGCGAGCGAACGGCGCCGGCTGGCCGACCCCCGACGGCCAGCCGGCTCCCTCCCCCGGACTCCCGGGGCCGAGACCCCCGCCCCCCACGTCGCCGCCCCAGCCATCCCGACCCCCCGGAGGCTGAGACAACGGCCCCCAACGGCACCGGCGCTGCCTCCAGCAGCCGGCGTGCCAGCAAGCGGTCCCCTCGGCAGGTCGGTCGATCAGCGGGGCAGGAAGGGAACGCTCTTACCCAACTTGCTCCGGCCGTTTCCGCGTGTTAGAAGCCGCGGCCCCCAAGTGGGGGTTCCGCAAACCCTCCGCGCGGCAGGCCGACTCAACCCGCCGCCCGCAGCCTCTGCCCAGCGCACGCTGCGCCGCAATCACGCGGGTAGGAAGCGCGAGGAGCACGCGATGTCGAAGGGTATCATCGGCAAGAAGGTCGGCATGACCACGGTGTTCGCGGAGGACGGGGCCTCCATTCCCGTCACCGTGGTGGAGGCTGCCCCGAACCTGGTCTTCGGTCACCGGACGCAGGAGCGCGACGGATACACGGCGCTCCAACTCGGCTACCAGGAGCTGGACGAGAAGAAGGCGGAGCGCCGCCAGACAAAGCCCTACCTTGGACAGTTCAAGAAGAAGGGCCAGAAGCCGCACAAGGGCATCAAGGAGTTCCGTGTCGAAGCGAAGGAGCTGAACGATTTCGCCGTGGGCTCCCAGGTGACGGTGGCGCTCTTCAAGAAGGGCGACCGCGTGGACGTGACCGGCACCACCCGCGGGTTCGGCTTCGCAGGCGTCGTGAAGCGCCACCACATGAAGGGCGCCGCCCGCGACTCCGCCTCGAGCCACGAGCACCACCGCCACATGGGTGCCGTCGGCCAGCGCAAGACTCCCGGCCGCGTCTTCAAGGGCAAGCGGATGCCGGGTCAGATGGGCGTCGATCGCCGCACCGTCCAGAACCTCACCGTGATCGACGTCGTCCCCGAGAACAACCTCCTCCTGATCAGCGGCAGCGTCCCCGGTTTCGACAGCTCCCTCATCATCATCCGCCCCAGCGTGAAGTAGATTTTCCCTGGGCGTGACTCGTTCCAGAAATTCTGGAACGAGCTCTGCGGTGCGTGGCCCCCAGGTCCGAGCGGCTCTGCCGTGCGCGAGCTGGCCTGGCTGTTCGTGGGCGGCAGGGGTGGCCCGTGTGCTGGTCCCAAATCAACTCCCATTCCACCGCGTCCGTATCATCGATGTCGCCGGTCGGAAGCGTCTACGAGCTACCTGGGCTGTGACCCCGCCGCATTGTCAGACCGCTCTGACAATCTGTCCCCAATCAAATGGCCCGTCCGGGAGCTTGTTCCGGGACAAGTTGGTGTTCCTTCGCTGAGCAACCCACCGCGGGCGAGCAACCCACCGCGGGCGAGCAACCCACCGCGGGTGAGTAAACCACCGCGGGTGAGTAAACCACCGCAGGGCGCGGAGAGGACCAGCGCACTGGGCGTCCGCGCGCAGATAGCCGACGGGGTGCGTGGCCGTCGCGCCGACGCATCAGAAAGCAAACGACGCGCAGTATGCGCCGCCCCGTGTCTCTCGCCTCACGTGAAGTGCCTCGCCGGTGTGCTCGCTTTCTGCGTGGCGGAGCACGGCCATGCAGCCCGGCGGCGTCTCAGCGAACGATACCCAAAGCGCCAGTCTAATCCGCCAGCGACAGCAGGACCTCGCTGGCGCTAATGATCTGCTTGTGCAGAAGATGCCGCGCATAGTCGATGAACGGCACCAGCGCGCGCCCGTCTCGCGCGATCTGCTGTACCTCGGCGAGCGGCCGCCCCGCAGCGATCGCATCGCGCACTGCGTCCGTGATCTGCAGCGTTTCCACCACCGCCGCGCGTCCGACGTACCCGCTGCCGCCGCACGCGTCGCACCCGACCGCGCGGGGCAGAAGCTGCTGCCCCTTGTCGACGATCTTCCGCGCGATCAGCGATTCCAGGAGCGCCGGAGTGGGTGGGTCCAGCTTGCGGCAGGCCGAGCAGAGCTTCCGGACCAGGCGCTGCACCAGCACCAGGTGGATGGACTGGGCGATCAGGGCCCGCCCGGTGCCCAGGTTCTCGAGCCGCTGGATGGTCGCCACCGCGTTGTTCGCGTGCAGCGAGGTCAGCAGCAGATGTCCCGTCATCGCCGCTTCGAGCGCGATCTGCGCGGTGTCATCGTCGCGCATCTCTCCCACGACGATCACGTCCGGGTCCTGCCGCAGCACCGAGCGCAGGACCTGGGCGAACCCCAGGCCGATGGCCGCGTTCACCTGGACCTGCGTCACGCCGGGCAGGCGGTACTCGATCGGGTCCTCCACCATGACGATGTTGGTGTCCGGCCGCGTGACCTTGCGCTCGTTGAGCAGCGCATAGAGGGAGGACGTCTTTCCCGAGCCGGTGGGACCGGCAATGATGATTCCGCCGTAGGGCCGGTTCAGCGCTTTCCGCGTCGCCCCGAGCACCGTCGGATCGTAGAAGATCTGCTCGAGCGCGCGGGTGCTTCCGGCAGCTTCCAGGATGCGCATCACGATCTTCTCCCCGCGGTTGGCCGGAAGGGTCGAAACGCGGAGATCGATGTCGCGCTTGCCCGCCGACAAGCCGATGCGGCCGTCCTGGGGAAGACGCCGCTCGGTGATGTCCAGGCCCGCCAGCACCTTGATGCGGGCTGTGATCCCTTTGAGCGACGTGTTCGGCGGGATGGGCTCGCTCCAATCTTGTAGCAAGCCGTTGACGCGAAAGCGTACCCGGAAACCCGCCGCGCCCGGCTCGATGTGGATGTCGCTGGACTCCCGATCCAGGCCCGCCGCGATCATCCGGTTCACCAGGCGGATGACATCGTCGCCGACCGTGCGCGCGTCGCCCCGTTCGCGGTCCTGCTCGGCGACGGTTTCGAACTGGAACGAGTCGGGATTGACGCGCGGCCCGCCGGCTTTCCTCGGTCCGGCGTCGTCGAGCAGCTTGAGGCGGACCAGGGAGGAGTTGAAGTCCTCCAGGCCGATCGCGATCGGGACCACCTGCACGGTCTGCAGGGTCCGCCTCAGCTCGGCCAGCGCCGCGTTGTCGCGCGGATTGACCATCGCGACGGTGAGCACGTTGCCCGCCAGCTTCACCGGAAGCAGGCGGAAGCCGCGGATCAGCTTGGTGGGCACCATCGCGAGGACCGACGGGGAAAGATCGAAGTCGCGCAACTCCGCGAACGGGATGATTCCCGAGGTGTCCGGCGCCGGCGGAGGCGGAAGCTGCGGTTGCCCGTCCATCGATGCGTCGACTGCCTCGAGCAGCTGCTCCTCGATCTCCGTCATCAGCTCCGGCGTACCCGGCTTCTCGACGGCCGCGAAGATGACGACGCGCTCGCCCAGCCGCTTCGCCAGCGCCTCGCCGACTGCCGGAACGCTGCTGATCATCCCCTGCAGGATCGGCGCTGGAAGCCAGAGCACGCGGGAGGAGTCGCTGGAGATGACGAAGTAGGGGCTCGGCTCTCCCAGCAGCGCGCCCACCTCGCCGAACAGATCGCCTGGGACCACTTCCTCGACCGGCAACAGATCGCCGCCCTCGGTGGGCAAGAGCACCTGGGCCTTCCCGGAGAAGAGGATCCCCAGGCCGTCGTTCACCTTGCCGGCGGTGACGATCTCGCTGCCCTCCGCGCACTCGAGACCCTGCACGAGCGAGGAGACCTTGACGATCACGTCCTTCGCGGCGCCCTTGAAGAGCGCGGTCTTGGCGAGGAAGGGCTGGATCTTGTCGGGCGGCACCTTGACCCGGACGATCCCGTCGAGCAGAGGCGGCGGAGCCACGCTCGCCTCCGGCAATCGGGAGGAATCGGACGGCTCGGCCGGCGCTTGGGCGCCGGTGCTTTGAGGGCCCCCCATGGCCCTCGATCGATACCATGGGCCAGTGAAGCGGCCACATTTCGGGCCTGTGCGCGGGGGTGCGCGCGGGTGCGCCGCGCACCCGTCCAGTTTGCGGCATCCGGGATGGCTGGCGTTGCCGCGTGAACGATCGGCACCGGCAAAGCGAGCGTCCGACCTTGCCCCCGGCGCCGCCGAGCAGCAGCTTCTTTCGCCCTTCAGGGCAACGGAGACCGACGCCGATGCTTCCTCCGAAGTCTGTCGCAGCGCCCCTGGCCGCGTTCTTCGCTTGCGGCGCGCTGGCGGCGCGCGCGGAGGAGGTCGTCTACGGGCCCGACGGGGCGCCCACCGTGGTCCAGGGCAAGCTCCACAGCATGACGGGCCAGTGGGAGGCAGGGCTATCGTTCGGCATCGCGCTGAACACCGCGCTGGTGGACCAGCTCGGGGGGCTCTTCTCCGTCAGCTATCACCCGAACGAGTGGCTCGATCTCGGCGGCGAGGTCCTCCTCAACCACGCCTCGCTCTCCACTCTCGCGCGCAACACCCGCGCCGATCTGCGGCCGCGCAGCCCGGGGCAAGTCGGGGACGAGATCTCGAACGACAACCAGCTTCGCGCCGGCGCGTTCGCGGTGGGGCGCATTGCCCCCATCTACGGCAAGTTCAACCTGGCCTCGGAGATGCGGGTCCATTTCCAGGCGTTCCTGCTCGGCGGCGCGGGCGCGGCGCAGGTCCACCGCGAGTCGGTGAACCTCTGCGCCGACCCCGGCACCGGCGCCTGTCAGAGCTTCCAGCAGAGTGACAAGGTGACCGGCGTCGGGCTGGTGGGCGGCGGCTTCCGCTTCTACTTCAACCAGCGCTGGAGCCTGCGCACCGAAGTGCGCGGGTACCTCTTCCGCTCCTCGTACAAGCGCGGCAACGACCTCACCGATCCGTCGAGCGGCGCGCAGAAGCCCTATCTCGCCGCCGTCGCGACCTTCGGCGCCGGCCTCTCCTTCCTCTTCTGACCATGCGCCCCTTCTTCGCAGCCCTTCTCATCGGCGGAGCAGCGGCGGCGCAGCAGGCCGACCCCGACGCGGTGCGGATCCACGTCCTCGAGCAGCGCCCGTTCACCGAGGCGGGCCGCTGGGAGCTGACCTTCTTCGGCAGCACGCAGGTCAACCCGAAGTTCAGCATGCACGCGGGCCTCTCCGCCGAAATGGCGTACCACCTGCGGGAGAACCTCGCGGCGCAGATCGGCCTCTGGTACTTCCCCCTCTCGGTCCAGAGCACGCTCTCTGAGGAGCTGCTCACCAAGGCCCGCGTGGCGCCGGAGAGCGCCGAGGCCCTCCTGGTCCGCGGCGCCGCGCTGGCCGGCCTCGAGGTGATGCCGATCTACGGCAAGCTCAACGTCTTCGACGGCAAGATCCTGCGCCTCGGCGTCTACCTGAACGGCGGGCTGGGGGCGGCGAAGACGCGGCTGCAGCTGCGGCCATCCACCGATCCGGGCACCGGCCGCACGTTCGGAGACACCGGGTATCGTCCCATCGCCTCGCTGGGGGCTGGCCTGCGCGTCTTCCTCAGCGAGCGGCTCACGGTCCGCCTCGAGCTGCGCGACTTCGCCTACTCCGGGTACGTCTCGCGGGTGAACGGCTGCAACCACGCCGACGTGGTGAAGATCGAGGCCGCGGAGGCGGGTGGTCAGAGCGCCACGGGTCTCTCTTCCGGCTGCGACGAGCGGGCTTTCGGAGCGCCCGGGACGCAGGCACAGCTCAACGCCGGGGCGGCGAAGGCTCTCCTCGCCCGGCCGTCGGCCGACGTGATCAACAACCTGACCTTCCAGGGCGGCGTGAGCTGGCTCTTCTGAGGACTCCTCGCATGCGTCCGTTGCACATCCTCGTCCTGCTCGTCTCGGCCGCCGCGCCCGCAGCGCAGGACGGCGCGCTTGCCCGCGCCCTGCAGGACTTCCACGACGGCCGAAATCTGGAGTCGGCGATCGGCTTCCGCCAGGCGGCCGGGTCGGCGGCGGGGGACGATCGCGCCAGGGCCGAGTACTTCCTGGCGCAAGCGCTGGATCGCATGGGGCTGCCCTTCAGCGCCTTTTTTCACTACGCGCAGATCGTGCAGGCCGGCCCGGCGCACGCGTATTGGCTGAAGGCGATCGAAGGGGCCTCCGCTGCCGCCGCCCAGCTTCGCGATGAGGTGGTCGCGCCCAACCTCTTCGACAAGGCTTACGGCGAGCAGTTCTCGGGGGTGGAACCGCAGGCGCTCGCGAGGGTCCACGCTTCCCTCGGCCTGCTCGCCTATCGCGCCGGCAGGTACGACGATGCGGCGCGGTTCGTCGGCCGCGTGCCGGCAGGCAGTCAAGCCTGGCCGCAGGCGCAGTACGTGGTGGGGCTGCTGCAGCAGCGCACCGATCCGGCCAGGGCCGCGCAAACCTTCCGCGGCATCGTGGCCCTGCCCGGGACCGCGCCTGAGCTGAGGGAGCTGGCCTGGATCGGCCTGGGCCGCACGCTCTACGGCATGCGCCGCTACGCCGAAGCAAGCGCGGCCTACCAGAACCTGCCGCGCTTCTCCCGGCACTGGGACGAGGCGCTCTTCGAAGCCGCCTACGCGGACGTGCAGAACGGCGATCCGGGCGGCGCGCTGGGCAAGCTGCACAGTCTGCATTCGCCCCACCTGCGCGACGAGTTCGCGCCCGAGGCGCTGAACCTCACCGCGATCATCTTCCACCAGCGCTGCCTGTATCCCCAGGTGCGCGCGGCCCAGGGGAAGTTCGACCGGGAATATCTGCCCATGCGCGACCGGGTGAAGGAGACCCTGGCGCTGGACGTTGCGTTCGACGAGTACTGGCGGATGCTCCGGCCTGGCGACGCGCGCCTGCCGCCGGCCGTGCAGCAATACTTACGGAAAAACGAGCGCATCGGGTCCTTCCGCGACCTTCTCCAGGCGCTCGACCGCGAGTCGGCGCGCATCCGCGCGGACTCCTCCTTGGCGGGCAGCGCCCTGGGCGCCGAGCTCGCCGACGGCGTCGCGCGGCAGAAGGAGCTGATCGAGCAGCTCGCCGGCAAGTTCATCCGCGGCAGGCTCGCCGACATGGCCCGGCTCATCGACGTGCTGGAGTGTGACAAGGAGCTGATCGCGTTCGAGACCACCAAGGGGGAGAAGGAGATGCTGGAGTCGCGCTTCGACGTGAGCGCGCAGCTGGCTTCCCAGCAGCTCCGGCGCCCGGCGATTCCGCAGACCGGCCACGAGTATTGGCCCTTCGACGGCGAGTACTGGCCCGACGAGATCGGCTTCTACCGGTACACACTCAAGGACGCGTGCGCGGGGAGCAAGGAAGAATGACCGCGCGCGGACTGGCGGCGCTCGTGATCGCCCTGGCGCCCGCGGGATGGGCGTCCCCGGCCTCCGGCCCGAAGCCGGCGCCGGCGGAGGCAGCGCTCACACCGGAAGAAATGAAGGTCGACGCGGCGGCGGATCGCAAGCGCGATGAGCTGATCCAGGAACTCGAGGCGCTCATCCCGCGCATGCCGGAGACCGATCGGAAGGCTGACCTCTACTTCCAGCTCGGAGAGCTCTGGTGGGAGAAGGCGCGCTTTGCCTCGTCACAGGAAATCAAGGATTACGACGAGGCCTGGGGGCGGTGGTCCGGATCGCGCACGGGCCCGGAACCGACGACCGACACGCAGCGGAGCGACGGGTACCGGAAGAAGGCGCTACAGCTCTACCAGCTCGTGCTCGACCGGTACCCCGGGTACGAGCGGCGCGACGAAGTCCTCTTCGTCGCTGCGCACAACCACTACGACAGCGGGAGCAGGGAGGAGGGAATCGCCCGGTATGGCGCGCTGATCCAGCAGTATCCGCGGAGCCGCTTCGTCCCCGACGCCTACGTGCAGATCGGCGAGCACTTCTTCGCCGCCAACGATCTTGCCCGCGCGCAGGCCGCCTTCGAGAAGGCGGCCTCGTTCCGCCTCCCCAAGCTGTACCCCTTCGCCCTCTACAAGCTGGCCTGGTGCGACTACAACGCGGGCGCCTATTCCGCCGCGATCGCGAAGTTCCAGGAAGTGATCGCGTATGCGGAAGGCGAGACGCGCCGCGACAGGGTTCAGCTCAAGGCCGAAGCGCTCAAGGACATCGTGCTTGCCTACGCGCGCGTCGACGCGGTCGAGGGCGCCGTCGCGTACCTGACCGAGAAGGGGGGCGAGCACGCCATCGACGCCATCGGCAGGCTCGCGGCCACCTACTTCGAGGCCGGCAAGTTCGAGCACTCCATCCGCATCTACCGCCTCCTCCAGCAAAGGGCGCCCGGCTACGTGCTGGCCCCGGCATGGCAGCAGAAGATCGTCCTCGCGTACGACAGGCTGCAGCGCCGCGATCAAGTGCTCGCGGAGATGAAGCGGCTGGTGGCGGAGTACGGCCCGGAAAGCGGCTGGGCAAGGGCCAACGCGGAGCGGAAGGGCGCCGTGGCGGACGCGAACGACCTGGCGGAGAGCGCGCTGCGCGAGCTGGTGCAGGACTACCACCAGGAAGCGATCAAGACGAAGAGCGTGGCGACCTACCGGCTTGCCCGGGACATCTACCGCCAGTACCTCGACACGTTCCCGCGCAGCGAGGCCGCCCTCGGCATGCGGTTCTACCAGGCCGAGATCCTCTATGCGCTCGAGGAGTGGGACGCCGCCGCCGAGCAATACGGCAAGGTGGCCGACGCTGATCCGCGCGGCTCGTACGCGCAGCGCGCCGCGTACAACGCCATCCTCGCCCTGGAGAAGTCCGTCGACGTCGCCAAGGGCCGGCTGAAGAAGCGCGAGCTCGCGGACGCGACACGGATCGACGAGGGCAAGGCGAAGGGGCAGGTGGACCGCGGCCGCCCCGTGCAGGTCCAGGACCTCACGCGCGACACCCCGGAAGAGGCGATTCCGCAGAACGAGCAGAAGCTGATCGACGCCTGCGAACGCTATCTCCGGATCGCGCCTGACGCCAAGGACGAGATCGTCATCCGCTACAAGGTCGCGCTCCTGCTCTACGAGCGCCGCCACTTCGTCGAGGCGGCGAATCGATTCGGCGAGATCATCCTCAAGTGGCCCACCGACGCCTGGTCGCAGAAGGCCGCCAACCTGTCGCTCGACATCTTCAACACCCGGGAGGAGTGGCTGGCCCTGAGCGACCTTGCTCAACGTTTCCTCGACGATCGGCAGCTGTGCCCGCCCGGCTCGAAATTCCAGGCCGAGGTTGCGCGGATCGGTGAGGGGGCGAAGTTCAAGTATGTGATGCAGCTCTTCGAGCAGAAGAAGGATTTCGCGCTCGCCGCGAAGGAGTTCCGGGCCTTCGTCGACCGGTACCCGAAGAGCGAGCATGCCCCGAAAGCGCTCTACAACGCGCTGTTGATCGCGGACAAAGCGGACCAGCTGGACGTGGTGGTTGCCGCCGGTGAGCAGCTCCTGCGCGAGTACCGGGCGGACCCGGAGATCGTCAAGCTCACCGTTCCGGCGCTGGCGAGCGCCTGCGAGCGCTCCGGACGAACCGCCGACGCGATCCGCTGGTACGAGCAGGCACAGTCCCGCTGGCCGGCGGACGAGAAGGCCGCGGACTGGCTCTACAACGCAGCGGTGTGGCGCGAGGGCCTCGGGGACGACCCAGGAGCGCTGCAAGCCTCGCAGAAATACCTCCAACGTTACCGGGCCCGCCCGGACGCCGTCAGGATCGCCTGGAACGTCGGCCTGATCCTCGAACGGCAGAAGGACTTCCGGCGTGCGGCCGCGCACTGGTCCGGGTTCCAGCGGGAGTGGGCGAGGACCGCGAAGCAGGGGCAGATCCTCCTGGCGCGGTACAGGCAGGGGCTGGCCTTGCGCGAGATGAGGTCGCCTGCCGCCGCCGCCGTGCTCGCCGAGGTGGCGCAAGGGTTCACGCGTCTGCCGGAGAGCGAGAAGGCGTCTCCCCCGGTCATCGATGCAGTGGCGCACGCGCACTTCTTGAGGGTGGAGCCCGCGTTCCAGGAGTTCATCGCTCTTCATTTCCACTACAGCCGCCAGTCGGAGCTCGTGCACGCGCTCAAGGTCAAGAACGCGCGCCTGGGGAAGCTGCTGGAGGGCTATGCCCAGGTGGTCGCCATCGGCAGCCCGACGTGGAGCACGGCATCCTTCGAGCGGATCGGCGAGGCATACCGCAACTTCAACAAGGGGCTCCTGGACGCGCCCACGCCGCGCGGCCTGGATGCCGAGCAGCAGGAGCTGTACCGCAGCACGCTCGAGGGACAGGCGCTGCCGCTCGAGGACAAGGCCACGGAAGCCTTCGGCAAGGCCATCCAGGTCTCGCAGAAGTCAGGCGTCTACTCCGACTGGGCGCTCAAGGCGCAGGACTTCCTGCGCGAGTACCAGCCGGACGCGTACGGCGAGCTGCACCGGACGCGGCTGATGGACACCGAGCTGTCCAGCATGGTCGCGCCCGACTTCACCGGCGGGGGGCATTGATGCGCAAGCTCGTTGCGGCGCTGCTGCTGCTGTCGGTTGCGTGCGCTCATGCTCCGCGGCGCCCGCCCGCGCCCGATGCGGCGGCGGAGCGGCGCCGACTGCTCGATCTGCCTCCGGCCATCCTCCACAAGGAGGCGCGCGAGCTGATGGCGCGGGGCGACTGGGAGGCCGCGCGCGTCCGCCTGGAGCTGTACCTGGCGAAAGCGCCGGACAGCGCGGCGGCGTACTTCGATGCCGGTTGGGTCGCCGAGCGGCTTCTGGATCCGAAGTCCGCGGCCGATCTGTACTCGCGGGCGCTCACCAGGGATCCGGCGCACGTGGGAGCCGCGCTCAACCTCGCCCGGCTTCTGCGGGATTCACCGGCGGAAGCGGAGGCCGTCCTTCGCGCCGGCCTCCAGCGAACGCCCGGGGATCCCAGGCTGTTGAACGGGCTGGCGGCAGCGCTGCGGTCCCAGCGCCAGCTCGATCAGGCGGAGGCCGCCGTCCGCAGCGTGCTCGAGCGGCACCCCCGCGATGCGAGCGCATACCGGAATCTCGCCGCGATCGAGGCCGACCGCGGCCGCGTGCGCCTGGCCGAGTCGGCGCTGAACAACGCCCGCAAGCTCGACCCCAAGGACGCCGGCATCCTCAACAGCCTCGGAGTCCTGGCGATGCGCCGCGACGACGTTGCCGCTGCGCGCAGCTACTTCGAGGAGGCGACTCGGCTCGACGCAGCTTGTGCCCCGGCGTGGGCGAACCTGGGCGCACTCGCGCTCCGCTATCGCGACTACACCATGGCCGAGCAAGCCTATCTCCGGGCGGCGCAGCTCGACCCGATGCGATGGGAGACGCATCTGGCTCGCGGCTGGGCGCTGGAGGGCCTCCGCAAGCCGCGGGAAGCGCGCGCCGAGTACGAGAAGGTGCTCGCCTTCGACCCGCACCAGGACGACGCGCTCTATGGCAAGGCGCTGGCGCTGAAAGCGGAGGGAGACCTGGAGGGGGCACTCCGGGCGTTCAAGGAGTACACGGCGCTGCCCAAGGCTGCTCACCTCAAGGAAGCGGAGAACCAGCTCGCCGCGATCGACCTGCGCCTGAAGAGCACGGCCCAGGCGGCGAGGCCGGTGCCTGTCGCGTCGGCCGCGGGCCTCGATCCGTCGGAATTGGCACAAAGCGCGGACGCCGGACCATCCCTGGAGAAAGTGCCCGACAAGCGCCCCCCGGCGGTTGTCCGGTGAGCGACGGGCGGACGAGCTGCCGGTTGGCCGGACGCGATCCGATGCCAATCGTCCCATTGAGCTGGAGTGGAGGAAACGTGTTGAGGAGAACCGTCCTGATCGCGCTTTTGTCCCTCTCCGCCGCGGCGGAGGAGAAGCCGGGCGTCAAGGTGATCCAGGAACCGGACAAGGTGGTCGTCCGAAAGCGCACGGTGATCGACTTCAACGACGTGACCGTCGAAGGTGAGCTGACGAAGCCCGAGGGCAGCTACGTGCTGGACCGCAACCGGACCCGGTTCCCGTCGCTGATCCGGCTGCGCGACAACTTCAATCCCGAGCTGCAGAAGTCGGCGGACAACCTGTAGGGACTTCGTGGAAATGGCCCAGACGATGCGCAAAGTGGAGGTTTCCCAGCTGGAGGAGGCGCGCGTCCAGCGACCCACGCTGGCGTCGCGGATCGCGGATGCGGCCGCGGCACAGCTCCTCATCTTCGACGAGCTGCCGGAGGACGAGCGGCCGCGCAAGGGCGAACGCGTGCTGCTGGTCGGCATCGTCTGGGGCGGCAAGACCCTGGTCGAGTTGGAGCAGGTGGGAAACGGGGACGACCTGTCGGTCAGCCGCCTCTTCGACCTTCCCGCGTCGACCCTGCCCAAGAACTTCCACCTGGTGAAGCACTCCCAGGGCGGCCACGTGGTCACGCTGCCCGACGAGCTGTGCGCGGAAGTGCACGGAAACCGCCGGGTCTTCCCGCTTGCGGCCAGGGGACGCCGGGTGGAGGCGCCCTTCCGCGGTCACGCCTACTCCATTGGAGACGACGATCGGATCGTCGCCCAGATCACGCCGTCCCTGACGCTGATCAGCCGCTACGTCCGGGCGGAGCGTGCACGACCAAGGCCGTTGCTGCGGCGGATCGACGTCCGGTTCGCGAGCACCTTGCTGCTCGCGCTGCTCGCGCTCGCCGTGTTCTTCGGGATGGTCAGCCGGGTGCCGCGGACGGACCGCGACGTCCGGCCACAGGATCCGGAGCGGTTCACGCGCTACCAGGTGAGGCCGCCGGAGAAGGCGCCTGAACGGCCCAGGGCGAAGGAGCCCCAAGGCGCGAAGGAAGGCGACAAGAGCAGCGGCGAAGAGGGCAAGCTCGGCAAGCCCGAGGCGAAGAAGGAAGCGGCGCCTTCGCGGCCGGGCACGGCCAGGATCGATCCCAACAAGAAGGCGAAGGACCTGGCCAAGGTGAAGAAGCTGGGCCTGATCGCTGCGCTCTCGAAGATGGGCGTCGCCGGCGGTCCGTCCGGGAACATGCTGGGGCCCTCGGGGCTCGGCGCCGGGATCAACGCTTCGCTCGGGGGTACCCGGGCGCGCGCCGGCGGCGGCGACGCGTACGGCGTGGGTGGCCTCGGGACGCGCGGGAGCGGCGGGGGAGGCGGAGGAAACGCGCTCGGCATCGGCGGCCTGGGCACCAAGGGCGCTGGTCACGGCAGGGGCGGCTACGGCGACGTCGACCTGGGCGGGCGCGGAAAAGACGAGACCGTGTTCGTGCCCGGCCGGACCACTGTGGTGGGCGGACTCTCCCGGGACGTGATCAACCGCGTGATCCAGAAGCACTACAACGAGATCAAGTACTGCTACGAGAAGGAGCTGACCCGGAACCCAGCCCTCTACGGGAAGGTGACCGTGCTGTTCCTGATCGACGGCGCCGGCCGCATCGGCGAGGCCCTGGTCCAGCAGAGCACGATGTCCAGCGAACCGGTGGAGAGCTGCATGATCAACCGCGTGCGCCGCTGGGTGTTTCCGGCGCCGCAGGGCGGCGGGACCGTGCAGGTGACGTACCCCTACGTGTTCAAGAGCAGCGGGCAATGAGAGCGTTCCTGATCGCCTTCCTGGTGACCGCGGCAGCCGCCGCCCAGACCGATCCCGCCGCTCGACCGCGCGACTCGTTGGTCGTGAGCGGCGTGGAGGACGCCCCGCGGCGTGGGACCTACGTAGAGGCGTCGCTGGGCGTGTTCACTGCCATGGGCGGGACGCGCCCCTTCTCCAGCGGGCAGCCGTACCTCGGTCTGACGATCGGGCGCGATCTGGGGAAGAGAGTGTCCGTGTTCGCCTCGCTGGGGCTCGGCGCCGCCAGCGCTTCCTGCTACCAGGTGAGCGCCGGGGGTGATTCCTGCCTGGGGGCCGACTCCTTCAGCGCGACCTTCCTGGAGGTCGGGCTCTCGTACGGGTTCCCGGTCGCGGCGCGCACGCTCGTCGGGCTCAAGTTGCTGGGCGGCTTCACCGACCTGTCGCCGGGCCCCGTGCAGAGAAACGGCACGGTGCCCGATCACATGCTGGGTCCGCATGCGGGCGCCGGCTTGTCGCTCGACTACGACACGCAGCTGGACCACTTCGCGGTCGGGCTCGACGCCCTGGTCCGCGAGACGTTCGCCGGCAGCTCGCTCAAGGTTCCTTCGCTGGCGGTGATGCCCCGGATCCGCTACGTCTTCTGAATGGGGTTCAAGGCGCTCTCCGGCCGCCTCCCGGAATGGGGGCGGCTGTTCGACGAAGCGGGCTACGACGCTTTCCAGGACGCGGTCCGAGAGGAGCTGAGCGCCCGCGGCCCCGCCTTCGAGCTGCACGACGGCTACGCCCGGATCGGCGACTGGGAGCTTCCCCTGCTGCCTCTGGCGCAGCTCTGCGCCAAAGCTCCCCGGTCGGGATGGCGGCCGCTGCTTCGCGAGCAGCTCGAGCGCCGATTCGCGGAGGAGAAGCTGGGAAAGGAGTTGGACTCGGTGCGCGGGAATTTCGACCGGGCCCGGCCGGCGCTGAAGCTGCGCGTGCAGCGCGCCGAGACGCTGCGCCCGGGAACGATCTCCGCGCCCATCGCCGGGCACCTCCATGCAGCGCTGGTCCTCGATCTTCCCAGCTTCGTCACGCCGGTGCGCGTGGCCGATCTCGCGGCGTGGGAGCGGCCGGCTCCGGAGCTGATCGCGCTCGCCATCGACAACGTCAAGACGAAGGAGCGGATCGAGCTGGCCCCGATGGAGATCTCCTCGGCTCGCCTGTTCGCCGTCAGCGGTCCGTCCGTGTTCGTAGCGACGCTGGGATTGGTAGTCGAAGATCTTCTCGGCCCGGCCACTCCGTACGGCGCGCTGGTCGCGATGCCGAGCGGGCACATCGTGCTCTGCCACGCGATCGCCGACGCGCGCAGCCTGCGCGTCCTGCCGGCGATGGCCGCCGGGGCGCTCCAGGCCTGGGAAGGAGGTCCCGCGCCGCTCAGCCCGGACCTGTTCTGGAAGCGGGGCGATCGATTCGTCGCCCTTCCGGTCGTGCGCGAGGACGGAGAGGTGAAATGCGAGCTGCACCGGGAGTTCGACGAGCAGGTTGCGCAGCGGCTCTCCTGATCACTTCCCCTTCCCCCGCATCGCCTTGAGCATCTGCTTGAGGTTGTCGCGATCGAAATCGGTGGCGTAGCTGAACTCGCCTCCGTTCCGCAGCCATTCGCCGCCGTCGACCGTCAGGCAGTCTCCGGTCACGTACCCGGCCCCGTCCGACATGAGGAAGACGGCGGCGTCGGCGATCTCCCGCGGCGTGCCGAAGCGCTTCAGCGGTATCCGGTTGCGCGCCATCTCCTCGATGGAGGGATCGGGCATCAGGCGCGAGAACGCGCCTTCGGTCGGCACCGGGCCGGGCGCAATGGCGTTCACGCGGATACGGTAGGTCGCCCATTCCACGGCGAGGGAGCGCGTCAGCGCGAGCACGCCGGCTTTCGCGCACGCCGAGGGCAGCACGAACGGCGACCCCATCCAGGCGTACGTGGTGACGATGCTCAGGATGGCGCCCCCCTTGCCGGCCTCGATCATCTTGCGCCCGAACGCGCTGGTGCAGTGGAATGTGCCGTTGAGCACGATGTCCACCACCGTCTTGAACCCGTTCGGCGAGAGATCCTCCGCCGCGGCGAGAAAGTTTCCCGCGGCATTGTTCACCAGCCCGTCCACCTGTCCGATGCGCCCGGCCACCTCCTGAACGGCGGCGAAGTCGCGCACGTCGCAGGCGTGGGCGCTCGCCTTGCCACCGGCGCGCTCGATCTGCGCGACCACCTCGTCGAGCTTTTCCTTGCGCCGGCCCAGCACGACCGAGCGCGCGCCCAGCTCGGCGAAGCGCTTCGCCATTTCCGCGCCAAGGCCCGTGCCGCCGCCCGTGATGACGAAAGTCTTGTCTTTCAGCAGCCCAGCCTGGAACATGCGCGCACAATGCAGGCCCCGAGGGAATCGATCAAGCGTGAGGTGCTCGCGGGCACCATCCGGGGATTGATCCGCACATGATCGCCGCCTTGCTCCTCGCCGCGGCCGCGGCCTCGCAAGGGCGGCTGGTGGTGCTGGTCGTGGTCGATCAGCTCCGGTACCAGGACGTTCTCTGGCTGGCCCCTGCGCTCGGTCCGCGGGGCTTCGCCGGCATGGGCCGGGCAGCTCCGATGCGCTACGAGACCGCGGTGGCGGAGACAGCGCCCGGTCACGCGGTGCTGTCCACGGGCGCCTACGCCGACGTCAATGGGATCGTGGGCAACTCCTTCTGGCAGGGCGCCCGATACCAGGAAGCGGTCGACGATCCCTCCTGTCCAGTCTGGGGATCGAAGGCAGGGAGGAGCGCGGCGGCCCTGCGCGCGCCCACCATCGGCGACATGCTCAAGCTCAACACCGCAGGCGCGGCGCGCGTGGTCGGGGTCGCCGTGAAGGACCGCAGCGCACTGTTCCTGGTCGGTCCTTCCGCGGACCTTGCGCTCTGGTGGGAGGCGGACATTGGCGAGATGGCCTCCACCGCCTGTTACGCGCCCGGCCCGCCCGGGTGGCTTCCCCGCCGCCCGGCGGAAGCCTTCAAGGACTGGGTGTGGACCCTGTCGCGGCCGGACGCGATCGCGCGCCTGCTGCCCCAGCCTCGAGTCCCTGGAGCCCGGCCGGCGTCGGATCTCGGTCCGGAGTTCCCGCACACCGTCGGTCGGGGCAAGCTGGACGATCGCCTGTACCGGGCCCTCCGCAACACTCCGGCCGGCACGACCATCGCGCTTCGCGCCGCGCGCACGGCCGTCGCCGCCCTCAAGCTGGGCGAGGCCGGCAGGACCGATCTGCTCACCGTCGCCCTGGCCTCCGTCGACACCGTCGGCCACCAGTACGGCACGCTCTCGCGCGAACGGGTCGACGCCGTGCTCCGCGTCCACGACGAGCTGTCCGCGTTCCTCGACGAGCTGCGCAAGCGCCTGGGGCCGCGCCTGTCGATCGTGCTGACCTCCGATCACGGGCTCACCCCCACGGAAGCGGACGAGCAGCGGCTTCGGGTCCAAGGCGGGACGGTAGCCACCGACGAGCTGATTCCGCGCCTCAACCGCGCGCTCGACGAAGCCCTGGGAGCGAGGCCGGACGGCTGGGTCGCTGGCATCGAAGGGAATTCGCTCGCGCTGCGCGCGCCCTTTCCGGCGCGGGCGATCGACGTCGCGGTAGAGGTGCTGCGCCGGGAGCCGGGACTGTTCCGCGTGGTGCCGGCGGCCGAGATGGACAGGGCGGAGCCGTTCATCCGGCACTCCTGGTTCCCGGGGCGGAGCGGGCAGGTCCTCCTGGTGGTGAGACCGCTCTGGACGCTGAAGCCGCGCGACGCCGGCGCCAATCACGGGTCCACCTGGAACGACGACGCGCTGGTCCCCTTGATGGTCGAGGCCGCGGAGTTCCGGCTGCGTCGCGACGCGCAGTTCCGCGCCACGCAGGTAGCGCCCACCGTCGCGGCGCTCCTCGAAACCGCGCCGCCGTCGGCCGCACTCGATTCCGCGGCGATCGAGCACCGCTGACCACACGCGCGCGCGTCCGCATCCCTTGTCGCACTTCCACTCTTTTGACGCCCTCGCGGAAACGGTTTTATTTGAAACGTCTCGTTTCCTGGCCAGGGGGGCCAATGATCCGACCACTGATCGCATCGATGCTCGCGGTATCGGCCGCGCACGCGGCTCCACCCAGGCAGATCACGCTCGGAGCCGCGGTTCCCTTGAGCGGCGCGGAGAGCAAGAGCGGCTCCCGCCTGCGCGACGGCTACGAGCTGGCGGTGGAGGTCACGAACCAGCAGGGCGGCGCGGAAGTGGGGGGTGTGCGCCGGCCGGTGAAGCTCATCCTGGTGGACGACAAGAGCGATGGGACCACCGACGAGCGCGCGGTCGAGGAGTTGGTGGGGCAGGGCGTGGATGTGATGCTCGGCACCTTCGGCTCGTCGCTGGTCGAGAAGGGCAGCGCGGTCTCGGAGAGGCTGAAGATGCCGTACGTGAGCGGCACCGGGGCCAGCCGCGCGCTCTATCAGCGCGGGTTCAAGTACATGTTCGGCCTGCAGGCGCCGATCGAGCAACTCGCCAACGCGCTGATGCGGTGGGCCGAGGAGGAGCAGCAGACCGGGAAGCTGCCCATGCGCGCCAAGGTGGCGGTGATCTGGGAGAAGACGGCGCACGGCAAGGAGTACGCCGAGACCATCAAGGACTTCGCCAACAAGACCCCGCGGCGGCGCGCCGGATGGCAATTGGTGATGGACGAGTCGTTCGAGCTGAACAGCAAGGACTTCAAGCCGATGCTGGAGCGGCTCAAGGCCGCGCACGCGGACGTCGTCCTCGTCGACGCGCACCTGCCGGACTACATCACCATGCACGGCCAGTACGCGAAGATGGGGCTCTGCCACAAGATGATCTCGTACGGGGCCCGCGGTCCGGAGCGCGAAGCCCGCGATCAGCTGAAAGCCTCCGCCGACTACGTCCTCTCCGCCGTCTGGTGGAGCGACGAGATGGCGCAGAACGCGCGGACGGCCGACTTCGTGAAGAGGTTCAACGACCGGTACAAGCGGTCGCCGGACTGGTACGAGGCGCTCGGGTACGAAGCCGTCCGGGTGGCGCTCGAGGCGATGCACAAGGCGGGGACCACCGAGCGCGAGCCCGTGCGCACCGCGCTGGCCCAGCTCAAGATGGAGTCGCTGCTGCCCGGCGGCTTCCTCGCCTTCCCTGAGCAATACGGCGGCCAGGCCCAGTACCTGTTCGTCGTCCAGCAGAACATGCCCGACGGAACGGCACCGGTGGTCTATCCCCGGATCGCCGCGGTGAAGGACGGGATCGCGCCCAACCCGCTCTGCGCGGGCTCGACCCTGGCGGGCAAGTAGCGCTTCCGCCGCCGCTGTCAGCGGTCCTGAGGCAAGCCAGAATCGCCGCAGGCGGGGCAGGACTCGCCGCGCCAGAGCTGGAGCAGCCATTGCTTGCCCGCGGTGGCCAGCACGAACCAGCCCACCCGACGGTGGCAGCTGGCACAGCGGATGCCGAGCGCGATCCAGAGGTGCGCCGCCACCACCGTGCCTGCCATGCCCAAGGCAAACTGGATGCTCCGGTCTTCCTCGCCTCCGATCGATGCGAACAAGCCGAGGAGCCAGGCGAAGGTGAGCACGATCAACACCACGAACACGTGCAGCTTCCACCGCTGCCCGGTGGCCGAGATCCAGCTCAGATCAGCCCGTCCGCGCGCTTCCGCTCGCGCTCGAGCCGGTACCGGTCCCCGGCCGCGAGCACCTTCTTCCGCAGCCGCACGTTCTTCGGCGTCACTTCCACCAGCTCGTCCTCGTTGATCCATTCGAGCGCCTTCTCCAAGGACATCTCGCGGGGTGGGCTGAGGATGATGTTCTCGTCGCGGCCGGCGGCGCGGATGTTGGTGAGCTTGCGGGCGCGCGTCACGTTTACGTCGAGATCGTTCGGGTGTGCGTGCTCCCCGCAGATCATCCCCTCGTAGACCGGGACGCCCGGGCCGTAGAACAGCTCGCCGCGCTCCTGGATGTCGAAGAGGGCGTAGGCGACGGTCTCGCCCTCGCGGTCGCTGACGATGGCGCCGTTGGCGCGCTTGGGCAGCTTGCCCTGCCAGGGCTCGTAGCCGTCGAACTGCGAGGACATGATGCCCTCGCCGCGGGTGATGGTGAGGAACTCGTTGCGAAACCCGACCAGGCCTCGCGCCGGAACCCGGAAATTGAGGCGCACCCGGTCGGAGCCGATGTTCTGCATTTCCGTCATCCGGCCCCTCCGCGGGCCCATCCGTTCGGTGACGGCCCCGACCGCCGATTGCGGAACGTCGCACACCATCAGCTCCATCGGCTCGTGGACCTGGCCGTCGACCACCTTGGTGATCGGCTCGGGGTTCGAAACCGTCAGCTCGTAGCCCTCGCGGCGCATGGTCTCGACGATCACCGCGAGCTGGAGCTCGCCCCGGCCCAGCACCTTGAAGGCGTCGGGCGACTCGGTGTCAAAGACCCGGATGGAGACGTTCCGGTAGGCCTCGCGCTGCAGCCGCTCTCTGAGATTCCGGGACGTGACGTACTTGCCCTCGCGCCCGGCGAACGGCCCGTCGTTGACCTTGAAGACCATCGACATGGTCGGCTCGTCGACGTGGATCCGCTCGAGCGGAATGGGGTGCTCGGGGTCGGCGATGGTGTCGCCGATCGAGATCTCCTCCAGCCCGGCGAGGGAGATGATCTCGCCCGGCCCCGCCTCGGGAATCTCCACCTTCTTCAAGCCCTCGAAGGCGTAGATCTTCGTCACCTTGCCCCGCGGGGTGCTTCCGTCCGCGCGACAGACCGCTACTTGCTGTCCCACCTCGATGCTGCCGCTGCTCAGCCGCCCGATGGCGAGGCGGCCCACGTAGTCGTCGTAGTCGAGGTTCGCGACCAGCATCTGCAGCTTGTCGTGCGTGGTTTCGGCGATGCGCGGGGGTGGCACGGTCTCGAGGATGGCGTCGAGCAGCGGCTCGAGGGTTCGCGCGCGCCAGCCCGGCTCCTCTCCCGGATGCGGCGCGGCGCCCGGGGCAGCCGCCTTCCCGGCTGGCAGGTCGTCGAAATCGGAGAGCCGGAGCGAAGCCCTGCCGGCGCGGGCGACCGCGTAGATCACCGGGAACTCGATCTGGTGCTCGTTGGCGCCGAGATCGATGAAGAGCGAGTAGATGGCGTCGAGCACCTCGGGGGCGCGCGCATCCTGGCGATCGATCTTGTTGACGACCACCACGGCGGGCAGCCCCAGGCCGAGCGCCTTGCCCAGCACGAACCGGGTCTGCGGCAGCGGGCCCTCCGCGGCATCCACCAGCAGCAGCACGCCGTCCACCAGCCGCAGCCCGCGCTCCACTTCGCCGCCGAAGTCCGCGTGCCCCGGAGTGTCGACGATGTTGATCTTCACGCCCCGGTAGGTGACCGCCGTGTTCTTGGCCAGGATGGTGATGCCCTTCTCCCTCTCCAGCTCGTTGGAGTCCATCGCCCGCTCCTGGACCTGCTCGTTCGCCCGGTAGGTGCCGGTCTGGCGGAACAGCCAGTCCACCAGCGTCGTCTTTCCGTGGTCGACGTGGGCGATGATGGCGATGTTGCGGATCTGCTCGCGAGGAAGCATGGCGCGTGCTCCTTTATACTGGCCGGATGCCGCAGGTCCATGGACATCATCATCTCGCCATCCAGGTGAAGGACCTTTCCGCCGCCGAGCGCTTCTACGTCGAGGCGCTCGGGCTGCGCGTGCTGAGGCGCTGGCCCTGGGATGACGGGCGGGCCGGGGAGCGTGCGGTCTGGCTGTCGGTGGGGGCCGGCGAGGAGTTTCTCGCGCTCGAGTCGTGCGATGTGGACCGCCCACCCACCCCCTTCCGCGATCCCCATGGAGGCCTCCACCTCCTCGCGCTCCGCATCACCCCCGCCGAACGCGCGGGGTGGGAGCAGAAGCTGGCCGCGCTGGGAGTGGAGATCGTCCACCGGACCCGCTGGTCCCTGTATGTGCGCGATCCAGAGGGAAATCGCATCGGGCTTTCGCACTTTCCCCATGAGGGGTAGGTTGGAGAGGCATGGAGGGCCTTCGTCCGCAGTACTCGGAGGCGCCGCTCGTCCGGCGTCTCGTCGAGCAGGGGATTCGCGATCCCCGCGTGCTCGCGGCCTTCGGACGCGTCCCGCGGCGCTTCTTCGTGCCGGAGGAAGCGCAAGCGTACGCCGAAGGCGACCACCCGCTGGAGATCGGCTACGGCCAGACCATCTCGCAGCCCTACATCGTGGCGGCGATGACCGAAGCGCTGGATCTCCAGGGCCACGAGCGGGTGCTCGAGGTCGGCACCGGGAGCGGGTATCAGACGGCCATCCTGGCCGAGCTGCTGCCGCTGGGCTCGACCGTCCGGACCATCGAGATCGTGCCCGAGCTTTCTCTGCGCGCGGAGCGGACCCTGACAGAATTGGGATACGACAATGTGCGGTTCCGGGTCGACGACGGCGCGAAGGGGTGGCCCGAGGCTGCTCCCTACGATGCGATCCTGGTGGCGGCCGCGCCCGACGAGGTTCCCGCCGCGCTGCTCGACCAGCTCGCGCCCGGCGGGCGGCTGGTCATCCCCGTAGGACCGGATCCGGAACACCAGGAGCTGCAGCTCTGGCGCAAGCGGCCAGGGACCGGGGCGCTCGACCGCAAGGTGCTGATGCACGTCCGGTTCGTGCCGCTCACGGGGCCCGAGAACCTGCATTAAGTAGACTGCTGCTTCAGATCAACCGCAGAGCACGCAGAGCACGCCGAGACGGAAAAGTAGTCTCAAGAGATTGGTTTTTTTTGGGTTGGCTTGGTGCAGGCCCCGACCGGTCGGAGCAATTTCGACCTGAGGTGCTCGGCACGGGCGGCTAGTTTGCATTTCTGTGCGCGCGTGGGCGGATGGTACGCTGCGGACCCCATGCAATGCCCGGTCTGTGAGGCTGACAATCTGGACGACGCGGTGGAATGCGCCGGCTGCGGCAGGTTTTTTGTGACCGGAGCGGGGGCGGGCGAGGAGGGCGGAACGCTGGAGGGCCTCGAAACCACCCGTTTCGCGCCTACAGGCTCGGCGCGCGCCGAATCGCTGCCTGGGGTGGAGCGGACGCAATTCGAGGTGGATCCGCAGGCGGCATCGGAGTGGACGGCGGGAGAGCTTGCCGTGGAGAGCACCCGGCACGAAGCGGCCGCCGGGGCTACCGCCGCCTGGACCCCGGGGGCAGAAATCGACCGGGGTCGCGAGCCGAAGAACGGCGAGCGCACGCCGGTGGCGGCGCAGAGCGCGACTTGCCCCTGGTGCGGCGAAGCCTCCCTGGGCGCAATCTGCGATGCCTGCGGGCGGAGGAAGTCGCGCTACGCAGCGCCTGCGCGCGAGAGAGAGGCGGTCGCTTCGGGGGAGACCGTGACCTGCCCCGCCTGTTTCGCGCGCGTCTCCAGGGAAGTTCGCTGCAGCGACTGCGGCATGCCGTTCCCGCTCCAGGAGCTGTGAATTGACTGCCGGCGCCTTGGGGAGTACAGCGCGCGCGATGCACGATCGGACCGCCATGGAGCATGAGCTCTCCACCTTGGCGGCCGCCGTCCGGAAACGCGGGTCGGTAGACCTGTTCCTCCGCGCCGCTGTCGAAGGCTTCTGCTGGGCGGTCTTGAGCGGCGTCTGCGGAAAAGTTCTCTGGGATTCCCTGGTGCCGCCGCTCTTCTTCTGGCCGCTTGCGCTCCTGGATGTGGTGCTGCTCTGGGATGCCGTGCGCAGCTACCGCGAGGGGGGCGCGAGCTTGCAACGTGAGCTCCGGCGTGAGGCGCGCGTCCGTGAGCTGCGCGCCCTGCTGGGGATCGATCCATGACCGCGCCCGGCCGCTTCATCGTCTTCGAGGGCCTCGACGGCGCCGGCACCACCACGCAGGCGAGGCTCCTGGCGGAGTGGCTGCAGAAGCAGGGACGGACGGTGTACCTCGCGCACCAGCCCAGCGAGGGGCCTGTCGGCCTGCTGATCCGGCAGATCCTGGCCGGCCGCGCCGCGACCCCGCAGGCCGACGGCAAGCTCGGGATGGTGGACGAGCGGGTGATGGCGCTGCTCTTCGCCGCCGACCGCCTCGATCACCTCGGATCGCAGATCGAGCCGCGCCTCGCGCGGGGCGAGGATGTGATCCTCGACCGATACACGCTCTCGTCGCTCGCCTACCAGGGAGCCTCCGTCTCGCACGAATTCATCAACCAGGCGAACCGCTTCGCGCGCCGCCCGGATCTCACGCTCTTCCTCTACGTGCCGGCCAACGTCGCGCTCGAGCGGGTCCGCAGCCGCGGCGCAAAGCTGGAGCGCTACGAGACGGCGCAGCAGCTTGCGCTGATCGAGCGCGAATACTCTCGCCTGGTCGGAACGCTGGCCTCGGTGGTTTCGATCGACGGCACCCGGCCCATCGCCGAGGTCGCCGAGCTGTGCCACGGGGCGCTGCAGCAGCAGCTGGGGTAGCCCGATGCCCATCGACTCCACGCGCCTGGAAGAGCTCCAGATCGTTCGCAGGATCCGGGAGACGGTGCGCCGCTGGTGGGGTATCGAGCTCTCGTTCACCGACGCCCGAGGCTTCGTGCTCGATCACGGCAAGGGCATCATCATCCCGCCGCAGAACCTGATCTGCACCGCCTGCCTGGGCGACAAGGAAGGTCTTCGCCGGTGCAACCAGAGCATCGAGAAGGCGGTGCAGAAGCTCTCCTCGGGCACCGAGCTGCTCGGTCCCTGCCACATGGGGCTGGAGATCGTCGCTACGCCCATCTCCTTCGCCGGCCAGCGGCGCGGCTCGCTCTTCGCCTGCGGCTTCCTGGTCGAGGAGAAGGCGGCCAGCGCCCGCGAGAGGGCCGTGACCACGGTGCGATCGCTGTCGCTCCCGATCGTCGAGCCGGAGGAAGCGTTCAAGACCGTCCAGCGGATCGAGGCGCGTGAAGTGCCGCGGCTGGCGGACCTGATGGACACCACCGTCGAGGAGATCGACGCGTACCACGCCGCGGTGGCGCAGAGCGAGCAGCGCATCCGCGACCTGCAGGACGAGCTCGAAGGCAGGTATCGCTTCGCCGACATCATCGGCAAGAGCGAGCCGATGCGCCGGTTGTACGGGCTCCTGGACAAGCTGGTGGCGAGCGACGTGACCGTGCTGGTCCATGGGGAGAACGGCACCGGCAAGGAGCTGATCGCCCGCGCCCTTCACTTCAGCGGCCCGCGCAGGGACAAGCAGTTCATCGCCCAGAACTGCTCGGCGCTCAACGACCAGCTTCTGGAGAGCGAGCTGTTTGGACACGTGAAGGGATCCTTCACCGGGGCGACGCGCGACAAGCCCGGCCTGTTCAAGGTCGCGGACGGGGGGACCTTCTTCCTGGACGAGGTGGCGGACATGAGCCCCGCCATGCAGGTGAAGGTCCTGCGCGTGCTTCAGGAGGGCACCTTCGTGCCGGTGGGCGGAACCCGATCCGAGAAGGTGGACGTGCGCATCATCGCCGCCTCCAACAAGGGCCTGCGGGAGGCGGTGCACCGGCGGGAGTTCCGCGAGGACCTCTTCTACCGGCTGCATGTGGTCGCGCTGGAGGTGCCGGCGCTCCGCGAACGGCTCGACGATCTGCCGCTGCTCGTGGAGCACTTCCTCGATTCCGTGGCGCGGCGCACGGGTGCGCGGAAGCGGCTGCATCCCGAGCTGATGGCGGCCTTGTACGATTGGCACTGGCCGGGGAACGTCCGGGAGCTGGAGAACGAGATCGAGCGGCTCTGCGTGCTCGCCGGGGACGCGGAGGTCATCCCGCCCGAGCTGCGGCCGCAACGTCAGGACAAAGCGCCCGGGAACGCGGCGCACCTCGGGGCTCTGGTGCAGCGCGGCCTCGGCACCGGCCTGGCCACCGCGGTCGGTGCGCTGGAGAAGGAGCTGATCGAGACCGGGCTGCGGGAGACGCGTGGCAACAAGAGCAGGCTCGCGGAGCGACTCGGCGTTTCCCGCACCACCCTGATCAAGAAGATCCGCGAGTACGGCATCGCCGAATGAGCACCGCCGCCATCCTGGTGATCGGCAACGAGATCCTCTCCGCAAAGGTGCAGGACGAGAACGGGCCGTTCCTGGCCCGGGAGCTGCGCGCGCTCGGGGTCGAGCTGCGCCGGATCGAGACCGTGCCCGACGAGGTGCCGCTGATCGTGGACGGGCTCGCGCGCTGCCGGTCCCACGCCCGCTGGGTGTTCACCAGCGGCGGCATCGGACCGACCCACGACGACGTCACCATCGCCGCCGTCGCCCAGGCGTTCGGGCGGGGCGTAGTGCACGACGAGCGGACGCTGGAGCTTCTGCGGTCGCGCTTCGGAGAGCCGCTCAAGCCGGCCCTGCGGCGGCTGGCGGAGGTGCCCGAGGGCGCCCGGGTGGAGTTCCACGAGGGCTACCAGTTCCCGGTGATCTCGATCGAGAACGTGGTGATCCTCCCGGGCGTGCCCTCGCTGCTCCGCGAGGGGTTCCTGCGCATCCGCGATCGGTTTCGGGTCGCTCCGATCCACGGGAAGGCCCTCTACTTCACCGTGAGCGAGAGCACGCTCGCCGAGCACCTCGACGCGACCGTGGCGCGGTTCCCGGCGGTGGGAATCGGCAGCTACCCGCGCTTCGATCCGGCGGACCACCGCGTGAAGGTGACATTCGACGGCCGGGACGCGGAGCAGGTGCGCGCCGCCTGCGAGTTCCTCAAGGCGCGCTTTCCGGCCGAAGCGATCGTGCGCGAGGACTGAACGCTCAGCGCGCCCGCAGGGCCAGGTACACGTCGCCGACCGCGAAGCGCGCGAGCCGCGCGACCTCGGGCGTGTGCAGGCCGCCCTCCGTTTCCCCGCAGACGATGGAGATGGCGGAGGCAGGGTCGCCGCACACTGCCAGCGCCACCCGCTCGGCGCTCTCGCGGATACCGAGCGCGAGGGCGTCCCAGTCCGGAGGGCCCTCGGCGGCGAGGCGCGCCGCCAGCGGTGAAAGGCGCGCGAGGGCGTCGGGCCCGAGGTGCCGCGCCAGGCACTCCGCCAGCGGGAGGTCCGGCGCGGCAAGCGCGGAAAGGTCCGCTTCCGGGGGTGCGACGAGGCGGACCAACTCGGCCACCAGGGCCGCCAGGCGCGGTGCGGGAAACCCCGCGACGGCGTGCGTGCCCCGGCGGATGTGAGCGAGGGCACGAGCATGCAGGAACCGCTGCTGCCGCAGCGACCAGCGCTTGGGGACCTCTGCGCCGACCAGCACTCCAGGCGCTTCCGCGGCGACGGGCGCGACGATGCCCGGCTCGGCCCGGGCCAGGTACAGCTGCGGCTCGGGCATGCCCAGCGCGCGCGCGATGGCGCCGACCACGCGTCGCACGGGGTTGTCCCCTTTCACCAGCGCACCTCGCCCGCTCATCTCGGTCGGGAGCGCCTTCGCGAGCTGGGGCATGGCCGCCGCGAGCAGCTCACGCGCCAGTCCCTCGTCGCCCGGCGCGTGCACTGTCGCATCGTCGGCGATGCGGGGTAGATCGGCTGGAGGCGGCCGCCCGGCGGTGACCTCGTGGACGGCCCGCTCCTCGGCGCTCGCCACGCCGGCGCCCACCAGCACAGCGGACGCACAGAACGAGGCATCGGGCCTGTCCTGCGCGTCGAACAGCTTCGCGAGGGCGCGCAACGGCTCGGGAGACGGGCTCACCTCGAACAGCGCCAGCTGCGCCTGGATGCCGTCGCTGGGAGGGCCGAGGTCCGCGATGCGCTTGAGCGCGGCGACGTTGCCCGGCTCATGCGTCAAGGCCCGGCGGAATGCTTCCAGTGCCGCATCCTGCTGGCCCTCCGCGAGCAACCGCCTCCCCAGCGATTCGCTCCACTCCGCGAGCTGTGCATGGGTCGGTTCGGGATCGCCAGGAGCCTGGAACGCCTCCAGCAGGCGCCGGTACACGCGGATGGCATGGAAGGCCGGCAGCGAGCGAGCTCCCGAGGCCAGCTTCAGCAGCACCTTCGGCTCCAACGACTCGAGCGCGGGGCCCAGCAGCGAAACGGCCTTCTCCGATTCGCCGTTCTCGGCGTGGAGGCGGCCGAGGCGGAGCTTCCATCCGGGTGCGCGAGCATCGCCTCCCCCCAGCTCGAGGAGCTTGTGCAGGGCTTCCGCTGCCTCCCGCGCGCGTCCTCCCGCTTCTCCCGCATCGGCGCGCAGCTCCAAGGCGGCCAGGCTCTCCGGGTCTCGCGAGAGAGCGCGCCCGGCGGCGAAGAAGGCGGCGGGCGCGTCGCCCAGCTCCCGCAGCTCGATGCTGCCGGCCTGGACCCATGCGATCGATCCCAGCCCGGGATCCGGCTGCGCATGCCCGATGCGCTCGTAGATGCCGGCGAGGGCACGGCCCTTGGGCTCCGGCAGCAGCCCGCGGAGCCTCGCCACGGTCTCGGCGTTTGCGGGGTCCGCCTCCAGCGCCGAAGTCAGCCCTTCGACCCCTTGGTAGTTACGCCCAAGGTCCGGGGCGAGCGGCGGCGACTCGACCACCGCTTCGACATTGCCGGCGACCGTGGCCTCCGTGGACACGAGCTGCGACGCCTCATCCCCGTGGCCGTTGATCTCGGCGAGGTGCCGCGCGCCTTTGAGGGCGAGGAGGGAGTGCGGATCGCTCGCCAGGGCTTGCCGGTATGCGGCAGCAGCGTCGTCCATCCGGCCCTGCTCGGTGAAGATCATCGCCTGCTCGACTGCCAGCGCGGCGCGGACGTCGCGGTCAGCGAAGGCCGAGCGGAACCCGAGGTGCTCGAGCAGCACCGACCTTTGCCCGCTGCTGCGCAGCGCATCCTCGACCAGGTCGAGGGCCACGCGGTCCTGGGGATTGAGCGCCAGCGCCCGGCGATACTCGGCGATGCCCTGGTCGCGCTCACCGGCGGCGAGGCGATCCTCCGCGGACTCGACGCGCATCAGCGCGGCGACGCGGGGATCCTGGCAGCGCGACGCCAGCCGGCCGCGCAGCCCGACCCGTTCCTTCCGCGCCTGTGGGCCCTTTTCCAGCGCCACGATGTCCAGCAGCTCCGCCGTGGCCTCCAGGTCGCCCGGAGCATCGACGAGCAGCGCCCTGAGCAGCGCCGCCGCCTTCTCGGGTTGGCTGGCGCGATGCGCGTACAGCGCGGCCGCCCAGCGGCGCGCCTCGTTGCGCTCGGAGAGCGACTGCGCGGCCGCGGCGAGGTGCTCGTAGGCGTCCGCCGCCTCCGCCGGCTGCTCCGTCCAGGCAAGGAGCCGGGCCAGCTGCGCCCAGGCGAACCGGGCATTGGGATGCTGGCGGGTCGCCGCGCGGTACAATTCGACCGCCCGGGGCGGATCGCCGACGCGCCACTCCGCGAGCTCGGCGGCGCGTCCATACGCTTCAGCGCGCGCATGCCCCTCGGGGACCGCTTCCGCGATCTGGACGAGGACCGCCAGCGCCGCGGTGGTGTCGCCGCGGCGCAGCTGAAGGCGGACGAGCCGCCGCAGCACGGCCAGGTCGGTGCCCCCGAGCGTCAAGGCTTGGGCACAGGCCTGAACCGCCTCGTCCACGCGCCCTTCTTCCTCGAGCAGCGCCGCGCGCTCGGCCTCCAGCCCCGCGGCTCGCCCCGGCCCGCTCTGGCGCGCCTCCTCGTGCAAGAGGCCGATGCGCTCTCTGGGGGCCAGACCGGGCAGAGCCAGCAGCGCGTTCCGGGCGGCAGCGGAGGCTGGATCCACGCCCCGAGCCTTCCGCAGCAGCGTGGTCGAGCGCGCGTCGTTTCCCGCGGCGCGGGCCAGCTCGCTCGCTTCCAGGAGCAGATCGGCCGCGTCGGATCCCGAAGTCGAATCGGCGCGCGCTTCCAGGGCCTGCGAGAGCTGCCCGAAGTCGCCCGCCTTGAACGAGAGCATGGACCACGTCTCCAGCCAGCGCGGGCTCACCAGCCCGCGCGCCATCTCGGCCGCTCGGCGCGCCAGGTTGATGCCGCGCTCAGGGTCGGCCTCGCTGACCAGCGCCGACGCCCGCGCGAGCAGCTCTGCCCCCACCGCGCGGGGGAGCTGCGTCGAGACCTGCTCCAGCAGGTCGGCCAGCTCGGATCCCGCCCCGAGCGCCGGTAGCGTGCGCGTGAGGAGTCGCAGGGCGGCCCCCTGGCGGGGCAGAAGCTTCAAGGCCCTGCGCGCGAGTCCCGCCGCCTCGGCCCGACTGCCGGCGCGCTCGTGCCACACCGCCGCTTCCAGGTAATGCCCGGCGGCTTCTTCGGCCGCATGCGACTCGAGCGCCTCCCCGAGGGCGGCGAATCGGTCCGCCGCCGAGCCGGGGTCCCGCTGCGTGACCAGTCGCGCGTGCACCGCGATCGCCGCTGCATCGCCTGGATTGTCCGCCAGGGCTTCGGAGAGGAGCTGCTCTTTCTCCAACGGATCGGCAACCGCCAGGGCCGCGCGGAACTTGAGGTGCGCGCGTTCGGTGGGCTCGATGCTCCCCTCAGCGCCCTGCCGGAGGAGCTCCGCCAGGTCCGCGGACTTCTGCTGCTCGGCCAGCTCGTTGCGCAGCGCCAGCAGCGCTCCGTCGCGCCGGTTCTCCTCGAGCGCCGCGGTCACCTCCGCCAGGCCTTCCGACGTCCTCCCGAGCCGGTACGCCGCGACGGCAGCGACCAGGGCCCGGTCCGCCGGGCTGGCCGTCCGCTCCGCGCGCTGCCGGCAGAGCCGCAGGACCCCTTCCCAATCGTTGCTTGAGCGCGCCCGCAGCAGCATGGCCGAGAACCCGACCGGATCGTTGGAGTCCGCCTGCCAGAGCTTCCGCGCGGCCTCCTCGTGCAGCGCCGCCAGCTCAGCCGGCCGCGCGTCCTCGGTCGGCGGCGCTTGCGCGGATCCAGTCTCCGCCCGCAGTGCGTCGAGGAGCAGCACGGCGCGGCGGAGGAGCTTCGCTTTATAGACCGGATCGCGCGTCGCGCCTGCGGAGCGCACCAGCAGGCTGGCCGTCAGCGCGCGATCGCCGTCGCCCTCCGCCCCCTCCACGCGCGACTTCAGCAGGGCCGGATGGTCGGGGGCGAGCTGCAGCGCGTCGTCGATGAGCCGCTTCGCCTCCTCGACCCGGCCGAGTCTGCGCAGCAGCAGCGCCTGCGCGCGCAGCGACTCGGCGCGGTGGTCGCCGTGCTCGAGCAACGACTCCTCGCGCTGGTGCAGCGCCAGGGCCTGCTCGTAACGGCCCACGCTGGCGAACAGCCGGCGCGACGCCTCGAGCGCCGGGCGGTACTGCGGATCGACCAGACAGGCATTCTGGTAGCAGGTGGCCGCGCTCTTGGCGTCGCCGAGCTGCTCGATGAAGATTCTCCCCATCGCGAGATGCATCTGAGCCGCAGTCGGAGTCAGGCCCAGGGCCCGCGCTTCCGCCTCGAGATGCGCGATCTGACCCCGGGCGGCCTCGATCTCCGCATCTGTCGGCTCTCGTTGCGGCGGCTGGAGCGGAAGCTCCTGCGTGACGATCGAGTCCATGCGGACCTCGATCGTACCAGAGCAGCAGCACTGGAGTCGCTTTTGGGCTCAGGGATCAGGCTCGCGCCGACGCGACGTTCCGGCGTGGGTGCGTGCCTGGGGTGGAATGTGGTCGCCGCTCCTAGCCGAGCCCCGCGGCCGCGCGCGCCGCGGCCTCGATCTCCGGCAGCATGTCCCGCACAGCCGCGATGTCCCGGTGCAGCTCGCGGTCCTCCTCCATGTACGCCACCCGCTTCCGGATGACTTCGTGCGCCGCGGCTGCGCCAACTCCCGCCCGCAGCGGCCGCCGGAGGTCGAGCGCCTGGGCCGCGACCAGGAGCTCGATGGCCAGGCCGCTGCGCGCGTTCTCCACCGCAGTCCGCGCCTTCAGCGCCGCCGTCATCCCCATGCTGACGTGGTCCTCGCGCCCCGCCGACGAGGGAATGGTGTCCACGCAAGCCGGATGCGCGAGCAGCTTCGTCTCCGCCGCCAGCGCCGCCGCGGTGACCTGCGCGATCATGAAGCCCGAGTTCAACCCGCTGTTCTTGGCGAGAAACGGCGGGAGGCCCGACAACGACGGATTGACCAGTTGCTCCACCCGCCGCTCCGAGATCGTCTGCAGCTGCGCACAGGCGATCGCGAGCAGATCGAGCGCCTGCGAGACGGGCTGCCCGTGGAAGTTTCCTCCGCTCACGACGGTGCCGGCGGCGACGTCCTCGAGGGCCTCGGCGAACACCAGCGGATTGTCCGTCGCCGCGTTGGCCTCGACGGCCAGCGTCTTCCGCACGAACGCCAGCGCGTCCCGCGCCGCTCCGTGGACCTGCGGCGCGCAGCGCAGCGAGTACGGATCCTGCACCTTCTCGCAGTTCTCGTCCTGGTGCGAGGCATTGATCTGGCTGCGGCCGAGCAAGGCGCGCAAGTCGGCCGCGACGCGAGCCTGCCCCTCGTGCCCGCGAACCCGCTGGATGGCGGCCAGGAACGGCCTGTGCGAACCCATCAGCCCTTCGATGGTCATGGCCGCTGCGATGTCCGCGATCCGCGCGCACCGCTCGGCCTCGAGCAGCGCGAGCGCGCCCACCGCCTGCATGGCCTGGGTGCCGTTCACCAGCGCCAGCCCCTCCTTCGCTTCCAGCACCACCGGCTTCAGCCCGGCGCCGGCCAGCGCCTCGCGGCCGGAAAGGCGCTTCCCGCCTGCGAACGCTTCGCCCTCTCCGATCAGGACCAGCGCGAGGTGCGCCAGCGGCGCCAGATCGCCGCTGGCTCCCACCGAGCCTTTTTCGGGCACCACCGGAATCAGGTCCCGCTGGAGCATGTCCACCAGCAGATCCAGCGTGGTCTCGCGAACGCCCGAGTACCCGCCGGCGAGCACGTTGGCGCGCAGGAGCATCAGCGCGCGCACCTCGGGCGCCGGAAGCGGCGCGCCGGTCCCCGCCGCGTGCGAGAGGATCAGGTTCCGCTGCAGCTTTCGCAGGTCCGCCTTCGGGATCGAGACTTCCGCCAGGGTGCCGAATCCGGTGTTGATCCCGTAGGTGGGCGTGTCGCCGGCCGCGATCCGGTCGACGAGCGCCCGGGCGGCCCGCACCCGCTCGCGAGCTTCCGGGGCGATCTCGACGCGGGCTCCTCCGCGCGCCACGGCGCCCACCTGTTCCAGGGTGAGCCGGTCGCCGGAAAGAACGATGCGCATGAGGCGCTTCTACACCATTTGTCCATCCGCGCCTCAGTCCACGATAATGTCCCGCGCGATGCTCATCGTGCAGAAATACGGCGGCACCTCGGTCGCGGACGCCGACCGCATCCGCAACGTCGCCCGCCGGGCGCTGGCCGCGCGCAAGGACGGCCACGACGTGGTGGTGGTGGTCTCCGCCATGGCCGGCGAAACCAACCGGCTCCTCAAGCTCACCAGCGACATCTCGAGCCGCCCCAGCCAGCGCGAGCAGGACGTAGTGGTCTCCACGGGCGAGCAGGTGACGGTGGGGCTGCTCGCGCTCGCGATCCAGGAGCTGAAAGGGAAGGCCCGCAGCTTCCTCGGCCATCAAGTGCGCATCCTGACCGACTCCGCCTTCGCCAACGCGCGCATCCGCAGCATCGACGACTCCAATCTTCGCGACAGCCTGCGCAAGAAGGAGATCGCGGTGGTCGCCGGCTTCCAGGGAATCGACGAGCACGGGAACATCACCACGCTGGGACGGGGCGGGTCGGACACCACGGCGGTCGCGCTGGCCGCCGCGCTCAAGGCTGAGTCGTGCGAGATCTACACCGACGTGGACGGGGTCTACACCACCGATCCCCGCGTCTGCGACCGGGCGCGCAAGCTCGGCCGCGTCTCCTACGAGGAGATGCTCGAGCTGGCCTCGCTCGGCTCCAAGGTATTGCAGATCCGCAGCGTGGAATTCGCCATGAAGTACAAGGTGCCGCTCTGGGTGAAGTCGTCGTTCACCGACGATCCCGGCACCCTGGTCTGCGAGGAGGACGAGTCGATGGAGGACGTGCTGGTCAGCGGCATCGCGCTCACGCGCGACGAGTCGCGGTTCGTGATCCGGGGCGTGCCGGACAAGCCGGGGGTGGCGGCCAAGGTCTTCGGCACGCTGGCCGAGCAAGGGGTGGTGGTCGACGTGATCGTGCAGACCCCGGCCAAGGACGACGGCCGCACCGACATGGCGTTCACCGTCGGCCGCCTCGACGTCGAGAAGACGAATGACCTGGTGCGCAAGATCGGCAAGCAGATCGGCGCGGGCAAGGTGGACCACGAGGAGGGCATCGCCAAGGTGAGCATCGTCGGGGTGGGCATGCGCAACCACGCGGGCGTAGCGGCGAAGATGTTCCAGGTGCTCGCCGACGAAGGCGTCAACATCCGGGTGATCAGCACCTCCGAGATCAAGATCTCCTGCCTGATCGACGAGAAGTACGCGGAGCTGGCGGTGCGCGCCCTGCACACCGCCTTCGGGCTCGACAAGACGGATACCGCGAAGAGTTGACCGTGCTGATCGAGTGCAGCCGCTGCCACGCCGTCTTCTCGCTGCAGGACGGGATCGCCGCGGCCGGCGCGCGCTTCAAGGTCCAGTGCGGGCGCTGCCAGGAGGTGTTCGAGACGGTGGCCGCGCCGCGGACCCATCCTCCTCCGCCGCCGGACGCAACTCCGGCGGAGCCTGCTCTTGCAGCAACTGCTCCATCCGAGCCGGCGCCCCCGCTGGTGGAGGTTGCCTCGGCCACTCCGGAGCTGGTGCCCGCCGCCGGCCGGCCCTCGACCCCGCGGTTCGAGCGCCGGCGGGGACCCCTGATGCAATTGCGGGTTCTCCTGGCCGTGATTGCTCTCGCCATCGCTGCCGGCGTGGTCTTGTACCGGCGCGGGTTGCCGCGCGCGGTGGAGGAGAACTTGCGGCAAGGGCGGGAGAAGCTGCTCCTCGACGACGAGAAGAGCCTCCAGGAGGCGACGAAACTGTTCACCGAGGCGGTGCGCGTCGCCCCCGGCAATGCCGTGGCCGAGGCGGAGCGCGCCTTCGCGCTGCTCTTGCAGGCGAGCGCCCACAAGGACCTGGCCATGCGCGTCCCTCAGCGCGACGAAGAGAACCGGGCGGCAGCGCGCCTGCTGCAGCAAGGAGCCGCCGCCGCGCGGCAGGCGATCGAGGACGATCAGAACGCTCCCGCGGCCCTGCGTGCGATCGCGCTCGCGGAAGCCCTCTCGGCTGCGCCGGAGCCGGCGGCTGCCCACGCCGAGCAGGCGGAGCGCGCCGCGCCCGGAGATCCCTGGGTCTTGTACGCCAAGGCGGCCGCTGCGGCCGCGGGCCGCGCCCGCGATCGCGCCATCCAGGCGCTCTCGGCGGCCCGGCAAGCGGAGCCGCGGCTGCTCCGGGCGGACGTCGACCTGGCCGGCTTTGCCATCGACGGCGGCGATCCGGCGGGCGCGCGCGAGCTGCTCCAGCGAGTGCTCCGGAACAATCCGCAGCACGAGCGCGCGAGACGTATGTTGTCCTTGCTCCCGCCCTGAGGGTGGGCAGCGACTGGCCCTGTGTGGGAACTCCCGTTCCCATCCGGCAGGATGCGTATCCTGACCTGGCCGCCGTCCGGCGGGAGCGGCCAAGGCATGCGGATTGCTGCACGGCAGCACATGCTGGCCATCGTGTTCTGGATTGCGGTCGGTTGCATCCTGCACACCTACGTGATCTACCCGCTGGTGCTCGTCGCCCTCGACGCGATCGGCCAGGCCTCGGGCGCCTGGGGCTACCTGAGCGGAAACGAGCGCCGGAGGCCGCCCGCGCGGCTCGGCCTGCCAGACGTCTCGGTGCTGATCGCCGCCTACAACGAGCAGGGCTGCATCGGACGTCGCATCGAGAACCTCCTCGAGCAGGACTACCCGGCGGACAAGCTGGAGATCCTGGTCGGATCGGACGCCTCCACCGACGAGACCGACGCCATCGTTCAACGCTACGCAGCCCGAGGCGTGAAGCTGTCGCGCGCCGAGCGCTCGGGAAAGGCGGGCGTGCTCAGCCGGCTCGTAGGCCTCGCCAACGGCGAGGTGTTGGTGATGACGGACGCGAATACGGACTTCGAGCGCGACGCGATCCGCCGCCTGGTCCAGCCGCTGCGCGACGACGAGGTGGGCCTGGTGTGCGGCCGCCTGCGGCTGCATTCGCCGGCGGGAGCGCCGGTGACCGAGAGCGCCTACTGGAAGCTGGAGAGCCTGCTCAAGCTCTACGAATCGCGCCGCGGCTGCGTGATGGGCGCCAACGGCGGAATCTACGCCGTGCGCAAGCACCTCTTTCCCCCACTGCCGGCAGGCACGGTGGTCGACGATTTCGTCGCCGCCTTGCGCGTCCTCGTCTCGGGGTCGAAGGTCCGCTACGAGCCCGAGGCGGTCGGGCACGAGGAGACCGCTCCCGACCACTCGGGCGAGTATCGCCGGCGAGTCCGGATCGCGGCCGGCTGCTTCAAGGCGCTGTCGCTCCATCGCGAGCTGCTCTCGCCGCGCCACGGCTTCACGGCCTTCGCGCTCTGGTCGCACAAGGTCCTGCGCTGGTTCGTCCCGCACGCCATGGTGGTGGCGCTGATCTCGAACATCTTCCTGGCGCGGGAAGGCACTTTCTATTCGCTGGCGCTGCTGGCGCAGGGCGCCGCCTACGCGCTGGCCGCGCTCAGCCTCCTGGGGATGACGCCACGGCACGTGCGCGCGGTGGCGGACGCGGCGGCGCACTTCGTGGAGATGAACGCGGCCCTGCTGGTCGGCTTCGTGAAGTACAGCCGGGGCGCGCAGGGGCAGACCTGGGTCCGGACCGAGCGCTCGGCGCGAGCTGCCTGACGGCCTGGCGGCTGGTGCCCCGCCTGCCCCAGAAAGAAAACGGCCCGCCAGTCTCACCCTGGCGGGCCAAATGGTGACCCCAACGGGATTCGAACCCATGTTTGAGGCGTGAGAGGCCTCCGTCCTAGGCCGCTAGACGATGGGGCCGCCTTTCCTTTCGCCGCCCACGGCTCTGACCCGCAGGGTAACTACCACATGGTTGGGGGACTAGGATTCGAACCTAGATAGTAGGAGTCAGAGTCCTACGTCCTGCCGTTAGACGATCCCCCATCAGCCGTCAAATCGATGGGTTGCGACGCCCTCTGCTGTTCTCGCTCTCTCTCCTCCCGAGTACCGTTCAGGCCCCAGCAGAGCAGGGCGGGCCGGACCCTATACACAGCCGGGGCCTCCCTGCGCAAGGGCTTCTGCAGTCGCCTTCAGGGGACCTTGTCTATAGTCGCTGCGTGGACTCCCCTCCTTGGCTCCGGCGTGCGCTGAGACTCGCGGCCCTCTCCCAGAACGGTCTGACGTTCACCAAGGACACGTTCGAGCGCGATCGGTGGGAGGAGGTGCGCCGCCTGGCAGCTGAAATGCTGGCAGAGGGGACCGGGACATCACCCGATCAGATGGTGGCGCGTCTCGCGGCCGAGACCGGGTACGCCACCCCGAAAGTGGACGTTCGCGCTGCGGTCTTCCGGGACAACCAGGTCCTGCTCGTGCAGGAGCGGAGCGACGGCGGTTGGACGCTGCCGGGCGGCTGGTGTGACGTGGGCGAGGCGCCCGGCGTGGCCGCGGCGCGCGAGGTCGAGGAGGAGTCAGGCTACAGGGTGCGGACCACGAAGCTCCTTGCGGTCTACGACAAGCTCCGACACGAACACCCGCCGGAGAGCCTCCATGCCTACAAGCTGTTCTTCCGGTGCGATTTGCTCGGCGGCGCCGCACGCTCGAGCGACGAGACCACCGCGGTGGGCTTCTTTGCCGAGGACGCGCTTCCGCCGCTCTCGCTGGCGCGGGTCACCGAGAGGCAGATCAGGCGCATGTTCGAGCATGCAAGGGATCCTTCCCTTCCGACCGACTACGACTGACCGAAACCCGGCTTCGGCGGGATGCCTCCGCAACTCGTTCCGGGGCGGGCCGCACCGCGTCACAAGCCTTCTCGGCAGGTGCGCCCTACTTGCCCTTCGGTTGCGGCGCCGGTGCAGGCGCCGGCGCGGGCACCAGGATGTACACCCTCACCTCGCCCCGTGCGGCCTCGTACAGGTTCACGCCCTCCCACTCGGTGCGCTCCGGATTCTCGATGTGCATCGCCCGGTACGCGGTCTGGCTGTGCAGCGTGCGCCGCGGATACTTCCCCGGCGGATAGGCGCGCCGGTAGAACCTCACCGCTTCGTCCCAGGGGCTCGGCAGGCGGTAGCGGTCGTCGTCGATCTTCACCGCGCCGTCGGGCAGCATGAAACCGCGCGCCTTGAAGCCCTCTGCCGCGATCGCCGGGGTGGCCGCCAACAGGAGCACGACAGCGATCGATCTCATTTGACTTTCTCCAGCGCGGCGCCGACGCGCCGCAGGGTGCGCTCCTTGCCCAGGAGCGCGATGGTATCGAACAGGGGCGGGCTCACCGTGGTCCCGGTGACCGCCACGCGGACCGGCTGGGCGAGCTTGCCGAGGCCGAGGCCGCGCTCCTCGCCGAGCGCCCGGAATGCGTGCTCCATCGCCTGCGGTCCCTGCGCGAACGTCCGCTCGATCAGGTCGCGCGCGGTCTCGAGCAGCGGCCGCGTCTCCTGGGTGAGGTGCTTCGCCACCGCCTTGTCGTCGTAGGCCGGCAACTCCGGGACCATGTACGCGCGCCAGGCGTCGCGGATCTCGTTCAAGTTTCGCGCCCGCTCCTGCATCAACGCCGCGAACGCGGCCGGCACGCCTGTGGCCTTCGCCAGCTCCTCCGCCGGAGTCGACTTGATCCACTGCTGGTTCAGCCACTCCAGCTTCTGCGGATTGAACACTCCGGCGGTCGCTCCGACGTGCTCCCAGTCGAACTTCTCGATCAGCTCCTGCACCGTGAAGATCTCCTGGTCTCCGTGCGACCACCCGAGCCGCGCCAGGTAGTTGATCAGCGCGCCCGGCAGGTAGCCTTCGTCGCGGTATTGCAGGACGCTGACGGCGCCGTGCCGCTTGGAGAGCCGCTGCTTGTCCGCGCCCAGGATCATCGGGAGGTGCGCGAAGACTGGCACCGGATAGTCCAGCGCCTGGTACATCAGGATCTGCCGAGCCGTGTTCACCACGTGGTCGTCTCCGCGCGCGACCATGGTGATCCCCATCTCGATGTCGTCCACCACGGCGCCGAAGTTGTAGAGGGGCACGCCGTCCGCGCGCAGGATCACCTCGTCCTGCAGCTCCTTGTGCTGGGTGGTGATCTCGCCCTTGACCAGGTCCTTGAAGGTAGTCGCGCCTTGCTCCGGCATCCGGAAGCGCACCACCGAGCCCGGCGTCCCCTTGGGCAGGTTCTTGTTCCGGCAGGTGCCCGGGTACTTGAAGCCGCGCTTCTCCTTCGCGGCTTGCTCGCGGAGGCGGTCCAACTCCTCCTTGGTGCAGTCGCAGCGGTACGCCTTGCCTTTCGCGATCAGCGCGTCGGCGTGCTTTTCGTACGTCGCGAGCCGCTGCATCTGGAAGTAGGGCGCGTGCGGGCCGCCCACCACCGGCCCCTCGTCCCAGTCGAGGCCCAGCCACTTCATCCCCTCGATGATGGCCTGCTCGCTCTCCTGCGTGCTGCGCGACTGGTCCGTATCCTCGACGCGCAGGACGAACTTGCCCTTGTTCTTCCGCGCCCACAGCCAGTTGAACAGGGCGGTGCGGGCGCCGCCGATGTGCAGGTACCCGGTGGGAGAGGGCGCGAACCGGACGCGAACCATAGAGGCAGGCGAGATAGCAGAAGTTATAGTGCGCCGCCATGTGGATGCTCGCGCTCCTGCTCGCGTTTCCCGCCGTCTCGCCCCGCGGCGCAGTCGCGGCCGCTCATCCGTTGGCCGCCGAGGCGGGCGCCTCCGTGATGAGGCGAGGCGGGAACGCGGTGGATGCGGCCGTGGCGGCCGCCTTCGCCCTGAACGTGGTGGAGCCGAAGAGCTCGGGGATCGGCGGCGGCGGGTTCGCGCTGGTGTACACCGCCAAGGACCGGCGCGTTCACGTGCTCGATTTCCGCGAGGTCGGCCCTCTGGCCGCGCGCCCGGACATGTACGTCCAGGACGGGCAGCCCCGCCAGGACCTCGCTAACGCGGGGCCGCTCAGCGTCGCCGTCCCGGCGGCGGTGAAGGGGTACGCGGAGCTGGCCAAGCGCTTCGGCAAGAAGCCGCTGGCGCAGCTGACCAGCCCCGCCGAGCAGATCGCTCTCCGGGGCTTTCAGGTCAGCATCAGCTTCGTGGAGGCGTCGGAGCATCGCCTCGACTGCCTCGCCGCCGATCCCGAGGCCGCGCGCATCTTCCTGCGCCGGGGAACAGACGGAGAATACGAGGTCCGCCAGCCCGGGGACCAGTTGATCCAGCCTGACCTCGCCCGCACGCTCCACGCCATCGGGCAGCGAGGACCGGACGCTTTCTACAAGGGCCGGATCGCCCGGAGCATCGTAGAGAGCGTCTCGTCACGCGGTGGAATCCTGACCCTGGAGGACCTCGCCCGCGTGCAGGTCCGCGAGAGGAAGCCGATCGAATCCTCCTATCGCGGGCACCGGGTGGTCAGCATGCCGCTGCCCTCCAGCGGGGGATTCCTCATCTCGGCGCTCCTCAACGTGCTGGAGCGCGAGGACCCCCGGGCCGGCGGTTATCGCCCGGAGCGGTTCCTCCACGTCATGGTGGAGGCGGAAAAGCGCCTCTATGCGCTTCGCCAGAAGCTCGGCGATCCCGACTTCAATCCCGGGGCCGAAGAGCGGGTGCGCCACATGGCCACCAAGGAATTCGCCGGAGAGGTGTGGCAGCAGATCGGAGAACGAGCTACGCCGGTTGCGCAAGTGCTCCCAGCGGAGCAGGGGACCACCCACATCTCGGCGGTCGATGAGGAAGGAAACGCCATCGCGCTCACCACCACCGTCAACGACGCCTTCGGTTCCTGCATCGTTCCGAAGGGCACTGGCTTCCTGCTGAACGACCAGATGGACGACTTCGTGGTCGCGCCGGACGTGGCCAATACCTACGGGCTGCGCGGCGGGGCGGAGAACGCTCCGGCGCCGGGAAAGGTCCCGCTCTCCTCCATGGCGCCGACGCTCCTGTTCGCTCCCGACGGAGCATTGCTGCTCGCCATCGGGACTTCGGGCGGATCCACCATTCCGACCACCATCGTGCAGGCCATCGTGCATCTGGTCGACGACAAGATGCCCGTGGATCGCGCGATCGCCCAGCCGCGGATCCACCACAACCTGTTTCCGGACGTCGTGCACGTCGAGCCCAGCGGAGTCGAGGCGGCCACCGCGCGTGCCCTCGAGCAGCGCGGCCACAAGCTCCAGTTCGCCGGCGAGCGGTTCCAGGAACACGGGCCGGGTTTCTTCGATGCTCCCTGGGGGAAGGCGTGTGGGGTGCAGATCGATCTGGACACGGGCTGGCGAGTGGCCGCCTGCGACCTTCGGGAGGACGGCGGCGGCGCGGTTCCGTAGTACGATCTTCGCATGTGGCTCTGTCTGCTCCTTGCTGCCACCGTCCGTGGTCCCGCCGACGTCGAGTCGCTGGCCGCGTCCGCGGACGCCGTGGTCCACGCCCGGGTTGAGCGGCGCTCCAGCGCCTGGGCCCCGGGGGGCGGGCAGATCTTCACCACCGTGGTGCTCCGGACCATCGAGACCTGGAAGGGGACTCCCGCGGCGGAGATCGCCGTCCTGGTTCCCGGGGGCGAAGTGGGTGAGCTTTCGCAGACGGTCCAAGGCGTTGCGCAGTTCGGCGACGGCGAGGAAGTGGTCGTGTTCCTGCACCGGCGGGCACCGTCGGTGTTCGGCGTGGAGCGGCTGGCGCTGGGCAAGTTCGCCGTGGGCGCCCCCGCCGGGCTGGCAAAACGCGCGCTGCGCGATCGGCGCGGCCTGACGTGCGAAGGCTGCAAAGCCGATGAAGCCGACGACTTCTCGCTCGACGAGCTGCGCGCGCGGGTGCTCGGGAGCGCCCGGCGGTGAGGCACGTCGCTTGGGTGCTGCTGTTCTGCGCGCTGCCGGCGCAGGCTTACAAGCGCACAACGAACAGCGCCGGCCTCTGCATCTGGTGGCGGTGGCCCGAGGCGCGGTCGCACACCTTCCAGATCGATGCGCAGGGCACCCCCGACGCGCCCGCGGCCGAGACGTACGATGCGATTCGCAAGAGCTTCCAGACCTGGGCAGCTGTCCCGTGCACCGATCTGGTGCTCACGGAGGAGCCGCTCTCGACCAACCCGGCGGATCGCCTGATCGGGTATTTCCAGCCCGGCACCAACCACAACCTCGTGCTCTTCCGCACCCGCGCCTGCCGCGATCCTGCTGTCGTGCCCGCCGGCGACCCCTGCCGCACGCAAGGGGGCTGCGGAAACCTGTACGACTGCTGGGACGACGCTCACGGCAGCGGCGTGATCGCGACCACCACCACCACCACGAATCGGTTGACCGGGGAGATCCTGGACAGCGACATCGAGCTGAACGACTCGCCGCCGGCCGCGGGAACGAAGTTCACCTTCACCACGGTGAATGGTCTGCCGTGTACGACCCCTGGCGAGACCGGCTGCGTCCGGATCGACGTGCAGAACACCGTCACGCACGAGGCCGGGCACTCGCTGGGACTGGATCACACGGACGATCCCCGGGCGACGATGTACGCGAGCGCGCCCTCGGGCCAGACCAGCAAGCGGATTCTGGGCACCGACGACATCGGAGGGATCTGCACCATTTACCCGCGCGGCGCACAGACGGTCACCTGCATCCAGGCGACGCCCAGCGGCGGATGCGGCTGCTCGCCGGGTCAGAGCGGGCCGGGTTCCGTGCTGGCGACGCTGGCGGCCCTTCTCCAGATCGCCCGGCGATCCAGGACGAGGCCCCAGACCGCGATCAGCGCCAGCAAGAATCCGGCGAGCAAGGCTTTGAGGGTCCAAGGCACGAGGTCCTGATACCAGAGCAGCGCCGTGGTTCCGACGATGGCAAGCACCAGCGTCACCGACAGGAAGGTGGTTTCGCGGGGCGAGAGTCGGACCGAGTGCTTGCGCTGCTCCGCGCGGGTGATCTCCGGCGCGGGCGGGTGGTCCCACTCCGGTCCATTGAACCAGACCCGCAGCTTGTCGAGGCCGCGGTACTGTCCCGTCCGCCGGGCCATGTCGAAGAAATGATGGATCTGCGCGCGGAGCGGGTCGAAGCTCCCCAGCGGCTTCACCAGGCCGTACACGGGCTGCTCGCGCTCTTCCACGAAGGTGCCGAAGAGGCGGTCCCAGACGCAGAGGGTGGCTCCGTAGTTCCGGTCCAGGTAGCGGGGATTCACCGCGTGGTGCACGCGGTGCTGCGACGGCGTGTTGAACACCCGCTCGAACCAGCCCAGCTTTCCCACCAACTCGGTGTGGATCCAGAACTGGTACAGCGTGCTGAACGAATCGACGATCAGGAACGTCGCCGGCGGAATGCCGATCAGCGCCAGGGGCAGGTGCAAGGGCCAGATGGTCCAGACCGAGAGCACCGCCTGCCGCAGGGCCACGGCGAAGTTGTAGTCCTCGCTCTGGTGGTGCACGGCGTGGACGGCCCAGAGGACGTTCACGCGGTGCGAGAGCCGGTGCCACCAGTAGTAGGTGAAGTCGACGGCGAAGAACGCGATCACCCAGGGCCAGACCGAGCCTGTGGCGAACGTGAACAGACGATGCTGGTAGAGCCAGATATAGCCGCCGGTGAGCGCGGCGACCTCGAACACCAGCAGGATCTGCTGGGTCATGCCACAGGAAAGGTCCGCGATGACGTCGGGGAAACGGTAGAGCGAGAGCCGCCTCCGCCGGGCGAAGAAGATCTCGACGCCCATGAGCAGGAAGAAGAACGGGATCGCGAGCGCGATGGGATTCGGCATGGCACTCCGCTACTGAGTGACATGCTAACGCACCAGGGGGGCGCCAGGCGCGCGCCGGTCGGAAAAATCGTCGCCCACCCGGAGGCTGAAGAGCGACATGGCCCTACCGGAGCGGACAATTGAACATTGGAAGTCTAGTCCGGAGGGTCTTCTTCGATGTCCTCGTCGTCGTCCGGCTCGGTCAGCGGCGAGGGCGCCGCCTTCCCCGGCGCACTCTCCAGCTTCTTCGATGACAGCCGGCGATCCTCCTCGCGCGCGCTGAGCGCAAGGTGCCCCTGCGCGTCCACCTCGAACGTCACCATCACCCGCGGCTCTCCGGCTCGCGCCGGCGAGACCCCTTCGATCTCCCACCAGGCCTCGCTGTGCAGGCCGGATGCCGTGCGGCCGGCCCCGCGCAGCACGTGGACGTAGAGGTGTTTCTCGTTGTCCTTCCCGGTGGTGAAGCTCTCCGTGGCGCTGGTCGGGATCTCGCTGCCCTGCGTGAACAGCTGGGAGGCGGACCCCCCTGGCTGCTCGACGGAGATCGCCTCCCCCAACGAAGGCGGGCGTGCCGTCCTCTTGCAGGCGGCGGCCAGGAGGACCGCCAACAGCACCCGTCTCATGGGCTCAGGGCCTCCGCCAGCGCCTCGCCGAGGAGCTGGAGCGCATCGTCGATCTGGCCCTTGTTCACGATCATCGGCGGAGCGATCCGGAGCGAGTTTCCGTAGAGGCCGCCCTTGCCGATCAGGAGCCCGCGCTTGCGCGCCGCCTCCATCAGGCGGGCGGTTCCCTGCGGGTCGGGCTCTTTGGTGCCGCGGTCCTTCACCAGCTCGATCGCCTGCATCAGCCCCATGCCGCGCACGTCGCCGATGCCTTGGAAGCGCTGCTGCAGCGACTCCAGGCCATCACGGAGCGCCTTGCCCATCATCTGCGAGTTGAAGAGGAGCTTCTCCTCCTCGATCACGTCCAGCGTGGCGGCGGCCGCGACCATGCTGATGGGGCTGGCGCCGAAGGTGGAGATGTTCGCGAACTGGCCCTTGTCCGCCACGGCCGTTTTGGCCATCGTCAAGCCGATGGGCTGGCCGTTGGCCATTCCCTTCGCGCTGGTGAGGATGTCCGGCTCGACCCCGTACTGCTGCACGGCCCACCACTTGCCGCCGGTGCGGCCCCAGGCGGTCTGGACCTCGTCGGCGATGAAGAGCCCGCCATGGTTGCGAGCGATGGGAACGGCGATCTCGAAGTACTCCTTGGGCGGCGTGATGAAGCCGCCAACGCCCAGGATGGGCTCCGCCATGAAGGCGGCGATCTCGCCGTCGGTGGTGGTTTCGATCAGCGGTTTCAGGTCCTTGGCGCAGGCTACCCCGCAGTCCGGGTACGTGAGCCCCAAGTCGCAGCGATAGCAGTACGGAGCGTGCGCGAAGCGGATGCCGGGGACCTCGCCCTGCGTCCGCGGGCGGTAGTTCTTGTTCCCCATCATGCTGAGCGCGAGCGTGCTCCGGCCGGCGTAGCTGTGGCGCAGCACGACCAGCTCCTGCCGTCCGGTCGCCTCCTTCGCGAGCGTCACCGCCGTCTCGTTCGCTTCCGTGCCGGAGTTGGTGAAGAAGACCTTCGCCTTCTCCTTCATTGGCCGGATCTGGACCAGCTTCTCCGCCAGCTCCAGCTGCGGCACGGTGGCGTAGAGAGTGGAGACATGCACCAACTTCTTCTGCTGGGCGATGGCCGCCTCGGTCACGCGGGGGTGGCAGTGCCCGACGCTGACAGTGAGGATTCCGCCGTAGAAGTCGAGGTACTCACGCCCCTCGACGTCCTTGAGGAACATCCCCCGCCCCGACTCGAGCGCCAGCGCCTGCTCGTAGTAGGTGGTGATGTTCGGGAAGAGCAGCTCTTTCTGCTTGCGGCGGACGGTTTCCGCGGTCCACTCCATTCGGTGACTCCCGGCGAGATCATCCCATCTAACACGATCTTGCCGTCGGCATGGATCGCCCAACCAGGCTACTGGCAGTAGACCGCCGGCACGGTCAGCGAGGTTGGATCGGAGAAGGTGAACCAGCCGCCGAACGCGTCCCTCTCCTTCGTGAACCATTGCAGGAGCACGATCTGCTGCAGGTGAGCATCTGATCGCAAAACTGACCCCGGCCGTTGGCCCAGTCCGTATCCTGGACAAGGGAGAGTTGACGATGTTCTCGAGGGCGGGGCCGGGATCGAAGGTGTGGCTGATGTCGAAATTTTCGCCGAAGAACACGAAGTTCATCCGCAGCGGGACGACCACGGACCGCAGAGTCGTCGTCCGCCCAAAGGGCCTAGGACTTCCGTCGTCCCAGGACCTCTTGCTTGCGCGGACCCGACAGGTCAAGGCGAGACGATGCGAGAGCCTTCGCGGCGGTAGCACGATGGACCCTGCAGCAGTACCCCGCCCATCCAGCGGTCCTTGGCGCGCGCGCGATAGTCGAGGCGGCCGGCGAGACACTCCGTCCGCGCCGGCTCGTCGAAGAGGCCGGCTTCGTGCAGCTCCGTGACCACGCGCGCGAAGAAAAGATCAGTGATCCAGGCCACCGCCTCCCGCGCCTGGACCCGCGGAAACGAACCTTCCTCCTCCAGCACCGCGCGCTCGGTCCGGGACAGACCGCTCCCGCGTTCCGGGAGCTCCTCGATCAGGCGCCGCAGCGCGGGTCCCATCTGCGCGGGAAGGCCGGAGAGATCCAGCGACTCGAGCGCGCGCGGATCCGGGGAGGAAACCGCTGCCCAGGCCTTGCGGGCCTGCTCGCGGTCGTAGCGGCGCCGTCCCGCGAACAGCGCCGCGAAGTCGCGCTGCTGCGGGACGGGATCCTGCGTGACCACCGCGGAAGCGTCGATCACCACGAGATGGTGGAGCAGGGCGAGCTGGCAGGTCAGGTCCGCCTCGAACCACAGCACCCGCTCGTCTGCCGGCGCCTGGAGCGCCGCATCCCATGCTTCGAGCTGCGCGTTCACTTCGGGAAGAGTGCCGGCGCCGTTCTCCTCCAGCCACCCGGCACGCGCCAGCCGGAACCCGGGTGTCGCCGGCTCGCCCCTCAGTGGACCCTGGTCCAACACGTCGGACCAGGCGATCACCTGGCCCGGCAGACCTGCGCCGCGCAGGGTGGAGAGCGAATGATCGCCGTTCGCGACGTGCAGCATGCGAGGAGGGTACCGCGGCGCCCCTGAGGGAGCGAACCGCTTCATCCGACATGACGTAGGAACGGGGATTGCCAACCCCGCTCATTTGCGGGACAGTCTGTCCCCGGATCTCCAAGCTCATCCTCAAGTAGCCATTCCGAGAACCGGAGGGCCGCAATGGCCCGAAAGAACCCGACACTTCCGGCGAAGCCTTCCTCGCGCTCGGCGTCCGAGGCGCGCTCCGACCTCGTCGCCCGCGCGGGTCGCAACGCGGACGGCGCCAGGCTCTGCCGCTCCGACCCTCTCGCGGACGCGCAAGCTGCGGTGGCCGTCGTGCGCGCGGTCGAGGAGCACGCTGCGGAACTGGCCCGGCGCGGCCTGAACGGCGCGTACTGCGCGGCGGCGTTGCAGTTCGCGCGGGAGATCGAGGACCACTTGCAGGCGCTGCCGGCGGCGGCCCTGGGCGCAAGGGGCCGGTCGCCGGACGCCGCCGAGCTGCTGGCCGATGCCGCCGCGACGGCGCAGGCGGTGCGGACGGCCGTGCTTCGCGTCACTCGCAGCGCCGAGGGTCGCAGGGTGGCGCGCGATTTCGGCCTCGGCGACCCGTTCTCCGCCCGTCAGCCGGCCCACATCGCGCGGGCGCTGACGCGGATCCTCGCCGCCCTCGAGACGCATCGTGAGGTGCGCGCGGACATCGGGCTCCTTCCCGAGGACGTGCAGACGATGCAGGATCTCGCGCGCGATCTGGGCGCCATCGCCGGCGCGCCGGCCACGGTGTCGGACGAGCAGGCGCAGCTGCTCGAGGCGCAAGGGGCGCTGAGGGCGTTCTTCGACTTGTTCGCAGCCAAGGCGTCGCTGGCGCTGGCCGGCGATCCCGACGAGCGCTCGCGCCTGCTCTCCCTGCTTCCCAGGGCGGAGGAACGGCGACATCTGCGCCGCGAACCCACCCGCGCCTCCGGCTGAAAGCCGGAGTCTTATTTACTCGACGGCCGTTTACCGGTTCCAATCGAGGGACCTGGGAGGGAAACGGCCATGCGGACCTTGCTCACTGGAGTGGTTGCGGTTCTTCTGTTGATTCCCGCGGCGGCGCGCGCCGGTAGCGCCGAGCGGACGGAACGTCGCGCCGAGCACCTCAAGCGCACCGGCGAGCGCCGCGAGCGCCACGGCGAGCATCGCGAGCAGCGGGGCGAAAACCTCAAGCACAAGGCCGCGGTCAAGGAGCAGAGGGCGGAGCAGCTTCGCGCCGAGGGCCACGTCCGGGCGGCAAACGCGGTCGACCGTGCCGCCGACCGCGATCAGCGCCGCGGGGACCGCATGGTGCGCCAGGGAGAGCGGATGCAGGAGCAAGGCGAGCGCCGCGAGAAGCGGGGCGAGCGCCTCGAGCACAGGGCGATGAGCGAATCTGCTCCAGCGACCGCTGGAGAGTAAGCAACTCCGAGCGCCGCGCCCTCGACTCGACGTCGAGGGCGCGTGCCCGCGGTCATTTGGCGTTGCGGCGGCGGATACGCCGCGGGGCTTGAAAAGGTCACCCGGACCATGCGTACGCTGCGGTTCCATGACCCCCGAAATGCTCCAGGTGTTCATCCCGATCGTCGCCATCCTGGTGGTGTTCGGGTTTCCGGTGGCCCTGATATTCACGCTCAAGTGGTTCAAGTTGAAGGACAAAGAGCTGCAGCTCGAGACGGAGATGCGGAAGACTTCGGGGCAGGCGCTGGAAGCGCGCGTGCAGCGCCTCGAGTCGATTCTCCTGTCCCTCGACGCGGACCTGCGCGCGAGGCTAGGGTCCGCCCCGGGTCAGCGGTCCGATCTCTTGGAGGCGCCTGCCACGGAGGAGAGCAGCCAGCCGGGCACGCAGCTCGAACCGCCCAAGAAGGTCCGGTAGTGCCTGGCTTTCCGGCATGACCATCCTCGTCGCAGGCGCGCTGCTTTGCGCTCTCGCCGCGGATCCCGCTCGCCGCCGCTATCCCTCGTCGAGGAGGTCGGAGAGCTTCTCCGGCTCGAGGACCACCTTGAACTCGCGCGCGCCGTGGCTGGTGAGTTGCTTCTCCCAGCCGGCCAGCCGCGCACGGTAGGCGGTCGGGTTCGCGTTGTCGTGTCCGAGCCGCTTGACGTTCATCGCCAGCACCCGCACGCCCTTCAGCTCGTCGGCCGCCATGTCCCGCTTCACGCCGCGGGGCAGGTCCTCCTCCAGGTCGCTGAAGATCACCATCGTGCGGCGGCCGGCGTTGCTCTCGCGCAGGTACTCGGCGCCCAGCATCATCGCCCCACGGATGTCGGTGTGCGTGGAGCGGTACGGCTTGTGGCTGAAGGCGTCGAGCGTGCTCGCCAGCTGCAGCTTCTGGGCGTTGGCTTTCGAGGGCCGGATGTCCAGGGTCATGCTGGCCTCGACGTTCGCCTTCTTGTAGCTCTCGCTGTCGATCCGGATCACCACCAGGGTGTCGCCCGGGGTGAGCCGCGGCAGCACGCCCTTCCGGATCACGTTGACCACTTCCGGCTTCTGGTCCGCGTACGTCCCGGAAACGTCCACCAGGGCGACGATCGCCTGCGAGTACTGCGCGCCGCTGGAGCAGGAACCCGCCAGCAGAGCGGCGGCAACGATGCAGGCGCGGTTCATGGACGCGCCCCCTGTCCGCGCACCCCGCCCGCGGCGACCGGGCTCGGCTTCGACCCGTTGGTGACCAGCCTCTCAATCTGCAGCGGAATCACGATGTAGATGTCGTACACGTGCCGCACGGCCTCGCAGAGGTACCGCATGCCGTGGCCACCGAGGCGGCAGACCATGCCGCCGCCGTGCAGCAGGCCGGTCGCCGCGCTGAGGACGATGTGCCCGCCGGTGGAGATCATCGTCTCCAGCGGCACGGCCACCATGGCGAGGATCCAGGGCAGGATGAAGCCCAGGACGGCCTGGCCGATGACCGGGATGCGCGAAGTCGCCGTCTGCGCCACCGGGTGGTCCTTCACCCCGGCCAGCGACGCCTTCAGCGCGGTAGAGGACTCGACGATCTGCTCGCGGAGGATGGCCAGCGACGCCTCGATGCAGGCCAGCATGAACAGGCCGCCCACCGCCACCACCAGGATGATGCGGCGCCGGGACTTGGGCACGAGGTCCAGCTTGGGGAAGAAGTTGGTGATGCCCAGCATCTCCATCGCGAAGACGCCGGCCGCGATCTCCATCAGCACCACCACCAGGGCGGCCACCGTGGACACGGGCATGCCGGCGATGCGGCTGCCTGAAGGCACGAGCTCGCTCATCGGCAGAGCGATGAGGTTGAAGTTCACGAACGCGCCGCCCAACGCCACCGCCATCACCAGCAGCGAGACCACGAAGAGCTGCGTGGCGTTCCAACCCAGGGCGCGAGTCGCGTTCTTGTCGGCCGCACGCACTTTCTCGTAGGAGGTCATGAAGCCGTCGATGCGCTTGGTGGCCTCGAGCGCGCCGGAGACGGCACGCGCGACCTCGGTGGCGATCTTCTGCATTTCCTTCCACGCCGGCGCCATGCTGGAGAGGATCTTGTGCCGCTTGGCGGTCGCCTCGCGGAACTCCTGCAGCGCCTTCTTCTCGCCGGCCACCGCCGACTTCTGGATCTCTTCCAGCACCTTCCGGACCACGCCGTCGGTGTTGGGCGGCATCTTCGCCACCGCGGCCACCGCTTCGGTCCAACCCGGCGCCGCCGGAGCCGCCGTGGCGCACTCCTGGAAGTCGGCGTCGACCTTGGTGACCACGTCGTCCAGCTTGCGGTGCAGATCGGGGTACCGCGCCAGCTCCTTGGCGAACGCTCCCTCGATGCGGTGGAACTCGCGGCCGATCTTCGCCTCGGTGTCGCCCTTGCCCATCTCGACGATCATCTCGTGGTCGCGGCGGGAGGCCACGCCGGCGAGCCCGCGGCACCAGCGCGCGCCGATGCGGAACGCGCCGCCGAGCAGCCGGCCGATCTCGCGCAACGCCCGGTGCATCGGCACGCGGGCGGCGTAGAGGAAGATCTGCGACAGAACCCAGAGCGCGAAGATCGACGCCGCGGGGTTCGTCGGCCAGAAGTAAAAGCGTTGCATCTCGTTCTCCCTTTCTTCGTTGAAGCGTCAGCGGGCCAGAGCCCAATCGAGCGCCCCGCGAATCGAGGGCTCGACCCAGAACTGTGCAAAGCGCACCCTGCGCCGCAGGCTGCGGACCTTCCCGATCCGGACCAGCAGGCCCGAGAGCAGGCGCCTGGCCTCGTCGCGAACCCCGTCCCGCCGGAGTAGATCGGCAAGGTCCAGCGTCCCATCGACGTGGCCCGGCTCCAGCTCCAGCACTTGTCGCAGCAGCATCACGGCAAGAGGACGCTGCCGCTTCTTGCGCAGCATCGAGCGTCCCTCCAGCAGCGCGAGCACGGCGTCCTGCCGCTTGCCGCGTTTCACCTGTTCGTTCGCGATCCGCTCCCAGTACTCGACCTGCTCGGGGAATGTCTGCGCCGCCACGGTCCAGACCGCGATGGCCTTGGGCGCGAATCCCACCTTGAGGTATCCGTCGGCCGCCTGGTCGAAGTTCTTGCGGGCCTCGTCCCAGCGCCCGACGCGAGCGAGAAGCGGCGCGAGCTTGGAGCGGACCACGTGGTCCGCCGGATCGTGCTCCAGCACTTTGAGGTAGCCGCGGACGGCCTTGCGCACGCGGCCCCGGGAGCGCGCCTTGTCCGCGGCGGCAAGCGTCTTGCCACGATCGAAGTTCCTTCGCCAGAACACGGAGAGAACCCTAGAGTTTCTCGCGTGAAGGTCGAAAGGGGCTGTGCGTGCGCGGTCCCGCGCGGATGTGCGCGGAGTCCGCTACAGGAGCGGGATCTGCGCCGGTGAAGGCGCGGCAGGCTCGGGCTCGGGCTCGGGGTCGGACGCGGGCTCGTAGGTGGGCGCGGGCACGTCGAAAACGGCCTGCAGGGGACCGTGGTCGCTGGTGCCGAACTCCCGGAACCCGGCACAGGAGGTCGCTTTCTCCGCAAGCCCAGTGCTGGCGAGCACATAGTCGATGCGCCAGCCGATGTTGCGCTCGCGAAGGTTGCGCCAGGGCGCCCACCAGGTGAAGAGGCGGTCGTCGTCGGGGGCGAACTTGCGCCCCAGATCCACCAGGCCGCGCGAGAGGATCTTCGCGAGCAGCTCGCGCTCCAGCGGCGTGGTGCCGATCTGGTCCGTCTTGCGCAGCTTGGGATGGACGTCGCGTTCCTCGCGGGCCACGTTCAGGTCTCCACAGAGCACGAGGCTTCTGCCTTCCGCCTGGGCCGCGGCGGCGAACCTGTCCAGTCCCTCGAGGAAGCGGATCTTCGCGGGCAGATCCTTGCCGCCGTTGGGAACGTACGCCGAGGCGACGACCAGGTCGCCGAGCTGCGCGGTGACGATGCGAGTCTCGTGATCGAACTCCGGATGGACGAAGCGGGGCCGCCCCGGAAACGTGCTCTTGCGCAGGTGCAGGGAGACTCCCGAGTAGCCCTTGTGCCCGTGCCAGAAGCACCAGTACCCCGACAGGTCGCAGAGCGGGACCGGAACGTGCTCGGGCGAGGCTTTGATCTCCTGGAGGCAGACCACGTCGGGCGATTCGCGCTCGATCCACTGCAGGACCTCGGGCGCCCGGGCGCGGATCCCGTTGACGTTCCAGGTGGCGACCTTCAGGGGCATCGTTGCCGCTTCTTATCGATGGACCGGAGCCGTTACAAACCGGCGATCGGTTGGCGTTGTCGTTTTGGTCCCCCGCCTCCGGCAGCGGCTAGAAAAACGAAAGGCGGAACCCCGAAGGGTCCCGCCTCCCGGCGCAGCATCCACGAGGGGGGGTTCGCGGACGCCGCGAGCAATCAGACGTTACTTCTGCTCCTCAAATTCAGCATCCACCACATCGTCTTTCTTCTGGCCGCCCGCCTGTCCACCGGGCTGGCCAGAAGCCTCCGGACCCGCCGCGCCCGGGCCACCCGGCGCCTCGCCAGCAGCCTTGTAGGCTTGCTCGGCCATCTTGTGCGACGCCTGCATCAGCGTCTCGGTGGCGCTCTTGACCGCCTCGACGTCGGTGCCGTTCAGCGCGTCCCGGACGGCCTTCACCTTGGCCTCCAGCTCGGTCTTCGTCTCGGCGGGGATCTTGTCGCCCAGGTCCTTCAGGGACTTCTCCGTCGCGTAGGCGAGGTTGTCGGCGCGGTTGCGGATCTCGATCTCGTCGCGCCGCTGCTTGTCCTCGACCTCGTGGGCCTGCGCTTCCTTCACCGCCTTGTCGATGTCCTCCTTCTTGAGGCCCGAGCTGGAGGTGATGGTGATCTTGTTCTCCTTGCCGGTGGCCCGGTCCTTGGCCGCGACGTGGACGATGCCGTTCGCGTCGATGTCGAAGGTCACCTCGATCTGCGGCACGCCCCGGGGAGCGGGCGGGATGCCGTCGAGGTGGAAACGGCCGAGCGTCTTGTTGTCGCGCGCCATCGGGCGCTCGCCCTGGAGCACGTGCACTTCGACGCTGGTCTGTCCGTCCGCGGCCGTGCTGAACACTTCCGACTTCTTGGTCGGGATGGTGGTGTTGCGCTGGATCAGCTGCGTGGCCACGCCGCCCAGCGTCTCGATGGAGAGCGTGAGCGGAGTGACGTCGAGGAGCAGGATGTCCTTCACCTCGCCGGTGAGGACGCCGCCCTGGACGGCCGCGCCGATCGCCACCACCTCGTCGGGGTTGACGGAGCGGTTGGGCTCCTTGGCGAAGAAGTCCTTGACGATCTGCTGCAGCTTCGGCACGCGCGTCGCGCCGCCCACCAGGATGACCTCGTCGATCTCCTTGGGGCTCTTCTTCGCGTCCGCCAGGCACTTCTTGGTCGGATCCAGCGCGCGCTGGAAGAGGTCCTCGCACATCTGCTCGAACTTCGCGCGGGTGAGCCGCTTGACCAGGTGCTTGGGCCCGGTCTGATCGGCGGTGAGGAAGGGCAGGTTGATCTCCGTCTCCATGGTGCTGGAGAGCTCGATCTTCGCCTTCTCCGCCGCCTCCTTCAGGCGCTGGAGCACCATCTTGTCCCGGGAGACGTCGATGCCAGTCTCGCCGCGGAACTCCTGGATCAGCCAGTCCATGACCTTCTGATCCATGTCGTCGCCGCCGAGGTGCGTGTCGCCGTTGGTGGCGACCACCTCGACGACGTTCTCGCCGACCTCCAGCACCGAGATGTCGAAGGTGCCGCCGCCGTAGTCGAACACGGCGACCACTTCGTCCTTCTTCTTGTCGAGGCCGTAGGCCAGGGCCGCCGCGGTGGGCTCGTTGATGATGCGGCGCACTTCCAGGCCGGCGATGCGGCCGGCGTCCTTGGTGGCCTGGCGCTGGGCGTCGTTGAAGTAGGCGGGGACCGTGATCACCGCCTCGGTGACGGTCTCGCCCAGATAGTTCTCGGCGGCCCGCTTCAGCTTCTGCAGGATCTTGGCGCTGATCTCGGGCGGGCTCCACTTCTTCCCCTGGATCTCGATCACCGCGTCGCCGTTGTCGCCCTTGACGACCTTGTACGGCACGCGCTTCTGCTCGCTGGTGGTCTCCTCGTACTTGCGCCCCATGAAGCGCTTGATGGAGTAGACCGTGTTCTCCGGGTTGGTGATCGCCTGTCGGCGGGCCACCTGGCCGACGAGGATCTCGCCGTCCTTGCTGAAGCCCACCACGGACGGGGTGATCCGGCTGCCCTCCTCGTTCTCGATCACCTTGGGGTCGCGGCCTTCCATGATGGCCACCACCGAGTTGGTCGTCCCCAGGTCGATTCCGATGATCTTTTTCGCCATTTCGCCTTGTCTCCCTGAATTCTTTCGCGCCGGTAAAGTCCCTCGAGCGCAGGCCTTGGACCCGCCCTCCGGCGGTCGGGTCTAGGGTCCGCCGCGGTGCGGCGCTACAGTAAGTACCCGTAGGAGTGTGTCAAGGAGCGCAGTGCAGGCAGGCGAACGCATCGGCGGCAGATATGTCCTCGAGCAGCGACTGGGTCTCGGGGGCATGGGTGAAGTCTGGCTCGCCGAGCTCGAAGGAGCAGGCGCCTTTCGCAGGCGTGTGGTCATCAAGCTGCTCGCGCCCGAGCACCGGGGGGACCCGCGCATCGCCACCATGCTCGCCGACGAGGCCCGCGTGGTCGGTCAGCTCCACCATCCCGGGATCGTGGCTGCCCTCGACTACCTGGAAACGCAGGAGCACGGGCCGGTGTTCGTGCTCGAATTCGTGGACGGGATCTCCCTCCGGAATCTACTGAAGCTGGCGCGGCGGCATAACGCTCCGCTCCCCGAGTCGCTGGCCGCGCACATCGGCGCGCAGGTCGCGCACGCGCTGCACGCGGCGCACACCGCCGTCGGCCGCGACGGCCAGCCGCTTCAGGTCGTGCATCGGGACGTCGCGCCGGACAACATCCTTCTGTCCCGGTCGGGCGCCGTCTACCTGGGAGACTTCGGCGTCGCGGGCGCGGTGGGAAACGCCGAGGTCCGGCGGGATGAACGTCCCCGGGGAAAGCCGGGGTACACGGCGCCCGAGCAGGCGCGGGGCGGCAGCGTCGGGCCGGCCGCCGACATCTTTTCGCTGGGCCGAGTGATCGCCTCCGCGGCGGACGTGAGCTGCGGACCGGAGTTGCGCGCCGTGATCGAGCGCGCCACCGCCGAGAATCCACGGAACCGGTTCGCCACCGCCTCGGAGATGGCCACGGCGTTGCTGCACGCAAGCCCGGCACCGAGCGACCCGGATCGCGCCCTTGCCGAGTGGCTGCACCGGTACGCCGGCGACGCCATGGTCTCGCGCAGGTCGGCCGCGAGCGCGGTGCCGCGGTCTGATCCGCCGCCTGCCGGGCGGCGTTCGGCGGGCGGTCCGCGGCGCCTCGAACCGCACGAGCCCCTGTTCGCGGCCGTGCCCCCGCCGAAGCGGACGCGGCTGAAGGTCGCCGCAGCCGCGGCCGCCATCCTCATCCTCGCGCTGCCGCTGATCCTGATCCTGAAGGGTCCGCGGCGGACGAAGTCGCTGCTGCATTCCGCGATCGCCAGCGCGACCACGGCCTCGCATGGGGATCTCCGCGTCACCTCCAAGCCTGTCGGAGCAGAGGTCTATGTCGATGGAAACCCGCGAGGATTCACGCCGCTGCGGGTCGAGCTGCCGTCCGGAAAGCACCTGGTGCGCGTCGGCTTGCCCGGCCTCGGACGCTGGCGGGCGGCAGAGGTCGACGTGAAGGACGGCGTGGAGCATCGGCTCGAAGTGAACCTCGCGGAGTAGGTGCATCTGCGACGTTCGCACGGCTTTGCCGACCCGATTGACGAATGCCCTCCAGAAATGCGGAACTTGCAGGCGTGCGATCGCTGGCTCACCCGCTGCTTCCTCTCGTCGCTGTCCTCGCCTCCCTCGGGGCGGCGCGAGTGCAATCGTTGACACGCTATTCAAGATACGCTACTCCTGCGAATGCATTCACGCGAGGCTATTCAAAGCATCAGCTGGCGGGCGAGGGCGTGGGAGGCGGGCAGGACCTTGAGCGAGGGGGCGATGGCGCAGCGCGAACTGGACGTCTTCGACGCGCTGGAGGCGGAGTATCCGCAAGGGATCTCCGCCTCCCAGATCGTCGAATTTTTCGCGCCGCGCGGCGTGAAGCTCGCACAGGCGACGTTCCGCAAGTACGTGCAGCTGGGGTTGCTCCCGCGCAGCCGGCGGGTGGGAGAGAAGGGCAAGCACCGCGGGTCGAAGGGCCTTTACCCGGCGAGCGCGGCGCGCCGGATCCACGTGATCAAGTCGCTGATGGACGAAGGGATGACGCTGGAGGACATCCGGCACTCGTTCATCTTCTTTCGCGGCCAGCTGGACGGAGTGGAGCGGTCGCTGGACGAGCTCTTCGCGGCCCTGGAGAAGGCGGTCGCGGAGAAGCCGGAGTTGAGGCCTTCACGGCGCAAGGAGCTGGAGCGGCTCCTCGCCGAGAGCCGCAAGCAGGCGAATCAGTTCGTCAAGGACATGGAGCGTACGGTCTCCGAAATCACCGCACGGGAAGAGCCCGGGAAGGGGTAAGGCTTTTATGAGCGAGCCGAAGCGCAGCGTTCTCCCCGTCATCGAGGATCCGGAAGACAAGCCGCGGCAGCGGGCGCGGACCATGAGCCGCAAGGAGATGGCGCGGCTCTTCCGGCAGCAGGCCGCCTCCGGCGGACTCGATCCAGAGCTGCAGGGGTTCATGTCCGAGCTGGACGCCACGCGTCCCAAGACGCGCGGCGACTGCGCCGAGGGAGAACGGCCCTGCCCCTACGTCTCCTGCAAGTACAACCTCTACGTCGACGTGAACCCCCGCACCGGGTCGGTGAAGATGAACTTCCCCGACAAGGAGTTGTGGGAGCTCTCCGAGACCTGCGCCCTGGACGTGGCCGACCGCGCGGGCATCACGCTGGAGGAGGTCGGGGTGATCATGAACCTGACCCGCGAACGCGTGCGCCAGCTCGAGATGCGCGGCCTGGCCAAGCTGCGGGTGATCGCGGACGACGAGGCCCCGAGGCTCACGGACGACGACGACGACTAGGCGCGGCGCCGCTACACCTCAGCGCCTACGCTTGAGCCTCTGATGCCCCCCGGCGCCGCTACACCTCAGGGGGACTTCTAGCTGTGGTATGGACGCGTCATGACCGTGGCACGCGCCCTGATCAGCGTCTCCGACAAGACCGGCCTGGTCGACTTTGCCCGCGGCCTGTCGGCGCTGGGGATCGAGATCCTCTCGACCGGCGGCACCGCCTCGCTCCTCTCCAGCGAAGGCGTCAAGGTCAAGCAGGTCCAGGATTTCACCGGCGCGCCGGAGATGCTGGGCGGTCGCGTGAAGACGCTGCACCCGAAGGTCCACGGCGGCATCCTGGCGCGCCGCAAGCTCGCCTCGGACCAGGCGGACATCGAGAAGCAGGGACTCCAGCCGATCGATCTGGTGGTGGTGAACCTGTACCCCTTCCGCGAGGCGGTCGCGAAAGGGCTGCCCCATGAGCAGGTGATCGAGAACATCGACATCGGCGGGCCGTCGATGATCCGGTCCGCGGCGAAGAACGCCGAGTACGTGACGGTGATCGTGGATCCCGCCGACTACGGGGTGGTGCTGGCCGAGCTGCAGCAGAAGCGCGAGGTGCACGAGAGCACCCGCCAGCGACTGCAGGCGCGCGCCTACGCCCACACCAGCGCGTACGACGCGGCCATCGCCGGCTGGCTGGCCGAGCAGATCGCGAAGGCGCACCCGGAGGAGGGTGGCGGGTTTGCGGAGTCTCCTCCTCTGCCGGAGTACCGCCGGCTCCAATCCCTTCGCTACGGCGAGAACCCCCACCAGCGAGCAGCCTTCTACGCCGCGGTGCCGCAGCCCAGGGAACCCACGCTGGCCACGGCCCGGCAGCTGCAGGGGAAGGAGCTCTCCTTCAACAACCTGCTGGACGGCTCGGCCGCGCTCGAAGCGCTCAAGGAGCACGCCCTGGGCCCCGAGGGGCCGGCGGCCGCGGTGATCGTCAAACACACCAATCCTTGCGGGGCCGCCCGGGCAGCCACCGTGTTCGACGCCTACCGGATGGCGCGCGACGCCGATCCGGTGAGCGCGTTCGGCGGGATCGTCGCCCTCAGCCATCCGGTGGATGCGGCGACCGGCGCTGCGCTGGCGGAGACCTTCCTGGAGGCTGTGATCGCGCCGGGTTTCGAGCGCGGCGCGCTCGACGCGCTGAAGGGGAAGAAGTCGCTGCGGCTGCTGGAGGTCCCGCTGCTGGCGGAAGGGCGCGACGCCTGGACTCCCGAACCGCGCGAGCTGCGCAGCGTGCCCGGAGGGCTTCTCTTACAGTCTCGCGATCTGGCGGACGCGGACCCGCGCGGGTGGAAGGTGGTGACCCGACGCGAGCCCACGCCGGACGAGTTGGAGGCGCTGGCGTTCGCCTGGAGCGTGGTGAAGCACGTCAAGTCCAACGCCATCGTGCTCGCGCGCAAGGACGTGACGGTGGGAATCGGGATGGGCCAGACCAACCGGGTCGATTCGGTGCGCATCGCAGCCCAGCGCGCGGGAGAAAAGGCGCGGGGAGCGGCGCTGGGATCCGACGCCTTCTTTCCCTTTCCGGACGGAGTAGAGGAAGCCGCGCGCGCCGGAGTCACCGCGGTGGCCCAGCCCGGAGGGTCGGTGCGGGACGACGAGGTGATCGCGGCGGCGGATCGGCTGGGCCTGGCGATGGTCTTCACCGGCGTGCGGCACTTCCGGCACTGAGATGACGGCGTAGAAATGACCAAGGTCGTCGTGATCGGGAGCGGAGGGCGGGAGCACGCGCTGGTGCGGGCGCTGCGGCGGGGCGGAGGGAATCGCGAGATCGTCGCCATCCCCGGCAATCCGGGCATCGCGCGCGAAGCGCGCTGCATGCCGGCGCAGCCCTCCCTCGCGGACGCGGCGCTGGCGGAGTCGCCCGACCTCGTCGTGGTGGGCCCGGAAGCTCCTCTGGCGGAGGGATTCGCCGACCGCATGGCGCAGCGGGGAGTTCCCTGCTTCGGTCCGATCCAGGCTGCGGCCCGCATCGAATCGTCCAAGGCTTTTGCAAAGGATGTCATGCGCGCCGCCGGCGTGCTGACCCCGCGCGCGGAATTGTTCGAGGACCCGGCTGCGGCTCGCGAACACGCGCGCCGCCGGGGCGCCTGCGTGGTGAAGCTCGACGGGCTGGCGGCGGGCAAGGGCGTGATCGTGGCCGACGATGGCGCCGGGGCGGCGGCGGCCGTCGACGAGCTGTGGAAGCCGGGCTTGAGGCTGCTGATCGAGGAGCGGCTGACCGGCCGCGAGATCTCGATCATCGCCCTCTGTGACGGAGAGACCGTGCTGCCGCTTCCCCCCGCCCGGGACCACAAGCGGCTGCTCGATGGCGACCAGGGTCCGAACACGGGCGGAATGGGCGCCATCTGCCCGCCTTCGGACGCGACGCCGGTTCTGGTGCAGGAGGTGGTGCGAACCGTCCTCGAGCCCACCGTGCGCGAGCTGGCACGGCGGGGAACACCGTTCGTGGGGGCGCTGTACGCGGGACTGATGCTGACTCCCGGCGGACCCAGGGTGCTGGAGTTCAACTGCCGCCTCGGCGACCCGGAGGCGCAGGCCATCCTGCTCCGGCTCCGCAGCGACCCGCTCCCGCTCTTCTTCGCCGCCGCGCAGCGGCGCCTCGCGGGGCAGAAGCCGGTCTGGGATTCGCGCACCGCTGTGGCGGTGGTGCTCGCGGCGCACGGATATCCCGGCGCCCCGCGAGCGATGGACGAGATCCACGGCCTGAGGGCGCTCGCGGCGGAGGAAGGAGACGATCTCTGGATCCTGCATGCCGGCACGCGGCTCTCGGCCGACCAAGTGGTGACCGGGGGCGGGCGGGTCCTCACCGTCGCGGCGCTCGGCGCCGGGCCTGCGCAGGCGCGCGCCCGCGCCTACGGGGCGGCGGCCCGCATCTCCTTCGCCGGGATGCAGCGCCGATCCGACGTCGGGGCGGCGGAGCCGTAACTGGTCCGCGGGCGGCAAAAACTTGGTGGTCAGCTCGATCGCCTGATCCTGTCGGAGCTTCTCCGCCTCTTCGTCGCGACGCTCGGCGGGGTGGTGCTCATCTACCTGGTGATCGACTTCGCGGACCGGGCGCACACGTATTCCGGCCGCGCCTGGGGACGTGCGGCGGCCGAGCTGTACGCGAACAAGGCGGCGGTGGTCGCATACCAGCTCGCTCCCGCCGCGTTGATCATCGCGGCGGCCCTGGTGGTGACGCTGCTCTCACGCCGCGGCGAGCTGACGGCGCTCCTCGCCCTCGGAGTCCGGCCGGTGCGGCTGGCGATCCCGATCGCGGCCTTCGCCGCGGTGCTCGGCGCGGGACTGTTCTGGCTGGGTGAGCAGGTGGTGGTGGACGCGGACGCGCGGGCGGAAGAGATCCAGGTCAAGCGCTTCAACCGCTGGGGCGACTGGGCGACCTATCACGCCGGGTCGTCGTGGCTGCGGGGCAAGCAAGGCCGCATCTACCATCTCGGTCCGCAGCGCAACGGCGGCTGGGAGCCGGCCACCGTGCTCGAGATCGCGCCCCCCTTCCGACTTTCGCGACGCATCGTTGCCCGCCGGATCGAACCGGTCGGCGGCGGGGCCGGTTGCGACCCCGGTGCTCCCAACGGCTGCCGCTGGCGGCTGCTCGACGCCGTGGAGACGCTGTATGAGCTGTACGGCGGGCCAGGCGGGACCATCGTCGAACGCCGTCTCGCCGTGCTGGAGCAACGGTTCCCGGAAAGCCCCGCGGAACTGGAGCTGCGCAGCGGACGCCCGCGGCAGCTTCCCTGGCGGCAGCTCCGCGAGCAGGTGCGCAGGCGGGAAACGACCGGTCAGCGTGCGCGAGAGTACGAGGTGGCCCTCGCCGAGCGGGTCGCGAACCCGGTCCAGCTCATCCCGGCCGCGCTGGCCGCGGTCGGGCTGACCTTCATGCTTCAGCGGCCTCGCCGCCGGATGCCGCTGGCCGGGGCGGTAGCGCTGGGGATGGGATTCTCGATGGTGCTGTGGGCGGCGTCGGTGATCGCGCACTCGATTTCGGTCTCCGGCGGGATCGAGCCGTGGATCGCTGCCTGCATCCCCGGCCTGGTCAGCGGGGCCATCGCCTCGCTCACGTTTTGGAGGACGTGACCGCCGCGCTTTTTCGGCGGTCTTTCTTGGCTTTGCGGCGCATTTCTGGCACAACGCGCGCCGTCGAAGGAGCAACGATGAAGGGTATCGTCCTTGCCGGTGGAACCGGCTCGCGCCTGTTTCCGCTCACCAAGGTCACCAACAAGCACCTGCTTCCGGTCGGTCGGGAGCCGATGATCTTCCATCCCGTCCGCAAGCTCACCGCCGCGGGGGTCGAGGAGATCCTCATCGTCACCGGCGTCGAGCACATGGGCGACGTGGTGACCCTGCTGGGCTCTGGCAAGGACTTCGGCTGCCGCTTTACCTACAAGGTGCAGGACGAGGCGGGCGGGATCGCGCAGGCGCTCGGCCTGGCCGAGAATTTCGCCGGCAAGGAGCTGCTCTGCGTGATCCTGGGGGACAACATCTTCCAGGATCCGATCGGTCCCTACTTGAGCGCGTTCCGCGAGCAGGGCCGGGGCGCGCGGCTCCTCTTGAAGACGGTGGATGATCCGCAACGCTACGGCGTCGCCGAGGTGGAAGGCTCGCGGGTGGTCCGGATCGTGGAGAAGCCGAAGCGCCCGAAGAGCGACCTGGCCGTGGTGGGAATCTACTTCTACGATACCCAGGTCTTCGACGTGATCCGCACCCTCAAGCCCAGCGGCCGCGGCGAGCTGGAGATCACCGACGTCAACAACCACTACCTGCGCGAAGGATCGCTGCACTGCGACCGGCTACAGGGCTGGTGGACGGATGCCGGAACGTTCGAGTCGCTGGCCGCGGCGAACGAGCTGCTGAGGGCGGAGTGACCCGCACCGTCCTCGTCACCGGCGGCGCCGGATTTATCGGCAACAACCTGGTTCGGCTGCTGCTCCAGGAAAGGCCGGACTGGACGGTGGTGAACCTCGACAAGCTCACCTACGCGGGCAACGCCGAGTCGCTTGCAGACCTCCGCCAACACCCCCGTCACGTGTTCGTTCGCGGCGACATCGCCAACGCCGAGCTGGTGGGGCACCTGATCCGCAGCCACCGGGTGGAGGCGATCCTCAACCTGGCCGCCGAGAGCCACGTCGACCGCAGCATTCTCGGCCCTTCCATCTTCGTGGACACCAACGTCGCCGGGACCCAGGTGCTGCTCGAGGCCGCCCGGCAGGCGCGCGTCGGCCGGTTCGTGCAGATCTCCACCGACGAGGTGTACGGGTCGCTGGGCGCGGCGGGAAAGTTCAGCGAGACCAGCCCGCTCAAGCCGTCCAGCCCTTACAGCGCCTCGAAGACCGCGGCGGATCTCCTGGTGCTCGCCTACGGGCACACCTTCGGCATGGACGTGGTGGTGACCCGCTGCTCCAACAACTACGGCCCGTACCAGTTTCCGGAGAAGCTGATTCCACTGATGATCGCGAACGCGCTGGAGGACCGGAAGCTTCCGGTGTACGGCGACGGCATGCAGGTGCGCGACTGGATCCACGTCGAGGACCACTGCCGCGCGCTCCTGGCGGCGCTGGAGCGCGGCCGGAGCGGCGAGGTGTACAACGTCGGGTCCGACAACGAATGGCCCAATCTCCTGATCGTGGGGCGACTGCTGGAGATTCTCGGAAAGGCCCGCGAGCTGATCGAGCACGTCAAGGACCGCCCCGGGCACGACCGCCGCTACGCCATCGACGCCGGCAAGGCGCATGCGGAGCTGGGCTGGGCGCCGCGGATCGCCTTTCCCGAGGGGCTGGAGCGCACCGTGGAGTGGTACTTGCGAAACCGCGGCTGGTGGGAGCGGGTGCGGACCGGAGAATATCGCACGTATTACGACCGCAACTACGGAGCACGATGACCACGCTGGTGATCGGCGCGAACGGGCTGGTCGGCAGCCGCATCGCCGCGCGGCTCGCCGGGGGCGGAGAGCGGGTGATCGCCGTCGGACGCGGGGAGCGGCGCGTGGACGCGCCGGTCGAGTACGCCGCGATCGATCTGTCGTCCGAGCTCGCCAGGCTGGCGGAGCTGATCGGATCGGTTCGTCCTTCCGGCGTGATCCATGCCGCCGCGATGACGGACGTCGACGCCTGCGAGACCAGCCCGCGGGAGGCCTGGGCGATCAACGTGCGGGCAGTGGAGGTGGTCGCGCTGGCGGCCGCGAACGCCGGCGCGCGGCTCACCACGCTCTCCACGGACTACGTCTTCGACGGCACCCGGGGCAGCTATGCCGAGGACGACGTCCCCAATCCGCGCGGCGTGTACGCGCGGACGAAGCGCGCTGGTGAGGAAGCGGCGCTGATCCTCGCCCCCGACGCGGCGGTGTGCCGGGTGGCCGTCATCTACAGCGGCCGCAAGGGAGCGAAGAAGTCCTTCGCGGTGACCGCGGCCGATTCGCTCGCTTCCGGGAAGCCGGTGAAGGCCTTCGTCGACCAGGTGGTCTCTCCGACCCTGGCGGACAACGCGGCCGAGCTGGTGATCGGTGTCCACCGCTCCGGAGCGCAGGGCCTGTTCCACTGCGCTGGCGCGACCGAGATCTCCCGGCTGGAGTTCTGCCGGGCAATCGCGCGCATGCTGGGGGCGGACGAGTCGCTGATCGTCCCGGTGCGGCTCGCCGATCTGAAGCTGCCTGCGCCGCGACCCCTCAAATGTGGCCTGCGCGTGGACAAGGTGAAGCGGCTGCTGGGCGCATCGGCGCCATTGCCGATCCACGCCGCCCTGGACCGGTTCCTCGAGGAGCGCCGGTCATGACGGAGGTGGCCGAGAGGGCGCCCGCCGCCCCTGCGCCGACACCCGCGCGCGGGTCTGCTCTCGCCGAGCTGCTGCGGTACCGGCAGCTGGTGGCGGTGCTCGTCGTGCGCGAGCTGAAGGTGCGCTACAAGCGCAGCGTCCTGGGGTTGCTCTGGACGATGCTGAACCCGCTCTTGCTGATGGTCGTCTACACGGTCGTCTTCGCGACCATCATGAGGTCCCCGCAGCGGAACTTCGCCATCTTCCTGCTGTCGGGCCTTCTCCCCTGGCTGTTCTTCAGCACTTCCGTGCTGCAGGGGCTCAACTCCATCCTCGCCAACCAGGAACTGATCCGCAAGGTGCGGCTGCCACAGGCGGTGTTCCCGCTCTCCGTCGTGGGATCGAACCTGGTCAACTTCGTGCTCTCGCTGTTGCCGATGCTGCTCCTGATGGCGGTGCTGCGGCAACCCTTCACCCCGGCGCTGCTGTTCGTCCCGGCAGGCCTGCTCATCCTGGCCGTGTTCACCAGCGGGGTGACGCTGCTGTTCTCGACCTTCACCGTCTTCTTCCGCGACGTACGGCACCTCGCCGAGGTCCTCTTGCAGATGCTGCTGTACCTGTCGCCGGTCTTCTACGACCTGCAGATGCTCGGCCAGCACGAAGCGTGGTGGTTCCGCGCCTTCCGCGTCTTCCTGCGCGCGAATCCCGTCACCTACCTGCTGCCGCTCATCCGCGACCCGGTGTACTACGGCCGTCTGCCTCCGATCTCCGCCGTGGGCATCGCCTCCCTGGAATCCGCGCTGACGCTGGCGATCGGGTTCGCGATCTTCCACCGGCTGTCGCCGCGCCACATCCACTACCTGTGAGAAACGGCGAGATTCGCATCCGGGACGCCGGCGTCTCGTACCGCCTGTACCGCGAGAAGGTGACCACCCTGAAGGAAGCGGTGGTGAACCGGTTCCGCCACCTGCGCACGGCCGAGGTGTTCTGGGCCCTGCGCCATGTCTCGCTCACCATCGAGCCTGGCGAGACCATCGCCCTGGTCGGGCACAACGGCAGCGGGAAGAGCACGCTGCTCAAGACCATCGCGGGCGTGCTGCAGCCGAGCGAGGGTGAGGTCCTGGTGCAGGGGCGGATCAGCCCCATGATCGAGCTGGGCGCGGGGTTCGATGCCGAGCTGTCCGGGCGCGACAACATCTACCTGAACGGCGCGCTCCTGGGCTTCTCCCGGAAGCAGATGGAAGCGAAGTTCGACCGGATCGTCGCGTTCTCCGAGCTGGCCGACTTCATCGACATGCCGATCAAGAACTACAGCTCCGGCATGTACGCGCGGCTGGGGTTCGCCATCGCGCAAGACGTGGAGCCCGAGATCCTGATCGTCGACGAAGTGCTGGCGGTGGGAGACGAGCGGTTCCAGGAGAAGTGCAAGGCGCGAATCCGCGATTTCCGCACGGCCGGCGTCACCTTCTGCTTCGTCTCGCACAGTTTCGACGCGGCACGGGAGCTGTGCAGCCGTTCCGCGGTGCTGCACCACGGAAGGCTCGCGTTCGATGGACCGATCGAGCAGGGCTGGCAGCGCTACCGGGAGTTGGAGCGGGGTCCGGTGCCCGGCCCGCAGATCGAGACGGGCTGATCCGCCGCCCGCTCGTCCAACGCGCCGTCCGGCGCCTCACCCGGACGCACCCGCGCGAATCTCGATCGGTGATCGGATGACAGCGCGATGACAGTGCCGCGTTATCTGGGACACAACCCGGAGGCAGCTTGGTCTACGCGTTTTTCATCTCTCATTGGCTCTTGAGCGTGCTCTTCCAGAGCCTGTTCCAGCACCGCTACGCCGCGCACAAGATGTACACCATGCCCAAGCGCACGGAGCGGGTGCTGCACTTCCTCGCCTTCCTGGTGCAGGGCAGCTCGTACCTCGACCCACGCGCCTACGCGATCCTGCACCGCGAGCACCATGCATACAGCGACACCGACCGGGACCCGCATACTCCCTGGCTGCATTCGAACGCGGCGACGATGATGTGGAAGACGAAGAAGCGGTATTCGGACTATGCGCACCGCCGGGTTGCGCCGGAGCCGCGCTTCGACGGCGACGTCCCCGAGTGGCCCTGGCTGGAGCGCTTCGCGGACGCCTGGCCGACGCGGATCGCTTTCGGAGCGGCGTACTCGCTCTTCTATCTCGCCTTCGCCACGCACTGGTGGCAGATCGCCTTCATGCTCCCGTTCCACTTCGTGCTCGGGCCGGTGCACGGCGCGATCGTGAACTGGGCCGGCCACAAGTACGGCTACCAGAACTTCGACAACGGCGACAAAAGCCGCAACACACTCCCCTTCGACTTCCTCACCATGGGGGAGCTGTTCCAGAACAACCACCACAAGTGGGGCGCGAGCCCGGACTTCGCTGCGCGGTGGTTCGAGATCGATCCGGGCTGGCAGGTGCTCAGGCTGCTCGTGGCCGCGCGCATCGTCGCCCTCCGCACGCCCCAGCGCGCGGCGTTCCTGGAGCCGATCCGCAAGGCTGCGTGATAAGACCGCGGCGTGACTGAGTCGTGGGGCCGGTACCCGCAGGCAACGCACGCCCGTGAAGTGCCGCTCGCCTGGCGCGCGGCTCTCTTGCTGCCGGCGACGCGGCCGCTGCTCGCTTACGGGCAGGGTCGGAGCTACGGCGATTCGTGCCTGAACGACGGCGGGACCCTGCTGCGGACCGCGGGACTCGACCGATTCGTTTCGCTGGACCCCCAGTCGGGCATCCTGCGCTGCGAGGCCGGAGTGACGCTGGGCGAGATCCTGAGGCTGGTGGTCCCGCGCGGACTGTTCCTCCCGGTGGTGCCCGGCACCAAGCACGTCTCGGTGGGCGGCGCGATCGCCAACGACATCCACGGCAAGAACCACCACCGGGCGGGGACGTTCGGCGGGCACGTTCGCCGGCTCGAGCTGCTCCGCTCGGACGGGCAGAGGCTGGAGCTCGGGCCCGGCGACGAGCTCTTCGCGGCCACCATCGGCGGCCTGGGCCTCACCGGCCTGATCACCTGGGCCGAGATCGCGCTGCGGCCGATTCCGGTGGCGGCCGTGCGCACGGAGGCCATCCCCTTCGCCGGGCTGGACGAATTCCTCGCCCTCTCGGACGAAAGCGACGGCCAGTGCGAATACACCGTGGCCTGGCTCGACGTCTTCTCCAGCGCTCTGCGGGGCATCTTCTTCCGCGGCGACCATGCCCCGGGCTCGCCGCGGGCGCCGCGCGCCCGGGCGGCCGTGCCCTTGGAGATGCCGGTGGTCAACGGCGCGACGGTGCGCGCCTTCAACGCCGCGTATTACGCGGCGCAGAAGCTCGGCGGCCGCGCGCGACTCCAGCACTGGGACAGCTTCTTCTTTCCGCTGGACGCAGTCTCCCGCTGGAACCGTCTCTACGGCCGGCGCGGCTTCCTGCAGTTCCAGTGCGTCGTGCCCACGCGCGAGGCGCTCCGCGAGATCCTGCGCGATCCGCCGCCTTCGCCGCTGACGGTGCTGAAGCGGTTCGGTGCCATCCCGTCTCCCGGGACGCTCTCGTTCCCACGCCCGGGGTTCACGTTGGCGCTGGATCTGCCGAACCGCGGAGAGGAGACCTTCGCCCACTTCGCGCGGCTGGAGCGCCTCGCGATCGATGCCGGCGGCGCCCTCTATCCGGCCAAGGATGCGCGGATGTCGAAGGAAGCGTTCGCGCGCTCGTATCCCCGGTTGCCGGAGTTTGCCCGGCACCTGGATCCGGGCTTCTCGTCGTCGTTCTGGCGGCGGGTGACGCAGTGAAGGTCGTCGTGCTCGGCGCCACCTCCGCGATCGCGCAGGCGGCCGCGCGGATCTGGGCGGAGCGGGGGGCGGAGATCCTGCTGGTGGCGCGCGACCCGCAGAAGATCGCCGCGGTCGCGGACGACTTGCGGACGCGGGGAGCCCAGGTGGAGACGCTGGTGCAGGACCTCAACCAGGACCACCCGGGCCTTTTGGAGCGGGCAGCTCCGGCGGACGTGATGTTGCTCGCCCAGGGGATCCTCGGAGATCCTCAGCGGCGCGACACCGACCCCGACTATGCCGAGCTGGTCCTGCGCACGAATTTGGTGGCGCCGGTGCGGCTGCTGACCCTGCTGGCGCCGCATCTGCGCCGGGGCGCCTGCATCGCGGCCCTCTCGTCGGTCGCGGGCGACCGAGGGCGCGCCAAGGTGGGCGTCTACGGCGCCTCCAAGGCCGGCCTCGACTCGATGCTCTCGGCCCTTCGCCAGCGGCTGGGGCCCGCCGGAGTGCGGGTTCTCACCCTGAAGCCCGGATTCGTCGACACGCCGATGACGGCCGCGCTGCCCAAGACGCCGCTGTTCGCCAGCGCCGCGGAGGTGGGCGCCGGCGTGGTCCGGGCGGTGGACTCCGGCCGCGATGGCGTCGTCTACTTGCCGTGGTGGTGGCGGTTCATCATGCTGGTGGTGAAGTCGCTGCCGGAACGCGTCTTCAAGCGGCTGACTTTCTAGCCCCGGCCACCGGGGGTGGCTTAGGGGCTACGCTTGAGCGCGGTTACTCGCGACATGGGTTATGAGATGCGTTCCAGCCCATGACACTGCCACCGCTCATCGCGGCGATGCGCCCGCGCCAGTGGAGCAAGAACGTGTTCGTGCTGGCGGGGATCGTCTTCGCCGGCAGGCTCTTCGAGCGCCCTGCGCAGCTGCGCGTGCTCTCCTGCTTCGCGCTGTTCTGCGCCGCTTCCAGCGCCGTTTACCTGGTCAACGACGTCGTCGATCGCGCGTCCGACGCGCATCATCCGCTCAAGCGCCTCCGGCCCGTCGCATCGGGCCGGCTGTCCCCGGCGATCGCGGTCGCCGCGTCCCTGGCGCTTGCCGCCGGGGCGCTGGTCGTCGCCGCGCTGCTCAACCGCGCCACCCTGGCCATCACCGCGGCGTATCTGGCTTCGAGTTTCGCCTACAGCTTCTGGCTGAAGCGCGTCTTCCTGCTCGACGTCATGACCGTGGCCGCCGGATTCGTGCTCCGGGCAGTGGCGGGCGCAGCCTGCATCGACGCGGAGATCTCGCCCTGGCTGCTGGTCTGCTCGTTCTTGCTGTCGCTCTTTCTCGCCCTGGGCAAGAGGCGCTCGGAGCTGGTGCTGCTGGGGCAGGACGCGACCATCCACCGGGCGGCGCTCGGGCACTACAGCCTGGCGCTGGTGGACAGCTGGCTGACCGCGCTGGCGGCGGCCGCCATCGTCTCCTACGCGATCTACACCCAGTCGCCCCGCACCGTAGAGCACTTCCGGACCACCGATCTGGTCTACACGGTGCCCTTCGTGATCTACGCGCTGTTCCGCTATCAGCACCACGTCGTGCGCCAGGACGCGGGCGGGGATCCGGGCAACCTCCTGGTCCAGGATCGCCCGCTCTGGATGGCCCTGCTCGCCTGGGGCGTCACCGCGGCGCTCGTGATCTACCGCTGAGCGCACGCAGCGCCGCCGCACCGCCCGCGGCCGCCGCGCGAAGCTCGGCCCAGGCGAGGGCCGGGCGGAGCCGCAGCAGCTCGAGCGGCGCCTTCACCGCGGCACGGTAGAGCATCGTCAGCGGAACCAGCGCCGCGGCCTTGAGCGGCGGCTGGTGCCTTGCGACAGTGCGCAGGTGACCCACGCCGAGCAGGTAGCGCTGCCGCGCGGAGCCCGGGCCGAACGAGGCCCCGAACCTATGACGGGCGGTGGCGGCCCGCACATACCAGGACTGTTGACCGGCCGCCTTGGCGCGCAGCGACAGATCCACGTCCTCGTAGTACGCGAAGTACGCGGGATCGAAGAGCCCGATCTCCCGCAGCAGGCTGGACCGGATCAGGGCCGCCCCGCCGCTCACTCCGACGACCGGTCCGTCGCGACGGGCGAGACGGGCGAGCGGCAGGCGGAAGTCGCGATCGCGGGCGCGCCCGAGCCGGTCGAGCTCGAGCCCGGTCGAGTTCACCACCTCCTCGTCGCGGAAGAGCAGGGTTCCGGTGAAGAGGCCGGCCTCCGGATGCGCGCGCGCCGCCTCCAGCAGGCTGCCGAGCCAGCCGTGCCCGACCTCCACGTCGTTGTTGACCAGCGCGACGAACTCCGCGCCAGCCTCGAGCGCCCGCCTCAAGGCTTCGTTGTTGGCCCGGCCATACCCCAAATTGTCCGCGAGTCGGAGGTGCTCCACCTCGGGGAACTCGCGCGCGAGCAGCTCCGCGGTCCCGTCCGTCGACGCGTTGTCTACCACGACCAGGCGCATGCGCGCCTGCGCGTCCTGCCGCCGGAGCGCCGCGAGGCAATCCCCCAACAGATGCGCGCCGTTCCAGCTCACGACCACGGCGTGGACCAGGGGGCGCTGTGCTACACCCTCGGGTCCCTTGCTCGACGTGGGAATCAACGCCGCTCCTCTCGCCGCCGCCCGGACCGGGGTCGGGCGCTACATCGCGGGCCTCCTGGACGCCCTGGCCGCCGCGAAGCCCGACGGAGTCCGCGCACGCCCGCTCTTCCTTCCCGGCGCGCCGGCCCGGGGAATCCGTGGCCTCGTCAAGCGGCTTCCGTTCGCGTACCCGCTCGCCGATGCCGCACGCGCGGCGACCCTCCTGCGCGAGCGGCCCAGCGTGTACCACGAGACGAACCACGTCGCGCCGGCGTTCTCCGGCCCGGTGGTGGTGACCGTGCACGATCTCTCCACGCTGCTGCATCCGCACACCCAGGAGCCGGCGCGGGCGCGGCATTTCGCCAGGAAGCTGCGCCGGGCGCGCTCCGCGGCTCGCGTGATCGTCCCCACCGAGGCCATCGGCCGGGAAGTCGTCGAGCACCTCGGCGTTCGGCGCGACCGGGTCCGGGTCATCCATCACGGCGTAGACGCGCGCTTCGTGCCCGGGGACGTTCCGCGAAGAGCATTCGTCCTCTACGTCGGCGACGACGGGCCACGAAAGGGCCTTCCCACCTTGCGGGCGGCGCTGCCGCAAGACGTCGAGCTGAAGCTCGCCGGGCCCGGACACGGATACCTCGGGGACGACGAGCTGCTCGCGCTCTACCGCGGCGCCGCGGTGCTCGTGCTGCCCTCGCTCTACGAGGGATTCGGCTTTCCCTTGGCGGAGGCCATGGCCTGCGGGACGCCGAGCATCGCCAGCGACGATCCGGCCCTGGTGGAGGTGTCCGGCGGCGCCGCGCTTCATTTCCCGCGCGGCGACGCCGCCGCGCTGCACGTCCTGATCCGGCGCCTCCTCCGCGATCGCGCGCTCCGCGACGAGCTCTCCCGCAAGGGACTGGAGCGGGCGAGCGCCTTTCGCTGGGATCGCTGCGCGTGGCTGCACGCCGAGGTCTACCGGGAGGCTGCGCGGTGAAGGTCGCGCTCGTCCACGACTGGCTCAACGGCCTGCGCGGCGGTGAGCGGGTGCTGGAGCAGCTCTGCCTGCTCTACCCCGAGGCCGACGTCTTCACGCTGGTCCACGTGCCCGGTTCCGCTGGAGAGATCATCGGGAGGCACCGGATCACCGCCAGCTTCCTGGACCGGCTCCCCAGGCGGGGC
>DATBZA010000023.1:0-43061 GCA_036513415.1 Myxococcales bacterium | reverse complement strand
CCCGGAGGCCCTTTTTCCGTGTCATTCCCGGCGACAGATCACATCGGGGCGGCCCCTGGGAAGACCCCTGCCGCAAGCGATCGAAATCGCTTCGGCTTTTTTCAGCCCCCGAAGAAAAACCTCAACTTGGGCGTACACCCTGCCAATCCCGATGTCAGACCCCACCATTATCCCGGGCGGATGCCTCGTCTCGCGCGCGCCATCGTCCCTGATTTTCCGCATCACGTCACACAACGCGGAAACCGCCGACAGCAGACCTTCTTCGGCAACCACGATTACCTCCTGTACATGGCGCTGATGGCCGAGTGGTGCCACCGATGCCGCGTCGAGATCTGGGCGTATTGCCTCATGCCCAATCACATCCATCTCATCGCCGTCCCGACAACGCCGGACGGACTGCGGCGCGCCATCGGCGAGGCACACCGCCGCTATACGCTAGAGGTGAATCGCCGCGAAGGTTGGCGCGGCCATCTGTGGCAAGGACGATTCGCATCCTTCGTGATGGACGACCGGTACACGCTTGCTGCCGCAAGGTACGTCGAGCTGAACCCGGTCCGCGCCGGATTGGTTGCGCGCGCGGGAGACTATCCTTGGAGCAGCGCGAGCGCGCACCTGCTTGGCCGCGACGATGCCCTCACCGCGGCGACGCCGCTGCTGGCGCAGGTGCACGACTGGTCCGCGTTTCTTGGGCAAGGCGTGGAAGCAGACCTTACCGACCAGCTCCGCAAGCATGAAAGCACGGGGCGGCCGCTGGGAAGCGACGCGTTCGTCGACTACCTCGAAGGGTTGCTCAACCGCGCCCTCAGGCCACTCAAGTCGGGACCCGCCCCGAAAAGCCGCAACGATGGGATAGCGGCGTAAGGGAGCCGGCGCCGTGGCATGGATAATTGCGTATGGTGTCCCCGAGTCGATCAGCCTTGATCGGGCGGCGGTCCGGCGCGCCTGTCGAGCTCCTCGAGCAACCCGGAGTGCGAGGCAGCAAACGCCTCACCTCGTGCGCGGAACGCGGCCGCGAGCGCGGCCGGCAGATCGAGGGCGGTCCCTTCTCGGGCCGAACGCGCGTGGCGTTCCAGGAAATCCGGCGGTACGCGCAACGACCAGTTCTGATCGCTCACCGAACCGGGACGGTTGTAGACGTCGTGGAGACCGAGCAGGTCCGGGAAGAAGATCATCACGTTGCGCCCAGGTCCGACGAACAAGTCCGCGAGTTGCGCTCGCGCGAGCCGGCGCGGTGATGCCGCAACCCGCTCCGCCCACCCCGCTCGCGCGCTGTGGTCAGGCACGAGCCGGGAAGCCAGATACGCAGCGCGCTCAGCAGCCGGGCCCTCGGAAACCCAGCGTTCCGCGAATTGCCAGACTGGCTCGGTATCGTGGGTGCCCGCCATGATCCAATCGTCGGGCCTGGCGTTCTCGGCGCGATAGACGTCCGCGGCGTCGCGAATGCTCGCCTTTTGCGTGACCCGGAAGCGCCCCAGGCCGTGGCGGTCGAGAACGCGGCGCACGGGATACGGCAGCGTGCTCAGGACTTCGGCGATGAGCCTCTCGGCCGCATGCCCGCGCGCGCCCGCGGCGTCCACCAGGGCGTCGAACAATACCGCGTAGCGTTTGACCTGTTCCGGCGTCAGTTCGCGTACGCGACCGTCGCCGTGCGGTGCCTGGGCCAGGTCGATCTGGTCCCGACGCGCGATCGCCCACCTCGACAGCTCGGGTCGTTCGGGTGAGGAGAAAAGCCGGCCTCCGGATTTGACGGCGCGGAGCGGGTCAGGATCCTGCGACTGGTACACCCACGGATCGATCAGCCCATGCGGATGGTCCACGCGCAAGCCGTCGAACTCGTCGAGCAGTTTCGCCACCCTGGCCCGCAAGAACGCGACTGCGGGCCCCGGTGCTGCCTCGGTCCCGTAGAGATCGGGGTCCAGAACCCTGTAGCCCCATGGCTGGCCTTCGGGGTTCGTGCGGCTGGGCGGTGCGCCCATCCGGAGTCCGGGCGCGAGCTGTCCGCCCGAGCTCCAGAAATCGCGATGCGAAATTCCGATCTGCAGGTCCCCGAAGAGAAGGAGTCCGAGGGCCCTCGAGCTGGAGTGAAAGGAATCGTGCTGCTCGTGTGCGAGGAGCTGACCAAAGCGGAAAAATTCGATCTGCTCCGCAGCCATCGAGCGCAGCTCGGCGCGGCGCGCGGCCGCCGATGGCGTCGAGTTGCGCGCAAAGAGCGAGCGATCCGGCTCGGGCCAGAAGTGCCAGTCCGGCTGTCGATGGAGCTGCTCGAGCGCGACGTAGAGCTCGTCGCGCTCGATCCAGGCACTGCTCCGCGCGACGAAGCTGGCCATCCGCTCCTGCACGCTGCGATCCGCGTGAGCTCGCCGCCAAGCCGCCGCCAGGGCGCGGTGCGCGACGTCGTGCGCGTAGGCGTGATCCGCGCGCAGGAGCGCTCCCGAACGCCGCGCGGCGACTGCGCCAGCGAGAACCTCGTCAGGCAACAGCCCATCCCTGACGAGAGGCTCGAGCGCGATCGAGGCCGTGCTCCGGCTGAAGAGCGTTGCGTCGTAGGGAGAAGGGTCGTGCGGCGAGGTCTCGCCCTGCGGTCCCACCTGCAGGCCATGGAAACCCAGCTCTGCTGCGAATCGCAGAAAGGCGCGTCCTCCGCGGGAGAGCGGCGCGCCCCGCCCTGTGTCGTCACCCGGATCCCCAGGCAGGGACAGGTCGTGCACGGCGAGCAGCAAACGCTGGATGCCGAGCGCTTCGAGTGCGTGACGGACCAGCTCGCGCAGCGGTTCACTCCGGAATCGGCGCGAGCAGATCGCGCGCGGGGATCTCTACCCAGTCGGGCCTGTGTCCCACCTCGTACCGGAGCTCGTAAAGGAGTTTCTCGAGCTCCAGCGCGCCGAGCAGGAGCCGGCGGGTCCGTTCGTCACCGGGCAGCAGCTCGTCCGCCTTGGATTCATATCCTTCGAGGAAAGCCTTGCGCGCGGGCCCGCTCCGGTCACCTGGCGCTGCGCCCTTCTTGCTCGCGGCGCCGGCCGCGTACGCGAACGACCTCAGCATGCCGGCGACGTCCTTGTACGGAGCGTGCTTCTCGCGTCGCTCGGCCAGGCCGCGGGCCGGCTCGCCTTCAAAGTCGAAGATGAGCCATTGACCCTCGCTGCGCAGCACCTGGCCGAGGTGAAGATCGCCGTGCTGCCGGAGCCGCACGCCGGAGGGAACGGCCGCGGGAAGCCGCTCGATCCGGGCCCGCAGCTCGTCCTCCCGGGCGCTGAGCTCCGGCACTGCGGAAGCCGCGACCTGGAGCGTCCGTTCCAGCTCGGCGAGCAGTCCCCTGGTCCAGCGGTCCAGGTCCTCGCGTCGGATGGGCTCCGGCGCGAATGCCGGATCGTCCGGCGCGGCCAGCGCCATGTGCAGCTCGCCGACGCGCGCGCCCAGCTCGCCGATCTCCGCCAGCAGCGCCGGCGGCGGAACGGCGTCCTTCCGGAACGCGTCGAGCACATAGGACCAGCCGTCGGTATCCACCCGCACGAAGCGGTGGGCGACGCCGACCGTCGCTTCGAAGCCGCCTTCCAGCGAGAGCGCGCCGAGCAGCGCCGGCGTGGAGCGGAACCCGCGGCGTGCGAGCAGCGCGCCGATTTCCAGCTCCGGATTCCTGCCTGCGTCCAGCTTGCGAATCAGCTTGAGAATCACCGCGTCGCCGAAGACCAGCGAGGTGTTGCTCTGCTCTGCGGAGAGCCTTCTCACCTTGGGCCGCTCCGGCAGGGTCGAGAGAGGCGAATCAGGACCGTCGAACCGCTCGCCACGAAGACGGCCCGCGCGGGTGGGCACCTCGCGCCGCCCCCGGATGACTTCGAAGATCGCGCGGCACGACTCCTCGTCGAGCGCCTCCTCCATCGGGCCGTGAGCGCCCGGAAGCAGAGGGATGAGGTACCGTTCGGAGCGGCGGCCGCCGGCGTAGCTCACCTCGAAGGTAGCGAGCTCGACGACGCCGAGGCGCGCTTCGTCGACGGCGCGCACGTCGGAAATCTTCGCGCCTTTACCGCCGAACCAGCGGCGGCTCTGCAGCCACTCCGGCAGACCCGGGAACTGGAGCGCTGCCATCGCGTACCTCCTCAGAAATAATAGTCGAACCCCTGCTCGGAGCGGCGGAACCGGAGCACGGACCAGAGCGCGGCCGGCTTCTCCGGCGTCAGCCGCACGGTCGCCGTGCTCCCTTGCCAGAGCGCGCGCTCGCCGGAGAGAAGATCGTGCACCTGGTACGTCTCGTCCTCCGGAATGCCCAGGCGATCGAGCGGCACGTGCAGGATCGTTTCTTGCGCCGCGTAGGGATCGAGGCTCACCGCGGCCAGCACCAGGCTTGCGCGGTCATCCGTCGCCTTGGAGTAGAACAGGACGCGCTCGTTGTCCGCGCGATGAAAGCGAAGGTTTCGGTAGCCCTGCAGCGCGCGATGCTCGCGCCGGGCCCGGTTGAGGGCGGAGATCCAGTCCTTGATGTTGCCCGGAGCGTCGAAATCCCTCGCCACGAGCTGGTATTTCTCGGAGTCGAGGTACTCCTCCTTTCCCGGCAGCGCGCGGTTCTCGCACAGCTCGTAGCCGCTGTAGATGCCCCAGGAGGAAGTGAGGGTCGCAGCCAGCGCGGCGCGCAGCAGGAATGCCGGCCGGCCTCCCTGCTGCAGGTGCTCCGGGAGGATGTCCGGCGTATTCGGCCAGAAGTTGCCGATCATGTAGTCGGCGGCAGGACCCTGGGTCAACTCCGTGAGGTAGTCCTCCAGCTCGTGCTTGAAGTTGCGCCAGGTGAAGTACGTGTAGGACTGGTTGAAGCCCGACTTTGCCAGCGCTTTCATCATCTTCGGCCGGGTGAAGGCTTCTGCCAGGAAGATCACGTCCGGATGTCGCGCGTGCACCTCGCCGATCACCCACTCCCAGAAGGGAAGCGGCTTGGTGTGCGGATTGTCGACGCGGAAGACGCGGACGCCCTGCGCGATCCAGTGGAGGAAGACCGAGCGAAGCTCCGCCCAGAGCGCTTCACGCGCGGGCCCCATCCAGTCGAAGTTGACGATGTCCTCGTAGCGCTTGGGAGGGTTCTCGGCGGTCTTGATGGTTCCGTCCGGCCGCCGCTGGAACCATTCCGGATGCTCCTTGACGTACGGGTGGTCGGGCGAGCACTGGAACGCGATGTCCAGCGCCACCTCCACGCCCTGGTCCTGGGCGGCGGCGACGAAGCGGCGGAAGTCCTCGATGGTGCCGAGCTGCGGGTGGACGGCTTTGTGTCCGCCTTCGGGCCCGCCGATGGCCCAGGGACTTCCCACGTCGTCGGGACTGGCGGAGAGGCTGTTGTTCTTGCCCTTCCGCGCGGTGCGCCCGATGGGGTGGATCGGCGGCAAATAGACGACGTCGAAGCCGAGCCCGGCCACGTATGGGAGCAGCTTCTCCGCGTCGCGGAAGGTGCCGTGCCGCTTGGCGTCCATCGATGCGGAGCGAGGAAAGAACTCGTACCAGGCGCTGAAAACGGCCCGCTCGCGTTCGGCGAAGACCTTCAGCTCGCGGTCGAGGCGCGTCGCTACCGTGCGATCGGGGTGGCGCGATGCGGCGGCGCGCAGGGCTGGATCGCGCGCGGCCGCGAATGTCGCCGCATTCGGACCGGAGAGCAACGCCTCCTGTCCCTGGCGGAGCAGCTCCGCGTCCGCGCGAGGTCCGGCCGCTTCCGCGCGCGCCGCCGCCGCGTCGAGCAAGGCAGCGCCCTCCAGCAGCTCGGAGCTCACGTCGCGGCCCACCTCGAGCTTGCGCTCGAGCTCATGGACCCAGGTGCGAAACGAGTCCGGCCAGGCCTCGACGCTGAACGCGTACAGGCCATTTCCGGTGAGCGGGAGGTCGGCTTCCCACGCGTCGTTGCCGAGGAAGCGCATCGGCTCTTCGCGCGGCTCGGTCTCCTGCGGCGTGAGCTGGCGCCAGCGGACCACCGCCGCCAGCTCGTCGTGCCCCTCCTTGAAGATGTCCGCAGTGACGCGAACGGGCTCGCCGGCCAGGCGGTCAACAGGGTAACGCCCGCCGTCGAGCTGCGGCTGGACATTCTCGATCACGGTGCTCCCCCTGCGCTCTGGCATCGTGGCCTCCTGGCCCCCGCTGAGTACCGCACGCGGGCTCGGATGGAAATGCTCACCCCCGGCGAGGCTGTCGGCGATCCCCCATCTGGCACTGGAATCCTGCATGTGGGCCCGGCTCTGGAAATCGAAGTCCACGAGAGCTGGTGAGCACCGTGAGCGATTGAAGGTGTCACGGCGGCGGCGAGCGCAAACGGGCTCTGGGCGTGAGGGACCCGCTTACACCCGAGCCGACTCAAATCGAATGCTTGCAGCGCTGCCCGGGGAGGCCAGAAACGACGGCTGGTCCCGCGGCTATGATCTCTTACCGCATTGCCTTGCGCGAACGCGGAGGCGATCCATGGGCCAGACGCAGGACGGATCTCGAGTCGCTTTAGCCGCGGCGCTGGTGCTGCTCGCACCAGTCCTGTCGTGCATGCCGCCCTCGGGCTCCTCGGTATCGACGCCGCCTCCCCCTCCGGGCCTTTACGAGCCGGTGAGCGCCGGGTCGTCGGTCGGCAAAGTGAAGAATCTGCTGATTGGACTGCCGCCGACCGATGCAGAGGTCCAGGCCATCAGCGTGGACCCGAGCGCGCTGCGCGGGCTCGTCTCGCAGTGGATCGCCACGCCCGAGTACACCGCGAAGCTCCAGGTCTTCTTCGCCGGCGCCTTCCAGCAGAGTCAGGCGGTATCCGCCGATTTCGCCGATCAACTTGGCGACAGCGCGCAAGGCCGCCTTGACGCGCGCCTCCTCGCCAACCTGCGCGAGAGCTTCGCCCGCACCGCGATTGCCCTGGTCCAGGAGAACAAGCCGTTCACCGCCACCCTGACCACGCAGCGGTTCATGCTCACGCCGCGCCTGATGGCGCTGTACGCGTTCATGGACGCAATGCAGGTCACCGACGGCGGCTCGACCACCGATCTCTTCCAGAAAGCCAATCCGGGTTTCCAGTTCACGCTCACCGCGAAGCAGGGCGCGATTCCGCTGCAGCAGACCCTCGATCCGGCGAGCCCCAATTACATGGTCTGGTACGCGCCGCAACTCGCCGGCGCCGCCTACGACGCGCTCTGCCCGCAGGACCCCATCGTCTACAACGGGAACACGGGGCAGCCCTCGATCAGCGTGGCGATGTTTCTTCTGCTCCACGGCGTGCTGGCCGGGTTCGACGTCCCCACCACACCATCCGGCACACATTTCTGCCAGCCGCCTGCGCTTCCCGCCGCGAACGTGCCGCTGACCGTCGCCGACACCCAGCAGTGGCAGATGGTGACGGTGCGCCAGCCGGCCGCTTCCGAGGGCACCACCCGCGTGTTCGATCTCGCCTCGTTCCGGGCGGGCGCCGACCTGGTGCTGAAGACCCCGCGCGTCGGCTTCTTCACCACGCCGAGCTTTTTCGCGGAATGGAACACCAACGGCAGCAACCAGGCGCGCGTCACGCTGAACCAGACGCTGATCGTCGCGCTGGGACACGCCATCACCGGGCAAAACGCCTCGCCGCCCCCGCCCAGCCTCGCGGCCTTGGATCAGGCGCATGCCTCGCAGAGCGCGGCCTGTTATGCCTGTCACCAGTCGCTCGATCCGATGCGGCAATTCTTCCGGCAGCAGTACAGCTACTCCTTCCATCCACAGACCAATGCCACGCAGATCGCCTTGCCTGGTTCGTTCGGCTTCCGCGGCGTCGCTATCCAGGGCCGGACCATCTTCGATCTGGCGGACCAGCTCGCTGCGCATCCGGACTTCGCCGCGGCCTGGACGCAGAAGCTCTGTACCTGGGCGAACTCAGCGCCCTGCCTGGAGACGGATCCAGAGTTCGTGCGCATCGAGCGCCTCTTCGCCAGCAGCAGTTTCAATTGGTCCACGCTCACCGTCGAGCTCTTCTCCTCGCCGCTGGTCAGTTACGGCGGCCCCACCGAGACGGCGAAGCAATCCGGCCAGGCCTTTTCGGTCGCGCGGCGCGATCACCTCTGCGCCGCGCTCTCGAACCGCCTGGCGATACCGGACGCGTGCGGGCTTCGCGTCGGCACCGCGGTCCCTCGCGCGATCCAGCTCATCGTGGCCGTCCTGCCTTCGGACCAGTACAGCCGCGGCGCGGAGCAGGCCGTGCTGGCAAACGACCCCAACCTGTTCTTCCGCACCGGGCTGGAGAACATCTGCGCCTCGCTCGCCGGCCAGCTGGTGGACGCGGGCAGCGCGACGCGATGGAGCAGCATGAACCCGGATCCGGCAATCTCCGATTTCATCCACGGCCTGATGGGCATCGAGAAGGCGCGCGACGCGATGCCGCTGGCAATCCTCCAGGACCACTTCCAGGCGGCGAAGGTCGCCGGGCTCTCGGCTTCCGACGGCCTCAAGTCCACGTTCGTGCTCGCCTGCCTCTCTCCCTCCGTTGCAGGGATCGGACAGTGACCATGGATGCCACCCGCCGCCGCTTCCTGACCAGGACGCTGTTTGGAGCCGGAATGCTCGGGCTCCGCTCGCTCGCCACCGGCATTCCGCTCTCGATCCTGGCGAACCCGCGCCGTGCCCTGGCCGCGGGCACGACCGCGTGCTCGCCCTCCGCCGCGCAGTACATCCTGTTCAGCTCGTCCTCGAGCGGCGACCCGGTCAACGCAAACGTGCCCGGTACGTACCTGATCCCCGACATCTCGCACCCGCCGGATCCCGCCATGGCGCCCACGCAGCTCACGCTTTTGGGCAAACAGCACACCGCGGCCGCGCCCTGGGCGCGCCTCCCGCAGGCGATGCTGGACCGCACCTGCTTCTTCCACCACGGCACGTATACGGTGGTGCATCCCGACCTGGGCGACGTGATGACGCTGCAGGGGCTCGTCTTTCAGAGGGACATGCTGGTGTCGTTGATCGCCGCGCAGCTCGCCGGCTGCCTGGGCACGGTCCAGCGCGAGCCACTGGCGCTCGGTCCCCGCGATGCGTCGGAGGCGCTGACCGCGCAGGGCCGGCCCCAGCCCATCCTCTCTCCCGCCGCGCTCGCGGGCTTGCTCGCCTCGCCGGCGGGTCCCCTCGGCCAGATCCAGAAGATCCGCGACGCGGACCTGGACCGGCTCAATGCCTGGTACAAGCAGAACGGCAACTCGGCCCAGCGGGCGTTCCTCGATCGCTATGCGATTTCACAACAGCAGGCGCGCAACATCTCCGCGAGCTTGCTTGGCACGCTCGCGGCCATCAAGGACAACAGCCCCGACTCGCAAGTCGCCGCAGCCGTGGTGCTCTTCCGCATGAACGTCTCGCCGGTGGTCAGCATCCACATCCCCTTCGGCGGCGACAACCATACGGACACCCTGCTCGCCAACGAGACGAAGCAGACGGTTGCCGGCGTGGCCACCATCGGCAACCTCTGGACGCAGCTCAATGCCGTCGGCCTCCAGGACAAGGTGACGTTCGCGATGATGAACGTCTTCGGGCGGACTTTGAGCACGAAGGCTGGCACCACCAATGGCCGCGATCACCACGGTAACCACCACGTCACGGTGATGATTGGAAAACCGCTCCTGGGCGGCGTGGTGGGCGGGCTGGAGCCTTACAAGAACGACTACCGCGCCATGTCGCTCGACTCGCAAAGCGGGGCGGGTATCCCGGCCGGCGCTGGCGACATCCCGTTCTCCGAGACGCTTGCCTCCGTGGGCAAGACCCTGGGGGCTGCCTCCGGAGTGGACCGCACCTTCCTCGACCAGAACATCAGGACAGGCAAGCCGGTTGCGGCGGCGCTCGCGCCCGTCGTCTAGGCGGTCTCAATCTGGTCAGGGCAGGCAGCCACTAGACACGGCACGGCACGGCACCGTGCCGGCACGGCGATCGGCTGGAAACGCAAAGGAGCCGGCTAGCGTCAGTGCCGCTCAGTTAAGCGATTGACGTGGTCGTCGTCGTTGACGTTGTCGTGTGCGTGGACGGCGACGGCGACGGCGACGTGGCGGTGGACGACCGGGCATGTCGGGTGTGCCTGGTACACAGCGTTCATGCTCAGCTTTCAGAAACTCGACGTGTACAGGTGCGCCATCGAGTTCCTGGCACTGACCGCGCAAGCTGCCGAACAGATTCCAAGGGGAAACGCCACGTGCTGGATCAGTTGCGCCGCGCGGCGAGTTCGATTTCCCTCCACATCGCGGAAGCGGCTGGCCGTACCGGTCAGGCCGATGCCGCGCGGACCTACGCAATCGCTCGCGGGTCTGCGATGGAGTGCGCGGCTGTGCTGGACGCATTGCTCTTGCTGAAGGTGATCGATGCCAGTACAAAACAACGCGGCGACGAGCTTCTCGAACGGATCGTGGGGATGCTCACGAGACTGTGTCGATGATGGCGCCCACGGCCACGTCGCCGTCGCCGTCCACGCTCACCACCACGTCCACGTCGACGTCGGCTTCGACGTAGCTCTGTTTCCATCGTCCTGCACTAACTGAGCAGCATTGCGGCTAGCGTCGCTCGCAGGATTCGTTTGCATCACACGCCCGCCGCTCACATCATCGCGGCCTCCTTTTCGCGCGGAGGTCGCTCGCAGTGACTCGCCGGGCCTGGCTGCTGTTCATCGCGCTGTCGGTGATCTGGGGAATCCCCTACCTGCTCATCAAGGTCGCCGTCCGGGAGCTCACCCCCGCGAGCCTCGTGTTCCTGCGCACCACCATCGGTGCGCTCCTTCTGCTGCCCGGGGTGATCAGGCGCGGCGACCTGCGCGCGCTGCTGCCGCGCTGGCGGCCCATCCTCCTCTTCACCGCCGTCGAGGTGGCCCTGCCCTGGTGGCTGCTGTCCGACGCCGAGCGACGGATCAGCAGCTCGCTGTCGGGGCTCTTGGTGGCCTCGGTTCCGCTGGTCGGCGCCCTTCTCTCCCGCCTGAGCGACGCCCACGAGCCGCTCGGCACGCGACGGCTCGCCGGCCTCGCGGCTGGGTTCGCCGGCGTGGTCGCGCTGCTCGGCCTGGATCTCAGCGGCGACCTGGCCGCCGTCGGGGAGATGGCCCTGGTCGTGCTCGGCTACGCGCTCGGCCCCCTGATCATTTCGCGGCGCCTCGCGGACCTGCCGACCTCCGAGGTGGTGGCGGTCTCGCTCGGGCTCTGTGCGCTCGCCTACGCGCCGCTGGGGATCGCCCAACTCCCGCCAACGCTGCCTTCTCCCGCCGTGATTGCCGCAGTGGCCATCCTCGGCGTGGCCTGCACCGCGGTGGCGTTCTTGCTCTTCTTCCGCCTGATCGCGGAAGTGGGCCCCGTGCGGGCGACGGTGATCACCTACGTGAACCCGGCGGTCGCGCTGGCAGCGGGGGTGGTGCTGCTCGGGGAGCCGTTCACTCTGGGTACCGCAATCGGCTTCGTCCTCATCCTGGCGGGCTCCTGGCTCGCCACCGGCCCGAGCGAACGCAGCGTGGCCGCGCACGGCCCCGCTGAAGCTGTCGGCGTGTCGCCGGCGCAGACGCCTGGCGAGCGCTGATCGAGCTCCGGCGCACATGTATCGGCGTCGCGCGCTACGCCCCCGCCAGGCGGCCGCCGTCCACCGGCACGACGGTGCCCGTCACGAACGCCGCCGCATCCGAGGCGAGCCACACCACCGCCGCCGCCACGTCCTCCGGCGTTCCGATGCGGCCCAGCGGCACGGCGCGCGCGATCGGCTCCCGCCGCCCGGGTGGAAGGGACGCGATCCGATCGTTCAGGATGGGGCCCGGAGCCACCGCATTGATGCGGATCCCCTTCGCGGCGTAGTCGAGCGCCGCGCTCTTCGTCGCGCCGATGACGCCGTGCTTGGCCGCCGCGTACGCGCCCATTCCGCGCACTCCTTGCAGCCCGGCGGTCGACGACATGTTGACGATGGCGCCACCCCCCTGCCTGAGCATCGGCGGGATCTGGTACTTCATGGCGATCAGCGTTCCGCGCAGGCTGACGCGGATCGCCTCGTCGAAGTCGGATATCGCGAGGTCCGCGAGCGGCGCCGGAAGATGGCCCGAGCCGGCATTGTTGAACGCGACGTCGAGTCGGCCGAAGGTCTCGAGGATCCTGGTCGTGAGCTTCGCGACCTGTCCCTCGTCGCCCATATCGGTGGGAACGACGAGAGCGCGCGCTCCCGCAGCCCGGATCTCGTCGGCCACCTTGTTCAGGGCCTGTTCGTCGCGAGATGCGAGGACGACCGTTGCGCCCGCCCGGCCGAATGCCCGCGCCGTTCCTGCGCCGATCCCCTTGCTCGCACCCAGGACCAGAGAGATCTTTCCCTGCAACGCGCCGTTGGCAGTCATCGCGCACCTCGCTCGATCGAGTCCGGAAGCATCGCGCCGGCGCAGACGATCCAGACCAGCGCGGGGAAGCGGGCCAGCGGCAGAAGGACCATCGCGGCTGGAAATACCAGCCCGAGCGAGGACAGCTCGGCGATGGCGGCGACCACGATGCCGAAGACCATCATCCAGCGCGGTAGCCGCCGCGTCAGGCCCGCCGTCACGGAGATGCCGGCGAGCAGGAGGCCGAGCGGAACGACGTGCCCGAAGCCGCCCGTCGCGAAGGCGAGATAGTGCAGGGTCCGCGCGGTGATGCCCGACACCGCGATGCCGTCTTGCGCGAGCACCCACTGGATGAGGGCGGAGACGGCGAGGAAGAACGACGCCGACAGGCCACCGAACAAGGCGATGTGGACGCCTGCCACGCGCAGGCCGAAGAACTGCATCCGGCTCACGATGGTCGCCGTGTAGATGCCGAGCGGAATGGAGGCGCCAAACTGCAGGAAGGCGCCGACCAGCACCGCGGTGCGATGCCGGGAGAACCAGTCGGCCGCATCGGGCGCGAACGGCGAGGGAAAGTGTTGCCCCCCGGCCAGGACGGTCACCAGGACGAGGTTCGCCACGAACAGGACGGCGAAGACCGTTCCCACCGCCAGGAGCGAAGGGCCTCTGTGCCGCATCGTGCCATTCGTTGTGTCCATGAATCGTTCTTAGCAAGAACGATTTTGGCGCGCTACTATTTCCATCATGGCTCGAGGACGACCCGAACGAGGATCGACCGCCGCACCTCCTACCCGGCTGCCCTCCCCGGCCTGGCTCCTGGCCCAGGTGGGTGGCCACGCGGCGATGAAGTTCAGCGAGCGCCTGAAGGCGGCGCTGGATCTCACGCCCCCTCATGCCGGGATCCTGCGCGCCCTGACGAGCTCAGCCGGCGTCAGCCAACAGGCCCTCGCGGGGCGCCTGGGGGTCCTTCCCAGCCGGCTGGTTGCTCTCGTGGACGAGCTCGAATCCCGCGGGCTGGTGGAACGGCGCAACAACCTCGACGACCGGCGCACCCATGCGCTGCACCTGACGGACGCGGGACGTGGAACGCTCGATACCATCGGACGTGTGGCGAGGGAACATCAGCAGGCGCTTTGCGAGGCCCTCAGCGCGCAGGAACAGGAGCAGCTCGCCGGGATGCTGCTGCGCATCGCCGAGCAGCAAGGTCTCGAGCCTGGCGTGCATCCCGGATTCAAGACCCTCGGCCGCGGCCCCCGGCGCCCGGGCGGCTGACTTCATCGACCGATGGGCTGCAGCAGCTTTCGCAGCCCGGCGAAGGCGCCTCGGCCCAGCTGCGACCGCGCCGCTTCCTGGGCCTTCTTCCACGCAGGACGGACCTCGAGCAGCAGGCGCGTCCCGGCGGGAGTGAGCGAGATGGACCGGCCGCGGCCGGATTGGCGGGGATCGAATCGGATCCAGCCCAGGTGCTCCATTCGCTGCAGGTCACGGCTCAGGGTGGACTTCTCCACGTCGAGGATACGGACCAGGTCGGTCGGGCGAGCGCCATCCGCGGCGACGATTGCGGTCAGGAGATTGAGCTGCGCAATCGTGACTCCGTGGGGCGCAAGGGCCGCGTCGTAGACGCGGGTGATGACACGGCCCAGACGCCGGACCCGCACGGCCAGGCACTCCGAGGCCATCAGACGAGCGAAGTCCGTCGGCTCGTCCCGCTTCACTGGAGATCCGCAACCGGCCGCAGGCTGGCGTCCGCCCACTGCGAGTAGATGATGAACCGGAACGGGTCGACCGAATGGTAGCGCTCGATGAGCATGGCCAAGGCCCGCTTGCGGGCGCCTCGCAGGGCCTCGCTGCTTCCATACCGCAGCAACCCCAACTCCGCCACGCGGAGCGCGAGGGGAGCGTCGCCCCTGGCGAGCAGGTCGTTCGCGACGCCGCTGAACGAAGCGTCGCTCCCATTTCCGAACTGGTCGAGCACGGCAGCCCATTCGGCGCGCGTGACGAGCTCCATGCCTTCGCCGTTGGACTGCCAATAACCGGCGTCATGCTGGTGGAGGCGCTGCAGGAAGTGGTCGCGCAGCACCAGGTAGGGGATCACCGCCTTCGGATTCTCCCGCAGGCTTGGGGGCAGGAAGTTGTCGTGAAGCATCTCGGCGAGCGGGCGGCTGTGCAACGCGTCCGGGCGGTATCGCTCGTACAAGCTGCGCAAGGATGCTTCAAGACCGGGGACGGCGTCCATGTTGAAGAACCGCGTCAACGCAGGATGGCCGTGGATCAGCCTGCGCGGGGCGAGCGCTCGGACCTGCGCCAGGGCTTCCAGGTAGCCCTCCGGCGATCCTTCCGAGAGGAGCGGGGGTCCCACGTAGGGCATGAAGGCATCGCCCACGAACAGCAGCCGGTGCTGAGGCAGGTGCACGAAGAGCGCGTCATTGGTCTCTCCGCCGCTGACTGGAAGCAGGCGGATCTCGAGCTTGCCATGGCGCAGGACCTCTTCCCCGTTGACGAGTCGCATTCCTGAAACCTGGAGGTCTATCCGGCGCGCGCCGAAGAACCAGTTGAACGACTGCTGCGAGCTGCGCATGCGCGCCAGCTCCTGCGCGGAGTTTGCTCGGGCGATCACCACCGTCCCCGCTTCGCGCACCGCAGCCAGCCCTCCGACGTGGTCCCAGTGGGAGTGGGTCAGGATCACGTAGCGGACCGGAGCCTTGGTGACCCGGCGGAGCGCGGTCATCGCGGCGCGCGCCGATTCCTCCGTGGTGCCGGCATCGATCGCGACCACACCTTCTTCGTTGACCAGGAACGCGATGTTTCCGAAGTCGAAACCCTCCGCGACGTAGATCCCTTCGCCTTCGCGCACCAGCTCAGGCCTGGTGAAGCGGAAGCCTTCCTCCGGCCCCACCGAGACATCCGTCACCACCGATGGAGATTCCAGCGACTGGGCTCCAGACTGGCGCAGCAGCTCGCGGGAGCGGGCCTCGTCGCCCAGGGTCCGATAGGCCGCTGCCATGGCGCGCAGGATCCCGCGGTCGAGCTCGATCCGGAATGAGTCCCGGTTGGCCAGCGATGCCTGGAGGTCGGCCAGCGCCTGCTGCCCCTTCCCGAATCGTCCCGGAAGCTCGGCGAAGACCAGGCCGCGGACGAGGCGCCCTCCCACAGGCTCCGCTTCGGCGCCCCGGTCGAGCTTGCGAATGGCGTCCTCGACCCAGCCGACCCGTTGGAGCAACGCGACGTCGCCCGCCATCCTGGCCTGCATCATTCCCTCCAGCGAGAGCAGGATCGGGCGGTCGGGCTGCTCGCGGGCGAGCCGTTGGAAGAGCTCGTATCCCTCCTGCTCGCGATGGGCGGCCAGGTACTGCTGGGCGGCAAGGAGCGCCACCGCCGGCTCCGCGTTCGGGTATGCGGCGGCAGCGGCAAAGCCCTCCAGCTCGCGATTCTGCGTCAGCGCCGGCGGCCGCGGCGCGACTCCTGAGCAGCCAACGGCAACGAAACCAAGCGCCAACACCCATGATCGTGGACGGGACATGTTCGTCCTCCTCAGCTTCAGAGTTGTATCTACATCTTTAGGATGTATGTACAACCTGATGAGTCCCGTCAAGCCTCTTTCACGCACCCTCGGACCGTTCGATGAAGATGCACCCATGACCCGCAGGGGCTGGGGCGAAGTGAAGGGGCCTTACAGCGGCGGGTCTTGATCGTTGCGCGTGGAAGGGCCGCTCAGCGTGTCTCGGACGAGCAGCAGCAACAGGGGCGTGAGCGAGAGTCCGTCGACGATCTCGTTGCGCTGGATCATCGCCAGCACCTCCCGCTTGTCGAACCACCGGGTGGAGATGACCTCCCGCGGATCCGCCATCTCTCCGACCCGTACGGGATCCTCGGCGAGGAACAATTCGAACCGCTGATTGCCGCATCCGTACGAGGGGTAGTATCCCAGGATGTGCTCGAGAGGCTTCGACGGCCGATATCCCGTCTCTTCCTCCATCTCCCGGGCCGCCGCGTCCGCCGGGCTTTCGCCCTTTTCGGTCCCGCCGGAGGGGATGGCCCAGACGTGCTCGTCGACGATGAATCGATACTGGCGGATGAAGAGGAACTCATCCCCGCGACGGACCACGACTCCCACCGCGCGGTTGGGGAAGTCGATGGTGTAGTACGGCGAGGTGGAGCCGTCGGGTTGGGTGACCCTCTGTAGCAAAACGCCGAACCACGGATTCCGGGTCAGGGTATCCAGCAGCTCGATCTTCCATCCGTTTCCGCGATCGCTCACCGCGGCTCCCCGGGATCTCCCGGCCGCGATTCCACTTCGATCACCACGATGCGCAGTTCTTCGGCGCCGATGTTCTTGAGCCCGTGCGTTCCGCCTGGCCGGTTCAGGATGACGTGGCCCGGTCCGACCTCGAACTCGCGATCGTCCAGGGTCATCAGGCCCTTCCCGGAGACGACCACGTATAGCTCCTCGTTGTCCTCGTCGTGGGTATGGCAGCCGATGTCCGCTCCGGGAGCGAGCACGGAGAGATCGATGAATCGAATCGGGCCCCGACTGCGCGCCAACACCCGCGCAAATGAGATGTCGCGTTCGCCGCCGTGGGCCCGGACGCTCTCGAAGATGCAGTCCTCGAACCTGTACTGCCGGTCGATGGCGGTGCGCTTCATGACTCCCCCGGCACGCACGCGGAAAGGGATGCCAGCGCGTGCTCGAGCACGGAGTCCGGCACGTCGGCGCAGTGTTTGAGAAAGACCGCTCGACCGATCCCGGCGGGGACCACGAGATTCATCGCCCCCCCGCGGTGGCGTGAAGCCTCGATCAGCGCCTCCCGGCAGAGCGGAACGTCGAGCCGCCGCGCGAACGTCGGCAAAGAAGCCGTTCTCAGTACCCTCAGGATCCGCTCGCATGCCTCGGGAGCGATCAGCCCCAGCGATCTCGCGATCGTCGCCGACAAAGCCATGTCGATGGCGACCGCCTCGCCGTGCTGGATTTCGAACCCCATCGCGCCCTCGAGAGCCGGGCTGAACGTGTGCCCGAAGTCCACCAGCCGCTCATAGGTCTGATCCTCGTACGGATTCTTCCGCAGCTCGTCGAGCATGGCCCAGATCGCCCGCCGCAGCACCTCTCGACCTTGCGCCGCCGGCTCGCCGAAACCGGACATCACCAGCTCCGGCGACCAGCTCTCGAGCATCTCGAACAACGCCGGATCGCGCACGATCCCCATCTTGACGGCCTCGGCGATGCCGGCCACCAGGAACCTCCTGGGGAGGCTCTGCAGAAAGGCCGGATCGATCAGCACCTGCTCGGGCGGATGGAAGCAACCGATAAAGCTCTTCTTCCCGGAGAAGTTCACCGCGCCCTTCAGGCCGATGCCCGCATCGATCTGCCCGATCAAGGTGGTGGGCACACGAATGTGTCCGACGCCGCGCCTGATCAACGAAGCGGCAACCGTCACCACGTCGAGGCAGACCCCTCCTCCGAACCCGATCAGCAGCCCGCGCCGATTCAGGCCCTGCGAGAGCGCCTCCTTGCAGACGGAATCGACGAGCTCCATCGATTTGGTCTCTTCGCGGGCGTTCAGCACCAGCATCGAGACGGAGTTCGCCTTCTTCAGCGCCGCCCGCATCGCCGCGCCGTACATCCGATCCACGGTGGGGGTGGTCACGAGCAATGCCTTGCGATCTCCGATCGCCCACTGCAGCACGGTGCTGTCATCTCTCAGGAGGGAGTCGCAAAAACGGACGCTGTAGTGGCTGCGCGCCTGGCAATCCATCGGCAGCGATGCCCAGTCCGACGGCAGCGGCCGGGCGACTCGCAGCGTCGTGACCGGAGTCACACTGCCGTCGTCATCGCCGTCATCGAGTGCGACCGCTGCGTCAAGTGAAGTCGATCGCATGGCTTCCCCCTCCCACCGTCCTATCGGGCGCGATGGCCTGCGGCCCGCTACCAGCCAATGCCGCCCGCGCGGCATCCACCACCCGTTGCGTATTCATCGCCTCAGCCAGATCGCAGCGAATCGACCCCGCGTCTCCGGAGCGCACCGCGTTCAGGAACGCGGAACACTCGGCGACGAAGACGTCCTCGAAGCAGTCCAGATCGCTCCCGGCGCCGAACGCGGAGGAAGGCGACCACTTGAAGTCCCAGTTGTCGAGCACGAGCTGGCCGCGCGGGGTGAACACGCGGCATCCGATCTGCTTTTCCTGGGCGAGGCATCCGCAGATCACCGTCCCCAGTGCTCCATTGCGGAAGCGCAGCAGGATCGAGACCGCCGCGGCGCCGCCGTTGCCTTCGGCGCTTGGTTGCGCGAACGCGCTGACCTCGGTCACCTCGCCGACGAGATGGCGCGCGAGATCGATGAGGTGCGTGCATTGCTCGTTCAATTGCCCGCCGGAGAGGGCGGGATCTCCCCACCAGGGAACACGGTACGCCCCGCCCACCCAGTGCGCGGTAAAGCCGAGCACCGTTTCGCCCTGGAGCAGGCTTCGCACGCGCCGGACCGAGGATCGATAGCGGTTCATGTACCCGACCGAGGTGATCGTGCCGGTGGTCCGACAGGCCATCAGCGCCGGCAGGCATTGCGCCGCCGACAGCCCGATCGGCTTCTCCAGGAAGAGCGGCACGCCCGCCTGGGCGGCCAGCAGTTCCACCGGACCCCGCGCGAACGGCGGTGTGCAGACGAAAGCGGCATCCAGCTCCCGCCAGCGGACGCTCGCCACGTCGGTCACGATCTCACAGCCCGGATGGTTGCTCGCGAGCGCCGACGCCCGCACGACGTCGACGTCGCACGCCACGCTGACGCGATGGCCGAGCTGGGATGCGCTGCGGGCGTGCTGCAGTCCCATCCGGCCGCAACCGAAGATCGCGACGCGCAGCGGGTGGGATGTCTGGTCAATGGACATGTTCGGCCAGTATGGCGCGACCGATCTCGCGCACTTGGGACTTGGGCACCACGGGATCGAGCGCCAGGGCCTCCTCGATCCGCTCCAGGGAGGGGGACGCGACTGCTTCGAGCAATGCTCGTTCGTGGGCGGCCCATCGGTCGAGCCAAGGCTTCACCTGCGCAGGCGGCTCCTTGGAGACGACTTCGACCGCCTCGCGCGAAACCCGCGCTGGAACCTCCGAGACGAGCCCGTCCTCGCGGATGCAGTTGACGATCATCCGGCGCCGGTCGTCCGCGAAGATGGCGCCGATCATCGGCACCACGGCAGCCTGGTACCAATCCTGGTCGCGCATCGAGAGGCTGGGCGGCGGCGCGTCCGGCAGCTCCAGCTCGCGCGCGATCGTCTCCTTCAGCCGGCTCAGGAAGTCCGCTCGGTGACTCGCGGCGGGGGCCGCCGCTGGGGCGGACAATCTGAAGTACTTCAAGGGAAGCGCGCCGACCCGCCGGATGTCCTCTCCGGTGACGCCGAAGATGCTTTCCCCGCCGAGCATCTCGGGCAGCCGCGGCAGCAAGTCCTCCCCGCGGTGCTCGAGCGCGAAGACGAAGCCGCGATGGTTGAGCCCGGCGTACTGCCACTCGACGTCCCCAAGGGACATCCGCAGCACGCGGCACGTCTCGATCACCGTGGCGAGGGGAAGCTCGCAGAGGCCAACGCACTTGCGCGGCGCGCCGGCCCGGATCATCGCGGCCGTGGTGACGCTCAACGGGTTCGACAGATTGAGCACCCAGGCGTCCGGGCATCGCCGCCCCAGCTCGGCCGCGAGCTCGCGAATGCAGGGAACCACTCGCAGCGCGGCGGCCAATCCGCAGGGGCCCAACGTCTCATCGGCCGGAAGCTGGAACCGGTTGGCAAGCGCCTCATCGCGCGAGCGCCCCGCGAGCCCGCCAAAGCGGATCTGGTTCACCACGACCGCGGCGCCGTCGACCGCCTCGTCCAACCGGCAGCTGGCGGACACGCTCCACCCGCGCGCAGCCAGCCTGCGGCCGCCGTACCGCTTCATCCGCTCGAGCGCGTCGGCGTCTTGCCCGAACAGGCGCAACTCACACGCGGGAATCTCGTCGGGCCCGGCGCGAAGCGCCTCGACGAGCGCCGCGGTGAAGGGCGTGCTTCCGCCCAGGACGGCGACGAGCGGCTTCACCCGCGATCCGGCTTTCCGAAGAACTCGCGGATGCTGTCCGCGACGTAATCGATCTCCTCGATCCCGATGTCGGGCCGGATCGGCAGGCAGAGCAGTTCCTTCGCAAGCGCCTCCGCGACCGGGAACTGGCCCGCTTTCCACCCATATCCGGCGAACGCGGGCTGCAGGTGGATGGGCGTGGGATATCGGATGACCGCGTCGATCCCGCGATCGCGCAGGTGGGCCAACAGGGCGTCGCGCTCGCCGATTCGAACCTGAAACAGGTGATACGCATGCGTCTCGCCGTCGGCGCGGGCCTGGAATCCGACCGGCAGCCCGGCAAGCCGTTCGCGATACCATCCGGCTGCCGTGCGCCGGTGCTCGTTCCACTCCTCCAGGCGGGGCAATTTCCAGGAGAGGATCTTCGCCTGCATCGCGTCGAGCTTGGTGTTGAAGCCGACCACCACGTGATTGTTCTGTCCCACCTGTCCGAGCTCGCGCTGGCGCCGCAGGGATTCGTCGAGCTCGGCGTCGCGGGCCACGACCGCTCCCCCATCGCCCGCCGCGGAGAGGTTCTTGCTCGGATGGAAGCTGAAGCAGCCGAAGTGTCCGAAGGTGCCGACCGAACGCCCCTCGATCCGGGCGCCGATCGCCTGGGCGGCATCCTCGATCACGAACAGGCCGCGAGCCTCGGCCAGCGCGATGACGTCCATCATCGGCGTGGGTTTTCCGTACAGGTGCACGGGCAACAGCGCGCGCGTCTTTGGACCGATCGCGTCGCGCATCTGTCGCTTGTCGATGAGGAACGTCTCGGGATCGACGTCCACCAGCACCGGTTGGGCGCCGACCAGCTGGATGGCTGCGACCGTCGCGTGAAACGTGTTCGCCTGGGTGATGACTTCGTCGCCCCGGCCTATCCCCAAGGCGCGCAGGGCGACGACCAGCGCGTCCGTGCCGGTATTGACCCCTCGGACGTGCTTCGCGCCCAGGAATCGCGCCAACTGCTCTTCGAACTGCCGCACCTCCGGCGTCAGCTCGTATCTGCCGGCGACGAGCATCGCACGCAGGTCCGCGATCAGCGGGTCGATGTCCGTGCCGAGCTGGTGCGCATAGTTGTAGCGAGCGATCTTCACAGCATTCCCCCCTGCGGCAATCCCGCGATTCCGGCGCCGATCAGGCCCGAAACGTCGTCGTTCACGCCCAACTCCACGCGCGTGATCCAATTTCCCTTCCGGCCCCAGCAGCGGGAATCCGCAGCCTCGGCGACGAGCTGCCGGTAGGCGTCGCCGAGCGCCAGGGCAAAGCCACCGATGAGAACGAATCGTTCGATTCCGAGGCCCAGGTGCATCGCGGCCAGGGCCCAGCCCAGCGGCCCGGCGCGATGCTCGATGATCTCCACCGCCCACGGCTCGCCGCGCCGGAATGCCGCGACCAGATCGCCGCTCGTCAATCCTTCGCTGCGGACGTTCTCCGGCGCCCGCGTTCGGGCATATTCGAGGACCGCGCGACCGGAGGAGACCGCGCCGAGATGCCCGCGTCCTCCGCATTCGCACACCGGCGCGCTCGCCGAGTCATCGACGCGCAGATGTCCCAACTCGCCGCCGGCTCCATTCCGGCCAACCAGCGGCCGTCCGCTGGCGAACACCTTGTTGCCGATCCCGGAACTGACGGTGACGATGCAGAACTCTTCGTCCATCGAACGCCGATAGCGGTACCCAGCCGCCGTCACGTCGTTGATGACCTTGACGCGGGCGTTCGGCCAGCGGCGAACGATGTCCTCGCTCAGCGGATAGGGCCGGGCCAGGCGAGTGCCCCAGATCGTCGGGGCGGCGAGGACGTTGCCGGAAGGATCGATCGGACCGGCAAACGCAATGTTGATTTCCGTAACAGCCGGGCCCTCGACGATTTCACCGGCCAGCCGATGCATCAGCGAGACCAGACGCTCGCGCAAATCCTCGAACGACGACCCGGGAAAGTCGAGGTGGTTTGGCGTCGCGCCGCACACGGATCGGATGAGCGACGATTGACCGCGATCGAAAAGACCCGCGCGAGTCTTCGTTCCACCGATATCGAAGACGAGAGTTGCCATTGCAAAGGTCCCGCTCCCACGAGAAATCTGGGCAGCGACGCCGGGCTTTGCAAAGAACGTTCAATGGCATGCCAACCGCTGCGCTGCGGTGTGCTTCACCATACAGATGGCGGTGATGGGCGGGTGGCCACTGGCCTTCGGTCACCGCTGGTATCACCTTCCGGCGCAGGCCGTTTTGCCGATCCGAGGCGGACCTCATGACCAGTTCTCCAGATGCGGCGCTCATCATGGCCGGTGGCCGCTCCGAACGGATGCGGGCTGGGGGATCGGGTCAGCACAAAGGTCTGCGGACCGTCTTTGGCATGCCGCTGATTGAATGCAATCTCCGCGCGCTCATCTGGTTCGGGTTCAAGCGGCTGTTCGTCGCCATCAACCGCCAGGAGGACGCGCTCGCCACCTGGATCGACGGGCCTGGCCGGGCACTCGCGGAATCGCAGTCGGCCACGCTCGAGGTCCTCGTCGAGACGCAGCCCCTGGGCACCATCGGCGCGGTGGCATCTCTACCCGGGGAGATCGACGACGCGGTGATCGTGAACGTGGACAACCTGACGAGCCTGGATTTGAGGGAGCTGGGTCGGTACCATCGGGAGCACGCGGGTGCGGCGACCATCGCCACCCATGACCAGCCCTTCCCCATCCCATTCGGGATGCTCGAGCTGTCCGGTCCGCGCGTCGTGGCCTACCGGGAAAAGCCGCAGTTGTCCCTCCCGATCTCGAGCGGGACATACGTCGTCAACCGCCGGGCCATCGATCGCGTACCGGCGGGTCGCCGGTTCGACCTTCCGGCGCTGATCGATGAGCTGCTGCAGGCGGAGGAGACCGTGCTGGCCTACCCGCACCGCGAGCCGTGGGTCGACGTCAATGACGAGGCCGCGCTGGCGCACGCAGAACGACTTTTTTCCGTCAACGGCAGCCGCTGGCCGGGCGCGATCCCGTTCGAGACCCGGAGGGTCGAGCCTTGATCAATGTCCTCTCCGTCACCTCTGAGTTGAATCTTGGCGGAGGGGAAAACCGCCTCTTCAACCTCGCTCGCACCATCGATTCGAGTCGCTTCCGCCTCACCGTCGTGACGCTGTATTCAGCGGAGCACGCGGTTCAGAGCCGGTGTGGGTCCATGCGGCGGGACTTCGCCGACGCCGGCATCAGGGTGCACGAGATTGGCCTGCCGCACCCCAGCAGGGTTCAGGGCCTGCGCCCCGTCAAGCTCGCCAGTACCGCCACCACGCTCGCGACCGCCGCCGCGAGGCTTCGGCAGCTCATCGTCTCAACCGGCGCCGATCTCGTCGACGCGCACCTGGAGACCGCGCTCTATACAGCCGTGCCCGCGGCAGCCAGCGCTGGTGTACCGGCGGCTGTCACGTTGTACAGCGAGCTCGAGCTGTGGAAGATCCATGACAGCCGGTCTTATCGGCGTGTCTTCTTCCCCTCCATCCGGCGTTTCAATCTTCGGCTGTGCAGCGCGATCATCACCGATTCGGACATTCGCGCCTTGGAGTTCGGGCGTTTCGTCGGCGAGTCGGCGCCACCGCTGCACGTGGTTCCGAACGGTGTCCGTCTCGCGAAGCCGTCCCGCTCCCGAAAGGACATCCTGCGGGAATTCGGTATCCCGGAGGATACGCGCGCGAAGGTTCTCGGGCAGGTCGCGGGCCTGGTTCCCTTCAAGGGACAAGCAGTCCTCCTCGAGGCGGCCCAGCGCATCGTGGACGAGGGACACGACGTGTACGTTCTCTGCGTCGGCTACGATCGCGCCGGTCCTGCTTATCGGCTCCAGCTGCAACGGCAGGCGGAACAACTCGGTATCTCGGAACGGGTCCGCATCCGGGCCTATCCGGGAAACATCGCCGATGTCTGGAACGCGATCGACATTCACGTCCATCCCTCGTCGATTGACTCCCTGCCCAACGCCATCATCGAAGGGATGTCCCTGGGAAAGCCAGCGGTGCTTTCCTCGGTTGGAGCAATCCCGAACCACGTCGAGCATGGCCGGACCGGCCTGGTCGTTCAGCCGGATGACCCGGCTGCGCTAGCCGATTCTCTGCTGCGCCTGCTGGAAAATGAGCCATTGGCAGAGCAGCTGGGGCGGGCCGCGTACGGGCGCTATCTCGAACGTTTCACGCCGGAAGTCACCACGCGTGCGCTCGAGAGCTGCTTCGAGGGCGTGATCGAGGCGCATCGGAATCGCCGCGCGGCGGCTCGCTAACCGTGGACAATACGCTTCAGAGCATCAGGATCACGGTCACCGGCGCCGGGGGGTTCCTGGGACCCGTCGTCGTCGATGCCCTGGCCCGCAGGGGCGCCTGCGTGCAAGCCATCATCGGACCACCCGAGGAGAAATTGAGAATCCCCGCCGGGGCCACGTCTATCGGGCAGGCCGATATCTGTGACTCGAGCGCCGTCCGGAAGCTGGTCGCCGGCGCCGATGCGGTGGTGCATCTGGCCGGGCCCGCCTCCGTGGCGGCGTCGTTCCAGGACCCGTCGAGAACCTTGCGGATTCATACGGAGGGAACCGCATCAGTCCTCGAGGCCTGCCGGGCGGAGCAGATCGGGAAGCTGATCTACGTTTCGTCGGCGGAAGTGTACGGCCGGCCGCTTCGCTCGCCCGTGGCCGAGGACCACCCGCTCAGCGCCCGGTCTCCATACGGCGCGGCGAAGATTGGCGCCGAGAAGCTCATCGAGGCTTTCGTCCATGCGTTCGGTCTGCGCGCCGTCATCCTGCGACCATTCTCGATCTACGGTCCCGGGGCATCGTCCGAGTCCCTGATCCCGCGCATCATCGACATGGCACGCCAAGGCTTGCCGGTGCTCCTGCGGGACCTGAGGCCGATCCGGGATTACTGCTTCGTCACGGACCTTGCCGAAGCGATTGCGAGCGCGTGCTCCCTCGAAGATCGAGGACTGGAGATCTTCAACATCGGCACGATGCGGGGAACCAGCGTGGAGCGGATCGCTGCCCTGATCCTGGACGAGCTCGGGGTGACCTGCTCCATCCAAGGAGGCCGCGAGCGCGACCGGCCGGGGACAAGCGAGATCTACGAGCTGATCGCCGACAACCGGAGAGCTCGCGATGTTCTCGGCTGGGAGCCCGCCGTCCCACTCCTGGAAGGCCTGCGGATGACCGTCGCGGGCATCGAACGATGAGCCGGCGGTATCTGATCACCGGCGCGCAGGGACTCGTCGGACGGTACCTGGCCGCTCGGATTCTCGCGCTCGAAAAGGGCGCGCGGGTCCTGGGGATCGGACGCTCCAAGAGAATGGACGGCTTTTTCACCCACACGATCTCGATCGACGGCGGACAGCGGCGCGCTCCCGTGCCAGCGCATCTGCTCCGCAACCTCGACGGTCGCTATCGCTATAAACAACTCTCCCTCCTCGAGACCGCCAGGCTGGAAGAGGTGATTCGAGAGGTCCAGCCGCACTGCATCTTCCACCTCGCATCCGGACTGAGCACGGCGTCCGAACGCGACCTGTTCGAGACGAACCTGGAAGGGACGGCCTCGCTGATGAACGCGCTGGCCGATGCGGAGCCAGCGAAAGTCCTGGTCATCCTCGGATCCAGCGGCAGCGTTTACGGCGACGCTGCTTCCCTCCCCATCCCCGAGTCGCACCCTTGCAATCCCGTGAACATGTACGGGCTGACCAAGCTGGCTGCCGAGCGCGTCACGCGCCTCATCGCATCGCGGTGCGGCATTGCCTGGGTCACGGCGCGCATCTTCAACGTGGTCGGGCCGGGGCAGGCGGAGAGTCACGTCTGTGGCCGGCTCGCCGCCGAGCTGGCTTCCCCGACGAGCTCTCGGGGCATGGAGCTGAACGTCGGGCCGTTGCACACGACGCGGGATTTCATCGACGTGCGCGACGTGGCGAGCGCCCTTCTCCTGCTGGCTCGGAGCGGTGAACACGGTGGTACGTACAACGTCGCCAGCGGACGCGAAACGCCGATCCAGCTCATCCTGTCGGAGTTGCTCCGCATCTCGGGCTTGAACGGGCAGGTCCAGATGGCCCCGCAAAGCGCCCAACCCGCCGGCGTTCAGCGGCATTTCGCCGACGTGTCTCGCCTGCAGGGGCTTGGATTCGTCCCGATGTGTTCGCTCACCGCGAGCCTCGAGGACCTCTTCCGGTACTATCAGGAGCTGCCCCGCCTCAGAGGGTCGGGCGACGATCGCCTCGCGGCCGCACGCTGATTGATTTCCCCCATGCCTTCCCGGATCGAAGACTACGCCGTCATCGCCGACTACCAGAGCGTCGCGCTGGTGGCCAAGGACGGCTCGCTCGATTGGCTCTGCCTCCCCCGCTTCGATTCCGACGCCTGCTTCGCCGCCCTGCTCGGCACGAACGACAACGGACGCTGGAAGATCGCGCCGGAAGGCGAAGTGCGCGCGGTTCGCCGGAGGTACCGGCCGGGCACGCTGATCCTGGAGACGGAGCTCGAGACCGCCGAGGGCGCCGTCACATTGATCGATCTGATGCCCATCTTCGGCCAGGGCACCGACGTCGTCCGCATCGTCGCTGGAAACCGCGGCCGCGTGCCGATGCGGATGGAATTGCTGATTCGATTCGGGTACGGAGCGATCGTCCCGTGGGTGCGCGCGATCGAGGGCGGCATCGAGGCCGTCGCCGGACCCGATGCGCTCCGGCTGATCACGCCTGTCGTGACCCATGGCGAGGGCCTGAGCACGGTCGTCCGGTTCTCGGTCGGCGCCGGAGAACGCGTGCCGTTCGTGCTCACCTGGTCGCCGTCTCACCTCCCCGACCCGGGCCACGTCGATGCCGAGCAAGCACTCACCGGGACCGAGGCCGACTGGCGAGCATGGTCGGACCAGTGCACGGTGACCGGTCCCTACCGGGAGATCGTGCAACGCTCGCTGATCACGCTCAAAGCCCTAACCTACCAGCCCACGGGCGGCATCGTCGCGGCGGCCACGACTTCGCTGCCCGAGCGACTCGGCGGGATGCGCAATTGGGATTACCGGATCTGCTGGCTGCGCGATGCGACCTTCACGCTCTATTCCCTGATGAGCGCCGGGTACTTCGACGAAGCTCGCGACTGGACGAATTGGCTGCTGCGCGCCGTCGCCGGCGACCCTTCGCAGCTGCAGATCCTCTACGGCATCGCCGGCGAGCGCCGCCTCCCCGAGGTGGAGCTGGACTGGCTGCCGGGGTACGAGGGCTCACGGCCGGTGCGGGTCGGCAACGCGGCCGCGCTGCAGCTGCAGCTCGACGTGTACGGCGAAGTGATGGATGCGCTCCATCTGGCGCGGCGCGTCGGCCTCGCCCCGACCGAGGCGGGATGGGCGTTGCAGCGCGCGCTGATGGGGTACCTCGAGAAGATCTGGCAGGAGCCCGACGAGGGGATCTGGGAGGTCCGCGGGCCGCGGCGCCACTTCACCCACTCCAAGGTGATGGCCTGGGTGGCATTCGATCGTGCCGTGAAGGGCATCGAGCAGTTCGGCCTCGACGGTCCCTTGGAACGCTGGCGAGCGGTACGGGATCGGATCCATGAGTCCGTCTGTCGCGAGGGTTTCGACGCTGGCGTGGGGGCCTTCGTGCAGTCCTACGGGTCGAAAGAGATCGACTCGAGCCTGCTCATGCTCCCACTGGTCGGCTTCCTCCCGGCGACCGATCCGCGCGTGCTCGGCACCGTGCGCGCGATCGAGAGCTCATTGCTGCGAGACGGATTCGTCGCGAGATACGCCACACATCCCGCGGTCGATGGCCTGCCGCCTGGTGAAGGCGCCTTTCTCCCTTGCTCGTTCTGGCTGGCGGACAATTACGCGCTCCAGGGCCGGACTGCGGAGGCGATTGAGATGTTCGAGCGACTCTCCGGGCTAGCCAACGACGTGGGCCTGCTCTCGGAGGAATACGATCCGGTGACGCGGCGGCTGCTGGGCAATTTTCCCCAGGCCTTCACGCACGTCTCGTTGGTCAACACGGCGCTCAACCTGACAGCGCCGCGGGGGCCGGCGGAGCACCGGAAAGAAGACTGAGCAGCTCTCATGACCGAGCTCGCGGGTCATCGCGATCCGAGGTAGCCCCTGAGGTCAGGATCCGGCCTGCCCCAGCACGTATGCGCTTGCGATGCCGACTGCGCCGCCGGCCAGGACCAGCCAGGCCGAGTTGATCCGGAGCGACAAGAGAAGCACGGCGGCGAGGAGGGCGAGAACCGCTGTGGGGACATCGACGATGGCCGCTCTGGCCAGGCTGATCGTCACCGCGGCCATGAGCGCAAGCGAAGCGACGTTCACCCCGTCGAGCACCGCACCGGCCGCCTTGGAGCGCCGGATTCGCGGGACCAACGGGCCGCTCAGGGCGACGAAGACGAACGCTGGAAGGAAGATCCCGACGGTCGCAACGAGCGCCCCGCTCCTGCCCCCGAGGACGTAGCCGATGAACGTCGCCGTGGTGAACACCGGGCCAGGAGTCATCTGCCCGACCGCGACCGCATCGAGAAGTTGGGCCTCGGTGAGCCACCCGAGTCGTTCGACGAGGTCCGCCCGGAGAAATGCCAGCAGGACATAACCGCTCCCGAAAAGCACGGAACCGATCTTCAGGAAAACGAGGAAGAGCGGCCAAAGCCCGAACGTGACGCCGGCGGCGGCCGGAGCGGTTGCTGCGGCGGTCCCGAGCAGGGGCATGAACGCGGAACCGCCGGCGAGACGCCGATCCATCCCCCAACGCCAGAGGGCGACGACGATGCCGCCGGCAAACAGGACCGCGAGCTCGTTGACGCCCAGGAGGCTGGCCCCCAGCGCGCCGACTGCAACGAACCCAAGAAAGCGGGTCTTCACCGCCGTCTTGCCGAGACCCCAAAGGGCCTGCACCACCACCACCGCGATGATGACGGGTTTGATGCCGTAGAGCACTGCCAAGGCCTGGGGCAAGGTGCCGAAGCGGACGTAGGCCCAGGCGATCCCGCTCACGATCAGGGTCGCGGGAAGGATGAAACAGGTTCCGGCTACCAGGAGCCCGCTCGATCCCGCGCGCAGGTAGCCGATGTGGATGGCCATCTCCGTCGAGTTCGGACCTGGAATGAGGTTCGTCGCGCCGAGGAGATCGAGGAATTTCTCCCGCGTCATCCACTTCCGCCGCCGGACGACCTCGTCCTCCATCATCGCGATGTGCGCCGCCGGCCCGCCGAAGGCGATGGTCCCGAGCTTCAGGAAGAGCCAGGCAAGCTGGCGCAGGCGTACAGCCCGCGGTTCCGTCGGCGGATCGGCGTCCGATCCGGCTTCAGTCATCCTGCTCGCCGTCGCGGCCATTCGCACAGCTCACGGTGCTTGATGTCACGGTGCCCGGCATCCGCCAAGGCCCCGGACTGGTGCGAGACCCAGGTCGGGGCATTCCTTCCGAATCGTCGTTTCTCAGCCCCTTTTCGACAATTTTGTAAGTCTCCGCTCGCCGCCGGGGCTAGTTCCACTCTCGGCAGCGGGCTGAAGCGCTGGCACTGAATTGGCTAGGAGCACCAACATGCCCCGACACAACCAGTACCGGCGCGACCGGGCCGGTCCAGAGGCGTGAGCGACGAGCTTCGCGAGCTCCGGCAACAGATCGAGACCAGACGCAAGCGCCTGCTGCGCAAGCATCGCCTTTTGAAGTTGGCAGAGGTCGCCGCCTGGGCCTGCGGGCTGGTCTGGACGGCGCTGTTGCTGGGCTCGCTCGTTCGGTCCCCCTATTCGGGCTCGCCCCCGTATCGGGCGGCTCCGGGTCCAACTGCTGACGAGCTCGCGCCATGGCGACTCGCACACGTCCGCGGGGCGCCTCGCCAATCCGGCATGGCCGCGGGGCTCATTCCGCTGGCCCAACATTGGACTCCCCAAGTGGAGGCAAGTGCAGTCGCAAGGCCGCGCATTCTCAACGAGGCCGGCACGTCGCGTCCGGCGGGCGAGGGCATGGGCTCCCCGATTTCCCACGACGCGTACAACATCATCTCAGCGCTCCACGCGAAGTACGAGGGCCTGGAGGCCTACCGGAAATACAGTTGGGACGGCGACCAGCGCATCTGGAAGGAATTGACCGAGCGCGACGACGAGGCGGTGCGGTTGCTCTGCGACGAGCTGGAGAAGCTGGCACGCGAAGGCCGACTGTGCACGAGCCCGTCCGGCAAGTCCACGCACTGACGCTACCTGTCGGCGAGGGCCAGGGATTCGTCCCGGCGACGCTGCCAGAACCTCCGCAAGCGGCTCAGCACAGCCAACGGGCTCCGATAGCCGCCGCGTTCGATTCCCTGCCGCAGCATCGTCCGGATCGCCGCCGCCTGCCGGCGCGCCAGCTCCGCCTGCGCGAGGTTCTGCGCCAGCAGAGCTGCCTGCCGCGTGTGTTCTTCCGCTTTCCTGCAAACGCGGAGCCGCATCCACAGCTCGCCCATCTTGAGCTGGCAGATGAAGCTGTCCGGGGCCAACTTCACGCCTTCGCGGAGCTCTTCGATCGCTTCCTGCACTTCCAGATTCACGCAGAGGGCCATCCCCAGAAGCACCCGGAGCTCGGCGACTTCGGGGTGGGCCGAGACGCTCTCCCGCAATCGTTCGACCAGCTCAGCGCGCTCGACCTGCTCGAGCACGTAGGGATCGGCGAACATCCTGAGCAGCAGCCCGCGCGCCTTCTCTGGAACCGGAACCAACGGCGAGGGAGCAACCGATGGCGCCAAGGCGCCGGTGTCTGCCGGCGTCGTCACGATGTCCTGCTGCCGCTCCATGTTCATGAAGTCTCCGCGAGGTTTCGATTCGACGAGCCATGAAGGGATGGCAAGGCCGCCGTTCGTGCCTTGCCATCCCTTCTAGTTCTTCACGCCGCTTTGAGTGCGGTTTCCGGCCGGAAGACGAACTCGGGGTAACCGAGCTGCCCCATCTCCGGAATGTCGAGACCGTTCAGCTCGGTCTCCGCCGAAACCCGATGTCCGATGACGTATTCGAGCACCATGTTGATGGCGAAGCTCAGCGTGAACACGACACCGAGCAAGGTGGAGATGCCCACCAGCTGCGCGGCGAGCTGCCCGGCATCGCCGTAGAACAGACCGGTAACGGAACCTGAAACGCCGTTCCAGCTGCCACCATAGTTGCTGGTGCCATCGGCGAAGAGGCCCACCGCCAGGACACCCCACAATCCGTTGGCGCAGTGCACGGAGATGGCGCCCACCGGGTCGTCCACCTTGAGCACGTTTTCGACGAAGTACACGCTGACGCAGACCAGCACGCCGGCGACGAGGCCGATGATGGCCGCGTTCGGCGCGCTGACGAATCCGCTCGGCGCCGTGATCGCCACCAGGCCTGCCAGAAGGCCGTTCCCGGACATCGATGCGTCGGGCTTCCCCTTGGTGATCCACATGTAGAGGATGGAGCCGAACGTCCCCGTGCAGCCGGCCAGCATCGTGGCCACGGCGACGGTTGCGATACGCAGGTTGCCGTTGGAGGAAGCACCCAGCGTGCTGCCAGGGTTGAATCCGAACCAACCGAACGCGAGGATGAAGCAACCGATCAGGACCGCGGAGATGTCATGTCCGATGATGGGGTTGGCCGAGCCGTCGCGGTTGTACTTGCCGATGCGCGGACCCACGATCAAGCACACGGCCAGCGCGGTGAGCCCGCCGACTGAGTGCACGACGCCCGAACCGGCGAAGTCGGCGTACCCTTTGCCCAGCCCCAGGTTGGTTCCCATTTGCGCCAGCCATCCTCCACCCCAGGCCCAGTTGGCGAAGAGCGGATACGTGAGCGCGCCCATGATGACCGAGGTGACCGAGAAGGTGATGAACTTCCATCGCTCGGCGCAGGCCCCGGTCACGATGGTGAGCGCCGTGTCCATGAACACCATCTGGAAGAGGAAGATCACCATCACGCCGACGTCATAGGCGTGTCCGGCGAGGAAGTATCCGCTCTCGCCGAAGATGCCCCAGGTCTTTCCAAACAAGGAGATGGTGTGTTCGGAGGCGAGAGGGTACAGGCCACCCAGGTTCGCATTGCCGGCAGCGCCGCCCATCTGGATCGCGAAGCCGAGCACCCAATAGGCGAGCAGCCCACAGCCGTACACGAAGAAGTTCATCATGTAAGTGTGATTGGCGTTCTTCACCCGGGTCAGCCCCGATTCCACCATGGCGAAGCCCGCCTGCATGAACATGACCAGGAAGCCGCAGATCAGGGTCCAGACGAAGTTGATCGCGATCTTGTTCTGCCCGATCTGGTTGCCGGCGTCCGCCAGCGTCGGACCCGCCTTCGCATCCGTCACGGTCACGTCGGCGATGCTCCCGGTGATGGTGCCGCCGGGATCGCCTTTCGCGAGATCGGCAGGGGTGGGCGCCTTGGCTGCGGCCTCCCGGAGCTCAGCCGTCGCTGGCGGGACCGGGGCCGGAGCTGCCGCAGGTTGGGCAGGCGCGGCCGCGGTCTCAGCGTAGGCCATCCCGCCTGCGGTCAAGCCCAGAGCGAGGATGCAGAGCGCAAGAAAATGGCTTCGAAGCCATGTCTTCATTTCGCACCCCCCATGGCCGTGGGCGCTGCCGTGAGCTCCGAGTGGTCCAGAGTGGCCCTGCTCGCTACCGAGCTGAAACCAGCTCGCGCGGACGTTGCGGCCGCCTTCTTCCAGAACGCCGTTTTGTTGAACGCGGCGGGCAGGACGTACAGGATTCCGAAAAAGCTCACGCCGATGCCCAGCAAGGCGACGACGATGCGCCCACCGTTGCTGCTGACGAGGTGCAAGCCGCCGAGCGTGACCAACCACCCGAGCAGGGCGACGCCCGCGCCCAGCCACTTCATGCTTTCTGGGCTCGGCAGGACGGCTGTCTCGCCCTCGAGGGGCTTGATTTTCAAGAAGCCGATCGCCGCCGCCAGCAGGATTGCTGCGCCCACGACCAACAAGAGCTTGCCTGTGCCGCTGGCAATGTAGGCGAGGCCACCGCAGAGGACCGTGCCTCCAACCAAGAACAACCCGAAATAGCTACCTTGGGACTTACTCGCCGCCATGAGTGCTCCTCCTCGACATGTTTTTTCCGTGACCCGAAATGGCGCCACTCAGTTGGCTGACCGCGGTCATCGCTCTTCCTGGCGTTTCATGCGGCTGCTGCATTGCTTCTCCGTTCTGATCCGTTGGTGGCGGCCCTCGTCGGCAGGACAAGGAAGAGCAGGAACTGGAGTGCGGCCATCAGCTCGAGAACCAGGGGCAGCTGCTGCTGAAGCCGCAGCACGATCATGAAGGACACCATGGCGAACCACTGCCATCGCGACCGCCGAAGCCTTTCGATCCGGCCAGGGAAGCGGAGCAGGTTCGTCCAAAACGCGCCGCTGGCTGGACTCGCCGGCACGGAGGCGCGAATGCAAGCGACGGCGAAGAACCCGGACAGGAGCAAGCCGAGCAGAGCCGTTCGCTCATTCATCACCACTCTCCACGGGAGATACCGCTCCGATGACCGGGCGGGCACGATGCGCCGCCGACGTCCAATGCGTATTGCAAGGCGGAAGCCATCGGCGACGCGGTGCGATGAAAACTTGACACGTGCACTCGGAAAAGGCGCACGAAGATCGGGGCCGCGGGACAGCCCGCTGGCGATGACAAGAACGTTCGGACGCATGGCTCAGGCGACGGTTTTGTTCCCGAACGGCCCGAAAGTCGGAGTTCCTTCAGTCGGAGACTCTTCCTATGACGCTCGCGCCCCTCATCTGCCCTGGATCTGGCGCAAGCACAATTCTGTCAGGCCGGACTCAAGACACGACGAAATTGTCGAAATGGTCATTGCTTCTTGCAAGGCGCCGGGCGAGATCCGCGGACGAAGCCGCGCTGGCCAACCTTGCGAAAGCGCTGGAGTTTCACCGCACCTGGCTGAAACTCAGGCGGGCAGCGGGATGGGCACCACGGTGACGATCCCCGTGGCAGCGTATGTCGCGCACCGATCGATGAACTCCCGGGTGCTCTTGGGCATCGATACTCGCGCACGGGTGATGTGGAAGATCAGAGCGCGGCCGTTGCAGATGAGCTGCGTGCCGAACGAGGCGACGCGCTGCTCGTGCTCGCCGCCGGCGGAGAGTATCGGGGTGAAGCTGGCGAGCCGTTCGCCGGCGGCGACCAGCTCGGCCCAGATGTCGAAGATGTCAGGATCCGTCCGCAGGGTCTCGACCTTCTCGCGGGCGGCGCGAGCGAAGTCGCGGATGACGGGTTCGATGCCGGGAAACATGGGCGCGGTGAACGTGGCGGCCATCGTCTCGGCGATGGAGTCGATGTCGCGCATGGCCTGCGCCATCTTGAGATATCGGCTCGCATAGAACGCTTCCAACGGGATGCAGAAGGCGCGGAAGGGCTCGCCCCACAGCTCGTCGATGCCTTCTTCACCGCTCCGGTGGAGGACCAGGCGGCAGAGGGACAGGGCCTCCTGCAGACAGCGGCCGCATTCACGCATGAGATCGTTGTTGGCGGAGATCTCCACGCCCGTCGATTGCAGATCCACCAGCCGGGTGAAGATGTTCGCTGCCCGATTGAAGAGCGCGCCCGCATACATGGCGCCCTTCACCCGCTTGCGGCCGGCGTCCGTCTCCGTCTCGTAGGCGCGCCTGGCCTCCGCCATCCGGTGTCCCGGAATGTTGAGCCCGTGCTCGGTGTGGTTGAAGAGGCGGCGCGTGAGCGCTTCGATGAGGTGTTTTTTCGCCTGAAGCGTGTCCTCGGGGACCGGGTAGGTCTTGATCCAGTAGCCCTCGTAGCAGACCCGCTCCTGGCCGTCGATCAGACGGGTCGTCCCCGCTGCGACCCGGCCGTCCCCGTCGCAGGCGATGGGCACGCCAGCCGCTGCCGCGCCGAAGCCCGCTCCGTTGAGCGCCACCCGGCCATCTGGAGCAAAAGCAGTGCCAAGGGCCCGGACCCGTTCCCGACCCTCCATCTACGAGGAGAACGGCGCCGCTGCTGACCTGCCGGCGCGCGACGATCGTGTTCTTTGGAGGAGATCGCCCGACAAGAATGTCGAGTCGAGCCGCGTCTGACGCTCAAGCGTATCCCCTGGGCCACCTCCGGTGGCCGGGGCTAGGGGAACGCCACGAAGAGCTCGGAAAGGTCCTTGGCTGCGGCAGCATCGCAGAGCAGCGGACCCACGCCGAAGATCTCCTGCACGGTTCGCAGCAAGGAGCTGTGCGTCCAGCGGGTGCTGCTGGCGAATCCTTTCCTGGCGAACGGCGAGAGCACGATCATGCCGATCGGTCCGTCGCTGGCGCCTTCGCCCTCGTCCCAGGTGATGAACAGCGCCCCGCCCTGCTGCCACGCCTGCGATGCGAGAATGCGCGGGACCCAGAGCGAGAGCCACGCATCGCCTGCGCCCACGACATCGCGCGGGCAATCGGGCCCACCGTGCATGTCGTGGCAAAGGTTGGGCGTGATGAAGTCGTAGCGCGCCACCGAATCGTTCTGAAGGTCGCTCGCAAGATCGCCCAGCGGCCGGTTGTGAGCGACGCAGAAGGCCTGATCGCCGGTCACGTCGTCGAAGAACACGAACGGGTTGTGCTTGGCCGCATAGAGTCCATGGCTCGCCACCGGGCACTCCTGCGCGCCGATGTCCTCCTGATAGCTCCTCCACGAAATGCCTGCCTTGCGGAGGAGCGTGACCAGGTGGTCCGTGAAGCGAAGATGGTGCCGCGCCGGGTCGCCATCGTCGCGGATTCCGTAGTCGGTGCCACCTTCCATCCAGAGATAGTTCGGCTCGCTCGGGTGGACGCCGGGCGGGTTGTAATACCGCTCCGCGTGCGCGCTCGCGGGCAGCAGCGTCCCGTTCAGGTAAGGCGCGCGCGGGTTGCCGCGGATGTCGGACCAGTTCGCATTCTCCATCACCACCACGAAAACGGTCTGGATGTGCCGCGGCCCGGGCGCAGGCGCCACCGGCGCGCGTTCGCCCTGCATGCAAGGGTCGAGCGCGCGGTTCGACGGACAGGCGAACGAGAGCAGCAAGCACGCAGCGAGGGCTTTCATCGGGTCCGTTTCACGGCTGGGTCGAAGGATCTCATTTAGCAAGTGTTGAGCGCCCCGCGGGCCCGAATCGACGTCCTCCGACGAGGGGGGACCCTCGGGGGACGAAGCGGCCTCCTTCACGGACCAGGGAGGTTACAATCGGCTTCGTGGACAGCACGTTGGAGACCACCGGTCCGAAGCGGAGACGCCTCCTGGGTGTCCTCGTCATGGTCGTCATTCCGCTGTTGCAGCTTGGGAGCGAGTACCTGGGGACTCGGGACGCCGGCCGCTTCCTGTCCAAGGCCATCGTTCTCCTGATCGGGTTGCCCCTGCTGGTGGCCTGGGCATTCGCGGTCTTGCGCTGGGCATCGGGAAGGCGCTTCGGCGTGCTCGGCCCGCTCATCCTGGGCGCAGTCGCGGCGGGGCTGTTCTTTGCCGGACTGCTCTGGGCCACACGGGCCGCGACCCACTCGATTGCGACGCTGCGGCCGCATTACGGACCGTGGGGCGCCACCGACGTGCTCCGCGTTGGATTCGCGATGGGGCTGACCAGCTTCGCCATCTGGGCGCTGGCGTTCGTCGTCCCCTTCGCCGTGGAGGACGCGCGTGTTCGCGCCCTGGAGGCCGACAAGCTTCGCACGCAGGTGGAGCTCGCCCAGCTGCGCTCGCATCTCGAGCCGCACTTCCTCCTCAACACGCTCAATGCCATCGCAGGGCTGGTGACCGAGGATCCGCGCCAGGCACGCCAGCTGCTCGGAAACCTGGGCGACCTGTTGCGCGACTCGGTGGCTCCGGGCGGAGAGATGCAGACCCTCCAAGAGCAGATCGGTTGGCTGCGCCGCTACGCGCAGATCCTGGAGACGCGCCATGCCGGGCATCTGGCGTTCCGCTGGGAGATCGGCGACGGCACGAATCGCGCGCTCTTGCCGCGGTTCCTCTTGCAGCCGCTGGTCGAGAACGCGGTGAAGCACGGCGCGCTGATGCGTGACGGAGGGGGCGAAATCACGGTGCGGACGGAGCTGGCCGGTCCGAGGCTCGTCTGCACCATCGAGGACAACGGACCCGGCGTCCCGAACAAGGCGACGCGGCCGGGAGCGTTCGGGCTCGTCTCCGTGCGCCGCAGTCTGGCGATGCGGTACTCTGACACGGCCGCGCTGCGGCTCGAGTCGACTCCCTCCGGTACGCGATCGGTCGTCGAGCTGCCGCTCGAGCAAGGGGGGCCCCTGGCATGAGCGAAACAATTCTCCTCAAAGCGCTGGTCCTCGAGGACGAGTGGCCGACGCGGAACTATCTGGTCAAACTGATCGAGGGCACCCATCGCGCGGAGGTGATCGGGGCGGTGGCCAGCCTCGATGAGGCGCGCGAGGCGATGGCCGGATCGCCCGTGGACGTCGTGTTCGTCGACGTCCAGCTGGCTGGCACCGGCGATCCGCGCACCGGGCTCGATCTGGTCCGCTCGATGGCGGGGGAACCGTCGGCGCCGATGTTCGTGCTCGCGACTGCCTTCTCGCAGCACAGCCTGGAAGCGTTCGACCTGGGCGTCGTGGACTACATCCTGAAGCCCTTCACCGAGGAGCGCGTCGACCAGTGCCTCCAGCGTCTCGTCAAACGGCGCGCGCCGCGAATGCACGGTCCGCGCCGCGTGGTCGCGCGGCGGAAGAAGACCCTCGTCTTCCTCGACCCCGCGAGCATCTGGGCGTTCGAGGCGGCGGACCGTCTCACCTTCGTGCATGCGCCGGAAGGCCGCTTCGACATCGATCTCTCGTTGGCCGCGATCGAGTCGTCTCTTGGCCGGTCGCTGTTCCGCGTGCACCGCAACTGGCTGGTCAACCTGGCCTACGTCAAGGAGCTGGACCGCGACCTCGGAGGGGCGACGGTGACGGTTGGCCACGACATCGGACCCGAGGGGCGGAGCATTCACGTGCCCGTCTCGCAGGATCGTTCCAAGGCGCTGCGCGACGCGCTGCTGGAGAATGCCACCGGACTTCGCCGACCGTAGAACTTCAGGTGTGGTCGTCGACCTGCGCCGCCGGCGGCTGAACGCCCGTGAGGATCTGCTGCAAACGGGCGGGGGGAACGAAAATGATGTCCTGCCCGGTGGGACCGACCAGAAGGCCCGCCAGCGCTCCGCGAGCGTCGAACACCGGCGCGCCGGCGAAGTTGATGGGGAGTCCGGGCGCCGCTCGCAGCCGCAGCGGGTTCGCGGTCTGCTCGATGGAAAAACCGATCACCTCGAACACGACCGACGGCCCCTGCTTCGAAGCGCGAATGGCGAGAAGCTGATCCCCGGCATCCGATGACCCTTCGGCAAGCGGCGGTCCTTCGAGCTCGCGAGCAAGCTCGGGAAGCTCCAGCACCGCCACGCCTGTCTCGAACACGCTGCCGACGACCCGCGCCGGGAAGGCGCCCTGGGACGTCAGCACGGCAATCTCGGTAGCGGCCTGCATGCTGCCACCAGCGCCAGCAAAGAACAGCGTCCGCAGATCGGTGAGCACGACGCCGCCTCCGGCCAGCACGCCGGATGCAGTGTTGATCTTGTCCGCGCCCCTGGCTGCAAAGACCTGCACCACCATCCCGTGAACCTGGTCGACGACTGCCAGGACGGGGGAATCCGGGGACGCGCCCGCAACCGGATCGGCGACTGGACCTGACCACGGGGAAATCGCGGGGCTCGCGTTCTTCATCGCGCCGACCTCGCCGCGGTCGAGCGCATGGTCATGGGCACATGCGGCGGCACACAAGAACGAGATGGCTGCAACGCGAGTCATCGCTGGGTCTGATGCCATGACGTCCTCCTCGGATTCGTGCAGGCTGTTCTCTAGAAGGCCCGCGGCGCCGAGGCCGTGAAATGCCGACGAGAGGTCGATCGCTGCCGACGGGCGCCGCAGCCTTGGCGCGCGCGCGCAGCTACAGTGCAGACATGAAGAACAGCCGCACTGCGCTGGGAATCTCGGTGATGACCATCGTGCCGTTGCTCCAGCTCGGTACCGAGTATCTGGGAACGGGCGACGGCGGGCGGGCCCTGTCCAAGCTCGCGGTCACGCTCATCGGTCTGCCCATCCTGCTCTGGGGTTCGTCGCGCGGCCTGCGCTGGGCCGGGGGGCGCCGCGTGGGACCTCTGGTGCTGGTCGCCGGCGGGATGCTCTTGGCAGGGACGCTCTACGCAATGCTTCTGGACGCCGCGCACGTCGCGAGCTTTTCCATCCCCAGCTTGCGGCCGGCGACCGGCGTGGGGACGGCCGCTGTGCTGCGAATCGGTTTCGCCATGGGGTTGACCAACTTCGGCCTCTGGGCGCTGGCCTTCGTCTTCCCTTTCGCACTCGAGGACGCCCGCTTCCGGGCGCTGGAGGCGCAGCAACTTCGCACCGCGGCCGAGCTGGCCCGGCTGCGCTCGCATCTCGAGCCCCACTTCCTGCTCAACACGCTCAACGCCATCGCCGCGCTGGCGACCGAGGATCCGGGCGCGGCGCGGCGGCTGCTCGCCGCGCTCGGCGATCTGCTGCGCGACTCGCTCCGCGACCAGGGCGCAATGCAGACGCTGGGGGACCAGATCGACTGGCTCCGGCACTATGCGCACATCCTCGAGGAGCGGCACGCGGGCCGCCTTGCGTTCCATTGGAATCTCGGCGCCGGAACGCGCACCGCGATCCTGCCGCGACTCCTGCTCCAGCCGCTGGTGGAGAACGCCGTGCAGCATGGGGCGCTGGCGCGCGAGAACGGAGGCCGCATCGAAGTCCGGGCCGAGGTGGTGGACGCCAAGAAGCTCGTCTGCACGGTCGAGGACAACGGCCTGGGAATGCATGACGGGAAGAAGCGGCCGGGCGCGTTCGGGCTGCACTCGGTGCAGCGGCGGCTGGCATTGCAGTACGCGGAGCGCGCCAGCTTCCGGCTCGAGTCTTCCGAAACGGGAACGCGATCGATCGTGGAGATCCCGCTCGAGGAGGCCCGCCCATGACGCGCTTGCGCGCGCTCGTGCTCGAAGACGAATGGCTGGCGCGCAACTACCTGGTGCAGCTGATCGAGGCGACGAAGCTCGCCGAAGTGGTGGGCGCGGTCGCCGCCGTCAGCGAAGCCCGCGAGGTGCTCGCCGCGCTGCCCGTGGACGTGGTGTTCGTCGACGTGCAGCTTTCCGGGGACGAGAGTGGTCTCGAGCTCGTCCAGTCGATGGCCTCCTCGGACGGCGCGCGGCCGGCGTTCGTGCTGGCGACCGCGTTCAGCCAGCATGCGCTGGAGGCATGGAACCTGGGCGTGGTCGATTATCTTCTCAAGCCGTTCAGCGACGACCGAGTGGAGCAGTGCCTGCGCCGGCTCGCCGTCCGGCAGCAGACCCCTCATTCCGGCGCGATCCGGGTGGTGGCGAGGCGCAAGCGAAACCTCGTCTTCCTCGACCCGGCGGACATCTGGGCCTTCGAAGCTTCCGACCGCCTGAGCTTCGTGCACTCGCGCCTGGGCAAGTTCGACATCGATCTGTCGCTTGCCGCCATCGAGACCTCGTTCGGCCGCTCGCTCATGCGCGTGCATCGCAACTGGCTCGTCAACCTCGACTTCGCCCGGGAGCTGGAACGCGAGGACGGCGAGACGACGCTGTTCATCGGAAGCTCGCTCGGCAACGAAGGAGAAGGCGTGCGTGTCCCCGTCTCGCGGGACCGCGCACAGTCATTGCGCGCTGCCCTGCTCTCCAACGCAACCGGCCTGCGGCCGGCGCCCTAGAGGCGCACACAACCGAACTGCCGAATGACCTCGCTCAAGCGTAGCCCCTAAAGCCACCTACGATGGCCGGGGCTAGCGCTGAGGCAGGACGAGTTGCGCCCGTGAGGTGAAGAGAAGGCGGCGGGCGAAGGCCACCGCGACGAGCCCGGCGACCGCTGCCACTGCGACGAGCTGATAGAGGATCACGATCTGATACCGGACCGCCTGCTCGGGTGGGGTACCGCTGACGATCTGCCCGGTCATCATTCCCGGGAGCGCGACCAGGCCCACCGTGAGCAGTCCGTTGATGGTCGGCAGCAGAGCGGCTCCAAGCGTGGCGCGCACTTGCCGCTCCAGCGCCTGGCGCGGCGTCGCCCCCAGCGCCAGCAACGCTTCGATCTGATCGGCCTCGCTGCGCGCGGACGCAAAGATCCGCTCGAAGACCAATGCGACCACGTTCATCGCGTTGGAGAGCATCATTCCGCTGATGGGGATCAGGTAGTGCGCCTCGTACCATGGATGCAGCGGCACGACTGCAGCGAAGACCGGCACCACTGCCACCAGCGCACCTGCGCCGATGGCGGCGATCGCCCGGGGAAAAAGCACGCTGCGCGGCGGTCCGTGCTCGACGCGGCGGGCAGCGGTCGCAGCCGCCGTGACCAGCATCACCGCGAGAAGCAAGGCCACCCATGCCGGATGCTCGTGGTTGAAGAGCAGGAGCAACACGTATCCAATCGCGATGAGCTGCGCCGCGCCGCGCAGCGCTCCCCAGAGCAGGGCGCGCTCGAGCCCGAGACGGCTGCGGCGCGAGAGCCCGATCGCCACCGCGATCAATCCCAAGGAGAGCAGGAGCCGGGGCAACGTGATGTGCGCGTAGCTCATGCATCGACCGCCAGGCGTCCGCGCTCGCAGCGGTAGAGCGTTCCGCCCAAAGCGCGGGCGTGCGCATCGACGTGCGTGACCATGACCACCGACAAGCCCCGCGCGCGCAGATCGCGCAAGAGCGCGACCACGCGCTCGCCCGCGTCGGGATCGAGCGCCGCGGTTGGCTCGTCCAGGAGCAGCACTTCGGGCGCGTTGGCAAGAGCGCGGGCCAGCGCGACCCGCTGCCTTTCGCCGCCCGAAAGCGTGCGCGCCTCACGCAGCAGAATCGGCTCATCGAGCCCGACGGCCCCGACCAGTTCGCGCGCTTGCGCAGGGCCCAGCGACTCGCCGCGCAGCTGCGGGCCGGTGCCCAGGTTCCCGAGCACCGTGCCCTCGAACATGGCCGGCTGCTGCGCCAGGAAGGCGACGCGCGTGCGGAACTGCGCGGGCGCGATCTCGCGCGCATCGCGGCCGCCGAGCAGCACGGCCCCCGCGTCGGGCGCGAGCAGCGTCGCGAGCGCGCGAGCGAGGGTGCTCTTGCCGCTGCCCGAGGGTCCTTGGATGGCCACTCCCTCACCGGGTCGCACCAGGATGGACACGCCGTCGAGTATCGTCCGGCCCTCGCGCACCACTACGAGCTCGCGCCCTTCCAGCGTCGAGCTCATCGGGCAGCCGCGGCAGCGACCAGCGTGGGCATGGCCCAAGCTTGGGGATCTCGATCGGTCGTGACCAGGGAAATCCGACCGGAGCGAGGCTCGTGTCGACCAGCGCCGGAAAGCCGCTCGCGGTCGCCACTGGTCGCTTGCGCCGGCCGGCCCCGTCCGCTATATGCGCCACTGCGAATATCAGCCTGGGCGGATATGGTGGAACCAGCGGTCACCCAAGCAGGACAGCTCAGGTCAGTCGAGCAGGTGTTCCGGGCTCTCGCGGACGCGACCCGCGTCCGCATCCTCCATTTGCTGGGCGAGGGTCCGCTCTGCGTGGGCGATCTGGTCTCGGTTCTCGGGGTTCCGCAACCCACGGCATCGCGACACCTGGCGTACCTTCGCAGGTCGGGGTTGGTCGTCGGCGAGCGACGCGGCCAATGGAGCTTCTACAAGCTCGCACGGGCCGATTCCGACTTCCACGAGAAGGTCCTGGGGACCCTGCAGGCCGCGGGATCGGGGCAGACCCGGGCCGACGACGCCGCGCTCCGCGCTTTGCGGCGGGCTGGAGGGTGC
>DATBZA010000022.1:0-36902 GCA_036513415.1 Myxococcales bacterium | reverse complement strand
AAAGCACCTGCCAGCGGTGCTCCGGGAACCGCGCCACCAATGCCGCCGTGCCGATCTGCGTAGCGTCTCCCCACTCCGCCGCGAATACGAGCCAGAAGCTGGTGGTCAGGACCCGATCCGCAGCCAGAGGGTCTGCCGATTCCCCGATCTCGTTGCGTTGAAAGAGCAGACGCAACCCGAAGGTGATGAACAGGCCGGCTGTCCCGAACGTCAGCAGCCAGGTTGGTAGCGCTCCCAAGATGTTGGCCAAGCCGACGGCGATGAAACCGTGTGCGAGAAAGGCCGCCCATGCGCCGAACAACACCGGCCACGGTCGGTTGCGCGTGGCGAGGAGCAGCACTGTGTAGAGGGTCTTGTCCGGCAGCTCCGCGAGCAGGATGAGCAGGAAACTCGAGAGCAATGGAAGCGCATTCACCTCGACGCCGACCGCGGCCGCGTCTGGAAATTCCTCCTGGGAATAATCGCGGGGCCGACCCAATCCGACGGGAACTACGGCTACCGTGCACAGCTCGAGTGTGGCTGGCGCCGCCATCGAAGCCAATGGCGATTTCCGCATCGACGACGCGCTCACGCCGGCGCCGCCGGCGGCTTGCGATAGCCCCGTGCTGCTCATCATCAGCGCCGCGAACGGACACTGGTTCGCCGCCGGCATTCCGAAGAACGACGCAGAGGATCGCTGAGGCGGTGGCGTGCGGGCGCTGTGCCCGCATGCAAATTCTCGCGGGGAATAAATCAGTCCGTGTTCCGGTCGGCGGCCTCAGGAAAGGAGAGAACATGCATCCGTCCTTACTCTTGACCGCGATCATGGCCACAGCGGCCACTCTCACCACCGACTCCGGCGCGCCCGTCGGGAGCAACCAGAATTCCAAGACCGCCGGCGCGCGCGGCAGCGTGTTGCTCGAAGACTTCACACTGATCGAGAAGCTCGCCCGCTTCGATCGCGAGCGCATTCCCGAGCGCGTGGTGCACGCCCGTGGCGTCGGAGCGTACGGCACATTCGAGAGCGCCAGCGACTTCTCCGCATTCACGCGCGCGAAGATTTTCTCCGGCAAGGGCAAGCGCACGCCAATGTTCGTGCGTTTCTCTACCGTCGTGCACGGCGGGAATTCGCCCGAGACACTGAGGGATCCGCGCGGTTTCGCCCTCAAGTTCTACACCGAGGAAGGCAACTGGGACCTGGTCGGCAACGACCTGCCGGTCTTCTTCATCCGGGACGCGATCAAGTTCCCCGACATGGTTCATTCGCTCAAGCCGTCGCCGGTGACCAACCGGCAAGACTCGAATCGGTTCTTCGACTTCTTCTCCCACGTGCCCGAGTCGACGCACATGATCACCCAGCTCTACTCGGACCTGGGCATGCCGGCGAACTACCGCCAGATGGACGGCCACGGCGTGCACGCCTTCAAGTTCGTCAATGCGAAAGGGGAGGTTCGCTACGTGAAGTTCCACTATCTCTCGCGCCAAGGCCTGAAGACGCTGACCTCGGAGGAGGCGGCACGGCTGCAAGCCAACGATTTCCAGCACGCCACCAAGGACCTTTACGACGCGCTCGCACGCGGCGATCGGCCGAGCTGGGATCTGACCGCGCAGGTCCTCGAGCCGAAGGACCTCGATCGCTTCAGCTTCGATGCGCTGGACCCCACCAAGACTTGGCCCGAGGACCAGGTGCCTTCAGTGGTACTCGGCCGCTTCACTCTGGAGCAGACGCCTGAGAACTACTTCGAGGACACCGAGCAGTCGGCGTTCAGCCCCGCGGTGCAGCCGCCGGGGATCGAGCCCTCGGAAGATCGGCTCCTGCAGGGACGGCTCTTTGCTTATACCGATACGCAGCGCTATCGGGTCGGGCCGAACTATCTCCAGCTTCCGGTCAATCACGCGCGCTCGCCGGTGGCGAACAACAACCAGGCCGGCCCGATGAGCGGCGCCCGTCCGGCGAGCGACGTGAACTACGAGCCGAGCGCGGCCGGCGCCGTCGCCGAAACGCCGGCGTATGTCTATTCGCGATCGCGGCTGTCCGGCACCACGCAGCAGGCGCGCATCGAGAAGACCGACGACTTCTCGCAGGCGGGTGCATTCTACCGGAGGCTCGACGCGGCGGCGCGCACGCGGCTGGTGCAGAACCTGGCCGGCGATCTGGGGCAGGTGAAGAACGCGACCGTCAAGACGCGGATCGTCGGCTTCATGCTCCAGGCCGACGAGGAGTACGGCGCCCGGCTCGCCGAGGCGGTGGGCGTCAGCCCCGACGCTGCCCGGCTGGCGGTTCGCTGAGATGACCTCGCGCGCAGAGGTCGTCGTGCTGGCGTTTCCCCTGTTGCTCGGGGGAGCGCTGGTCGCGGAACTGTCGGTTCTCACGAAACGCGAAGTCCCCCAGGCGGACGCGGAGCGCTACCTTCTGGCGGCCGCGCGCGAGGGAGACGAAGCGATGCTCGAGGGCCTCGCGCGCGCCGGCGTATCGGTGGAGGCTCGCGACGGGCGCGGTTTCACCCCGCTGATCTTCGCCGCATATCACGGTCACGCCGAGGCAGTGCGCACCCTGCTCCGACTCGGCGCCGACGCTTGCGCCGGCGACGGACACGGCAACTCGGCTCTGATGGGTGCGGCGTTCCAGGGCCACAAGCGCGTGGTGGAGCTGCTTCTCACGCAGCCGTGCGCGGTCGATCAGGCAAACAGCGTCGGTCAGACCGCGCTGATGTTCGCCCGGCTCTTCGGACGCTCCGAGGTTGCCGATCTGCTGACCGCGGCCGGCGCGTCACGCACGCGCCGGGATGCTTCTGGCCGCTCCCCCGAAGACTGGGCACGAACACAGGCTCCTCCGGTTGCCGGGCCACCGTGACCGAGTTCTTCCCTCCATCGCAGCAGCAAGCCGCTCATGACTCAACCTTCGAGGTGCCCGATGAATCGAACATTGCTTCTTCCGATCAGCTTTGCCGCTCTCGCGGCCGCGTGCGGCAAACCGCTGGCCAGCGAGGCCCGGGAGGCACGTCCAGCCGTCTCCGCTGCGGAGCAGGCGCAGCCGGTCAATCCAGTGGTGGAATGGAACAAGGCACTGCTTCGGATCGTTCGCACGCCGGGCGCTCAACCGTCAACAATCCATCCGACACGTAGCTTCGCCATCCTCCATGCCGCGATCTACGACGCGGTCAATTCCATCGACCGGGCGCATGCGCCGTACCTGATCCGCCTCTCCTCGCGGGCCGCCTCACAGGAAGCCGCGGCCGCGGCGGCCGCGCACGAGGTTCTCGTTGCCCTGTACCCATCTTTCAGCGCACAGCTCGACGCGCAGCTTCAGCAATCGCTGGCGCAAGTTCCCGACGGAGCCCAGAAGACGGAGGGCGTTCGCATCGGGCAGGATGTTGCCGATCGCATCCTCGCCTTGCGAGCCGACGACGGATCCGCGGCGCCGCCCGTCAAGTTCCTCTTCGGCAGCCTCCCTGGCGATTATCAGTCGACTCCACCGAATTTTCCGGCGCAGCCCCAGTTCACGAACTGGTCGCACGTCAAGCCCTTCGCGCTTGAGCGGGCAAGCCAGTTTCGCCCGCGTCCCCCTCCCGCCCTGGCCAGCGACGCGTACAGCGATGCCTTGAACGAGATCAAGTCTCTGGGCATCGCAGACAGCACCGCGGCGTCCGCGGACCAAGCGCTGACCGGTCGATTCTGGAACGGGGCAATCCAGAACTACTGGAACGAGATCGCGCAGACGACGGCCTTGAGCCGTCGCCTGACGACAGCGGTGTCCGCGCGCCTGTTTGCGCTGCTGGACCTCACGCTTGCGGACTGCGTGATCGCCTTCTACGACGCAAAGTACACGTACAGCTTCTGGCGGCCGGTGACCGCGATCCGTGTGGCGGATACGGACGGCAACCCCGAGACGATGGCCGACGCGAATTGGCTTCCGCAGGCCGGCAAGACGGCGCCGGATCCCTCCTACCCGGGTGCGCACGCCGTGATCAGCGCTGCCGCAGAGGCCGTGATCGCCGGCTTTGTCGAAGAGGACCACTTCGCCTTCAGCGTCACTTCTGAAGTCATGCCCGGCACGCAGCGTTCGTTCGAGTCGTTTGCCGGCGCCGCGCGCGAGGCAACGCTGAGCCGGATCTTCGCAGGGCAGCATTTCCGATTCGACCTCATGGCAGGCCAGCAGCTGGGGCGCGCAGTCGCCGATCTCGTTGTGGATCGATTGTTGATTCCTCGCGACGGCGACAAGGACCGCTGAGTTTTTCTCGTGACAGGTCGCAGTGGACCTCTTCCCAAGGAGAAGGCAATGATCAAGTTCAAGCAGAGGAATTCCTTTACCCTTCGAATGGCGCTGCTTCTGCCGCTGCTCGCAACGGCGACGAAGGCTCGGGCGGACCAGCCGCCTGCGCCTTGCCATCCGAACCCCGACGCTGCCGCAGACGCGGCGGCGGTTGTGGCACGGGGCGACGTAGCGTCGTTGCCCGCGCCCCTGCGCGATCAGCTGGTGCGCCTGGCCGAGCGCCCGCACAGCATCCTGCCTGTGCAGGCCCGCGCCGAGGCTGACCTTCCCAGCCAGCTCTTCCAGTACTACCTCCTGGACACGACCGGCTTCGAGCCCAACGTCTTCACGAAGATCATTCCCGGAGTGAACGACCAAGCACAGCTGACCGCCACCGGCGCCAACTGTGGCTTGCCGACGGTCGGAGCCGTCCGCGTGGTGCTGGAGCCGAAGCCCGGACTTCCGACCGATCCCACCAACCCGCGAGCTTTCATCGACGTCTTCACCGACATCTCCGGCCTGTTCGTCATCAACAACGAGAGCGGCTGGTATGAAGGATGGATGATCCACGACGTCACCGTGCCGGCGGTGGATCCTGTCGCGCGCTCTGACGGGCATGCGCGGTTCGGCACCATCTTGCCTCGTGACGCCGCACTCCTGGGCAAGATGGGCACCGGCAACAACGCTCCGGGGCACACCTTCACTGTCGACGGGAAGAAACCGCACTTCCCGAGCCCATCCGATCGTTTCCCCGATGTCCAGACCAACGTCGTGCCGATCTACCTGAGCATGGGAGCGTTCAATTCGCTGCAACAGAGCGATGCCCACGCCTATTGGGAGTTCAACTACCTGGGAACGAACTGGGTCCACCCACTGTACGAGCTGCCGTTCACCGGCGGGTTTGCCGACCGGTTCGGCGCGGCTCCTGATACCTTCGACGACGGCGAGATCGGGAAGCTGCAGTCCATCGTGCCCGGGTCTGGACCCAGCGGAGTGAAGAACGATCCCCGCGCCGTGGGAGACGATCCCAACCTGCCGCGCGACCCGGACAAGTTCGATGGGGCGGTCGACGCGCAGCGGGAATTCCGCCAGCGGGGCATCCCCAGTGGACTGGCGAACGAGATCTTCCTCGACGTCTACCTGCGACGGGCCTCGTTCGAGCCGCGGGTAAAGAACCTGCAGCAACGCCTCTTCGACGCGTACGCGGCCGAGGTGGCGCGAGTCGACCAGAACGGCGACGGCATCATTTCCGCGGTGGAGGGCGACGTCGATACGCCGACCGACGGCTTCCCCGACAACTCGCGCCTCTACCTGTCGCCGACGGTCTTCGACCGCTTTGCCGTGACGCGGGAGATCAACGACGGGTTACTGGCGCCGCGCTTCTCGCCCAGCCAGCGGGCCTACGTCTTGAGCGGAACGCGTGTAGCGGTCAACCCCTCTGTGCCCGCGTCCGTGGGACGGGACGGCGACGATCGGTAAACCGGCTGGCCGTTGGCTCCAGCTCGAACCGGACTGCGCGTTCGCCGAAGCGCGCAGTCCGATCTCTCTCGTTGAAGCCCAGGGGCTTCTCGCCCGAGCCAAGAAAGGGACGCAACGCTTCCGGGCCGAGTAAGGACCACTGCGAAGCAGGCTCGGAGCGCTGTCTCATTATTCCCGGACCGGCCGCGCGGGAATTTGTCGGCGGCTTCGGCAATCGGATCCGCCGACGGCTTCTTGCCGATGGAGGATGCGATGAAAAAGTGGACGTTTGCACTGCTATCGATTTTCGCTTGCGCGGGCGTGTCCCGCGCGTCTGCCGACGATGCGTTGAGCGGACCGTGGCACGGCGTGGTCCGCAAGGGCATGCTCGAGAACGTCGTGTACTTCGACTTCTCGCGGACGGATACCGGGTATCGGGGCAACTACTGGGGCACGGCTCCGATTGGCGCGCCGGTGTCGCTGAGCGGAATCGAGCTCGGCCATTCCGTGCGATTCGAGGTTCCGCGGATGGGCGTGTTCGACGGAGAGATCGTCGGGGAGACCATGGAGGGCACGTTCCACGATGCGGAGGGCGCGGGCTCGTTCCGGCTGCAGAAGCAGCTCGCCTGGGACGCCCTGCCGAACGGGCCCTGAGCCCAGCGTCAGCGCGCTATTTCTCGACACGGATTTCTTCTTCAAGCGCGAGCCTGATTCGTGTTTCGTGTAGCGATTCGCCCCCCTGTAACGCTGGCCCTAAGACACCTGATCGCTCAATCACTTGTCCGAACTGCATCCGTCCCGGTTTCGTCCCGACGCGCGCTCCAGCGCGGCGCGGACTGCAGCCTCGACGAGGACGTCGAACCCACCGCGGTCCAGCACCTCGAGCGCGCTTCGAGTCGAGCCCCCGGGCCCGGCCACCTCGGCGATGAGGTCCTCGGGCGTCGCCGCGCCGCTCGCGAGGAGTCCCGCCGCCCCCCAGGAGCGTCCTCACCGCGAGCCGGCGTGCGACCGCCTCGTCGAGTCCGACCTTGCTTCCGGCGGCTGCCAGGGCCGCGACCGGCTGATCGTGAAAGTTCATAGACGGCGCGCACCACGTTGTTATTCCCGCGGGATGAACAGGGTCGCGCCCTGGTCTCATCGACGGTTCGTGACCGCAGGGGTGACGAGCCACTGACCTCGAGCGCAGTTGACCCGAAGACCTTGAAGAAGGAAGCGCCACGATGAAAACCTCGTTCCTTGGCCGGGCACTCGTCCTCTCCGCTCTCGTATCCCACGTCGCGATGGCTGATGAGCTCCCGCTCCCCGCCTTCGAGGGAGGAATCGGAGTCGACCCGTTGGCCGGTGTAACCTCGACCGGCGGTTCCGCTCTCAACGTCGTCCGCGGCGTTTCTCCGGGGGGCTTCCCCTGGCGAATCTCCCATCTCCGCGCAGAGGTGCGGCAAGAAGGCCGCATCAGAGTCGAGGGACGTGGGCTGCTCTTGACCGGAGGAAACGGCATCGGGACGACCGGCGGGCAGCGAGTCTTCGCCACGCTCTTCTGCGGTCCTCCCGCCGACGCGACCGCTCACAGCTCAAGCGCCGCCGGCGTGGCCCTCGAGGCAAACGGCGATTTCCGAATCGACGACACACTGGCGCCGGCGCCTCCCGCCGCATGTACCAATCCGGTGCTCCTCATCGTCAGCGCGGCGAACGGCCACTGGTTCGCGGCAGCCATCCCGGCGAGCGACGAGCGATGACGAGGACGGACTATCTAGTCATTGGCGCGGGGCCGGCGGGCCTGCAGCTTGGGTCCTACCTCGCAAAGGCGGAGCGCAACTTCGTGATCCTCGAGGACGGGTCCGCACCCGGCACCTTCTTTCGCACGTTTCCCCGTCATCGCACCCTCATCTCGATCAACAAGGTGCACGTCGGAGCGAAGGACCCGGAGCTCAAGCTGCGGATGGACTGGAATTCCCTCCTCTGCGATGACGCCGACCTCCGCTTCACGCGATATTCGGAACGCTATTTCCCGCCCGCGGACGAGTTGGTGAGGTATCTCCGCGACTTCGCGCACAGACATCGCCTGCCGATCCGGTACGACTCGCGGGTCGTGAGCATCACGCGCGACGGCAAGGACAAACGCTTCCGGGTGACGGACCAGGACGGTCGAATCTACCGGGCAAGACGCCTGATCGTGGCGACCGGCGTTTCCAGACCATACATCCCGCCGATCCCCGGCATAGAGACAGCAGAGCTCTACGGCACGGTCTCGATCAACCCTCGCGATTTCGTCGATCAGCGCGTCCTCATTCTCGGCAAGGGCAACTCGGCCTTCGAAACAGCGGACAACCTGATCACGACGGCCGCGGTGATCCACGTCGCAGGCCCTCATTCGATCAAGATGGCCTGGCGGACGCATTACGTTGGCCACCTGCGCGCCGTCAACAACAACTTCCTCGATACCTACCAGCTCAAATCACAGAACGCGCTGCTCGACGGAATCGTCGAGCGGATCGCACGCAGCGAGGATGGCTCGTACACGGTAACCGTCAGGTTCGCGCGCGTCAACGAGGTCAAGAACCTGCCGTATGACCGGGTGATCGTTTGCACCGGCTTCAAGTTTGACGCCTCGATCTTCGCGGGCGGCTGCCGGCCCCAGCTCGTGCACGACGATCGGTTTCCCGAGCAGACCGCCGAGTTCGAATCGAGCAATGTTCCCGATCTCTACTTTGCGGGCACCCTCATGCAAGTCCGCGACTGGAAAAGATCCACCAGCGGGTTCATCCACGGATTCCGCTACGGCGTGCGCGCTCTTCACCGCATGCTGGAGGACAAATATGAGAGGAACGCCTGGCCGCACCGGGACGTCTCGGCGGATCCGAACGCGCTCATGGAGGCCGTTCTCGAACGCGTGAACCGCAGCTCCGCGCTCTGGCAACAGTTTGCCTTCTTGTGCGATGTGATCGCTCTCCCTCGCGCGGGCGGTGCAAGGTACTACGAGGAACTTCCGCTCGACTACGTGCAAGCGAGCGAGCTCGGCAAGGGTGAAAGCTACTTCGCCATTTCTCTCGAATACGGGCCCGAGCACGACGCACACGACCCCTTTGACGTCGACGTCGCACGCATCGCGCAGGACGAGACGGCGCGCTCGGCGGAGGGTCACTATCTACACCCCGTCGTCAGGCATTTTCATCGCGGGCACCTCGCGGCCACTCACCATGTCACCGAGAACCTGGAAAATGACTGGACGTGGGAAGCGACCCATCGACAACCGCTCCGCGCGTTCTTCGCTCGAGAGACTGGCAAGCGCGCGATGCCCGCTCGCAAAACCGCAGGGGGCGAGACGGCCCCGGCGGCGCTCTGAGGGGACGCGCGATGCACGCGTTCTCCATTCGCGATTTCGAGGCCGAGGCTCGCCGGCGACTCAGCCCGGCCGTCTACGATCTATTTGCGGGTGGCGGTGGCGACGAGGTCACTCTGCGCGCGAACACCGCCGCGTTCGCCCGGATCGGCCTGGTACCGCGAGCGCTCCGTGGCAGTCGCGAGCGCAATCTCGAAGTCATGCTTCTCGGGAGGCGCGCGTCGATGCCGATCATCCTCGCGCCGACTGCGTTCCATCGCCTGGCGCATCCCGAAGGGGAGCGCGCCTCCGCGCGAGCAGCCGCAAGAACAGGGACGATCATGATTGCAAGCATGGCGTCGACCGTCGCCATCGAAGAAATCGCCGCCGCCGCGCGCACCGCCGCCATCGATGCAGACCCGGACCTCTGGTTTCAGCTCTACATTCAGCCCGACCTCGGCTTCACGGAAGCGATCGTGCATCGCGCCGAGGAGTCAGGTTGCAAGGCGCTCGTGGTCACGGTCGACTCGCCGTTGTTCGTCAAGAGAGAGCGGGACCTGCGCAATGGCTTCCTCGACCTGCCTTCCGGCCTGTGCTGCGAGAACATGCGCGTGAGAGGAGCCGGAGACGAGTGGACGCCGGCGCGGCCCATCGCGTTCTCTCCCGAGCTCTCCTGGGATCACATCGATTGGCTGCGAAGGGTGGCGAAGGTTCCCATCGCGCTGAAGGGAATCTCGCATCCCGAGGATGCCGCCCTCGCGGTTGGCCATGGCGTCGACGCGCTGATCGTTTCGAACCACGGTGGGCGCCAACTCGACACCGTACCCGCGACGATCGAGCTGTTGCCCGGGATCGCGGACGCGGTGGCCGGACGAATTCCGCTGCTCCTCGACGGTGGCATCCGGCGCGGTACGGATGTCGTCAAGGCGCTCGCGTTGGGAGCCACGGCCGTCGCTATCGGACGACCTGCGCTTTGGGGACTTGCCGCGGCGGGAGAGGATGGGGTGGCGGCCGTTCTCGAGCTGCTGCGCGCGGAGCTCGATCACGCGATGGCGCTGTGCGGATGCCGATCGCTCCAGGATCTCGGTCGCGATCTCTTGCGCCTTCCATCGATGGAGAGCCGATGCTGGTCCTCGGAATCGTGATCGCGGGCGCGGCATTCGTCGCGAGCTTCCCATCCTGGCTCCCTCGGGCCATCGTGGCAGTGCGTGCGCGCATCTTCACCCGCATCAACGGGGAAGAGGGGATTGCGATCCCCGGCGAGCTCGTCGACGCGTCGCATTTCAAGCAGATCTATTCGCACCCGGCGGCGAACGGCAGGAGCCGGGGGGCCGCGCTATCCGATCTGTTCTGGTACTGGCTCTCGCCCGGTCCCGAGATTCACCAAGAGCATCTCGAGCCAGGGCCGCGGTACGAAGAGGTGGCGCAGGCCACCCGTGGCGTCCTCGCCCTCCCGAGGGAAGCAGCCGAAGACCTCGCGGCGCGATGCGCATCCCGGGTGCTGGATGAACCTCGCTCCCCAGGCACGCGGCTCGTCCGCCTGCGCGATGTCCTGATGCCCGTGTGGGCCGAGTTCTACCATGAGCTCGTCTTCGGGGAGCCATGCACGCGGCTCGCCCGTGAGCTCATCGTCGGCCACGCAAATGATGTCGTCAGCGCGCTCAAGATGTGCAGCCTGCGCCACATGCAACGCAGGGAGCGCCTCACCCGCTTTCTCCGGAGCAAGATCGATTCTGGGGGCGTGAAGCACGAGCTGCCGCAGTGCCTCTCGCGGGAAGAGCAGGCCCTTTACCTTCAGGGGGTCTTCTTCAATACGGCGATCGTGCAGATGTCCGAAGCAATGGCGCACCTGCTCCTGGCCCTCGCACACAACCCGGAGGTGCAGGCGCGGGTCATCGGCGATCTCGAGGACGATCGGTATCTGGACCGGGTGATCGCCGAATCGCTCCGGGCCTACCCGCTGTTCGGGATCGCGCACCGGATCACTTCGGCAGAGATCGAAGTCGGTCCGGAAACGACCATCCCCAAGGGCTCGGTGCTCTGTTTCAATTACCTCGATTACCACAATGAGGGTGTTCTGGAACCGGAGCGCTTCGATCCCGACCGGTGGGAGACGCTGTCGGCACGCGAGACGAACTACATCCCCTTCGGAGTCTCCGCCAATCGCCCTTGCCCTGCGCAGGCCATTGCGCTCGTCAGCATGCGGATCGTGGCGCGAGAGACGTTGCGACGATTCAGCATTCATTCCACCGCGGCGCACACCCGCTCGATTCCGAATCGCGGACCATGCATTCTCGTCCCGAGAGTGGGAGCGCAGAGCGCGCTGCTTCGTTACGCGCTGCTCCTGTTCCTCCGCATTCGCGATCGCTGCGAAGACGTCTGGCGCAGCTTTGTTCAGCTCGCCCTGGGCACCTTCATGGTGTGGGACGCGCGCCGGCTGCGCTTGTGTCAGCGGTATTTCGAAACCCGGGAAGGCGCTTGTCCATTGCGCACGAGGAAGGCTCGATGATGGATTTCAAGTCCAGGACCGATCTCTCCCGCCGCGCGGACGAGCGGCGGCTGCAGGTGATGCGGACGCCGTGATTCTCGTCCAAGCGGCTGCGGGCATCGTCGAATCGGCCGTCGGCGCCAGGGCCGAAGAGCTCGTCGTCCACCTCCTCATCCAGGTGATCGCGATCCTGGTCGCGACCCGGGTCGTGGTCCGCTCGGTCAGGATGCTGGGGCAAACGGACGTCTCGGGCGAGATCCTCGCCGGGCTCGTGCTCGGGCCCAGTTGCCTGGGCGCCCTCGCTCCGGTGGCGATGCACCGCCTGTTCACTCCGGCCACTTCACCAATCTTCGTCGGGCTTGCCCAGATCGGGCTGGTGCTCCTGATGTTCCAGATCGGGCTCGAGTTCAGGTTCAAGACCAGTTTGAGCGCCTCGAAGCGCGCAGTCGCGGTGGTAAGCCTGGCCGGGATGCTCGTCCCGTTCGCGCTCGGCTGGCTGAGCGCGCCCTGGTTCTACCAGCACTTCTCGGAGCCGCGCCCGCAGCTTCTTGGATTCCGGCTGTTCTTCGGAATCGCCCTGTCGATCACTGCAATCCCGATCCTGGGGCGGATCTTCATGGAGCTGAGGCTCTCGCACACGCGAACCGCCGCGCTCACGATCGGAGCTGCCGCGATCGATGACGTCGCCGGCTGGTTGCTCCTCGGCGTGGTGACGCTGATCGTGCGCCAGCAGTTCTCGACGGGACTGTTGCTAGCACGGATTTGCTCGTTGGCGGTTTACGTTGCCTTCGTGTTCATGGTCGCGGGGCCTCTCCTCAAGCGTGTCATCGCTGCGCATCTGGAGCGACACCGCGGGCTGCAGCCCGGGGCGATTGCGTGGATCCTCCTCATCCTGTTCGTCTCCGGAACGGTAACGTCTCTCATCGGCGTGTTTGCGATCATTGGCGGATTCGTCGTCGGCGTGGCGCTGCACGAGGATCGATCGCTCGTCGAGCAGTGGAAGACGCGCGTCTCACCGCTCGTCAACGCGTTCTTCCTGCCGATCTTCTTCGCCTACACCGGTCTGCGAACCGATTTGGGAACGCTGTCGGGAGCCGGCCAATGGGGCGTCTGCCTGATGGTTGTCGGCGTGGCGTTCGTCTCGAAGCTCGCCGGCGCTTATGCGGGCGCGCGGCTCGTCGGCGAGAGCAATCGCTCCGCGCTGGCCATCGGTGTCTGCATGAACACGCGCGCGCTCATGGAGCTCATCGCGATCAACGTCGGGTACGACCTCGGCGTGATTCCGCGGAGCATGTTCGCAATGCTGGTCATCATGGCCATTACCTCGACCTTCATGGCCACGCCCCTCATCCGGTGGCTGCTGCGCGGGCAGGAGAGCTCGTCGGCCGTCGTGCCTGAGCAGGAAGGATCCGCCCGCCATGCCGCTTGAAGCGGGGATGACTCGCGATGACATTTGTAGCCAGGACGGGGCTTCAGACCGTGGCGCGGCCTACGGACGTCGAGCGATAATCATCCACCAGAGGTCTGGATCGCCGGGGCGATCGATAAACGCGTCGTCGCGTTCGATGATCTCGAAGCCCGACGCGCGGAGACCCACCTCCCCCTCCAACGGCGCAAGCTCGTGCTCGCCGGGCACTGGCGCTCCCGCGGACCGCGGCCTGCGATCAACCACGACGAGGCGCCCTCCGGGGCGCAGCGCGCGGCGGACGTGCGCGAGCACCGCCGGCGCGTCGTCGAGCTCGTGGTACGTGTTGAGGACGAGCACCGCGTCGACGCCTTCAGCGGCCAGGCCGGGGGCGTCCGGGCGCCCATGGATCACGCGCACATTGTCGATCCGGCGCGCCCACGTCCGGACGCGCACGACGAAGAGTGGCAGCTCGCGGACATCGACGGCGAGCACGCGCCCGCGAGGGCCAACGCTCGGCGAGAGCTTGAGCGTAAAGTAACCCGAGCCGCAGCCAAGATCGGCGACGACACTGCCGTCGTGGAGATCGAGTGCACGGAGGATCTCTACCGGTCGCTGCCAGTCGTCGCGCTCACGTTCCACGAGGTCCAGGCGCTTCAACGTCGCGACGAAATCCTGCCCGACGTAGAGCAGCCCGGCGATCGCTACAGCCCCGGCCACGAAGCCCACGATGCGCAGGCGATACCCACGCGGGAGCGGCGTTTCCGGCCCGGGCTTCACATGGCTAGCGTGCGCAACGACAGTGCCCGCCGCGAGATGCGCTTCCTGCCCACGTCCGCCTCCTCACTCAGACTCTTTTCACCGACCACGTCCGACAGTCATCATAAAGGGGCCACGGCGAGGTTCTAGCAGGGAACCGCCATTGGATTTGGCAAGCCTCGGGTTTCGTAAAACTTGCAAACTGCACGGCACGGCGACTCGCGGCGCAGCGGAACTCGCTGGCACGGGGCCTGCTTTAGCAGCGCCTGCGCATGTTGGTGGCGGAGCATACCGAGGGTCGCCAATTCGGGCTGATCGGCCAGCCGCGCGTGAACGTGCTGGAGCTCAACCTGGCCCTCGACGACCTCGCAACCGGTCCGGTGCCGACGGCCCCCGCGGCTGAGCCGACCAGCGCCACGATTCCGAAGTGAGCCGCGGGCGGTCACAGCCGCCGGGGGATCGCGAATGGAAGTCGTTCGCGCCCGAATCCAGATCGCCCCGCATGCGCGCGATTCTGGAGCTCATCGGCAAGGTGGCCATCCACGACGTGCCGGTCCTGATCGTCGGCGAGACTGGCTCGGGAAAGAGCACCCTGGCGCGGGCGGTGCATGACGGCTCTCCCCGCGCCGCGAGGGCCTTCGTATCCCTCGATTGCGAGGCCCTCGAGGGCAAGTCCTCGGCGTCGTCGGCCGCGCTGGATCGCAGCAAGCGCATCCTCCGCGCGAGTGTCGACGAGGCGGCCGGCGGCACGCTCCTGCTCGACGAGGTCGCCGCGCTTCCCGGCAAGGTGCAGCTCGGAGTGCTGGCCCTCGTGGAGCGCGGCCTTCGTGCACGCACCGGGGACGCGCGCCTGCTGGCCACCACGCACATGGACCTGGACGCCGCGGTCCGGGCCGGCCGCTTCCGGGAGGACCTCCTCTCCGGGCTCAGCGCCGTCGAGGTTCATCTGCCCCCACTCCGGGAGAGGGTCGAGGACATCCTGCCGCTGGCGCGGCACTTCCTCCAGACCCTTCCGCAGCGAGAAGGTATGCCCGTGCCCGAGCTCACCAGCCGCGCCGAGCAGGCGCTGCTCGCGTACTCGTGGCCGGGAAACCTCCGGGAGCTGAAGAACGTCATGCAGCGCAGCTTGATCCTCTCCCGGGGGCGGCGCTTGGACATCGACGTATTTCCGGAACGGCTCTCACTGGGGCTCCCGCGTCCGTAGCCACCGCGTCGCGAACGGGCCGGCAGGAACGACCTGCTAGTCTTGCAAAATGCCATCGCGACGAGATGGTAAACCTGCAATTTCCAAGACGGACACGCTCTAATCCAGGGCTTCTCGGCTCCTTCCGGCTGGCACGCTCCATGCTCTCTCCCTGCTCGCGGCGAAGCTGCCGCTGAGCACCCCATGAACCGGAAGCACAAGCAGTTCGTTTCGATCTGGATCTGCCTCGCCTGCGAGGCCTGCAACAGCGCCAGCGCGGAGCTTTGCCTGTCTTGCGGAAACGCGCGCCCGCGCCGCGAGGCGCTCGGACTGCGGCGCGACGTGCTGAATTGCGGCCATGCCTCGAACCCCCATTAGCTTCGGCTGGCGCAGGCGCAGCCGCCGCGTCCTGCAGCTCTCATCGGAGGCTCCCTGATGCACGACCCCGAGGTCGGCGACCGGATCGATCAGTACCAGCTCACCGAGCTCCTGGCCCGCGGAGGGATGGCCTCCATCTTCAAGGCGATCGACTCGGATTCGGGGGCGGCAGTGGTCTTGAAGATCCCGTATCTGCAGTACGAGTCGGATGTGGTCTTCTTCGAGCGCTTCCGGCGCGAGGAAGAGATCGGCCAACGGCTCGACCATCCGGGCATCGTCAAGGTGCTCAAGCCGCGCGAGAAGAGCCGCATGTACTTTGCGATGGAGTACGTGCCCGGTCAGCCTCTTCGCGCCCTGCTCCGGTCGCCGCAGCCGTTCCCCGCGTCGCAGGCACTGGACATCGCCCAGCAGATTTGCGAGGCGCTGGCGCACATGCACGCTCAGGGCGTCGTCCATCGCGATCTGAAGCCGGACAATCTGCTGGTCACGCCGGAGGGCCGAGTCATGATCAGCGACTTTGGAATCGCGTTCTCCAAAGGTGCGCGCCGGTTGACCTGGGCCGGCCTCTCGCACTCCCTCGGCACTCCCGACTATGCCGCTCCCGAGCAGATCCGCGGAAAGCGCGGGGACGCGCGAACCGATGTGTATGCGCTGGGGACCCTGCTCTACGAGATGCTGACCGGCCACCTGCCTTGGGACGCCCCGAATACGCAGGCATTGCTCCGCGCCAAGACGAACGACGAGCCAACGCAGCCCAGCGTGCACTGCCACGGCTTGGATCCATCGCTGGAAGCGATTCTCCTCAAGGCCATCGCCCGCGAGCCGCGGGACCGATTTGCGGGCGGCGCCGAGTTGCTGACCGCTCTGCACCGTCCGTCAGCCGCCCCGGTCTACCCGCCCGTACCCAGCCGCAGCCCAGCTCCCCGGCGAGTCGTCTCCATCGTGATCGCCGTTGGGATCATCGCCGGCCTGGCCTCGTTGATCCGGCTCAGCCAGCGCGCGGTTGCGACACGCAGTCCCCCGCCGGGCCAGATCCTGCGTTCTACAACCGGTTCGGCAGAGCCTGCGCGCGCGCGCTGAGGACTGCGGGAACACACCGTTGCGATTTGCAGCCCCGAAACGGGCCAATTCCTGCGTCGCGCAAGGAGCTCCCGGCTGAGGTCGGCGCGCGCTGGCCCGGCGCAATGCGCAAGCAGCCCGTCCCGCAGCTGATCCTGCGCAACGGCGCTGCGCGAGACGAATTGGTACGGGGGTTGCTCTTGAACCGCGGCGAACCTCCACAGGGAAGGCATCGATATGAAGGCTGCCGTCTTCGCCGCAGTCGTCGTTCTCTCCGCCTGCTCGAGGAACGCAACGCGCGAGGAAAGGCTCGCCGGCGCGCTGCGCGAGCGTTCCACCTATTGCGACGAACGACCCCGGCAATCCTGGGAGGAAGTCGTGGCGGCGGTGCAGAACGTCGATCCTCTCATCGTCGTGAACACGAACGGCAAGGTGACGTTCGCACCAAGGCTAGTCGGGGCGCGGGTCTCGATGCGCGCGCTCCACGGGATCACTCAGCAGTGGCTGGAGCGGACGCTGCACTGCCACCAAGCGGAGCGGACCCTCGATTCCGCGAGCGCGCCGGCGATCGACGCCGATCCGTTCTGGCTGCCGGACGGTTGGGTGCAGGTGCGGGTGCTACCGGTCCAGGGTGCCTTCGTCACCGAGCTGCGCGGGTTCACCGACGAGGAAGCCGGGCAGATCTATTCGCACGCGCAGCAGCTGATTGCGCACCACACCCCCTCGAATTGAAGACCAGGCCGCAATCGGGCGGATTTCAGCAATCAGGCCGTCTCAAAAGGAGGTCGTTCGTGCAGCCATCGATCGCCATGCTCGTCGCCGTCGCCATCGCCTTTCCCGCGCTCGCCGATCCGGCGCCGGCAACGCCGGAATCGAAGCCCGCAGAGGAGCCCAAGGCGCCGGAGCCACAGCCGTCGGAGCCGTTCGCGTTCGCCGACTGGGGCTGGATGAACGGCACCAGCAGGCAGACCGAGTTTCCCCTGGACTCCAAGGTCTTCACCGGGATGTTCACCATCGAGAGCGCGTACGCCTACGAATTCAGCAAACCCATCGACCACACCGTCGTCGGATCGACCGCCATCGGTCGGCACAACGAGCTCCAGATCGTGCACCTCGGCGTGGGCGGGGACTTCCACTGGAAGAACGTGCGCGGGCGCATCATGACCCAGCTCGGCTTGTACTCGACGATGACGCCGCGGAACGACGCGAGTCCCGGTCGCGGACAGTGGAATCTCGCCGACGCCTACCGGTACATCACCGAGGGCTACGGCGGTTATCACTTCGACGTCGCGCACGGGCTCAACATCGACGCCGGCATCTTCCTCTCGTACGTCGGCCTCTGCAGCTACTATAACTACGAGAACTGGACCGACCAGGCCTCGTACGTCTCCTCGAACACGCCCTGGTTCTTCAACGGCATCCGGATCCAGTTCTTTCCCACCGAGAAGCTGAAGATCGAGCCGTGGATCATCAACGGCTGGCAGTCGTACGGCATGTTCAACGGGATGCCGGGCCTGGGAGTGCAGATCCAGTACCGGCCGTTCGACTGGCTCGCCTTCGTCTTCAACCAGTACGTGGGCAAGGACACGCTGGGGAACCCGGATCGGGTGCGGTACCACACCGACGACAGCGTCCTGGTCAAGTACTACGAGAAAGGGAGCAACTTCCTCAGCCGCGGCGCGCTCTCGCTGACGGTGGACCTCGGCTGTGAGGACGGCGGCGGCGTCTCCTGCTTCGGCGGCGACGCGGCGTCGCCATCGCAGTACTTCGCCGGGTTCATGCTCTACAACCGCTTCTGGTTCCTGAACAACACGGTCGGCTTCACCTTCGGCGGAGGAGCGATGGCGAACCCGGGCCGGTACCTGGTGCTGACCCCGCCCATCAACGGGGCAACCGCCTTCACCGGCAGCCCGTACTTCCCGCAGACTCCCGGCCAGAAGTACAAGGCTTGGGACGCTACCGTCACGCTCGACTACATGCCGAGCCAGTTCATCACCTTCCGCGGCGAGTACACGCACCGGGCGGCCAACGTCCCGTATTTCGCCGGCTCGGGCGGCGTCACGCCTCTGGGTGGCAACCAGGGGCCCGCGGGCAGCTTCGTCCCGGGATTTACGCCGGATCTGCAGAAGGTCGAGGACCGCGTGATGTTCGCGATCCTCGTGCGCATCTGAGTGGAGGCACCGATGGAGAACAGATTGCTCGCAGCGGGCCTGTTGCTCCTCGCAGCGGCGGGCTGCGGGAAGGCCCATGCATTCGATGCGGGCGCGGGAGCACCGCCACCCGCCGAAGTCGTCCCGGACGTGGACGTGAGCCTGTTCAGGGTGGAGCATCCGGAGCAATTCCCACTGAGCAAGGCGACGGCGCGGGAGGCGGCCCCCGAGCTGGTCGCCACCGGAGTGGTGGCGGTGGACGTGACGCGCAACGTTCCGGTCGTCTCGCTGGCTTCAGGCCGCGTGATGGCGATCTACGCGCGCATCGGCGACACCGTCCGGAAAGGACAGGTGCTGCTCCGGCTGCGCAGCGACGACATCACCGGCGCCATCGCCGACTACCGGAAGGCCGTCAGCGACGAAGCCCTCTCGCGCTCGCAACTGGAGCGCGCGCAGGATCTCTACAAGCACGGCGCGATCTCGATGAGCGACCTGCAGCTCGCCGACAACCAGGCGACGAAGGCGAAGGTCGACCTCGAGAGCAAGGCCGATCACCTGCGGCTGCATGGCAAGAGCCCCGACAGCCGGAATGGAATCGTGGATCTCGCCGCGCCCGTCTCTGGCGTGATCACCGATCAACAAGTCACTGCCGCCTCCGGATTGCAGGCGCTGGGCTCTACCGCGTTCACCGTCTCGGATCTCTCCCAGGTCTGGATCGTCTGCGATGTCTACGAGAACGACCTGCGCGGCGTTCACGTCGGCGACGGCGCGGAGATCAGGCTCAACGCATATCCGGGTGAGGTGTTGAGGGGGACGATCGGCAACATCGGCTCGATCCTCGATCCCAATCTCCGGACCGCCAAGGTCCGTATCGAGGTCCAAAATCCGGGGATCCTGCGTGTGGGAATGTTCGCCACTGCCACTTTCCTGGGACAGACGAAGGAGATGCACACTACCGTGCCTGCCTCGGCGGTCGTCCACCTGCATGACCGGAGCTGGGTCTATCTCCCGGCGCCCAAGAACAAGTTCCGCCGCGTCGAGGTCGTCGCTGGCCGCGCGCTCGAAGGCAATCTTCAGGAAATCAAGTCAGGTCTCGAACCCGGCCAGGAACTGGTCGCCAACGCGCTGGTCCTCGACCACGCACTCGAGCAGTAGGTAGCCCGAAACCGCGGCACCGCAAAATGATCCGCAGGATCGTCGACTTCGCGCTCAACAACCGATTCGTGGTGATGGCGAGCGTCGTGCTCCTGATCGCCTGGGGAGCGATGTCCTTCCACAAGCTGCCGGTGGAGGCGTATCCGGACATCGCCGACAACTACGTCACCGTCATCACCCAATGGCCGGGCAGGGCCGCCGAGGAGGTGGAGCAGCAAGTCACCATTCCCATCGAAATCCAGATGAACGGCCTGCCACACCTATCGCACCTGCGATCGGAATCAATCTTCGGGCTGTCGTTCGTGATCATGATCTTCGACGACAGCTCCGACAACGACTGGAACCGGCAGAGGGTGCTCGAGCGGCTCTCCCAGGTGACCCTGCCCGCGGGGCTCTCGTCGCAGATGGGCACCGACTGGAGCACGGTCGGGCAGATCTACTGGTACACGCTGCGGAGCACCAACCCCAAGATCGACTTGATGGACCTCAAGGCCATCCAGGACTGGACGCTCCTCAAGGAGTTCAAGTCGGTCCTCAACGTGGTGGACGTGACCAGCTTCGGTGGAACCGTCCGCGAGTACCAGGTGCGCGTCGACCCGAACAAGCTGGTTTCGTACGGGTTGACCATCGGCCAGGTCGAGCAGCAGCTCTCCAGCAACAACGTCAATGCCGGGGGCAGCTTCGTCGAGATCGGCTTGCAGCAGATGAACGTCCGCACCATCGGGCTCTTCAAGAGCGTCGATGACATCGAGCAGACCGTCCTCAAGACGCAGACCGGGACGGCGCTGCGGGTCAAGGACATCGGAGAGGTGTCCCAGGGCCCCAAGGTGCGCCTGGGGCACATCGGCAAGGCCTTGCACCGCGAAGACGGCAAGGTCATCGACAACGACGACGTCATCTACGCGATCGTGCTGCTGCGCAAGGGCGCCGACGCGGGTCCGACCCTGGAGGCGATCCACCAGAAAGTGGCGGAGCTGAACGACCACATCCTGCCTCAGGGCGTGAAGGTGGTCCCCATGCTCGACCGCGCCGACCTGCTCCGCTACACGCTGAACACGGTGCTCCACAATCTGGGAGAGGGGATGATCCTGGTGACCATCATCCTGCTCTTCTTCCTCGGCAACGTGCGCGCAGCCTTGATCGTAGCGCTCACCATTCCCTTCTCGCTGCTGTTCGCCTCGATCTTGCTCGACCTGAGCAGGATCCCGGCAAACCTCCTCTCCCTGGGCGCGCTGGACTTCGGGATGGTGGTGGATGGCGCGGTGGTGATGGTCGAGAACATCGTCCGGCAGATGGCGCGCCGCAAAGGCGATTCCGCCTCGGTGGACACCGACGCCGGGACCTTCCGGGCCGCCGCGCACGAGGTGCAGCGCCCGGTGTTCTACGCGATCGCCATCATCATCACCGCCTACCTTCCCATCTTCACGCTGGAGCGGATCGAAGGCCGGCTGTTCAGGCCGATGGCCTGGACGGTGGCTTTCGCCCTGCTCGGCGCCCTCACCTTCTCCATCCTCATCGCGCCGGTGCTGGCGAGCGTGCTGTTCCGCGGCGGAGTGCGCGAGCGGCAGAACCCGCTCATGACCTGGCTGACCGGGGTGTACCGCAAGCGGCTGCGCTGGGCCATCGAGCATCGCCGGATCACGCTCGGCGCCGGCATTGCCGCGCTGGCGGTGGCCTGCTTTCTCGCCTTCAGCGGCGTGATCGGTTCGGAGTTCCTGCCTCACCTGGACGAAGGCGCGATCTGGGCCCGCGGCACGCTCGCGACCAGCACCAGCCTCACCGAGGGCACCCGCTTCGCGGCCCAGGCCCGGCTGATCCTTGCCGCCTTCCCCGAAGTCACGCAGGTGGTCTCGCAGGTGGGGCGTCCCGACGACGGAACGGACACCGGCGGCTTCGGCAACACCGAGTTCTTCTGCGAGCTCAAGCCAAAGGACCAATGGCGGCCGGTCTTCCACCAGGACAAGGAGGCGCTGATCGCCGCGATGAACCGGGCGCTCTCGAAGCTGCCCGGCGTCGGCTGGAACTTCTCCCAGCCCATCGAAGACAACGTGGGCGAAACCGTCAGCGGCACCAAGGGCCAGCTTGCGGTCAAGCTGTTCGGGAACGACCTCCGGATCCTCGACCAGAAGGCACAGGAGGTCGCGGCCGCAATGGCGGACGTTCCCGGCATCGTCGACCTCAAGCTGTTCCGCACCCTCGGCCAGCCGAACCTCGAGTTCACCATCGACCGGCGGGAGGCGGCGCGATTCGGCGTGAACGTCGCCGACGTCCAGGACGCGATCGAGACCACGGTGGGCGGCAAGGCGGTGAGCCAGGTGCTGCAGGGCGAACAGCGCTACGACGTGGTGGTGCGTTATCAGGAGGCCTTTCGCAAGACCCGGCAGGCGATCGAGAACATCCGCCTCGTAGCGCCGTCGGGGCAGCGGGTCTCGCTCGGGCAACTTGCCGGAGTACAGGTCCGGGACGGCGCCTACGACATCTATCGCGAGGGTAATACCCGCTACGACGCGGTCACGTTTGGCGTGAGAGGCCGGGATCTGGGGACTACGGTCGAGCAAGCGATCAAGAGCGTCAGCGAGAAAGTGAAGCTGCCGCCGGGCTACCGCCCGCAGTGGGCGGGAGAATACGAGAATCAGCAACGATCTTCGAAGCGGCTGATGATCGTCCTTCCCATCACGCTGCTGGTCATCTTCATCATCCTCTACAGCATGTTCCGCTCGTCGAAGTGGGCGCTCTTGATCCTCGGAGTCGTGGCCATGGCCCCGATCGGCGGCCTGCTCGCGCTGCTCATCACCGGCTCCAACTTCAGCGTCTCGTCGGGGGTCGGCTTCCTCGCCCTTTTCGGCGTCTCGGTGCAGACCGGCGTCATCATGCTGGAGTACATCAACCAGCTCCGCGCTCGGGGTCACTCGATCGTTGACGCCGCCGTCGAGGGGGCGGTCCTGAGGCTGCGACCGATCATGATGACGATGCTGGTGGCGACCTTCGGACTGGTGCCGGCGGCCCTGTCGCACGCGATCGGCTCCGATTCACAGCGGCCCTTCGCCATCGTGATCGTCGGCGGCCTGGTCGCCGCGCTCCTCATGAGCGTGTTCCTGCTGCCCGCCTTGTACGTCTGGATCGCGAAGGAGGGAGACAGGCTTCCGGAAGTGGAGGCGGCCTCGTGAAGAGGGTCCCGCTCATGCTGCCGTTCCTGCTACTGGCCCTGCGCGGTCAGGCCGCGGAGCCGGTCCGGATCACGTTGGCCGAGGCGATCCGCCTGGCGCTCCTGCACAACCACAACCTGCTCGCCACCCGTACGACCATCGAGCAGAGCCAGGCCCAGGAGATCACCGCTGGCCTGCGCCCCAACCCGGTGCTGTCAGGTGCCTGGCAGCCGCCGCCCCTCTTCAAGCCGCAGGAAGGATCGACGCAAGTCGGCCTGGGTCTGAGCTATACCTTCGAGCTCGGCAAGCGCGGGCGCCGCATCGAGGCGGCGAGGGACGCGACCCAGGTGACGCGCTCGCAGGTCGGGGACAGCGAACGAAGTCTGGCGCTTCAGGTCGCGACGCAATTCATCAACGTCCAGCTGGCGGAGTCGACGTTCGAGCTCTCGCGCCAGAACCTCAAGTCCTTCCAGGATGCGGTGGGGATTTCCGAAACGCGGTACGAGCGCGGTGGCATCAGCGAAAATGACTTCTTGAAGATCAAGCTCCAGTTGCTCCAGTTCGAGACTGACGTCCAGCAGGCGCAGCTCGCGGGGACCCAGGCGCTATCGGATCTCCGTCAACTCCTGGGCTATGAATCGGTCCCGCCGGATTACGACGTGACGGGTCCTTTCGATCATCAGCCGCTCAAAGTGGATCTCGCTGAGTTGCAGAAGGTCGCTTCGTCGAATCGGCCCGACCTGCGCGCGGCGGAACAGGGGCTCACTGCGGCGGAAAGCCAGCACGAGCTGGCGAAAGTCAACGCCAGGCCCGACGTCACTCTCTCGGCCAACTACTTCAACAGCGCCGGCCTCAATGTCGCCCTGCTCGGCGTGAGCGTACCGGTCCCGATCTTCGACCGGAACCAGGGCGAAGTCGCGCGGACGCAGTCCGTCAGGGTGCAGGCGCAGCAGCAACACGCTGCGGTGCTGGGGCAGGTGAAGACGGAAGTGAAGGACGCGTACGAGGCGCTGCAGACGAGCGACCGCGTGGCCAGAGACTACGAGTCGGGGTACCTCGATATCGCGCAAAAGAGCCGGGACATCAGCGAATATGCCTATCGCAGGGGCGCGGCCAGCCTGCTCGATTTCCTCGACGCCGAGCGCAGCTATCGCGCGACGCAACTCGGCTATCGCCAGGCGATCGCCGCTCACTTGCTGGCGTCGGAGCAGGTTCGCCAGGCGGTGGGGACGAGGAGCCTGCAATGATCTTCAGCCTTCCCGGACCCGGCCTCAAGAACCGCGTCCGCGTGCTCGTGGTCGACGATGAGCGCAACATCCGCGCGGCGCTCGGGGTATTGCTCGAGGCGATGGGCTGCGTGGTCAGGGACTGCGGATCCTCGACTGCAGCGATTGACGCCGTCGGACGCGAGGAATTCGACCTCGCCTTGGTCGATGTGCGACTCGGTCGAGAGAATGGCCTTGATCTGCTGAAGTACCTGCGGGCCTGCCTACCCAGACTGCAAGTTGTGGTCATGAGCGGCGAGACCACCGTAGAGACGGTCGTCGAGGCGATGCGTCGAGGCGCGACAGATTACATGATCAAGCCGCTGGTGCCCTCGCGGCTGCGGCGTCTGGTGGAGCAAGCGCGCCGGGTGGGCTCCTGAGCCGGTTGTTGCTAGAAGTCTTGGAATGCACCTGTCACGCGGCACGCTCGGCGCACTCGCGGTCCTCATCGCGCCTGGTCGAACCTGCTCACCTGGGGTGGGGCGGCCGGCCGTAGTTCACGCCGGCGATCGGCTCGTCGAGGATGGCCTGCCGGAGCGCGTTGAGGGCGTCCAGGCTGACGATCATCGCCTTTCGTTTCTGGTTCAGGGATAGGGCCATCGATCGGACGTTTGTGTTCTCGCGCGAGAGCGCCAGGATCCGGGTCTTGAGATCACCATAGCGGACGAAGGCGGACGCAGCCGCCGCAAGGTCGGCGTCCCTCTTGAGGCTCGGCAGCCCAGCGAGGCCATCGAGACTCTTGCGGACTCGCGTCACCTCCCCGGCCATCGAGACCTCGAGCTGGTCCATCCTCGCATCGCTCTCCTCGGCGATGTGGGGCGCGAGCAGAATATGAATGTGAAGGAGCCCGATCCGGGCGTCGGAGGCCAGGCGCAGCACCTGCATTGCGTCGGGAGCGGCGGCGCGCTTCGCGGCTACACGGGAAAGGGCAGTATCCAGCTCGGTCACGGTATCGGCAGCCGGGCCGAACGCCAGGGCGAAGGCCTTGAGGTTGGTGTTCCTTACCGCGAGGCGCAACACCTCCTCGTCGATACGCCGGAGGTCGGCGAAGGCTTCGGAGAAACGCGAGAACAGGTCTTGCTCGCCTTTGGTGCCGCCCGTCGCGAGAAGCTTGCCGAGCTCCTGCCGCTCCCGCTCGACCTCCGCGGTCGCCGCGCGGGCCTGGTCGGCGAAGGTCTGGGAGTCCTGATCAGTGATCGCGAGGACGGCGCTCTTTTCCGCCTCCGACGCCGAAGCGAGTGCGAGCTCCATTCGCCCTACGATGTCGACGCGGCTGGCCTTGAACGCCAGCTCCCTGGTCGGGTCCGTCTCCCGGCGGAATTGCCACATCAGGAAGACGACCAGAACCAAGAACACCACTCCCGCGACCGTCCAGGGGATGCCCCTCCGGTCCACCATACTGGAATCGGTCTTCATGTTGCCTCCTCGCGAGCTGGACGCAGCAGCATCCCACATCGCGCCTCCCGATCTGCGCCTGCCGGGGCACGTTGCGACTCGCAGGCCCGCGACGGGCCAACGATTGCCTTTTGCAAGCAACTCCCCGCGCGCGGGTAAAGCGGATCGACGATCCTGTTATCCGCACGATGCGGATGCGTCATCCGAGCCCGGCTGATCGCGCGATCAGAAACAACCCTGCCCCGACGACGACGATCCCGGTGGCTCGCGCGACGCGCTCACCGGCCGGTGCGAGACGTTCGACGGTGATGGCTGCCGCCACGACAGCCATCGCGCGAAGGTCCATGACCCCAATGACGAGGAGGATCGCCATCAGACCGGCACAGCAGTGGCTGCAGTGGAGGCCGAGGCGCAGGCCGTGTCGCCAGGCCGTGCCTGCGTCGGCCCGCAGCGTACGGCCGCGCCCGGGTGCCTCCCGGCAGCAGGCGAGGTGACGCGCCTTCCACGCGGTGAGCTGGAGGGAGCCGGCGATCAGGACAACCACGCTGACCGCGATCGGTACGGCGCGCGCCAGCGCCGGCTGCTGCATCTCGATCGCCGCCAGCGCGACGCCCAGCGGAAAAGCGGCCATTCCGAACACGGTCCAGACGAAGAAGTAACCCACGCCCGCGAGCGCGGTCAGCCGACCGAGGCGCGTCTCGCCTGTGCCAACGGCCTGGCGGTAGCGCCACAGCATTGGGACCAGGGACGGCAGCATCATCGCCACCATCATCACGACCCACATGCCAAGGAACGACCCTGCTGCGCCGGGCCACGTCTGTCCGGGCATCCGCATCCACGCCATCGACATCGTCCAGCCGCCGGGCATCGGCATCTCGCCCATCGCCGACATGGACGCGCACCAGACGATCGTTACCGCCGCGGTGGCAGCGAAGAGCAGCGCTGAGACGCCAAAAAACGCTTGCTGGGAAGCTCGCTCGGAAGCCATGCGTCGTGAGATCTCCAGTCCCGCGGTTGCGCCACGACAGCCACGACTTCGCTCAGCCCTTGTCGTACTCGTCGTGGCGGCGCCACCAGAGGCCGGTCTCGTTGCGCCCCTTGGGTGCGCGGTCGAGCCACTGGTACATGCCCCAGAGGCCGTCCAGTCCGCGCGCATAGGCGGAATAGGCGTGGTAGATGACGCCGTCCTCGAACGCGAACGCGCTCAGGCCCGGCCTCTCGCGCATGAACGTGGCCACGTCGGTTCCGGCCGTGGCCGCGAACTCGGCGACCGGCCCCTGGTCGCCGGCTTCCCGGACCAGCGGCGCCTCGCGCCGGTAGTTGTATTCGACGACCCCCTCGCGCTGTTGCTTCTCGGTGAGCGAGACGTTGAAGTCGAAGTTGAAGTCCCCGCCGTGCGAGGACGCCCAGGGAAACGTCCACCCCATCCGCCGCTTGTACGCCTGCAGCTTCGCGAGAGGCGCCCGCGACACCACCGAAAGCGCGACGTCGTGGTTGGCCAGGTGGACAACGAAGCCGTTAAACCCGTCCGCGATCGCCGAGCAGGACGGACACCCCGCTTTGTAGTCGGGCCCGAACATGAAGTGGTAGACGAGGAGCTGCGAGCGCCCTCGGAAGAGGTCTTTGAGCGAGGCGCTCCCCTCGTCAGTCTCGAATCGATACTCCTTGTCGATCCGGACCCACGGCAGCTCCTGGCGCCGCCGCGCCAGCTCGTCGCTGCGCCGCGTTAGCTCCTTCTCCGCCTCGAGCAGCTCGAGCCGCGCTGCGAGCCACTCTTTACGTGTCCCGGTCATGTGCTTCGTCATCGCTCTTCTCTCCTTCCAGTCGATACATCGGGGGCGTCAGCCCGCCCCCCGCTGTCGGCAGGGCTCAGCCCCTGCGCAGGAGCAGAAATAGCGCCCGCCGAAGCGGGGTGGGAGTAACAACGGCGACGGGGTTAGGATCAGACGATGGATTCGTCGATCACGGCGGCAGGGCGCGCGCTGCGCGCGGGGGATCCGCTCGGCGCGCTCAAGCGCGTCGCCCTGCGGGACGACCCGGCGGCCCTCGCGCTGCGCGGGATCGCGATGGCCCAGCTCGGGGACCTGGGGCGGGCGCGGGAGCTGCTGCGACGGGCGGCGCGGGGCTTCGGGCCGCGGGAGACGGTAGGGCGGGCGCGCTGCCTGACTGCAGAGGCGGAGGTGGCGCTGGCGGCGCGCGATCTCGCCTGGCCGCCGCGGGTGCTGACCGAAGCGCTGCGCACGTTCGCTGCTCACGGCGATCAGGAGAACGCGGCCCACGCCCGGCTGCTGCAGATCCGGCGCCTCTTGCTACTCGGCCGGGTCGACGAGGCGGACGGCGCGTGCGCTACGCTCGAGCTCGGCGCCGGGTCCGCCCGGCTTGCGGCCGTCGCCGCCCTGGTCACCTTCGAGATCGCGCTCCGCCGGGGGCGAGCCGAGCAGGCGCGCGAGGCCCTCGCCGGCGCGCGGGAGGCGGCGGCGCGGTCGGGCATCGGGGCGCTGTGCGCGGAGGTCGAGCAGGCTGGACGGACCCTCGTCCTCCCGGCGGCGCGCCTCGTCGCCGCGGGCGAGGCGCGGTCCTTGACCCTGGCCGAGGTAGAGGCGGTGCTCGCCTCACCGGACCTGGTCGTCGACGGCTGCCGGCGGGCGGCACGCCGGGGAGAGCGGGTCGTGCGGCTCTCGCGGCGGCCGGTGCTGTTCGCGCTGCTGTGCGGTCTGGCGGAGGCGTGGCCCAGCGATGCGGCGCGCGAGGACCTGATCGAGCGCGCGTTCGGCGCGCGCCGCACGAACCCGTCCCACCGCGCGGCTCTGCGGGTCGGGATGGGACGCCTGCGCCACGAGCTGCGGCCGCTCGCCGAGATCCGGGCCACCGCCGGTGGCTTCAGCCTGGTGCCGCGAGGCGCGGGCACGGTACGGCTGCTGGCGCCGCCGATCGAGAGCCCCGACGCCGCCGTCCTGGCGCTGGTCGCCGACGGCGAGGCCTGGTCGACCTCGGCGCTGGCTCTGTCCCTGGGGTCCAGCCAGCGGACGGTGCAGCGGGCCCTGGTCGCCCTCGAGGAGGCCGGCCAGGTGCGCGCGCTCGGCCGCGGCCGCTCCCAGCGCTGGCTCTCCGCGCCAGTGGCCGGATTCGCGACGACCTTGTTGCTCCCGGTCTCCGACGGATTCGTGTAGGGAAAGAGAAAGGAGCAGCCGATGGGCAAGAAGAGCGACACAGATCAGCCGGCCGAGATCGTGCGCGAGTACGGGCCCTTCCCCGGCGCATCTCACGTGCACGGCGTCAGCTTCGACGGCAGCCTGGTCTGGTTCGCCGGCGGCGAGAAGCTGCAGGCCTTCGAGCCGGCGAGCGGCAGGATCGTGCGCGCCCTGGACGTCGTCTGCGATGCCGGGACGACCTTCGACGGCCGGCACCTCTTCCAGATTGCGGGCGACCGCATCCAGAAGATCGATCCGGCGACCGGCGAGGTCCTGTCGACGATCCCGGCCCCCGGCGGCGGGCGTGACTCGGGGCTGGCCTGGGGCGAGGGTACGCTGTGGGTCGGGCAATACCGCGACCGGAAGATCCACCAGATCGATCCCGACACTGGCGCGATCCTGCGCACGATCGAGTCGAACCGCTTCGTCACCGGAGTAAGCTGGGTGGACGGCGAGCTCTGGCACGGGACCTGGGAAGGCGACGACGCCGACATCCGCCAGGTCGACCCCGAGACCGGCGAGGTGCTGACCCGCCTGACGATGCCCGAGGGGACGGCGGTGAGCGGGCTGGAGTCGGACCAGGGCGACCTCTTCTACGCCGGCGGTGGCGAGAGCGGCCGGGTCCGCGCCGTGCGGAAGCCACGCCGCCGGTCAGGGCGCTAGTCGCAGCAGCGGCGAGCCGACGTGCCGCACCTTCGCCCTGTGCTAAAGGTGGGCCGTGCTCGCCGCCGTCTATCACGGAAGGCACGACATTCGCGTGCAGGAGTGGCCCGCCCCGCCCAAACCACCCGCCGGCTGGGTCACCGTGGCGATCGCCTACTGCGGTATCTGTGGCACGGACATCGACGAATACCTGCACGGGCCAATCGTCATCCCGACTACACCGCACCCCTTGACCGGCGCCAAAGCTCCACTGGTCCTCGGCCATGAGGGTGCGGGGGTCGTCGTCGCGGCGGGTGCCGGAGCCGGAATAGATCGCGGCACGCGCGTCGGCCTCGAGAACAGCGTCGGCTGCGGGCACTGTGCCGCATGCCTCTCCGGAAACCCGCAGCTCTGTCCGCAGTATGCGGTGATGGGCTTGATGATGGATGGCGCCCTTGCCGAGACGGTGAACGTGCCTGCGTCGATGTGCGCCGAGCTCCCTCCCGGCCTCCCCGATGAAGCCGGCGCGCTGGCCGAGTCGCTCGCCGTCGCGGTTCGGGCGGTGCGCCGGGCCGGCAGCGTCGCCGGCGTCGATGTGCATGTGTTTGGCGCGGGCACCATCGGTTTGATGGCAGCCCAGGTCGCCCGCTCTGCCGGCGCGCAATCCGTGACCCTGCGTGACCTGTCGGCGGCGAGGTTGGGTCGCGCCGCGGCGATGGGCTTCGAGATAGCGCCGCCCGGCCCGGATGGTGGAAGGGTCCCAATGGTATTCGAATGCACGGGCACGGCGGCGGGGTTGGCGGATTCGCTGTCCGCCACCGCGAAGAGCGGGACGACGGTCGTGCTGGGCGTGCATGACCGGCCGCGCGAGATCGACCTCGTCGCCCTGCTGCTCGACGAGCGCGTGATCCGGGCTTCTCTATCCCATGCGATGAACGACTACATCCCGGCGATCGAGCTCCTGCGCCGGGGCAAGGTCGACTTCGAGTCGCTCATCACCGATCGCGTTCCGCTCCAGGGCGCGGTCGATCGCGGCTTCGAGCCGCTGGCGGCGGATCCCGAGAGCCACCTCAAGGTGCTCATCGACTGCCGGCAGTGACGCGCCCTCCACGCCCTTTCGGCTTGTCAGCCCGAGACTGGACCGTCTCGCGCCGGCCGGATTTCGCCGACCGGAGGATCGGGTCGCACACCTCCGAGGTGCGATAGCCGTCCTCAAACGTCGCCCCATCCTTCACCGGAGCCATACCCAGAGCGTCACCAGCCCGCCCGCCACGAACAGAGTGCCGAACACCTGCTTGTTGTACCGGGCCAGCCACACTGGCAGGTAGATGTCGAAGTTCTCCCTGCGGTCTTCGGTGAACCCCGCGGCGACGCCGGTGAGCGGGCAGCGCCAGCGGTTCGCGACCAGGACCACCACCTCGACGAGGACCGCCGCGGCGAGCCAGGCGGCGCACCGGAGACGGCCCGCGAGGGCGACCAGCGGCAGCGCGATGATGCACCCCGCGAAGAAGCCCCACACGACGGTGTGGATCAGCTTCACGAGCACCAGGGCGGCGGCGGGTTGCATTGCGGACCTTACTCCTGGGAAGGGGCTCACTTCCTACACCTGGCCGCTCAAAGCGACGGCATGAAGATGAGCTTGTCGGAGGCGGAGATGACGGTTACGGCGATCTCCTTTCCGAGCTTATCTTTTAGAGTAATGGCCGCTGTGAGGCCTGCGAAGTTGGAACGGAGAACGACGACGCGCTTGCCCATTTGAGCTCCGATTGATTGTTGGTTCGGGCCTATCCGGCGCGAAGGATGACTTTGAGGGCTTTTGTCTTGGCAGCATTGCTGAAGGTGTCGTAGGCCTTCATCATCTCGTCGAGGTGGAAGTCGTGGGTTATTAGCTTCTCTGGTTGGAGCCAGCCGGAGAGGACGCGGTCGCCCTTCTTGAAGCTGGACACCGAAGGGCCGGCCTCCTCGACGATTCCGAGGCCCTCGTGGCCGAGGATACGCCCATCGCTCGCCGAAGGCACATGGCTTTTCAGGAAGTGCAGATCGGAACCGCAGATCGTGGTCCGGAGGATCCGGACGATCGCGTCCGATGAATCCTGATGACAGGCTTGGGCTTCTCTTCCCAGGATCGCTTGCCGGGTCCGTGATGGACGAGCGCCTTCATGTCTTGCCCCTCTTCCATTTCGTGGGGGTGGAAGTTGGTGATGCGCTCGCGTCCGCGCCGCGAAAGCTCAGTTACCGCTCACTCCCTGAACGAGCACAGCGACCGCCGCGGGCGCCGGGGTTCGGGTGTCGCTAGACTCCTCGTGAACTCGACTGAGGAGCCCATCCATGAAGGACGTAACGTCGACCTGGGTCGTGGTGGCGGATGCTCGCGCGGCCCGCATCTTTGCCTTTACCGAGAAGAACGGCGAATGGACCCTTCACGAGACCATCAAAGGCGATGGCAGCGGGCGTCCCGACCAAACCGCTGGCTCGGGTCCAAAAGCCTCTGAGCACAAGGGCGCGCTGCATGGCCACGGCGAGATCAATCCGAAGGAGACGCAGGAGCGACGCTTCGCCCACACGCTGGCGCACGTGCTGGAGCGCGGCCACGCCAGCAACGCCTTCGCGAAGCTGGCGCTGGTCGCGCCTCCCAAGCTGCTCGGTGAGTTGCGCGAGAACATCAGTCGAGGACTGCAGGCGGCCTCTATCGCCGAGATCCACAAGGACTACACTCATTGTGGGGTGGAGGAGTTGATGCGCCTCTTGCGGAGCGAGCTTCCTGTGTGACCCTGACATCTGATTCAAGCTTTGCGACGAATCCCGGAAGGCTCAGCCGCGTCAGGGGGATCGCGCGTCTCGCCGTTGTGCTGGAGATCTTCCTCGGCCTCGGTGCCCTCGGCGGGGGAGGCCTGTTCATCCTGGCGCCCGACGGTCACCTGCTGGGGATGACGACCCGGATGTTGGCGGGGACGCCGTTCCACTCCTTCTTGGTACCTGGGATCATCCTCTTCGCGTTCATCGGCGTTACACCACTTCTCGCCGCGGCCATCACAGTGCGCCGCCAGGCGATCGCTCCTCTTGCCGCAGTCGCGGTCGGCTTGACTCTGATTGGCTGGATATCCGTCGAGATGGTGTTGTTCGCCGGAATCAGCTCTCTCTTGTGGGTCTTCTACCTTCTACTCGGCACGTGCATGGTAGCGATCGGCGTCACTTGGCGGCGTTCCTCCTCCGAGAAGGCAGCTGGCTGAGGCAGCCCACAGGGCTTGTCCGCGATGCGGATTCGATCATCGCTATCTGAAGAGATCTCGAAGGTCGCGCCGCGGCGTGTGCAGCGTCGCAGGGGCATGTCCTATGCGGAAGAACATCTGAGCCGTCTCGGAGTCCGCAACCGCGGTCGCTTCCTTGAACTCCTTCTGAAGGGCCGTCATGTCCGGGTACTCCTGCAGGATCTGGCTCAGCGGATGGATGCGCAGTCCGATGGAGGTGGCGGTGAGCTGGACCTGCGCGTACCGGCGGCCGGCGAGGACCTGATCGCGGCGGGTGTTACGGCCCGAGACGAGCAGGCCGAACGCCGACGCCGAGCGTGCCTGATCCGAGAGGAGCGCCACCGATTGCTGCTAGAAGTTTCCCTTCGGTTTCTTCGCGTCCTCGCGGCTGATAATGAACGTCTCTGCGAACCACTTCGCGATGCCGACCCGGCCGCTGTGGCCGAGCCCGAATCCATCGCGCTTCTGCTCGACCTCACGGTCGCTGAACCGGAACCACTGCGCGAGCTCCTCGTCGCGATCGCGGCCGGCGACCTCCACAGCCATCGCATCGCGAGCTAGGGCAGCGAGTCGGGCCTTCTGATCGGGGCATCGATCACCCGCAGCCGGAGGCCATCACCGGTCCCGGCCGCGACGAGACGCTCGGCCACGCCTGCCGCGAGCGGACGGCCATCGTACGGAAGCTTGTTCGTGCAGCGCTGCCGGATAGACCCAAAAAGGGGATCCACCAGCGCCGCAGGTCGGACTGGCGACGCTGATTGAACTAGTGACTGTCGTGGGCGAGGACGGCCTGCCCGAGCCAGAAATCCTCCTTCACCACGTGGGAACGGAACCACTCCTGGACTCTCGATGCCCAGCGAATGAATACGGCCGAAAGGAGCGCGTCGCCCGAGCTGCGTCGAGCTGAAAGGCGGGCCTTGACGAGAAACGCCTCGTGGGCACGTTTGTGTCGCCTCAGGGCTGCGTAGCGGATCTCCCTCATCAGGCGTTCCTCGTGCGCGAAGTGTGTAGCGGTCCTCTCCAGAACGGCGGCGTGCACCGCGACGGCTCGCGCGAAATCGTCGAGGCTGATCGCTTCGATGAGCCGTTCCAGCTCGAGGCCGATGTGCTCGTGTTCGTCGTCGATCTCCGGCAGGCCCGCCGGAGGATAGATTTTCGTCTGATCGGTGGATCGCACAGCACCCTTTCTCCTTCGGTTTAAAGGAGAACATGCAAAAACTCGTGGTCGGCGGGCCTGCCAGCCCGCTCCTCGCGCAGCAGCAACGCCCGAAAACATACCGCGGGTACCTGTCGTTTGCCACTCGATCGTGACACTGGACGGGGTCGGACGTCGAGCGGCGCTGAGCGCAATGTCCTTCGCACTCGCTCTCTTACTCCGTGCGTGCGGCGCTCAGGACCCGCAGGATCTCGCGCTAGAGAACCTAAGCGCTCGACAGCAATTCGCCCTACTCCGCTACCGCCCGAATGCACCGCGTCGGGATGCCTCGATAGTGCCTCCTGGGTTTGGCTCTTTCGGTGCTGGACAGATTGACGCGAAGCGCTCCACGTCGTTCGTCCTGAGGCCGTCATTCGCTGGCATCGGCGGGGCTTTCGCGCTTTCTGGACCTGGAAGTCGCGACGGAGGTGATCGGGTCGACTGCCTGTCGGTTCCTAGCTTACTGAGCTTGTCCGCACGATGGCGCTTGCTAATCCTCTCTAGGGCGAGCCGCGCATCCATGGTGAGCTGCTCAGGCTTGGCTTCCCGAGCGTCAGCGGGTTCAGCGCCTTCAGGCGGCTCAGCGTGACGACGTCGATCCCACCCTGGTGCTCGAAGACGATGGGCTCCTCCACACCGCCTCAGTCCGAGTGGGCGGCGATCCAGGCCTCGACCTTGGGCCAGGTGCTCTTCGACGCGGCGCTCCCCGCCATCACGCCGATGTGCCCTCCCGGCACCCGCAGTTCCTGCTTGTCGGTGCTGCCCACCTTCTCGAGCAGCCGCGCCGATTGGCAGGGCGGAGTGATGTGGTCGTCCTGAGCGATCACGTTGAGCAAGCTCGCCCGGAGGTCACTCAGATCCACCTTCTCCCCGCGGATGGTCAGCGTGCCCTTCATCAGCTTGTTGCCGCGGTAGAAGTCCAGGATCAATTGACGGTAAGCGCCGCCCGCCAGAGGGATGGCGTCGTTCACCCAGGTGTTCATCGCGTGCCAGGACTCGACAACCTTGGGATTGTCGAGGTTGTCCAGGAGCCGCACGTACCCGCCGACGAAGTTCTCCACCGGCTTGAGCATCTTGGCGCCGTAGTCGATCAGGCCCGCCGGCATGTTGCCGAAGGCCTGCAGGAGGCGGTCGACGTCGAAATATCGCTCGTCGGTCATGCGGGCTAACGAGATCTGCTCGGTGTCGGTGAAGTCGAGCGGAGCAGTGAGCAGGATCAAGCTCTTCAAACCCTCAGAGGGCCGCAGCGAGGCGTACAGCGTCGACAGGATCGCGCCGATGCACCAGCCCAGGAGATTGAACGTCTCGGAGCCGGAGACCGCCTTCAGCTTCCGCACCGCCCGAGGGATGTAGTCGAGGACGTAGTCCTCGAGCGACATGCTGACGTCTTCGGGACCGGCCACGCCCCAATCCAGCAGGTACAGGTCGTAACCCTTTTGCACCATGTGCTCGACGAAGCTGTTGCCGGGCCGCAGATCGAGGATGGACGACTTGTTCATCAGGGCGAAGACGAGGAGCAGCGGAACCCGGTGCCGCTCCTCGGGCGGCTTGACGGGCGTGTAGCGGTAGAGGGTCGCCTTGTTGAGCGTCCAGATCGCCTGCCGCGGTGTTTGTCCGATCCGCGACTTGGTCGTGGTCACCTTGATCAGATTTCCGACCATGGTGGAAACTCGGCTGAGCAGACCGGGGGAGGTTTCCTGTGCGGCGGCCATGGTCAGGCTTCCTTCGCAGAGAAGGCGTGTGGGGGCCCGGTGCCGATGTCGCGATCGTGCGAGGGCGTCCGCTGCGGCCGGGTAGTCGGGATCGAGCGACGAAGCTGATCAAAGCCGGCGCCCACATCATCGAGCACCATCTCGATGTGGGTCATCCGTTGGGAGAGCGTGAGCACGTCCCCACGTGAGGGCATGTTCAGCCGCGCCAGCACGCCGGACATCGCCGACTCCGTGGTCTTGCGGAACAGCGCGATGGCCAGCAGCGAGGGCTTGGCGATGAAGCCCTGGAGCCGCTGATATCTGTGCGAGTAGGTCAGCCGCAGCATCACTTTCGCCCATGCGTCCATGCCCGCGTCGCGCACGTCGCGCAGGACCTTCTTCACGTCCAGACCCTTCTTCACTTCGAGCTCCTTCTTCGCCTCACTCATATCGTCGCTCCCTGCCTGCTCTCACCTGTAAGCCCTCGATCAATGCGAGCGCCGTGCCGCAGCGTTCCCGTACCTCATGCCGTGGACGCGACCGGACTTGCGCAGGTCCTGCGTTCGAGGGCTGCACCGCGCGAAACTTGCGAGGCACCGGGATGTCGGGTTCAGGCCGCACGCAATTCAAGAAAGTTGTCCTCGGGGGCACGCGCATGTCCTGCACCTCGCGCAGAAAATGCGTTCGCGCTACCGCCTCCCTATGAACGGACGCTGGGTCTTGTCCCCTTCTCATCCCCCCGGCGCACTTTTGTGTATTATCGACATGTCTGCGCAGAATGGCCGCACGACTGGACAACGACCCTCGCCATGCCCGAAACCCTGTTCGAGGAGCTGAAGCGCTATGTGGGGTTCGGCGCGCCCGACGAACGGGCGCTCCGTATGTTGCACCCCGTCGCACGGCCCCAGTTCGAACGCATCAGCGAGGTCTTCTACCAGCGCATCCTCGAGCACGAGGCGGCCAGGAAAGCCCTGGTCGAAGGCGAAAGCATGGTCGGCCGTTTGCGCCACAAGCTCGTCCAGTGGATGGACACGCTTCTCACCGGCCCCTGGGACGACAATTATTACGAGCTTCGCGCCCGCATCGGCCGCAAGCACGTCGACATCGCGCTCCCACAGCACTACATGTTCGGCGCGATGAACGTGCTCCGCCAGGAGCTGATTGTCGCCATCGACGCCGCGTTCATTGGGGAGCGTGACACTCCTCGCATCGTGCGGCTGGCAGTGAGCAAGATCCTCGATCTCGAGCTGGCGATCATGCTGCACACCTACCGCGAGGATATCCTCTCGCAGCAGGCGCGGAGCGAGCGGCTCTCCACCTTTGGCCAACTGGTCGGTTCCATCGGCCACGAGCTGCGCAATCCGCTGGGCGTGATGGAGAGCAGCCTCTACATCCTGCGGGGCAGGATCGCCCAAGGCGACGAGCGCGCGAAGAAGCACGTCGATCGCATCGGCGAGCAGCTCGACATCGCCAACACCATCATCACCGACCTGCTCGACATGATCCGCGAGAAGCCGCTGCTCGCGGAGAGCGTGCGGCTGCGC